>JASEFX010000100.1 GCA_030018265.1 Candidatus Saccharicenans sp.
GTCATTTTCAAGGGGAAAAATTAAATAAAAATCGGGGACATCTTAAAGTGTCCCCCTTTCTCTTCCGCAAACCTGCCTCACTTATTCCACATTATCTCAGCTTTTTTTAAATGCTGGCCTGGACAGCCGGCTGACCGGCCCTCCGCCTTCGCCTGACATCCCTATTCGTCAGGATTCTGGAGGTTAAAGAGATAATTTTTGGTTGCATTTCTGAGGCAATCTCTATATTAATAATTCTTGATTCTCTTTTTCCGAGATTCGGCGCAAAAGAAAACTCAACCATGGAGTTGACCATGAGAAAAATCCGCCTTGTCATCAAATCTTCTCTTCTTCTGTTTTTTATCCTGATTATAGCCATGCTGATTGGCGTAACTTGCTGTTTCCGCCAGGCTGAAGAAGTTGCCGACCTGATACTCATAAACGGAGAAATCTGCACGATGGAGCCCGACCTCCCCCAGGCTTCGGCTCTGGTGATCAAGGTAAACAAAATCATAGACGTCTGCGCCAGCGATAAAAAAGCCCTCCGCTACCGCGGTCCCGAAACCAGGGTCATCGACCTGAAAAGAGCCTTCGTTACCCCCGGAATCATCGACGCCCACGTGCATTTCAACCAGGCCGGCGCCATGATCAACGACGCCAATCTGATGAAAGTTTCCGACGAGCACGGGCTGCGCCGGG
>JASEFX010000101.1 GCA_030018265.1 Candidatus Saccharicenans sp.
TCGGTTTTATCTTCCGTAGTTGAAGAGGATCTTCCAGAAAAACAAGGATTGAAACTTGGGCTGCTCCTCCTCTCTTCTCTGAGGGAAGGGCAGGTTGAAGAGGATCTTCCAGAAAAACAAGGATTGAAACCACCCGAGGAAATATGTCATATCAAACTTCCTCATCCGGTTGAAGAGGATCTTCCAGAAAAACAAGGATTGAAACTCCATGAGGTAGGGGGCATCGCCCAGGATGACCCAAGTTGAAGAGGATCTTCCAGAAAAACAAGGATTGAAACCTCATTAATCCGGATAATGAAACATTGAAAAAACTCATAGTTGAAGAGGATCTTCCAGAAAAACAAGGATTGAAACCGATCCGTGGCATGAGGATCGAGTTGGGCTTGATGGGTTGAAGAGGATCTTCCAGAAAAACAAGGATTGAAACTAGGCTGGAATCTTAACCGCCCGCTTAATAAAAGTCTCCTGTTGAAGAGGATCTTCCAGAAAAACAAGGATTGAAACTTTTCAATTTGAGATATATCTTGAACCGTAAGGAGAAAAGAGTTGAAGAGGATCTTCCAGAAAAACAAGGATTGAAACCATTTTTTGCACTTTCTC
>JASEFX010000102.1 GCA_030018265.1 Candidatus Saccharicenans sp.
TCCCTATGAACGTTGAAGAGGATCTTCCAGAAAAACAAGGATTGAAACTCAGAAAAGTTCCCATCTCGAAGGTTGAGCCGTGGGGTTGAAGAGGATCTTCCAGAAAAACAAGGATTGAAACATCCCGATGAGGAGGCGGCACCGTGGCTGAAGGAGATGGTTGAAGAGGATCTTCCAGAAAAACAAGGATTGAAACCCGACAGGATTGATATATATGCCCGGTCTTATGCGAGTTGAAGAGGATCTTCCAGAAAAACAAGGATTGAAACTTTTTCTATTGAGGAGAAAATCAGGCGATGTGCGGGTTGAAGAGGATCTTCCAGAAAAACAAGGATTGAAACGGAACAGATTCCGACATCCTCAATTTCTCGATCAAGTTGAAGAGGATCTTCCAGAAAAACAAGGATTGAAACTGGCTGGAGCAAGCGGACTCATACCCTGATAATCATGTTGAAGAGGATCTTCCAGAAAAACAAGGATTGAAACTGATTTCTCTTCTCGAGAATAATAATATTCCCTATGAAGTTGAAGAGGATCTTCCAGAAAAACAAGGATTGAAACTC
>JASEFX010000103.1 GCA_030018265.1 Candidatus Saccharicenans sp.
ACCAGCTCAACCGACCTGTTGTTGAAGAGGATCTTCCAGAAAAACAAGGATTGAAACTATTTCCTTCAGCTTTTCCCCATCCGTTCCCGTTGTTGTGGGTTGAAGAGGATCTTCCAGAAAAACAAGGATTGAAACTGTATAAGGTTTAATTCCCTTGGGTAATATGACATAGTTGAAGAGGATCTTCCAGAAAAACAAGGATTGAAACAAAAATATTTTCGGATAAGGAGAATAAAAAATGAGGTTGAAGAGGATCTTCCAGAAAAACAAGGATTGAAACCAGAAAATAGGCACACCGATAACATTAATATTGGTATGTTGAAGAGGATCTTCCAGAAAAACAAGGATTGAAACTCTGGGTGCTTGAAGATACATGGAAGCCGTTGAATCCTGTTGAAGAGGATCTTCCAGAAAAACAAGGATTGAAACTGGGATTTCCCAGGGGGTGGACGGAAGTATAATAGAGTTGAAGAGGATCTTCCAGAAAAACAAGGATTGAAACAGCAATCCTGTATTTTTCTCCTCCCTCTCTCGCAGGTTGAAGAGGATCTTCCAG
>JASEFX010000104.1 GCA_030018265.1 Candidatus Saccharicenans sp.
CATCAGGAAGAAGAGTGAGGGAAGCGTTATGAGCGGTCGAGTCCGCGCCCCAGAGATTGTTATGGCTTATGAACCCATAGGAACTTGCCTTTTCGTAGCCGTATTTTACGGCGTTTTGAATCTTCAGGAAATGATGGTGCGTCTGGTCATACAGAAAATCACGGTAAAGAATGTAAGGGGGTGTAAACAGGTAGTTAAAAGCGTCGGGTGCCATCGCTCCGTACATTTCTTCGATGTCATACGGGCCGCTGGCTTTTTTGAGTTTGTGAGCGATAAAAGCGTGAGTCCCCCTCTCCCAGGCTGAAGCCAGTCCTGACAGAATGCCCAACATGAGTAAAATGGAAATTACTGACACTAATGCCTTTTTCATGGTTTTTCCTCCTTTGCACAAGGTGGGTTTTTTACCCCCGCTAAAAATATTTTTATTCTCTTTTAGATATCCTGTCAAGCGCAATTTTCTTTCAGGTTAAGACATGGTATCCAGGGTAAGGGGAGTATCCGGGAGCGACGTAGTGGTGAACCGGCAGCTGGGAAAGACCTT
>JASEFX010000105.1 GCA_030018265.1 Candidatus Saccharicenans sp.
GGAACAGCGGCGCCTCGCAGGTCTTGCATAACTGGAGAATCAGAAGTGTTATCCTTCCCGCATTGCGGACATTTCATGGCATTGTCCATAAGATGCGTTAAGCTTTTCTTTGCCCGCTTTGATCATACTCAACCTAGGGAAAAAAGGCAAGAGAAACCCTCTCTCAGGTTAAGACCTGGTATCCAGAGTAACGAGGGGGCTTCAGGCACTATATTCAAAAATGGCTTAAACGGATTGAAGGTTGGAAAATAAACAGGAAGGTTTTTGCCTTGGTCGAAGATAGATTATCACCAGCTGGAAGAAATTTGATTTTTCTGTTTTTTCGGGTTTTTGGATTTAAAATAACAGAAAGAATATTACAATAAAAAGGGTTGGAAAGAACATTCAGGACTTTGAGCGCAAAAGTGAAGGAAATCAACGTAAGAATAACTGAGGGGGTAGAAGTTGTTGAGCTTCAAACCAGGCCGGGGAGAAAACTATCCCGGGTTCTGCTGGAAGCCGGATTTCCAATAAACCTTTACTGCGGCGGGCACG
>JASEFX010000010.1:0-54817 GCA_030018265.1 Candidatus Saccharicenans sp.
CACCGTCGGCTCGAAGGCGCCGTCGGTGGCCGAACTTCCCGACGGACGGTTGCTGATGCTCATCAGGACCGGCTTTGACCGGTTCTGGCAGGCCATCTCGGATGACGGCAAGTACTGGCGGACGATTCAGCCTTCATCGATAGACGCGAGCAGTTCGCCCGGCTATCTTTTGAGGCTCAGAAGCGGGCGTCTGGTTCTCGTCTGGAACAGGCTCAACCCGGAAGACCGACTCTGGCCAAAAACCCGTCCGACTCCGTTTCATTCTGAACTTCCAGCTTCCTGGCATCGCGAGGAGCTCAGTATTTCTTTCTCCGACGATGGCTTTCACTGGGCCGAGCCGGTGGTCATAGCTAAACAGCCTGGCGGACAGCTGAGCTATCCTTACGTTTTTGAACCCGAACCCGGGGTTCTATGGGTGGTTGCGGGATTTGCCTTCAAGAAACCCTGGGAAGACCCCTGGCCGCTTCGCCTGGAGCTCCGGGAAAAAGATTTTATCGCCGCTCCGAAAAGAAAAACAAAATGATAAAAGGAGGAGGTCAGTATGAGGCAGAAATTATTCCTGATAATGGTTTCCCTGGCTCTGATTTTTCTTCTGGTCGGGCCAGCGCCGGCCCAGGTGAAAAAACCGAAGATATATATATCGGTTGATATCGAAGGCATTGCTCATGTGGTTAACGCTCAGACCGCTGCTGGCCAGTTTGATTACGAGCGCGGCCGCAGATTGATGACGGCCGAAGTCAACGCGGCCATCGAAGGTTGCCTGGCGGCCGGGGCCGGGGAGATTATAGTTTCGGATTCTCACGGGAATGCCCAGAATATCATTCCCGAAGACCTGAATGAGAAAGCCTTTCTCATCAGGTCATTTCCGCGTCCGCTTCTTCAGATGGAAGGAATCGATGCCAGCTTTGACGGCGTGATATTTATCGGTTATCATCCGAAAGAAGGAACTCCTCAGGGGAACCTGGCTCATACCATCTGGGGGACAAAATTTGAGGAAATAAAAATTAACGGCCGAGTGGTGTCCGAGGCGCTGTTTAACGCGGCGGTGGCCGGTCATTTTGACGTTCCGGTTATTCTGGTGTGCGGCGACCAGAATGTGGTGGCGGAAGCTAAGGAGAATTTTCCCGGAGTGGAGACGGTGATGACAAAACAGTCGCTCGGGTTCCTTTCAGCCATGTCTCCTCATCCGAAAACGATTCAGGCGGAAATAAGAAAGAAAGCCGAACTGGCGGTGAGGAAAATCAAGGAGCTGAAACCTTATAAAGTGCAGACTCCGGTTCGCCTGGAAATCGCCTTCAAGAATATTTTTGATGCCGAAACAACCGCCTATCTCCCCTGGGTCAAGCGAACCGGCGGCAAAAAGGTTGAGGTGGAACTGGCTGATATGCTGGAGGTCAATCGTTTCATCACCGCGCTTTTTGCCATAAATAACCGCACCTGATTCTTTGAACCGTTTGCTATCTGTACGGTTTTATTGTAATTATGAAAAGTTCGATTAGACTTTTTCGACGGAATTAACATGAGCCTTTTCCTGCTGGCCGAGCTGCTGATTGTTCTGCTCGCTTCAATTTTAGTCATCGTTCTTTTCCATCGTCTCAGGATTCCGGCGGTGGTCGGATTTTTGATTACCGGTATTCTGATCGGACCTGGCGGGCTCGGGCTGGTTAAAGATCTGCGGATGATAAGCGCTCTGGCTGAGGTCGGAGTGATGATGCTGCTTTTTGTCATCGGCATCGAGTTTTCGCTCGAGCGGCTGCAGAGAATCCAGCGATTTTTCTGGGTCGGCGGGAGTTTGCAGCTTTTGATGACCGTGATGGTTGTGGCTGCGATATCGAGATTGCTCGGGGCAGCGGCGGAGGAAGCGGTAGTTTTCGGATTTCTGGTGGCCTTGAGTTCGACCGCGGTGGCGATGAAACTGCTGGCTGACAGGAGACAGCTCGAGGCTCCGCACGGACAGATTTCTCTCGGTATTCTTATTTTTCAGGACATGGCACTCGTCCCGATGCTCGCCCTTATTCCACTCCTGGCCAATCTGGCAGCTGTCTCCTTCATCGACCTGGGAGGGCGCTTTCTGCTGAGCCTGGGAGCGGTGGTTCTGGTGTTTTTCATCGCCAGAAAAGTAATGCCGGCAGTCATCTCGATCATCGTCAGAACCAGGATAAAGGAAATATTTCTCCTGTCAGCTCTTTTTGCCTGTCTCGGAATGGCTTATCTCACCTCCTCGCTCGGGTTGTCCCTGGCGCTTGGAGCTTTTTTAGCCGGAGTGATCATTTCTGAATCGCCTTACAGCCATCAGATGGTCTCCGACATTCTGCCCTTCAAGGATGTTTTCAACAGTCTGTTTTTTGTTTCGATCGGGATGCTGCTCGACACCCGCCTTGCCTGGAAATTAAGATGGTCGGTCCTGGCAGTGGTGGCCGGTATCATCCTTATCAAACTGGCGGTAGTTTTCCTGACGGTAAGGTTGATGAAATTTAATTTCCGGGTGGCCCTTCTCACCGCTCTCGGACTGGCGCAGATAGGAGAATTCTCGTTTGTTCTGGCCGGTGTCAGCCGGGAAAACGGTCTTCTTGGAGGAAAAATCTTTCAGATTTTTGTGGCTTCATCGGTCCTGACCATTTTAGCCACCCCGCTGCTTCTCTCTTTCGGTCCCTGGCTGGTGGAAGCGGTAGAAAAAATTCAGCGGCGGGCATTTCGTCCGTTGTTGTCCGATTTTCCAGTTCCAGACGGTAAAAAACTTAAGGATCACGTGATAATCGCCGGATTCGGGCTGAACGGTCGGAACCTGGCCAGGGTTTTGAAGGAAACGGGAATTTCCTACGTGGTGATAGAGCTCAACCCGGAAACCTGCCGGGAAGCTCAGGGAGCCGGAGAGCCAATCATTTTTGGTGACGTCTCGAGCGAACTGATTCTGAAGGAAGCTGGCATAGCTTCCGCCAGAGCTCTGGTGGTGGCTGTCTCCGACCCGGCGGCCGCCAGACGGACGGTAAGCATTGCCAGAAAGTTGAATCCCGAGGCGTTCATAATAGTTCGCACGCGTTTTGCCTCGGAAATCGAAGAGCTCTATTCGCTCGGAGCCAGCGACGTCATTCCGGAAGAGTTTGAGACTTCGATAGAAATTTTTGTTCGGGTGCTGGAAAAATACCATTTGCCGAGGAATATCATCAACACCCAGGTTCAGATCATACGAAGCGAAAGATACGGCCTGCTCAGAGGAGCCCGGTCGTCGTCGCGGCGCCTTGCGGAGAAAATTTATGATTACCTGGAAGCCGGGGTGGTGGAGACGTTTCTGGTTCCGGCCGGTTCCTGGCTCGCGGGCAGAACCCTGGGAGAACTCGACCTTCGGGGGAAAACGGGAGTGACCGTGATCGCCGTGGTCAGGAACGAAAAGACCCACAGCGGTCCCGGCGCCGAATTCCGTTTGCTCGAACGTGATATTCTGGTGCTGGTTGGCGACCATCAGGCAATGGATGAGGCTTTTAACTATCTGGAGGGGAAAAGCGCCAGCGACGATTTTAAGGGCGAAAAATAATAAACTAAACAAGCGATTTTTTCCTGAAGTCAGACGCTTTTTTCGCTAATTTGCGTCATTAGACGGGCTAAAAATTTTCCGAAAAATTGAATTAATTTGTTCTGCGGCTCCCGCTCTTTGCCGCGCCACGGCTTAAAAGGGAAGTTGATCCGGGAGGAAAAAATTGAAAAAAAGAATGAGTTATGTTTGAGGGGAGACCTGTGATAATTCTGATTAATGCCGTTTTCATTAAGTTCTCAGCTTTGCCGCGAAACTGCATCGGCTTATATTTTCTAACCATTTTCAGGGAGTTGAGCGGGCGAAATTCCTGGCGGTCCGGAGATATTTTCTGTTCTTACCACGGGGAGCAAGGGCGAAGTCAATGATTTGTCAGGCTTCATCCGGCCCCCACCCGTTTCTTTGAGTTAAAATTTGCCTGAAGCGGGATTTCTGTTTTATATTATAGCTGCTTATACAGGATGAAGGGGTTCGGCCGATGCCAGGAAAATCCCGCAGCAGTAGTAAGCCAGAAGCCGGAGAATCGTGTGTAAGATTCAACCGCCGCCTTCTCCAGCTCTTCCGCGGGCTCCGGGAGGTGGCCGACAGGGAGAATCATTTAGAGAAATTTCTGGAAGAAACGGCCAGACTTCTTGGCCAGACTTTCGGTCACGGAAGGGTAACGATTTTTCTTTATGATGAAGAGACGCAGGAATTGTATTATCAGCGGGGATGGATTAACGACGGGGGAGAAATTCCGACCGGCTACAGACAGAAAATCACTCAGGGGCTTATGGGTAAGGCCATCAGAAACCACTCGCCGCTTGTCGTCCAGGATGTTTCCAGCCATAAGGATTTTATTCCTGTTCCCGGACTTAAAGCCGGTTCAGAAGCCTGCTTTCCGATAACCTTCCGGAATGATATTCTCGGTCTGCTGGATATTATCGACCGGAGAAAGGGGGCCTTCAAAAAAGAGGAGATAGATTTTCTGAGCTTTTTGGTCCGTTTTATCGGTTCGGCTCTGGCTGAGCGACAGAAGGCCAGAGCCCTGACCACTCAGGCCGAAAAGACCACGTTGATTCTTGACGGGATGCGAGATGGTTATTATGAAGTGGATCTGAAAGGCCGATTCACTTTTGTGAATAAAGCTCTGGCCAGAGCCTGGGGCCGCAGCCGGGAAGAAATGC
This sequence comes from Candidatus Saccharicenans sp., assembly GCA_030018265.1. Taxonomy (GTDB): domain Bacteria; phylum Acidobacteriota; class Aminicenantia; order Aminicenantales; family Saccharicenantaceae; genus Saccharicenans. The sequence goes on from JASEFX010000010.1 coordinate 4,696, forward strand.
TCGGCCGGAGTTACCGGGATTTCCTTGTGCCGGAAAGCGTGGAAAAGGTGTTCAGCATTTTCAATGAGGTGTTCAGAACCGGGCAGGCCAGGCTCGGGGTTCAGGCTCAGGTCAGGGACATTAACGACCAGCTTCACGTCATAGAATTTTCAGTCGCTCTTTTCCGGAACGAAGCCGGAGAACCAACGGGATTTTACGGGATCATTCATGACGTAACGGAAAGAGTCAGGATGGAGAAGGAGCTGAGGGAAGCCAACGCCCGGTTTGCCTCCCTGCTGGAAGCTCTGCCAGATGTAATTTATTTCAAGGATCAGGAGGGCAGAAACCTGATCGTCAACCGGGCGATGGAAGAGCTGACCGGGTTAACCCGGGAAAGAATAATCGGAAAAAGGGATGAAGAGATATTCCCGCCCGAACTGGCTCTCCAGTGCCGGCAATCGGACGCGGAGGTTTTAAAACAGAAAAGATCTCTGCGATTTTATGAAAGCCTTAACGATAATAACGGCCGGAAAATATATTTTGAGACCATCAAATCTCCGGTTTTTGATAAGGACGGTAATCTCATCGGAATAGTAGGAATAAGCCGGAATATCACCGGTATGAAAGAAGCTGAAGAACGGCTGAAGGAAAGCGAGAGAAGCTTCAGAAGCCTTTTTGAAAATGCCACCGTGGGCATCTACCGCACTTCTCCTGATGGCCGTATTTTGCTGGCCAATCCAGCCCTGATCAGAATGCTCGGCTATGAAAGCTTTGAAGAACTGGCGACCAGAAGTCTGGAAAAAGAAAGCTTCGAGCCTTCCTATCCGCGTGAATTGTTTATAGAGCAGATAGAAAAATATGGAGAATTAAGGGGCCTGGAAGCTGCCTGGAAAAGAAAGGACGGCTCTTTCATCTATGTAAGAGAGAGCGCCAGAGCCATAAAGGATGAAAACGGGAAGACGCTCTATTATGAAGGGATTGTTGAAGACATTACGGAAAAGAAGGAAGCCGAATTGAGACTGACGGCCCAGCAGGAACTCCTGCAGACGGTTATCGACAGCGCCGAAGACATCATCTTCATTCTGGATAAAGATTACAGGATATTGCTATTCAACAGAGCCGCTCAAGAATACTTCGGGGTGTCCCCTGAAGAGGTGGCCGGAAAGAACATGGCGGCGTTGTATCCTGAAGAAAGCTGGCCTTCTGCCCGGGAAAGGTTTGACAGAGTACTCCGGGGAGAAGTTGTTCGTGAAGATGTCAGTTTTGATTACAGAGGCCGGAAGGTAATACTCAACGTGACTCAAGTTCCTCTGCGGAATAAAAAAGGAGAAATTTACGGACTGTGCGGCATTGCCAGAGATATATCGAACAGAGTGGCCATGGAACAGGCGCTGGAGTCCTCGGTGAAAGAGAAGGAAGCGCTGCTGAGGGAAATTCACCACCGGGTTAAAAATAACATGCAGGTCATCTGCAGCCTGCTCAACCTCCAGGCCTACCACTCGAAAAACTCTGAACTTACTTCCATTCTCAAAGACTGCCAGAGCAGAATCCGTTCGATGGCCATTGTGCATGAACAGCTTTACCGTTCCGCCAACCTGGCGAAAATTGATTTTGCCGGTTATCTGGAGAAATTGGTGGTCCACCTTTATAACGCTCACCGTCAGAGTCAGGAAAAAGTTGCCATTGAAACTCAACTGCAACCGGTAGAACTCGATATAGGTAAGGCTATACCCCTCGGATTGATGGCCAGCGAAATAATTTCGAATTGTTTCAAGCATGCCTTTCCCGGAGACCGGCGCGGTAGGCTTAAGGTTGTTCTGAGTAAAATTGAACCTTCAGGTTTGAAGCTGGAAATAAGCGATGATGGAGTGGGACTTCCGGAAGATTATACCCCGGAAACGAGCAAGACTTTTGGCATGGAGCTGTTAGAACTTCTGCGGGATCAACTCGGCGCCCGGCTGGAAGTGGACAGAACCTCCGGAACCAGATATCTGATAACCATAACCTGAAGTTTTCCATTGAGGTCGTAGTCTCGTTAACATTTTTAATTATCCCGAAAAAAGCCGGAGGAGAGGTTTTCTGCCTGAAACGCCATTTTTACCAGATGGTAGAAGGGCGACTGTAGAGTTACGGGGAAGTTAAAACCCGGTTATCAGGCAGGCGAGGGTTGATCGGCCGGTGGGTGGTTATGTGTAAAATTCTCTGCCTGTAAAATTAAAAAGCCCCTCTTTTTATAGAGGGGCTTTTAATTTCGAGTGTTTGCTTCTTGCTGCCGGCGAATCTTAAAAGGCTATGCCGATCGTGGCTGACCAGACGCCATTTTTAACGTCAGGTTGTGTCCCTTCCTCGATGGCTGTGAGGACCTTTTTCAGACCGAGGCTGTATCTGATGTCGATCATGAAATGCCGTCCGAAATCCAGACCTGCTCCAAAAATCGCGCCATAGTCGTTGTTTTCCAGTAGCCTTTCTTCAAGTGGAATATCCTGTCCGTTGATCTGAAGTTTTTCCTTCAGCTTGAAACCCACAGACGGTCCGGCAAAGACGGCTGGCTGAATTCCAGGAGTCGGGATTCTTATTTTAAGGAGCAGAGGAATTTCGACATAATCTCCGTAAAGTTTGCCAGTGTATTCACCCAGCGGATCTTCAATCTGAGAGCCTTTCATCGTGTAGAGAACTTCTGGTTGAATGGTAATTATTTTCCCGATGTTTATTGCCAGGAAGATGCCCGCAGTGAACCCGAGCTTATTCTTTATGGTTCCTTCCAGATCCTGAACGTCCGCTCCGGTCAATTTGGCGGCGCTGGCGCCCCCACGAATACCGAGCTGCACTCCAGCCAGAGCGCTGGTCTGAAAAGCCAGCAGAAGCAGCACGACCGAAAGGATAGCCGTAAGTCTTTTCATGCGAACCTCCTTTCAAGGTTACTCTCCAATTATATTTCAACAGAGCGGTCAGGATATAGCCTCAGGGGGTGAAATTGAAGGTCATTTTGAAAGGATGTCAGAGGGGAGGGGCCGGAGGGGTTTTCTCCGGAGTACGGGTAGCCTGGCGGCAATTTCAGGAGTAAAATAGATGAAAATATTGACTGGAGGTTGGTATGGACGACAGAAAAATAAAAGTTACCTTTGAAGGAAACCTGAAAGTTAAAGCCGAGTACAGGGGATACAGCATTCTTACCGATCAACCTGTCTATGCCGGAGGGGAAGGGGCAGCGCCCTCTCCGTTTGACCTTTTTTTAGCCTCGATTGCCACCTGCGCCGGGTTTTACACTCTGGCTTTCTGCAGGCAGAGAGGTCTGTCCACTGAAGGAATCTATCTGACGATGTCGATGGAAAAAGGTCAGGCTTCGAAAATGATTGAAAAAATCAGAATCGAGATACATCTGCCGCCCGATTTTCCGGAAAAATACCGCGAAGCCGTGGTCAAGGCAGCCGAGCAGTGCGCGGTGAAAGCCCATATAGAAAAACCTCCGGTGTTTGAGACGGTGACGGTTCAGGGTTGATGAAAGATGGCCGGCGGTTCGGTGAGCATGGAAGTATCAGCCGGCAGCTTGCCCGAAGACAGTCTTTTTCCGGCTGAAAAGCTGGTGATAGCTGCCATCGGTTTTTTTTCTCTCTTGATTGTCGTTGATCATTTTCTTCACCGTAACCCGGAGGTCTACCTCGCGGCCTTGAGCCTGCCAGCGATTCTGTTGTTTTCATTTCTGCCGGCGCTGAGAAAGAAATACCACCATAAGCCCGGAATCTTTTTTGTTCTTTCAGCTCTGTCTCTTGGCGGTTATGCTTATCTCTATAAACTGGCCGGAGCAGTTATCAATCTTCCCGGGATCGGGTGGAAGGATGAATTTCTGGCGCGGCTCGATCGGATTATTTTCGGTTTCAACCCGAACTTAATCATAACCTGGCGACCGGTCTGGTTGACCGAATTGATGATGTTTGCTTATATGGCTTATCTGCCTCTGGTCGTCTGGCTGGCTTTGATGCTTTACCGCCAGCGTGGACAGCTCGAGCTTCAGAAATATATCTTTGCTCTTGGACTGGCCTACGTAACTTGTTTTCTGCTTTTCCTTCTGGTGCCGGCCTCAAGCCCGAGGTTTTATTTTGAAAATACGACGCCAGCAGAAGGTCTGTTTTTTCGCCGGTTGATGGAGCTGGTGGAGAGCTCCGCTCAGTACCGGGGAGGCTCCTTTCCTTCAGCTCACTGTGCCGCCGGCGCGGTGATGCTTTATTTCGCTCTGAAGACGGGGAGGAAAGTTTCGCCGGTGGTCGTTCCTCTTATCATTCTTTTCTTTATCAGCACGGTTTACGGAGATTACCATTACGGAGTTGATGTCATCGCCGGCATTCTAACCGGATTTCTGGCGGTTCTGGCGGTCAGGGTCGCCTCCGCTCGCTGGTCTGAAGAAAATTAAACAAGGAGCCGGTCAATCAGGACTGAAAACTGTCAGATCTGTCCAATGGACGCAGGGTCAGGGTTTTAAGAAAATCAATTCTATCTTCTGAGGCTGAAGCCAAGCCAGCGACAGGTAAGCATTAAACCTTCTTTCAGCGATCGAGGGGAATAGCCGAGTTCCCGGCGGGCTTTGTCGATAGAAACTGCCCAGTTGAGAAGAAAAGTTTTTACCCAGCCTTCTGTGATCAGCGGATAAATTCCGAAGAATCGGGCCTTCCAGCTCTCCAGTCTGGCCAGAGCAAAAGCTGCCGCCGGAGAAATTTTCAGACGGACCGCTTTCCGGCCGGTTGTTTCTTCCAGAAGGTCGTAGAAACCCGAAAGAGAAACATTCTCTCCGCCCAGAAAATAGGTTTCACCCGACTGACCGCGGGACATCAGAAGTTTTAATCCGTTGACCACATCATCAACGAAAACGTAATTTCCGAGCTGAGAGCCATCTCCGAGAACCGGGCACAGCCGGTACCGCAGATAATATTTGATCAGGCGGGTTACAGAGTTCGCTTCTGTTAGCAAGCCCGGGCCAAAAACTCTGGTCGGCCTGGCCACCACTATTTCCAGGCCGCGGTTTATGTATTCAGGCACGAGCTTTTCGGCCAGGGCTTTGCTGGCTTCGTAATCGGTGAGAAAGGGGAGATGCTCCCGTCTGGTTTCCTCCACAACCGGTTGATTTTCGGAAGGTCCGCTGACCACGGCTGAACTGACAAAAACCAGACGCTTTACTCCGGCGGCCAGGGAAACCTCAAGAATGTTCTTGAATCCCTCAACGTTTACCCGGTAAAAAGTCTGCGAGTCTGGCGCCCAGTTTCTGGCGTATGCCGCCAGATGGTAGAGTTTGTCACAACCTTCAAGAGCCGGGCGCAGCTCATCTCTTCGGAGAATGTCCGCTTTAACCGGCTCCAGCGGAAAATCTTCCGCCTGCTTGCTGCTTTCAGGATTTCTCAGAAGCAGACGCACTTTTTCTCCGTCCCGGAGCAGACTTTCAACCAGGCGCCGGCCGATAAATCCGCTTCCGCCGGTGATCGCCGTGATCATCTTTTCCCCGTGCCTCCTTATTTCAGTGATTATAAGAATAATAATTTCTGCGGGCAAATTAAAGTTTGGACTCGGGAAGAGAATTTGTTTAATAATCATATAGTCAAACATAAAGAGAGGAGGAAAAGATGAAAATAAGAAGAATTCTTGCCATCCTGTCGACCGCCATTCTGATCATGGCCGTTTCCGGGCTGGCCCAGGAAAATTTTTCCGGAAGTTCCCTTCTGAACGACCTGGCGAAACTGAAAAATTACAAGCGGATGAGAATTTCCAGTTATGATCGTTCTGGCAAAAACGCTGATTTTATAAGGATACAGCCAGGGGAAACTGCCGAACTGGCCAGGATTGAGGGTGCCGGAATCATCACCCACATCTGGATAACGCTCTCCTCGCCCGACCCGATGATCAGGCGCAACGCTGTTCTCAGGATGTACTGGGATGGGGAGAAAAATCCGAGCGTCGAATGCCCGCTCGGGGATTTTTTTGGTCAGGGCTGGAGTGAGAAGTACAATTTCATCAGCCTGCCGCTGGCTGCGGCTCCGGGTGGCGGTAATGCGCTTAACTGCTATTTCCCGATGCCTTTCAGCAACGGAGCTCTGATCACTCTGGAGAATCAATCAGACCAGCCGATCAATGCTTTTTACTATTACATCGATTACGAGAAGCATAAATCTATTCCCGCGGATCTTGGCCGTTTCCACGCCTTCTGGAACCGGGAATTGACAGAACCGGGAGAGGATGGTGAGAACGAATGGTCGGTCCTCGGACCTCAGGCTCCGAATCTCGACGGGTCGAGGAATTATCTGATTGCTGACATCGAAGGAAAAGGTCAGTTTGTCGGGATCAACTATTACGTGGATAATCCCTCGCCGATGTGGTACGGGGAAGGCGATGATATGTTTTTTATCGACGGCGAGAAATGGCCGCCGTCGCTTCACGGAACCGGCACCGAAGATTTCTTCAACAGTTCCTGGAGTCCAAAAGAGATTTATCAGCATCCGCTTTTCGGTTACGCCAGGGTTAATAATGAATCCGGCTGGCTCGGGCGAACCCACTGTTATCGTTTTTTCCTGGAGTCGCCGATCACTTTTGAAAAATCTTTAAGAGCTACCATCGAACACGGTCACAACAACTGTCTTGTTCTGGACCTGGTCACGGTGGCTTACTGGTATCAGAAGGAACCGCACAAACCCTTTCCCGCTCTGAGGCCGAAAGAAGCGAGGCAGAATATGCCGCCGGTCGGGGTGGTGGAAATTCATCGCTGGCGGGAAGCCTGGAGGCAATCCCAGGGCGGCGGAAAACTCTGGGGAAACGAGAAAAAGGAAGAGAAAAAATAACCCCTGACCGTAGTTAGAGGGGTTTTTGAAATAAGCGCTTAAAAAAGAGCTGGACTAAACTTGCGGCGGGTCTTCTTTCTTTGAAAGAAATCGGGCAGCTTTTTTCCTGTTGCCGGCGACTTTAATGGCGCCAGGGAGAACTTTTATTCTAACCTCCTCAAGAGCCCCGAGATATTCCCCGTTGTACTGTACCTCGAGGTTCTCACCTCTGATGGTCACCGCCCGCGCCCTGAAATGCCGGAGTTTTTTCTGAAGCAGGCCAAAATAAATCAGAGGGAAAAGCAGGATGTAAAGAAGAGGCGACATTTCGAAAAGGATGATATCTAGATAGCCATCGTCGAGTCTGGCCTGAGGGGCAACCAGCCAGCTGTAGCCGAAATAATTGCTGTTGCCGATGACACAGTCGAGAAACCGGCTGGTGATGGTTAAATGTTCATATTCTCGACCTTTTCTGTCGACTGCCTCAAACACCTCCAGAACGCTTTCCTTCCTTCTGTAAAAAAGCAATTTGCGAGCAGCCAGCAAATGGCCGATCAGTCCGGGCACTGAGTGCCTGGTTTTTTCCCCGGTGACCGCCGCAGTGGCGCCAACGCTGGCGAAAGCGGCGATGCGGTCTTCGAGCTGGATGAGGTCGATAGGGAAAACGTCGCCATCAAAAAGATAGTCGATGGCCTTGAACGGATTCCTGGGGATACCAAGCGATTTACGGAAAGCATTGCCGCTGCCAAAAGGAATTACCCCGAAAACCACCCGGTCCTGGCGGCCGGCTTCAAATATACCCTGGAGCACGTCGGCTATGGTCCCATCTCCCCCGACAGCCACCACCATCTCGGCCGAAGAGCATATTTCCCGGGTCATTTTCACGGTTTCTTCTTTTGTCCGGGGAGTGTCGAGACAGCTTCCGGGCAGTCTTCTTATAAGCTCGGCCCGCAGTTTTCTTCTTCTTTTCCAGCGCTTGTTGGCAGCCAGCGGGTTGATCAGGCATACAATTCTTCTATTTTGATTGTTTTTTTCGGTCATGGCTGTGCGTGTTTTTTTCCTGGTAAAATCCCTGTATTTATATCACGACCGCTGCCTGGTGTCAAAATCAGTCGCCGTAAGATCCTGCAGTCTTTATTTTTGCCGGTCGCGGCGCGTCAAAACGGCCGTTTCCGTCGACGTCGACAAAAACCGGGTTGGTCAGGGCATAGGGAAGCGCGGCCTCCTCAAGTTTGTTGTTTCTAGCCGGTTGCTGGACCACAGGATAGAGGGACTTAAACCCGATAGCTTCAACCGCCAGATAGGAATCAACCGGGAGCTCGACCTCAAATTTTCTGTCGAATTTTTCCGCGGTCGTTGCTGTGGCCGTAACCGGGAAAATGATTTTCCTCTCACCGTTGACGATGAGCCGGACTTCGTCAATGGCCACCCAGGGAGCGGATAGAACTCTGACTCTGACTTTAACCCGACCCTTTCGGGCAGTCAGCAGGTCGCCAGGACGGTAAAGGTTGTCCACCACGAAATCGACCACCGGGCCGTTGGTCACGAACGATTGTCCCTTTTTCAAGGCTGAGGCCAGTTCTTCCCAGCTGAGTTCGCTCAACTTGCCCGGATAGCGGACAACCACCCGGGAATATCCAGGTTCGCTGCCGGCGGCACCGTGGGAATCAGAAGAGCCCACGGCCGCGAAGAAGTAGCCTTTGTTGAGGAGGTTAAGCCAGTCCTTGATTGCCTGGTCGTTTCCGCCGTAATACACCGCTCCGTTCATAACTTCTATCAGGTCAAAAGAAAGGTCCAGGTCGCCCTCAGCTGAATCAGCTCTATCCGGGTCGAGTTTTATGTTTTCAAAATAGCCGAGCCTGCCGGCTCGCGGATGGTTCAATTGAAGCAGGGATGCGGGATTTTTCTTTATGCAGGCGCGGAAGAGGTCCTCAACTCGCTCAAAAGCCGGGATTATCGAACCGGCAGTTTTCTCCTCAGGTCTGATCCTTACCGGAAAATTGTTAAAATGGAGGTAGGAGTTCAACGGAGTGACTTCCACACCCGGAAACACCTTCAGGCGGGAGTCCAGACGAAGCCGGTTGAGTTCCTGCTGGTAATCGGTGACATAATTGTGGTCGGTGGAAATGGCCACGTCGATATTCTCGGCGGCGATCGATTTAAGCCTTTCTCTGATGCTCAGACTGCCGTCGGAATTTATCGTATGGAGATGAGGGTCGACCGAAAGGTATCCTTTCAGCTCGACCGCCTTTTCCAGCCGGAAAGAAATTTCCTGTTTCTGACCGTCCAGGATTTCAACCACTCGCTCGGAGGTGGTGTAGAACGGCCCGTAGGAAGCGATTGCCAGATACTGCCCGGCAGCCAGCTCGACTTCCAGCGGTTGCGGATGGGCGTAAACGACGTTCTTGAACCTTTCCCAGCTGCGACCGCTGGCAACAGGGTTTTCGGGTTGAAAATAGGGAGTTCTGGTATTTCCGAGACCGAAGAAGGTGATTTTTCCCGGAAGGGGCTCGCCTTTTATGTCAAGCAGGCGGATTTTTAACTGTCCGGTGGCCGGTCGGGAAATTTCAAAGCGGTTTTCTCCGGTGCCGGTTATTCTGATTGTTTTTTCCACCACGGCCGGGAAAAGCGAGGCCCGCAGGCGATAGATGCCTTCAGGCAGCCAGAGGTTCAGACGTATTTCTCCCCGGCAGTAATGCCGGAAGAAAACAGAAGAGGACAGAATTTCCTCAACGACAATTTCTGCTTCATTTTCCCCGGGGTTTCCAACGATAATTTCTGCCGGCCTGACCTCCCTCTTCAACAGAGAGTAAATTTCCGCCAGCAGTTCGGACACCTCACGGCGAACGATCAGCGCATAGTTGAATTCAACCTGCTGTCCGGGGAGAAGCCGGTCAGGCAGGGCTGGCGGCTGGCTTCCGAGGTTCACCCAGGCGAGATAAAGGTCTTTTTTCTGGTAAACGCGGAAATTCAGGTCGGGAAAATATTTTTGATGGTAGGGATTGAAATGGTAAGAATGAAGCGCGTTAAAATAGACCGAGAGGGTCAGATTGTCGATCGCCTTCTGACCGCTGTTGCGGAAAACACTTTTTATCCTCAGCTGTCCTTTTTCCGGGTAAATGGAGTAGGTCGTTCTGACCTCTCCGGTTTCCTGGTGACGTCCGGTGAAATCCGCTTTGAATTCGAGAACAAGCGGGGCGGTTCTGGTCTTCGGAAGTATAGTTTTCAGGAGCTGGTAACCTGGATAATAATAATCAAAACCGGTCCTTATCTGGAGCTGCCCGGCATTCAGTCTGTTGCCTGAGGGGAAATCCGCTGGCACCAGGGCCAGAATGGCTCCCTGACCCTCGGGGAATGGGAGATAGGTTATTTCCCTGAAATCCCGGGGGCTTTGTCCGATGAGATAAAGATAGCGGCCGTCGTTAATCAGATAATCGCCTGCTCTGGCGACGGAATTCAACTCGCCCGGCAGGTCCTCCGGCCGGTTAACCTTCTTCAGGTCGATGACCGCTTCAACCGGAGTCAACAAAATCCAGAAAAGCAGGCTCGCCAGTAAGATTTTTTTTGCCTTCTTCCAGCTGAGCATGACCTCCTCCCTGTGTTCGTTTACATATTAACAAAAAATGATGTCCGGAATAAGAATTTTTTCAATTTATTTTTCCCTCTTAAATGCTAAAATATTCTGGCGATGATTAGCCTGCCGAAAAGAATCGTGACTGTCATGGACCGGAGATTTCTTTTCCGGGTGGAAGATAGCGATCGTCCTTCCGATTACAAAAAATATGAGGACCTGCGGCAGACCGTCTGGCAGTTTGCCGAGGATCACCTGGCCGGCACCAGGAACCTTCTGTGCGAAAATTTCCTGCATGAGGGCAGCAGTCTGTTCATCGGAGTTTTTGAAGAGGATGAAAACGGCGATTTTACGCTGGATGACCGGCATCTGGTTGGCTTCAGCTACGGTTTTGTCGGGTTGAAGGACAAATCTCTCGGTTTCAGCCGTCCGGAAAACCTCTGGTTTTACTCTCAGTTTCTCGGAGTCAGACCTGATCGTTTGAATTACGGCCTGGGGATTATGATTAAAGAATTTCAGAAAGAAATCCTGCTGGGTGTTTTTCAAATTGACACCGTGGTCTGCACCTACGACCCGCTAACAGCTGTTAACGCTTACCGTAACATCCGTCATTTCGGAATGGAAGTCGTTGAATACCGCGTGGCTCCATACGGAGAGTATGGAGGTCGTCTGAATCGTCCGGATGTGCCTTCAGACCGTTTTTTTATGTCCTGGAATCTCCGGAAGGAACACCGTCCTTTTGTCCCGCGGGAAAAAGTTGAGAGTTTTTTGAGAAGCTATCCCCGGGTGCTTGAGGTCAGCTATCAGCAGGTGACGACAGAAAAAGGACAGGCTGTTCTGGAGGTGCCGGAGGAAGTGGTTCTTAATCTAGAATCTGAATTTCTGCTGGTTCCGGTTCCCTCCGATTTTTACCTGATGCTCAACCTCACCGATGTTGAGAAGCCTGAAATAAGGCAGCTGCCGGTAGACTGGCGAATGAAAACAAGAGAAGTTTTTCTTCATTATTTTCAGCGCGGTTTCCGGGTGGTTGACTTCGTCAAGACTGACGGCGAACCCCGTCGGTGTTGCTATCTGCTGATGAGGTCAGGATGATGGTTTGAAAAAAGTGTTTTCAAACTCTGCCGCCCGGAATTATAATCTGAATTTTTAATCCTTCAGGCTGAAGCCGCGAAAGGATTAGGCCGGAGAGTCAACGAAAATGAAAAAATTTTTATATTCCGGGAATATCGGGAGGTTATGATGCGCTTCAGGAAGAACAGATTTTTAAGGAACAGCCTGATTCTTTCGGTCGGGTTGATTTTAATCTTTTTCTTGTCGAGCGGTTGCAAAAAATCAGAGGTAAAAATGACTCCGGAATCTCTGGAAGCCAGCGCCCGGGAAATACACAGAAAGATACTCACGCTTGATACTCATTGCGACACGGCCATGATGCTTCTCCGGGGAAACTGGAATCCTGCGGAAAGGCACGACCCGAGCCTGCCGGGCAGCGGGAAAATAGACCTCCCGCGGATGAAGGAAGGCGGACTCGACGCAGAATTTTTTGCTGCCTTTGTGGCTCAGGGGCCACGGACAGAAGAAGGTTACGCTCAGGCCAGAAAGAGGGTTGAAGAGTTGATTCAAGCTGTGAAGAAGATGGTCGATGACAACCGTTCGCTGATCGGGCTGGCTCTTTCGCCTGAAGACGCTTACCGGCTGAAGAAGGAAGGAAAACTGGCGGCTTTCCTGGGCATTGAGAATGGCTATGCCATTGGCCGCAACCTCAGCCTCATCAAATATTTTTATGATCTGGGAGTTCGCTACATAACCCTCTGCCATTCTTCCGACAATGATATCTGTGATTCTTCCACCGACCGCAGCGACCCGGAGGACCGGGGGTTGAGCGAATTCGGACGTGAGGTGGTGCGTGAATGCAACCGGGTCGGGATGATCATCGATATTTCTCATGCATCCGATAAGAGCTTCTATGATGTGCTTCAGGTAAGTCAGGCGCCGATCATCGCTTCCCATTCCTGCGCCCGGGCAGTTTGTGATAATCCCCGTAATCTGACGGATGAGATGATAAAAGCTCTGGCCGCGCGTGGAGGGGTTGTCCAGATTTGCTTCCTTTCGGCCTATGTTAAAACTCCTCGACCCAATCCGGAAAGAGATAAAGCTCTGGCCGAATTCCGGGCTAAGTTTGGCAGTTGGAGAAATATTCAGGATGAGGAAAAGCGCCGGAAAATCATGGAAGAATGGGAAGAGTTGAACCGACGCTTTCCGCAGGACCTGGCGACGGTGCAGGACCTGGTGGACCACATCGACCACGTGGTGAAGCTGGTGGGCGTTGATTATGTCGGCATCGGAACCGATTTTGACGGCGGAGGCGGTGTCATTGGCTGCAACGATGTCAGTCAGATGGTCAACGTCACGGTTGAACTGCTGCGGCGTGGCTACAGCGAGAAGGATATAGAGAAAATCTGGGGCAAAAATTTCTTCCGTGTGTTCAACCGCGTGCAGGAGGTGGCCAGAAACCTCAGCCGCTCCTGAATCGGTCAGAAGTATTAAGCCCGTAAAGCCCGGTTCTGGCAGCTGATGAATGCCCCGGTTAAGAAAAGGTGATTTTAGCCGGTTAATAAGCTATTATTTATATGTGATGATAGCCCATCGGCGAAAGTTCAAAGGCTGTATGATCCCGGTTTTATTGCTGATCTTTACGGTTTCGTCTCTTTTCCCGTATCCCTTGAAAACGAAACCGGAAGAAACAGTTGTTCCCAGACCTGGCGGGGAACTGAGGGTGCGCGCTCCCGGCCAGAGGCTTAATATTGACCTGGATCCGGCCGGTGAGGGGTATCCGCTGGTCATAGAAAATCTGTATGAAGGACTGATTCGGCTGGACCAGAATTTCAATCTGCTTCCCGGGCTGGCCAATTACTGGTCAGTTTCTGAAAACGGAAAGAAGGTTATTTTTTATCTGAGACAGAACGCCCAATTTCATAACGGTCAGGAAGTAACGGCCGAAGATGTCAAATTTTCGCTGGAGAGGCTATTTCAGCTTAAGAAGCAGCCGATTTTTTACGAGCTGGCCAGCCGGATTGAAGGCGGAGAAGAATACTGGAAGGGAGCGGCTCAGGAAGTGAGCGGGCTCCGGGTGGTTGATAAAAAGGTGCTGGAGATAAGCTGGAAGCGGCCGGGGATCAGCAATTTTTATTTTCTGGCCGCCGGCTTTACCCGGGTTCTGCCAGCCAGCCTTCTGCGCTCGCAGAAAAAGAGGTTTTTTGAAAAACCGGTCGGGGCAGGACCTTTCAAGTTTGATTACTGGCTCAGAAACAGGCGTCTGGAAGTTATCGGCATCAGGCTGGTGCGGAATGAGAATTATTTTGACCGGAAACCCCTGCTGGAAGCGGTGGAAATAAGTCCTTACTTTACTCTGGAAGATTTTTTCCAGGATGAAATTCAGGTGATTCCTTATCTGACCTATAAAATTTCGAGAGAAAAATACCATATCCTTGAAAGCCATCTGATGCAGCTCAGCTATCTTTTCTTCAGCTGTCATATTCCGCCTTTTGACCGGCCGTCGGTGCGCCGGGCTATTCAGTCCTTTATTGAGAAAAGACAGCTGGCTGGACTGGCTTCAACCACCTCTAATTTTTGCCAGGTTATGAATTGCTTTATTCCGCCCTTTCTGCCGGGTTTCTTGCCCGAGAGCGGGAGGGCAGAGGAGAATTTCAGCCAGGTTCTGCAGGCGCTGGAAGAAGCCGGTCTCGGGCGTTCGGATAAGCCCCTGGTGGTCAATCTATATCTGGAGGTCGGAAATCGCGACCTTATCAACAATATTTATCAATTCCTCAGGTATGAATTGAAGCCGGCGGGAATCCAGCTGGAATTGAAGATAAATTATTCGGCTGAGGATTTAAGCCGGGAAAAAACTCCCTATCTCTTTTACCTTGACTGGTGGCCGGCGCTGCCCGACCCGGAGTTTGTCCTCTGGCCGCTGTTTCACTCTGAGGGTTCAGTCAACCGGGAGAGGTTTCATTACCGGAATGCCCGGGTTGATCAACTTCTAGAGGCCCAGAGGAATGGAATTAATTTTCAACGACGGGTCAGCCTTTTCAAGGAAATTGAAAAAATACTGGAAAACGACCTGCCGGCGATACCTCTTTTCTACCATAAACAGAGGCTGGCTTTTCAACCTTACCTGAGGAACTTGAAGACTTTGCCTTTCGGTTATTTTTGCCTGAATCTGCGCGAGGTATGGATGGTCAGATGATAAGGGTGCCGCGGCCCAGATTTTCTATCTACGGACAGCTGGTTTTCTGGACCTCTCTGATCATTCTGCTGATAATGTCCGGCGTTCTTTACATCATTCAGGAGCGCGAAATAAACGCTATCTATCAGGAAAAGAAGGATCGCGGGCTGCTGATGGCCAGATACATCTCCGAAATGAACCTCCGACGGTTGATTCTCTGGGACCTGGAGTCGATCGACGAAAATATATCCGGTTTGATAAGGGATGAACTGGCTTATGTCATTTTCTACGATGCCGACGGCCGACCGGTCGTGGTCAGTGAAAGCATCGCCGACAATCCTGAAGTCATTAACCGCACCAGCTGCGCCGGTGATGTCTCTCCCGGCGAGGTGTTCATAAAAAACTTCAAAGTGGCGCTGAGAGGAATTTCTCTGGAAGTTATGGAGATAGAGGTCCCGGTATTTGTCCCCGGCTCCGATAAAAAATGGGGCTCGGTGAAGATCGGGCTGAAGCTGGAGGATGTTTATCGAAGAATTCAGCGGACCAGAATGCTGCTTCTGGGGTTCGGACTCGGAGCTTTTCTGCTGACTCTTCTGGCTACCAACATAATGGCCCGGAAGCTCACCCGGCCGATAAAGAATCTGGTTGAAGGCACCAGACGTCTTTCCCGCGGAGATTTCAGCTATCGCATCCCGGTGGTCTCGTCCAATGAAGTAGGCGACCTCACCAGTAGTTTCAACGAAATGGCCGAAGAACTGGCCCGGGCGCGGGAGAAGATGGAGGAAGCCAACCGCCGGCTGGTTCAGGCTGAAAAGCTGGCTTCGATCGGCCGGCTTTCGGCGACCATCGCCCATGAAATCCGGAACCCTCTGACTTCAGTAAAACTGAACATTCAGAAGCTGGCCGAACTTTCAAACCTGGGAGAAACTGAAAAAGAACATCTGGAGATTGCCCGGGCGGGCATTGAACAGATTGAAAAATTTATCAAGGATTTGCTGAGCTATACCAGGGCTTCCACCCTGCAGAAGGATTACTTTTCGCTTGAAGAGATTATGGAAGAATCGATAAAGATGCTTCAGGGGAGCCTTAAAGAAAAAGAGATAAGAGTGAAAAAGTTTTATCAGGCCGGTCTGCCCCCCGCTTATGTCGACGCTGACCGCCTGCGGCAGGTTTTTCTTAACGTTCTGCGCAATGCCTATGAGGCGGTCGACCATGGGGGTGAGATCGAAGTGTCGATAGAATTGAATCGTCAGTACGACCGTTGCTGTTTTGAAATCAGAATCAGCGACGATGGCTGCGGCATTCCGGAAAAGGATTGGGAAAATATTTTTGAACCGTTTTTTACCACCAAAAGCTCGGGGGCCGGGCTCGGTCTGGCCAACGCCCGGAGGATAATCGAGCAGCATGGGGGAAGCATCAGGGTGATTCCCAGGGAAGTACCCGGGAGCTGCTTTTTAATCACCCTGCCTCTGGAGGAAATCGGCCAGGAGGATTTAACATGACACGCATACTGGTGATTGAAGACGATTCTCTTGTCAGCCGGACGATAGCCGCTCATCTGAAAAAGAAAGGTTATGAAGTAAAGCTGGCTGAGAGCGGTGAAGAAGGACTCGAGCTGTACAGGGAATTCAGACCTGAGCTGACGCTCCTGGATATAAAATTGCCTGATATCAACGGGCTGGAAGTTTTAAGACAGCTCAAACAGCTGGACAAAAACGCGGCCGTGGTGGTGATGACGGCTTTTGACGATATGAAGACCACGGTGGAAGCGATCAAGTCCGGAGCTTTTGAATATCTGGTGAAACCGCTGGATTATCTCGAGCTTGACCTGACGATGGAGAAAGCTTTCCAGCTCAAAGCTCTTGAGGAAAAGGTAAGCTACCTGATCGAAGAAAAGCAGAAGGAATACCAGATTGATAACATCATCGGTCGCTCGCCCCAGATGAGGGAAGTTTTCAAGATCATAGGTTCGGTGGCCAACACCAGAGCTAACGTTCTGGTCCAGGGAGAGAGCGGCACTGGAAAGGAGCTGGTGGCCAAAGCCATTCACTACAGCAGCCCCTGGCGCGACGAGCCTTTCATCGTCATCAACTGTTCCGCTCTTCCTGATACCATCCTCGAATCAGAGCTTTTCGGACACGTGAAGGGAGCCTTTACCGATGCTGTCACCGAAACCAGAGGAAAGTTTGAAATTGCCGGCAAGGGGACGCTGTTTCTCGATGAGATCGGAGATATTTCTCCGAACCTGCAGTCGAAACTTCTGCGGGTAATCGAGACCAGGGATTTTATGAAAGTGGGCGGAGAAAAGATTCTGAAGACCGAAGCCAGGATTATTGCCGCCACCAACCAGAATCTGAAGGAGCTGGTCAATCAGGGAAAGTTCAGGGAAGACCTTTACTACCGCCTTAAAGTGGTGGAAATCTGGCTTCCGCCTTTGAGGGAAAGAAAAGAGGATATTCCTGATCTGGTGGCTTATCTGCTGGAAAAGATTAACCGGGATCTCAAGAAGAACGTGAAGAAGGTTCCGCCTGAAGTGATGGAGTACCTGATTAACAGGCCGTGGCGCGGCAATGTGCGGGAGCTGGAGAACGCCCTGACCAGGGCCGTGATCCTGGCGAAGGGAGATGTAATCCTTAAGGAAAATCTTCCTTTCGAACCTGAAGAAAAATCTGCAGGCGAACCCGGCTTTCAGATGCCGAAGGAGCTGGTGCCGCTCTGGGAGGTGGAAAAGCGGTACATTCAGTACGTTCTGGAAGCGACGAAAGGGAGCAAAACGAAAGCCTGCCAGATTCTCGGGATCAGCCGGCCAACGCTCGATAAAAAGATCAAAGATTATAATCTGCGGGTGGAAACCACCGACTGAGAGAGTTTTTTCTACTGTAAATTAATTTAACACCCGGGCAAATTTTATTAACCCGGCGGCTGTACGGCGCGGGTTTTTCCCCTGAAATTCAACCTTTTTCTGGCACAAAACCTGCTTATCAATGGAGAGGGTTATTCTATGATGCCAGAAAAGAGGATCGTTATTGTCGACGATGATGAATTTATAAGGAAGACCTTTTTCCTTTTGCTTTCAAAAAAATACAACGTGTATTTAGCCAGCGACGCCCGGGAAGCTATGGCTCGGTTTGAGAAGTCTCCGATTGACCTGATCATTGCCGACCTGCGTCTTCCAAGGAAAAGCGGCCTGCAGATGGTGGCCGATTTCCGCAGGTCCGGTTATAAGGGAAAAATTATTTTAATTTCCGCCTGGGCTGAACAGGTTTCCAGTGAAGAGCTGGAAAGGCTCGGAGTCGACCGGATTTTTTTAAAACCGCTCGACCTGAACTCTCTTAATGAGACGATAGACGCGCTTCTCGGAGATTGAGAGAAGACTGAGAACCTGACGCACCCGTTAAAGGATAAGTAAAGAGTCAAAGCCGGGCACAGGAGCCCGGTCTTCAGAAACTGAAAACCGCAGTCGGCTGGTTAATTTTTTCTCCTGAAAATGATAAACTTCAGGCATGAAAGCGGCATCAGAATGCTATCTCTGCCTGTTAAGTCAGGTTCTCCGGACAGCCGGGGTTTGCAGCCTGGAGGAGTCGAAGGCGGCCGAACTTATGAGGACAGCCTGCGGCTTTCTGGCTCAGACTGATTTTGACCGTACTCCACCCGAAATTTCTGAAGACCTTTACCGGCTGATAGCCAGTTTGACCGGTTACTCTGACCCCTATGAGAAGCTAAAAATAACTCATATTGAGCGAGCGCTGGAGCTTTATCCCCGCCTGAAAACCCGGGTTGAATCGGCTGCTGACCCCATCCGGCTGGCGCTGGAATTGTCGCTGGCCGGAAATGTCATCGATTTCGGGGCAAATTCCTGTGAAGACTGCTTTGGGGAAGAAGATTTTCTCAAGGCTTCCTCCCTGGCTATAGACCACTATGATCTCCTGCGAAAGGACCTGAATAAAGCTGAGAAGATCTTAATACTTGGAGATAATGCCGGGGAAACCGTTTTTGATCGTCTGTTTATCGAAGCGATCGGAAAGCCTGTTGTCTATGCCGTAAGGGAAAAGCCGATAATCAACGATGCCACCCTTAAGGAAGCCAGGCTCTCCGGGCTCGGCGATGTGGCTGAAATCATTTCCAGCGGGTCCACCGCACCCGGAACCGTGCCAGAAAAATCTTCTCCGGAGTTTCAAAAGCTGTTGAAACAGGCGGACCTTATCATCAGCAAGGGGCAGGGGAATTTCGAATGTCTCGAGCAGGTTCCCGGTCCGTTTTACTTTCTGCTGAAGGCAAAATGCCGGGTGGTTTCCCGGTATCTTCAGGTCCCTCAGGGAAGCCTGATTCTTATGAGGTCGAGAAACTACCGGGAAAAGTTTTCCTTTAAGGCGGTTTGAGGAATAAATTTTCCTGTCTGCCGATTACCACAAACTGAGTTACAGCTGGAATTTCTGTGGCCGGGAAAAGGGCCTCTGTAAAAGATTTTTACAGATATATTAAATTTTTTGTAAAAATTCACTCGCTCCGGGCATCTTTTCCCCTGAAACGATCTGGCACGAAATTTGCTGTTTAAAAAGATGGTGGATGAAATGGAGAGCAGAGTCAGGAACGCAGAAATTAAGCAGGAACACATCCCTTATATATATGCTGGTCCGGGGAGGGAGACATTGAGATTTAATAAGAGAGAATTTAAGCCGGTTTCTCCCTCCCTCTTTGCTTCCAGGATGGGCGATGAGCGCACCCATCACTTAATAAATGCCTCCTTTTTGCCCTTCTTTGCCCTTCTTTCCATTCCCCCTTCCTTCAATTGACTTAGAGGGGTGCACGGCGGCACCCCTCTTTTTTTTTATTTTTTTTAACAGGGCTGGGATAATTTTCCCTGTCCGTATCGAAGGGAAGAGAAACCCCTCATAGTTTCTTTTTCAATAATTCCATAATCCCGTCTGCCAGCTGATTCCTGTTTAGCGAGTTAATTTCAAAAAGCTTGATTCCTGATGAAATTTTTACCCGCTCGATGAAGGGAGTTCCATGAAGGGCCACAGTGGCCAGAAAAAGCCGGGAATCGCTAAGAAGAGTCAACACTGTTTCCCTGAATTTTGCTGAGAGGCATTCCATTTTGCCGATTTCATCCACTATCACCAGCCGGATGGATGGAGAGAGCAGGTTCAACCTTTCCAGGAAATTCTCGAAGGCGGCCAGGTCCACCCGGTATTTGCCCACACGATGGGGTGTCTTCAGGTTTACGTGACTTAAAATCGCCTGCTGCCCGTCCAGACTTAACAACTGAAAACCCTGTCTTATTCCTTTTTCTCTTATTTCTCTGGTAATGAACCCGCCGATATCCTCTCTGGGGCCCAGCTGTTTGATTATTTTTTCCACCAGAGTGGTCTTGCCAGAGCCGGGAAAACCGGTAATGAGTATTTTCAGGTTTTCCGCCACCATTTCCTCTTAAAAATTCTCCACTATGTGGATATTTAAGAATATCCGGCAATCGCTGTCAAAACAAAAGTCAGCTGCCAGGTCTTTCATGTTTTTTTCCGGGTTCAACTCTGGCCTGTTTATTTTGTTGTCACCAGCAGGCATTTTTATTAAACTCATAAAGTTGAAAATTTTCTCAGGGAGATGGTCGTGAGAAAAAAACTCGTATTTACGTTATTGCTGGCTCTGTTTCTTTTGAATATTCCGCTTCGCTCCGCGGCCTTTCCGGGCTATTCTCCAGCCGAGTTTGAATGGCGCCGACTGGCCCTGATGGAGGCTGTTGGTCAGGGGATAATCGTTCTTTTTGCCGCCCCCGGAAACAGCGGGGCGGGCCATTTCCGTCAGGACAACGATTTCTTCTATTTCACCGGCTGTGAGGACGCCGGCGCCATTTTGGTGATGATTCCCGAAAGCCGGAGCAGTTTTCTTTTCGTCCCGCAGAAAACCGAAGGGGAAAAGAGAATGGAAGGCGGAAACAGTCTGGACGACCCGAAAGCCGGAGAAAAGCTCGGGATGAGGGCGGTCTATCCGGTAAGCTATTTTGATGAATTCCTTTCCAGAATTTCGGCCCGCCAGAAACCGGTACTCTATCTCCGGCTGTCTCCGGAAGACACTGTCTCGGAAGCGCGCTCGGAAAGAGCTCTGTTTCTGGCGCGCCAGCACCGAAATCCCTACAACGCGCTGATAAGTCTCAATCAATTCCGGGCAGAAAAGTTCCGTCTGATGTACCCGGCGCTCGAACTTAAAGATGTAACTCCATACATAGATGTTCTCCGGATGATCAAGTCTCCGGAGGAAATAGCCATGTTGAGGTTGAACGCCAGGATATCGGCGGAAGCGGTGAAAAAGGCGATGCTGACCTCCAGGCCCGGCGCGATGGAGTACGAGCTTGAAGCGGCGGCGGTTGAAGTTCTGCTAAAAAACGGTTGCCGCGGTCCAGCCTATCCGCCTATAGTCGGCTCCGGTCCGAATACCTGCATTCTTCATTACGATAAAAATAACCGTCAGATGCAGGCTGGCGAGCTCGTGCTGATGGATTTTGGCGGAGACCTTAATTATCTGACGATAGACATCACCAGGACCTGGCCGGTAAGCGGCAAATTCACCGAGGAGCAGAAAAAAATTTACCGGGTAGTGCTGGAGGTGCAGAAAGCCTGCCTTGAGGCGCTTAGACCCGGAGTTACCTCCCGTGAGGTTCAGGCCTATGTGGAGAAAAAGATGGAGGAGAAGGGGATAGACCCGCTCGGTCTCAGGGGCGGACTCGGTCATCTGGTCGGAATGTCGGTTCACGACGTTCAGAGTCCGGACCTGGTGCTGAAGGAAGGAATGGTCATGGCCATCGAACCCGGCCTGTATTATCCTGAAAAAAACCTGGGGATCCGGATTGAAGATACCGTGCTCATCACCAGGGACGGCTGCGAAATACTGACCTCAGGAGTCCCGAAAGAAATTGAGGAAATAGAAGCCCTTCTGGCCCGGAGGAAATTTTAGCTTCCGGTTAAAGCAAAGCAGTCGAAGAGGAGACCGTAGAGACGATGGAATTGATTCCTGTCATTTCCGCCGTCGCTTATTTTCTTTATCTTGCGGCGGAAGCTGTGCCTTTCCGTCAAAAATTTAAAGTGGTGAACAGACGGATAGCAGTCAGCGGAATAAGGGGAAAATCGAGCGTTACCAGGTTGATTGCCGGCGGGTTGAAAGGCGCTGGCTTCAGAGTTCTGGCCAAGACCACCGGTTCGCGCCCGATGCTGATTTATCCGGATGGCCGGGAGGCGGTCATTCGCCGGCGCGGGCGGCCTGGCATTCTCGAGCAGAAAAAATTGATGGCTGAAGCCGCTCGGGAACAGGTTGATTTTTTAGTGAGCGAGATGATGAGCATTCAACCGGAATGTTTGCGCGCGGAGCTCCGGAATCTGGTAAAACCGGAAATCCTGGTTCTAACCAATTTTAGGGTTGATCATGTTGAATATCTAGGAGAAGACAGGGAAAGCGTCGCCCGGGCGATGCTCGGTGCTGTTCCCTCCGGGACCCTGGTGTTTCTGCCTGAGGAAGAATCGCAGCCCTGGATGACGGATTTTTCCCGGAAAAGAAGCTTCGAATTGAGAATCGTTTCCGGCAATCGAGAAACAGCCAGGTTGTGTGAGATGCTGAGTTATCCTGAATTTGAGCCTAACGCCAGACTCGCGCTATCAGTCCTGAGGCTTTTCGGGATATCTGAAGATCAGGTTATTTCCGGATGGTCCGCTCTGAATCCTGATTTCGGGAGGATGAGGGTCTGGAAAATAGAAAACCGGAATGGAAGCCATTTTTATTTTGTAAACCTGTTTGCTGTGAACGACCCTGAATCGAGCCGGCTGGCGATCGAATCGCTGACCGCCAGGGCAGGCTGGCCGAAAAAAAGAATGCTCGGGCTGATAAGTCTCCGGGGTGATCGGGGTGACAGAACCTGGCAGTGGGCTGAGTTTCTTAATTCAGGTCAGGCTGATTTCCTCGAGGGTCTGATGGTGACCGGCCCGGGCCCCCGCGCATTTCTCAGGAAATTGAAAGGACGCTTTTTGCGTTCTGACCGTCCCTGTTTTGTTTTGAAGGGAAAATCCCCGGAAGAAGATCTGGAGGAAATTAAAAGGATAGTTTCGGGATTTCAGGGAATCGGTAAAATCTCCGGTGAGAGCTGGCTGGTTTTTGCCCTGGGAAATATCGGCGGGTTCGGCCAGAGATTGATAGATTATCTGGAAAGGACTCACGATGACCTCAGAATATAGTTCGTTGTTTTTCGGACTGGTGGCGGCGCTGATATTCGCCGAACTTACCGGCATCTCGCCCGGCGGGTTGATTGTTCCCGGATATTTTGCCATCTACCTTGACCAGCCCGGGCGTCCGCTGATTACCCTGGCCGCGGCTTTTCTGGCTCTTGGAGTTTATAAGCTGGCTTCGAATTATTTTATTCTTTTCGGCCGGCGCCGGTTTGTTTTTATGATACTTACCGGCGTGCTTCTGGCTCAGGGCTGGAACTGGCTGCTGCCCGGGTTGATGGAGGAACCTCTCTCGCTCAAAGTGATCGGCTGGGTCGTGCCGGGACTTCTGGCTTCGAACCTGGAGCGGCAGAAAATCCTCCCGACGCTGGCGGCGCTGGTGTTTGTCTCGGTCTTAACCTTTCTGACAGTCAGGCTGGTTTTCTGATGAGCGGCGACTCGAATTTCAAGCTGATCGGACTGGCGATTATCAGCCTCATTTTTCTCGGCCTGTATGTCGCGTTTGAGCGGGATAACTGGAAATCACTGCAGCCTGGAGCCACGGAAATCACGGCTGCCAGACTGATGGCTGAAGCTACAGAAGTTGTTAGCAGCTGTCAGAAAAGTAGCGGAATAGCTCCGGAAGACAACAAATTTGATATCAACCGGACCGGCCTGATCGGTCTGGAACACAGCCCGCTGACCACCACTCTTGGTAACCTCGAAGCGAAGAGAACGACCTGCAATCCGGCCATGGCTGCGCTGCTGGTTTACCTTTTGAAGGAAGCCGGTGTCAGGCGGGGAGAGGTGGTGGCTCTGGGCGCTTCGGCTTCTTTTCCGGCGCTCATCATTGCGGCCTATTCCGCTGCCCGGGCGCTCGACCTCGAGCTTCTGGCGATAATTTCTGTCGGGGCTTCGCAATGGGGGGCGAATAATCCGGAATTTTCCTGGCTCGATATGGAGGATTGTTTGCGCCGGGCCGGGTTTTCCCGGCAGAGACTTCTGGCTGTGGCCTGGGGAGGAGAGGACGATTCTGGCAGCGAATATCCTGATGAATTAAAAGAGCGGTTGGTTAAAAAAGCTTCACAACTCGGACTTTCTTTTCTTCCCGGCGGAAGTCTGGAAGAAAGGGTGAGAGTTCATCTTGATTTATTTCAAAGAGCGGCCGGCCGGCGCAGGATAAAGGCTTTCATAAACATCGGAGGCAGTTCGGTTAATCTCGGGTCGGATTCTTCTATTTTGAAGCTCGAGCCGGGGCTCGCCCGGGTGAAACACATCCCGCCTGCCGGAAGGAGAGGGCTGATTCAGGAAATGGCCGCACGAAGTGTACCGGTTATTCATCTTTTGAACATTCGTCGCCTGGCGGAAACTTACGGGCTTCCCTGGGATCCCCGGCCTCTTCCTCCAGCCAGCATTCCGGCCTTAAAAGTGGCAGGTTCACCGCCCGGAAGCAAACGGTTGTTGATCCTGTACGCAGGTTACCTGACGGCGATTTTTATCTGGTTGATTCTTGCGGGGATTATTCGTAAAAAACGCGGTTGGCGGGCGCTTCGGACGGATTCTTAAGGTAGAAGCCGGTGCCCTTTTCAATGACCTCGGTGTACCTCGGAACTCCGGTCATGACTATCGGTTTTTCCGGGTGGAGCTCGGTCCACACTCTCAGTATCTGAATTATAGAAGAAAGATGACGGCCGACCCTGACGTCAATCGGCCAGCCGTTCTCGTCTATTTTTTCGAACAGAAGGCCGTGTTTTCCGGCTTTCATCACAAATTCGTCCTTTCCGCTGAGAAGCAGTTCCCGGTCGGTTTTTCCCCTGGTGGCATCGAGAAACGGTTCCGGAGTTTCCAGAAGCAGAGGAATTGCCTGTGTATGATCTCCTATTTCCCGGTGGGAGAGTCCTCGAAGAGCAACCGGCGAATATTCAACACCGATCTGGAAGCCCTCTTCTGCGCTGATCATCATCGAAGCCAGAGCCGCTATGTCTTCCCCTTTCTGATGAGCCACTATCGTGGAGATCACCGGATATTGAAGTTCAGCCTCATGCAGGTCGATCACCAGGTCGATATTCTCTTCGATTATCATCCTGGTCATGGCGTGGCAGGTTCTCTCGGTCATCGTGCCTTTCGCCCGCCCCGGCCAGGTGCGGTTCTGATTGCGGATGTCCATGTAGGCCAGCTGCTGGCGTGAAGGGTAGTGGATGTAAACTTCGGGGTCAGGCCACTGGTCAAGCGGATTTGACCAGCGATCCCCCTGACGGAATTTTCTCTCTCCCCAGGGTGTTTTTATCGCATAATCAGGCGGGTAGGCGCCGCCGGGTCGGGTGGATGTGGAGGCGCTCGGATTGGCGGTGAGGATGACGAACACCCGGCCGGCGTTCACCACGGCGTTCTCGACGATAATCCAGGCAGCCAGACGGCCGGCTGGTTCTTCCGGATGCGAACCTCCGAGGATCAGGACAGAACCCTGACCTGCACCCCCATTTCCGAGCAGATAAACACTGGCATCATTTATGCTGCCTTTAATTCCGGGAAAGTAGTGGCTTAGTTTTCTTACTTCGAGGACACCCGGACCGGCCACCACCGGTTCTTTCAGGTGGCGGCTGCGGTAAAAACTGAGTCCGGAAAAGATAAACAGCGGCAGGAAAAGAGCTGTAAAAATAATTTTTCTCGACATATATCTTTCTGGCATTTTTTCCTCACTTAAGACGAAACAATCTCAGCAGAAAAGGCAGAAGAGCCAGCAGATAAAGAACCTCAGTCTGCCATTTTTTTGAACGGAGAAAATTCCAGATGAAGCATAGAGCGAAATATCCTACCATCAAATAATAGAGGACTGTAATTATCGTCGCCATCGGGTCCCTCTAAAACACTGTAAGAAAAGAAAGTTTTTTACTGAAAATCACCATCAGGGTGCCGATGATGGCTATTATAATTGCCGGAACCAGACACATCTTCAGGAAGCGTGAATAGCGCTCGCGGACCCCGACCGTGGTCATGGTCAACCGCCCGATAATGGCTGTCGGCGGGAGAGCGTCGCCCAGCGGCCAGATTAGGCTCATCCCGGCCAGAACTATCACCGGGTCAAGCCCCCGGGTGTTAAATAGCAGAACCAGCGGGACTCCGAGTACTGGAGCCGCTCCCCACATCAAAACTGCTTCTGAAAGAGGAAGCGTAAGAAAAAGCGATGCAATAACCGCGGCTGCCGGAAGAGTGACCACCGAGACGGCGATCAAACCCCTTACCCCGGTCAGGGTCATAATCTGAACCAAAATTCCCACACAGGTCAGAGTCCCCATCAGCGGCAGCAGTTGTTCGACGGTTTCCAGAGAAGTTTTCCACAGGTTAATTTTCACCGGTGAACATAGAGTGGCCGTGGCGGCGCCCAGGGCGAAAATAAGCGGCAGTCCGAGTATCGGGAAGTGAAAGGGAAAAATCCTGCCCGCCAGCAAAAGAGCGAGAAAAACCAGGAACGGCAAACCCAGCCGCCACCAGTTCATCCGCTCCGGCGGGATCGGCAGCTCTCCCAGAGCCTTTTCCAGGTTTACAGGTTGAGCTTTTCGCCCGAGGATGAAAATCGTGAGCAGAGCTCCAATCAGGCAGGGTATAAGAAGCGGCAGGAAGAAGCCGACATACGGCATGTTGATTCCGGCGGCGGTCAGCATCGCCCAGAGACTTACCGGTGGAGCGGCCGCGCTGAGGCCGGCAATGATAAATATTATGGCTGCCACCCTGACCTCGTTCAAACCCATGTATTTAAGCACAATCGCCACCAGAGAACCGGTAATCAGGACGGTAACGCTGCCGGCTCCGGTGAGGGCTCCAGGGATAAGAAGCAGAGCCGCCAGCAGAAGAAAAAGCAGCCCGCGGCGGCCATGAAAATTTTTCAGGATGGTCCTGACGGCAAAACTGACACCACCAGCTTCTTTAATAATGTTCATGAAGAGGGTAGCTGTCAGGAAGATAAGACAGATGTCGAGGTAGGTGATGGCGCCTTCAGCCAGATGCCTTACGGGGATTCCGTAACCTCCCGCGAGAGCTCCGCCCGCCGCAGCAAAGAAAAGCGATAGCTCGGTCGATACCCGCAGCAATTTCGCCGCCACATAGACGGCGATCATCGCAAAAAGTATAAGAAGAGCGCTTGAAGTGGCCGACACCTGCTAATTTCTCCTTGCTGTTTCGATGTTATTTAGCCCGATCAACGATGATTCTGGAAATGGCATGATAGCTCTGCAGAGTGTTTTTGTTCTGGAAAACGGTTCTTTCGACAATCAGAGTGCCCAGCGCATAGTCGTCGAATCGGTAAACGCCGACATCGGTGGGATTGCCGGTAATGGTAACCAGTTCCCTGGCTCCATGCGTGACCCGGGGCAGGTTCAGCTGGTCGAGCACCAGGTTGAGAGATTCAGGGTCTTCTATGGTGAACGTCCGTCCGCTTGGATCCATGACCACTTTAAGTTCGGGGGGTGGAGGCAGAGGAGATGTCCGGTCGAGCTGATCGCCGAGAATAAAATTGTAAATTATTCGGCGGGAATAAAGCCCCTCTGTTTCGGTAACTGTGTAATTAAACTGCGGTATTTTCGGCGGAAACAGGTCGTTCTTGATCGCTTTGAAGCTGAGCATGGTAAGTTTTGTGTTGTGGAGATAACCGAGAATGATGCCTAAAATCACTATGGCCACGATTGTCCTGACAAGACTCTCGGTGTGCCCCCTGAACAGAATGTATATCAGCCAGATAACACAGATGGCCAGCAGGGCGGTCACGACGTTGATGGCAGTTGAGGTGGCGATCATTTTTATCCCTCTTTTCAGTCTGATTTTATCAAATAGGAGAAAAAATTAACAGATGGAATCTGACTGGCAAACTTTTTCTTTGCAAAATTGTTTTACAGGATGTAATATCGATATCTTATAAAATTCAAGGAGTGAGCGATGATTAGAAGGTTAAAAGCCATCTGTTTGCTGGTTCTTGTGTTTCTGACCAGCATGGCGCTGGCTCAACCGCAGGAGAAACTCCCGCGTACTCTTCTGCCGCTTTCGCTTCTTCAGGAAATCATAAATGAAGCTAACGGCGAGCTGGCACTTCAGAATGAAATTTTTTTGACCGGAGTTAACCGCAATCGCCGGGCGGAAGAATATTCCAGCGGTTATTATGAAACCGCTTTCATTTTAGAAAGACTTAAAGAATACGACTTTGATGAAGCCGAGATTATCCAGCTGCCCGCCCGCAGCCAGACCACCTGGGATGCTGAAGAGGCTGAGCTCTGGATGTTAGAACCGGTGAAGAAGAAAATCGCCGACCTTAAGGAAATACCTGCGGTTCTCACTTCTGGAAGCTCCTCCGCTGAAGTGACGGCAGAACTGGTTGATGTCGGT
Source organism: Candidatus Saccharicenans sp. (assembly GCA_030018265.1). Lineage (GTDB taxonomy): Bacteria > Acidobacteriota > Aminicenantia > Aminicenantales > Saccharicenantaceae > Saccharicenans. The sequence continues at coordinate 32,830 of JASEFX010000010.1, forward strand.
CCGGGCTATCTGGAAGAGTTCTATAAAAATAAAGACGTTAAGGGAAAAATCGTGCTGGTCTATGGCCCCCCTGAGAGAGCCAGAAGGCTGGCTGTGGAGAAATACGGAGCGGTTGGCCTCGTTGGCTGTTCTTCCAGCCATCCGGAGTTTGACCGCGACCAGATCGGCTGGAACTCGATCAGGCCGGGAACTGGCGAGAAACCCACTTTTGCCTTCATGGTATCAGAGAGAACTTATTTCGACCTTAAAATGGCGCTCGAAAGAAAAACAAAGATTGTCCTGAAGGCCATAGTCAAAACTCAACAGGTGCCTTACAGGGAAGAAATGGCCGTCGGGCTGATAAAGGGCGCGGAAAGGCCGGACGAGGAACTCGTCCTGACCGCCCATCTTTTCGAAGGCTTTGCCAAACAGGGCGCCAACGATGACGCTTCCGGCTGTGTGGCCATTCTCGAAGCCGGCCGGGTGATCAAAAAAATGATAGCCGGAGGGAAAATCCCGCCGCTCAAAAGGTCAATCCGTTTTCTCTTTGTGCCGGAAATTTCCGGGACCAGAGCTTATATCCAGAAATATCCGGAAATCGCCAGAAGGTTTTTTGCCAGCATCAATGAGGATATGGTCGGCGAAGCCCTGGTGAAAAACCTGAGCGCCTTTCGTCTTGAGACAACTCCTTATTCGCTTCCAACCTATCTGAACGACGTCGTGGCCTCTTTTGTCGAATGGATGGGCGCCAGCCAGAGAATTTCCCAGGATTCCGGCTGGTCAGAATACGCGGTGCTGTCACCGGCGGGAAGCCGGGACCCGTTCTATTATTCGATAGACCGCTTTTCCGGCGGAAGCGACCATATTGTGTTTATCGACGGCTCGGTGAAGGTGCCGGCGGTGATGTTTATCTGCTGGCCGGATATGTGGTATCACACCAGCGGCGACCTGCCGGACAAATCGGATTCGACCCAGCTGAAGAGGGTGGTTACCCTGACGGTCGCTTCGGCTCTGTTTTTAGCTAACGCCGGACCGGAGGAAGCCCGTGTCATCCTGAACGAGGTGAGTTCCAGAGCTTTCGGGCGTCTCGGGCAGGAAAAAGGCCGGGCGGCGGATATGATCCTGAAGGCAGGCCAGAACAGTCTGCACACGGCAAGGAAAGAAGCGGCCAACATTATCGAACAGGCCATTCTCAGAGAACAGGAAGCTCTGAAATCAGCCAGATTTTTTGCCGGAAATGACCGGGAGTTTTCAGAGATGCTTCAGGCCAAACTGAAGAATCTGGAAACGCTCGGAATTGCCTGGAAAAATGAACTGGAGGTTCTGTATCAGCAGGGATGCCGGCGTTACGGGGTGAAGCCGGAAAAACCGGGGCTGGCGCCTGATGAGGTGAGACTCAGCCGGGTGATCCCGGTGAGAAAATCAGCTGCTGAAGTGGACCTCTGGGCGGTATTGATCAAGCTGAGGGAAATGAACCTTCAGGTTTCCCCGCTGATTTTCCGGGCAGAGTTTGAGCTGCGCAATTTTATAGACGGGAAAAAATCCATACTCGATATTCGTAATGCCGCTTCGGCTGAATATGAGCCGCTTCCGTTGCTGGATGTGGAGAAGTATTTCCTGGCACTGGAAAAAGCCGGGCTGGTTGAACTGAAGAAAAAGTAGTTTCTGGGCTCCTGCTGTTTATTTTCCGAAAATTTTGCTCAGTTCATTCACCAGGTCGATATTTTTTTCGACCTCGATCAAAAGGATGTTCCGATTTCTGGAGATGGTGGTGAAACGGCCGTCGGCGTTGCCTTCTCTGTTAACAAGGAGAATGTCCGACTGAGGGGCCACCGCGTCGATGCTCTGCTCGTCAGTGGTGTCCCCGGCTGCCGCTCCCTGGGCTCTCCTTTTCATGCCCTCAACGTGAGCTCCGATGATCGTCAGTCCCTGTTTTCTGGCTTCCTGGATGAGCGCATTTATTCTTTTAATTTCATCATCGATCGAGATGCCGGCCGCGCCCATGCCTTTCAGGCTGGCTCCCATGACTATGATAACCGTTCCGTAAGGCTGTCCCGATTCCTTTTTCTTCTGCAGCATCGAGGCGGTGGCCAGGGGCTCCAGGTCAAACGGGATGTTCAACCGCTGGAGAACCACCTTGATGATGGCCGGTCCCGGGCTCTGACCGCAGGAAGTCAGAAGAACCGGCGGACTGGCTGTGTTCGTCTGCGCCAGAAGGTTGAAGGAAATGAAGATGGTCAGCACAAACACTATCGCTTTGAATTTTTTCATCAGCTCACTCCTTTCCTGTCCATTTTTCAACCTGTTGAAAGTTTAAGGCTTCTGCCGGCTTAAATCAACCCGGCAGATGACCAGGATTTGGCCGGACTTAAAAAATGCGCTGAAGGTAAAAGTTATTTTTCTGCGGGATGAAGCATGCCGGTGGTATCTTATTCTTTTTCTTCCAGCAGCTGCCGGAGTTTCTGAGCGTTGAACACCGCGTGCGCCTGATAATCGTTGTTAAAATAGACAAAAACTTCTTCCGCACCGCATTTCCTGATGATTTCAGCCCATTTTTTCAGTTCTTCATCTGAATATCGGTAACGGTAACCCCCGGTTAGACCATGGAATCGGAAATAGGCAGTTCTGGCTGTCACCACCGCATCCGGAGGGACCCGGCTGGAAGAAACCACGCAGAATATAACTCCTGAGCGCGACATTAATTCATGGACTTCAGGGGCATACCAGCCCGGATGCCTGAATTCGATCACATGTCTGAAGCCCGGCGGGAGATTCCTGATAAACGAGTCCAGGAGCGCGATGTCTTTCCCGAGGGATGGTGGAAGCTGGTAAAGAAGACAGCCTGTTTTTCCCCGGAGCTGGCGGGCCAGAAAGGCTAAATGTTCCAGGTCGTGTTCGACCTTCTGCAGTTTTTTCAGGTGGGTGATCTGCCGGCTGGCTTTAAGAGTAAAGATGAATTCTGCCGGCGTTCTGGCGGCCCAGCCATGCAGGGTTTCCGGCTTTGGCGAGCGGTAGAAGGTCATGTTGATTTCCACCGTGTTGAAATGACCGGCGTAAAATTCCAGCCACCCGGAGGGTTTGAGTTCCGGGGGATAGAATCTGTTACGCCAGCCCGGGTAGCTCCAGCCTGAAGTTCCGATGTACAGTTTCATCACAGTATCATTTTATGGGGTTACATTTATTAGCTTATCCGGCTATGCATCAGAAATCAACTGAATTAGAGGCAGCCTGTTTTTGACACAGGGGCTGGTTTATGATAAATTTACGGCTTAAAATTTGTGGGGTGCGAAATAAACAAAAAAATAAGAATATTATTCCACTCGTGTTTTATCCAGGAGGATGGTGATGCTAAACAATGTTTTCTGGCTGGCGCCAGCAGCTTCAGTTCTAGCTCTGTTTTTTGCCTGGCTGTTTTACAGCCAGATGAAGAAAAAGAGCGAAGGCACAGAAGAGATGGCCAGAATTGCTTCCTATGTGAGGAAGGGCGCGATGGCCTATCTCAAGCAGCAGTACAAGGTGGTAGCCATCGTGTTTGTCTGCCTTATCGTGCTGCTGGCATTTATGGCCTTCGTGCTTAAGGTGCAGAACAGATGGGTTCCGGTGGCCTTCCTGACCGGCGGATTTTTCTCAGGTCTCGCTGGCTTTTTTGGTATGAAGACAGCCACCTACGCTTCTTCCCGCACGGCCAACGCTGCCCGCAATTCTCTTGACAGCGCGCTTAAGGTGGCTTTTCGCAGCGGCGCAGTTATGGGATTGACCGTGGTCGGGCTGGCCCTGCTTGATATTTCGATCTGGTTTTTGATTTTGAAGCATTTCTATCCGCTATCGGATGAGCATAATCTGATCATCATCACCACCACCATGCTGACGTTTGGCATGGGAGCTTCCACCCAGGCACTTTTTGCCAGAGTGGGCGGCGGGATTTTTACCAAAGCAGCCGACGTCGGAGCCGACCTGGTGGGCAAAGTTGAATCGAACATTCCCGAAGACGATCCGCGCAACCCTGCCGTTATCGCTGACAATGTCGGAGATAACGTTGGCGACGTCGCCGGCATGGGGGCTGACCTTTATGAATCCTACGCCGGGTCGATCCTGGCCACTGCGGCTCTGGGCGCTTCTGCTTTTATTGGTCAGGGGGCTCTTCAGCTGAATGCGGTGCTGGCTCCGATGGTTATAGCGGCCATCGGCACCCTGCTATCAATTCTTGGAATTTTCTTTGTAAAGACGAAAGAAGGAGCCACCCAGAAAGATTTAATCAACGCTCTCGGTCGCGGTATTAACGCCAGCTCCGTGTTGATCATAATTTTCTCCTATTTCGTCATTCGTTTCCTCGGTTTACCGCAGGGCATCTGGCTGTCGATGGTGGTTGGCCTGCTGGCTGGCATTGTCATAGGCAAATCAACAGAGTATTTTACCTCCCATTCCTTCAAGCCAACCAGAAGAATCGCGCACAGCGCCACGACCGGAGCGGCTACGGTTATAATTTCCGGCGTCGGAACAGGAATGCTGTCGACAGCCATTCCGGTTCTGGCGGTGGCAGCCGGCACGATTCTCGCCTATCTTTTTGCCTCTCATTTTGACCTGCTGAACATCGGCCAGGGACTTTATGGAATAGGTATAGCGGCGGTCGGCATGCTTTCCACTCTTGGCATAACCCTGGCTACCGATGCTTACGGCCCGATTGCCGATAACGCCGGCGGGAACGCCCAGATGTCCAGGCTTGAGCCCGAAGTAAGACGCCGCACAGACGCTCTCGACGCCCTTGGAAACACCACGGCGGCCACCGGTAAAGGTTTTGCCATAGGTTCGGCCGCGCTGACCGCTCTGGCCCTTCTGGCTTCATACGTGGAAGAGCTGAAGGTGGGTCTTCTGCGTATCGGTCAGACGACACTGAAGATGCTGGACGGCACCGTGGTAGAAACGGCCAGAGCCGGGTTTCTCGATTTCATGAATTACTTCCGGGTGAACCTGATGAACCCGGTAGTTCTGGTCGGGATGTTTATCGGGGCGATGATGGCTTTTGTCTTCTGCGGGTTGACTCTTCAGGCTGTAGGGAAAGCAGCCGGAAAGATGGTTGATGAAGTAAGACGTCAGTTCAAAGAAATTCCTGGGGTCTGGGAAGGAACAGCCGAGCCGGATTATGCTCGCTGCGTTGAAATTTCTACCAGGGGAGCTCAGAAAGCCATGATGGTTCCTTCACTGGCAGCCATCATCGTGCCGGTGGTCACCGGACTGGTGCTGGGTGTGGCCGGAGTTATGGGCCTGCTGATCGGCGCCACCTCTGCCGGGTTTGTCCTGGCGGTGTTCATGGCTAATGCCGGCGGAGCCTGGGATAACGCGAAAAAATTCATCGAGGAAGGTAATATCGGCGGTAAGGGTTCCGAGGCTCATAAGGCAGCGGTGGTGGGTGACACGGTTGGAGATCCTTTCAAAGATACTTCCGGACCGAGCCTGAACATCCTGATCAAATTGATGAGCATGGTGTCGATCGTGATGGCCGGCTTGATCGTGGCTTTCTCGCTCATTAAATGAATGGCTGTTCATATATCAGGGAGATGATTCTGAACTGGAAGTAGATTTCTGCGGGGAAAATTCGTAAATTAGGCTCTGCTTCTTCCTTCCCGGTGGCTGAGAAGAGGCAGAGCCTTTTATTTTCAGCGAAGAGCAGGAGGAACGAATGCCGGTCTGGAGCAAAAATAACCTCAGGGAAAAATTTTTATTTCTGGCGGCCGTGACCACTCTAATTTTTATCACAATCGTCTCCTGTCGATTTAAGAATCAACCCGCGGAAATCACGACAGCAGAACTGATGGCGCATATCAGAATTCTCTCCGATGATATCTATGAAGGGCGAGGACTGGGAAGCCGTGGGATAGAACTGGCAGCTCTTTACCAGGAAGATTTTTTCCGTCAGTTTCGACTGCAGCCTTTTTTTGGCGATAGCTACCGTCAGGTTTTTACCGTTATCGGCGTCCAGCCAGACCTCCAGGCGACGATCGAAATGATTGTTCTCCGAGGGCGGCAAGAAACTGAAATCATAAAGCCGGCTCTTCTTGAAGATTTTGTCATCAGAAGCGAAAGGCAGGATTGTCCGGAAGAAGTAGCGGGAGAAATGATTTACTGCGGGTACCTGATTCAGGCTCCAGAGCGCCAGTGGGATGACCTCAAAGGTTATGATGTCCGCGGCAAAATTCTCCTGGTGGAAATAAACGAGCCAGGAAATTATCCCGGAGGAATATTTGACGGCGAGGATATGACCTACTACGGACGATGGACTTATAAGTTCGAAAAGGCTTCTGAACTCGGAGCCGCCGGGATTCTGATCATTCATAACGATAAAGGCGCCACCTACGGCTGGAGTGTCGTCCGCAATTCCTGGGCGAAAGAAGCTTTCTTCCTGCCTGAAAAGAAAAGGACCCTCTATTTCCAGGGCTGGATAACGAGCGAGCTCGCCAGCAGAATCTTTTCTGCCTGCGGTCTCGACCGGCAGAAACTTCTGGAGGAGGCGGAAAGCCCTGATTTTACCCCGAAACCTCTCAGCCTTCAGCTTAAAGTCAGACAGAGACCTAAGTTCAGAGAGGTGCAGGCGGAGAACGTTGTCGGCTGGCTTCCCAGCCATCGTCCGGAAGCGGCCGGCAGGTATGTGATCATCTCGGCCCATTATGATCATCTGGGAAAGGATACCAACCTGGAAGGGGATCAGATTTACAACGGAGCGGTGGATAATTGTTCGGCCACTGCCTGTCTGCTGGCTCTGGCCGGGTATTATTCGCAGTTCAGAGGAGACCTTCCGGTAAACCTGATTTTTGCTGCGGTGACGGCCGAAGAGCAAAATCTTCTCGGCTCGGAGTATCTGGCTGCCCATCTGCCGCTGCCAGATTCTTCCATTCTAGCTAACATTAACTTTGAGATGACCAACGTCTGGGGGGAAACAGAAGATGTTTATGCTATCGGAGCCAGGTTCTCGGAGCTTGATGATTACTGCCGCCGGGCGGCTGAAAAGCTTGGCCTTATCTATACTCCCGAGCGAGGCGGCAATTTCGGCTTTTTCTTCCGTTCGGACCAGTTAAGTTTCGCCCGCCACGGAATTCCGGCCGTCTGGTTGCATGAGGGAGTGGTGGCCAGAGGTCAGGACCCTGACCGTGTTCGCCGAATGTCTGAAGAATATTTGCGGAATCATTATCATCAGGTGACAGACGAGTTCCAGGAGGACTGGGACCTGAGAGGAGCGCTGCAGCTTCTGCGCTGGGCCCGGGAGATTATCGAGCTTCTGGGAAAAGCTGAAAAACCGCCCTCTTTCCGGCCGGACAGCGCCTTCCAGAGACCGGCTGGCGGGCAATAATAATTTTTTACTCAAGGTTGAAAAAAGAATTCTTTGTGATAGAATTTTAATCGAATTTGAAAATGGATCTTAGAGATACGAATTTCAGCGAATTCCTTAAGCCATCCCAGATAATCTTTGACCTGAAAAGCCGCGACCGGCTGGAAGCTATCGAAGAGCTACTGGACAGTCTGGTCAGGTTGAAGCTGATAAACAACAAAAACCTGACGCTCACCCGGATCATCGACCGGGAAAACCTTGAATCAACCGCACTCGGACACGGGATTGCTGTGCCTCATGCCCGGGTTGACACTGAAAGTCAGATTGCCGTGGCTGTTGGTCGGTCAGCCGAAGGAATAGATTTCGAAGCTCCGGACGGACAGCCGGTTCACCTGCTCATTCTGGTTGTCTGGAATCCGACCATACCCGGTCTTTTCAACCATCTTTTTGCCGGTCTCGCCCGTTTCCTGATCAAGCCAGAAAACAGGGCCAGGCTGCTGAATGCCCGCGATAAGAATGAGCTTTATTCAGTCCTTTCAGAAATACATTTTTCATTCCCCAGAGAAGATAAAATCATCAACCGGGCCAGCCTGCTGAAGAAGCTTCAGGATATAGAAATAAAAATAAGAAAATCACCCAGAGAAAAACTGGAAGAGCTGGTCAAGCACCGGAACCTCATCAGGGAAGAACTCGACCAATCGCTTCTGGCGCGTTTTGACCTGCTGATGGAACGTTACGGGTACGCTGTGGCTGAAGTGGTGGAAGGGGTATGTCAGAGCTGCAACATGAGTGTTTCTACCCAGATGGCTTCAGCCATAGAAGAGAGCAACGATATTTACGTCTGCGAAAACTGCGGTAAGTATCTGGTGGCGGCCAGAAAAGAAAAGGTTGCCAGAGAAAAGGCTGAAAAAGCCGAAAAAGAAAAACCTGCCGGAAAAAAGCCTGCGATTAAAAAGCAGAAAGAAACTGCTTCCAGGAAAAAGCCGGCGAAAAAATAGCCCTCTTTATTTACCTAAGTAAAACCCTTTTTTATCGAGCGAGTTTACGTTTTTCTTTACCTGCTCAGACTGACTGCCGGCAGCTTTACCGGCTGCAGCAGGCGGTAGACCGGCAATTCCGACAGTCCTCTCTGCCACTGCCCGACGTTATAGCGGTCAAAATAATTCCAGACGACCAGGCCATCGTCACTTTCCGGTTCCAGCAGGTAAGCGGCCAGGTATCCCAGCGGCTGTGAGGTTCTTACCAGCAGGGTGCCGGCGGCAAATTTTCTGATTTCTTTTCTGTATTCACCCTTTATATGATTCAGGCGGTGACCCTGAAACGGTCTTTCCGCTGCTTTTAATTCTTTCGGAATAAAGACTTCCACTTCCAGGCTGACTTCTTCCGTCAGACGTTCAACCAGCAATCCATGGGTGAGCAGCTTTTCTCTGACCTCGGGGTCGGGAACAGTGATCAAATAAGCAAAGGGGTAGGCTACGGTTCTCTTCGGCCCATAACTGGCAAAGTAGGGAACAGTCACCGGCTTCAGCCGGTCAGTCGGTTTAAGCTGGGGAAAACCTCCCTCCGGTCTTTCGATGACTTCGAGTTCGTAGGCATTTATGGTTATCGGCTGTGGCAGCGGCTGAAGGTCATACTCGACGGCGAAGGTTCGCCCTGAGGGATTGAGTCCAGCCTGAATCGTTCTGCGGTCAGCCTCTTCTATCATTTTCTGGATTTCTGCCGGGCGGCTGGAGGCGCAGTCCAGAATCGCTTTCAGGAAATGAAAACAGCTTTCAACCCTGACCCGATAGTCGGCGTGCACATAATTTTCATCCAGTATGGATATCCGGTTGCGCAGGCCGGTGTAATTGGTAAAGTATCGCGGTTGCGGTTCAAAGGTTATCCATCCTCTGGTCGGGTCGCGCCAGTCGCGGAACATGCCATAAGGAACAGCCAGCGTCCGGTATTTTTCTTTGAGTATTCTGACGATGGCCGGCAACAGACTGTCTCTTTGATATGCCAGCAGTTCTGGGTCGGAATTTGGATTGAGCGGCCAGGAGTAAGTTATTGTTTCCTGGTGATAGGCTCCGTCAGTGGTATGGCAATCCACTATTATCGCCGGGTCCCAGAGGTTAAGAACGTTCTGAACGACCGCCTTCATCTCAGGGCTTTCCAGCTTGATCGCGTCCCTGTTCAGGTCAAGATTGAGAGCGTTCTGCCGCGTGCCGACCCCCTGTTCCGGTCCTGGTTGCTGGCGCCGGTTTTCCGGGCTGATTCTCTCGTTGCCGTCGGCATTCAAATTGGGCACGACCAGCAGCACCAGATTGGTAAGGTAGGGATGGGACGGAGCTAACAATACTTCCCGGGCGAGCATCAGGGATGCTTCTTTGCCTTCGACTTCCCCGGCATGAATGTTAGCCTGGATGTAGACCACTATTTTTTTCAGGTTTCTGGCTGCCTGAGGCGTGTAAACCGGGGGGTCGCTTATGATGAGCATCGGGATCCTTCTTCCCTCGGCAGTTGTTCCTATGTCCTGGACGACCAGGTTATGGCTTATTTTCTGCAACTCGGAAATGAAAGCCAGCACTTCGTGGTAGCGGGAGGTGGCGGTGTAGTTACTTTTCTCGGCCACCGTCAGAAGGTTTTCAGGAATCACAGGAGCGGTGGACACGGTGGAAGCAGTTGACGGTTTTTTCCGGTTTTCCGGTCTGCTTTTCTGCTGGCCGGCCAGGGCGGTTTGAGTTTCCAGAAGCGCCGCGGTCAGCAAAAAAACCGAGAGAACAGCGATAAGCGGCAGGCTTTGAAAAATATACCTCTTTTTTGTTCTTGAGTAAGTTTGCCTCATCCTTAAACCTCTATCCTGGAATTAAAAACAGTGTTTAAAACTTAAATTGATTAACAATAACGGTTTTTCGCGACCTTAATAAATTTCAACAATCAGAATAAAAAGTTTATTATTATTGCCATTCACGGTCAACAAAAACTTCTGGTGGAATTTATTGCCCTGGAGATTTACGGGCTCTGCTGAAGTTCAGGGAATATAGTAAAATACTGAAGAGGAGTTAACATGGGACTTTTCCCGGTAAGACCCGAGAAAGAAAAAGACCTGCTGAAGAGAATGGCCAGACTGGGCATAAAGGATTCTGACCTTGAAGAAAAGTTCATCAGCTCGCAGGGCAAGGGCGGTCAGAAAGTAAACAAATCGGCCACCTGTGTTTACCTTAAACATCTGCCGACGGGAATTGTGGTTAAATGCCAGCGAGAGCGTTCGCAGGCGCTAAACCGTTTTCTGGCCAGAAGAATTCTGGTGGAAAAACTTGAAGCGAAAATTCTCGGTCAGGAAACCGAAGAGCGACAGAGAATAGAAAAAATCAGGCGTCAGAAACGAAAAAGGTCAAAAAGAGCCAGGGAAAAAATGCTGGCCGAGAAAAAACACCGCTCGCTGCTGAAGGAAATGAGAAAGGTTTTTATCGGCGGCGACGACCTGGAGTAGACTACTCCGAACCCAGAGCCACCAGCGCCTGAAGAAGCAGGTTGGCCGCTTTTTCCAGGTCCTCAGGGTTGATAGACTCTTCCGGGGAATGGCTCAGCCCGTCCGGTGAAGGTATAAAAATCATCGCTGTCGGGCAGAACGCCGACAATATTTGCGCATCGTGACCGGCTCCGCTTTGAATCAGACGGTATTCATAACCGAGTGCTGAGCATAACTCCGCCAGGCGGTTGATAAGCCTCCGGTCAAGATGCACCGCGTCGGTGCTGTCAACCAGCTGACGGTAAAAGGCCAGCCCACGGGTGGAAGCGATATCCGCAGCCAGAGCCAGCACTTCTTCCTCCATCGCTCTTAAAGAATCCGCATCAAGACTTCTCATATCCAGGGTGAAATCGGCTTCTCCGGGGATTATGGAAAAAGCCCCGGGTTTCAGGATGACCCGTCCGATGGTCAGTGTATTGCCGTAATACTTTCTGGCGACCAGCTGGGTGGCTTTCAGGGTGAAATCGGCCAGGCCGACAAAAGCATCCTGACGGAGTTCCAGCGGGGTGGTGCCGGCATGTCCCGGTTTTCCCACGAAAGTTGCCTGATAATAACGTTTTCCGGCGATCGAGGTTACCAGTCCGATAGGCACGCCTTCTTCTTCCAGGACCGGGCCCTGTTCTATATGCAGTTCAAGATAAGCCGAGATTTCGGGTCTTTCTGAAGCGGCTTTTAGCAGGGACTCTGTGGAGAGACCGGCCTTTTGCAGGATTTCCTCAAGCGAGTGACCGAACTGCGTCCTGGCGTTTTTCACCACGCGCTCTGCCAGCTGTCCGGTGAAAGCCCGGCTTCCAAGAAAATCGCCGACCAGATTTCCTTCTTCATCGGTGAACGAGACCACCTCCAGCGTCTTTTTAAGGCAGAGACGGTTTTCTTTAATAGTTCTCAGGCATTCCAGGGCGGCCAGAACTCCGACCGCGCCGTCATAACGACCGCCGTTTACCACAGTATCGAGGTGGGAACCGGCCAGAACCACCTGATCGGTATTGCCAGGAAGCCTTCCGAAAATATTCCCGGCTCCGTCCTGGCGAAATGTCAGCCCGGCCTCCTCAATCTTTTGCTTGAACCAGCGCCTGGCTTCGAGGTCAGGCAGGCTGAAAGATGGACGGGAAATTCCTCCTCTCGGGTCGCGGCCTATCTGAGCGAGTTCCTCCAGTTCCTGCATCAATCTGTTAAAGTTTATCTTCAGGGCGTTCATGCTTCCCTCCTCAAAATAAATTCCGGAACTTTTCCATTACCGTATCTTCGGGCGGATTCCCTTTTCCCTGTCAACCTGCATCGGATACCTGGAAGGCGAAGATCCCGTGCGCTGGAGTTTCCTTTATCTTTCGAGCAGAGCCAGCATTTCTCTGACTGCCTGAGATATGCCCACAATGGCAGCTCTGGCCACGATGGCAAACCCTATGCTCAGCTCGCTTATCTCCCTTATTTCGACAATCGGCTGCACATTGTGATAATCAAGCCCGTGCCCGGCATGGACTTCAAGCCCGAGCTTATGAGCAAAAGCTGCCGCTTGCCTGATTTCTTCCAGGTGCTTTTCTCTTTCCTTTTCTTTTATAGCTTCGGCATAGCGACCGGTATTGATTTCTATCAGGTCAACGCCGACCTGCCGGCAGGCGGCGATCTGGTGCTCATCCGGGTCGACAAAAATACTCACCCTGATGCCGGCTTTTTTAAGCTTCTGGATGAAATTGGCTAACTGTTTTTCCTGCCCGAGAACCTTCAAACCGCCCTGGGTGGTAACTTCATCCGGAGTTTCAGGCACCAGAGAAACCACATCAGGCCGAACTTTTCTGGCGATGTTGAACATTTCTTCGGTCGCGGCCATTTCTAAGTTGAGTTTAGTCTTTATGGTTTCCCGCAGGAGCTTCAGGTCTCTCTCCTGAATATGGCGCCGGTCTCCCCTCAGGTGGCAGACAATTCCGTGAGCGCCGGCCTGTTCGGCCAGAAGCGCGGCCAGAACCGGTTCTGGTTCGGATGCCTTTCTGGCCTGTCTGATCGTGGCGATATGATCGACATTAACGGCCAATCGCATTATTGCCTCCGTTTGTTGAGATGTTTATAAAATAAGACCATTTTCCACAATTATCCTTGCCCGCAATGTTTTTGGATGACCGAGGCGATATTTCTGGCTATCTCCGCGATCGTCCGTTCATCCGGACCTTCGACCATGACCCTTGCCACCATTTCTGTGCCGGAATATCTGATTTCCAGGCGTCCGTCCTGACCGAGTCTGGCTTTCGCCCTGGCAACTTCCTCTTCATAGCCGGGGATTTCCGAAAGCGGGACCTTTTCCCTTACCGGGACGTTAACCAGGATCTGCGGAAACTCCCGAAAATCGCTGACAAGCTCAGAAAGAGGTTGTCGTTTCTCCAGCATCACTTCGAGCATCTTAAGACAGGTGAGGATGCCGTCTCCGGACACCGAATGGTCGAGAAAGATGGTATGTCCGGATTGCTCGCCGCCGAGGTTAAAACCTCCACGGAGCATTTCATCAAGAACATACTTATCGCCAACTTTTGTCCTGACCATCTTGAGACCATTCTTCTCCAGGGCTTTTTCCAGGCCCATGTTGCTCATGATCGTGGCTACCACTGTGTTCTTCTTAAGAGAGTTTTTTCCCTTGAGATAAAGAGCCTGAACAAAAAGAGTGTGGTCGCCGTTTAGAATTCTGCCCTGCTCGTCAGACCAGATCGCCCGGTCGGCGTCGCCGTCGAAAGCCACTCCCAGGTCAGCTCCGAGAGCTCTGACCGTTTCGGCCATCTTTTCCGGATGGAGCGAGCCGCAGTTAAGGTTGATGTTTTTACCGTCCGGTTGATTGTTGATCGCTGTAACCTGAAAACCCAGGCGCGAGAAAAGAAGTGGCGCCAGCTCAGAGCTGGCGCCGTGTGCGCAATCCACCACCAGCTTCAAGCTTCTGCCGGCCCTGATGGAGACAGTCCCGGTTAAAAATTCAAGATATTTATCTTTAAGCGATTCATCAACCTCTGGACGAATTTCTCTGGAAAGTCTTTGTTTTCCGCTATTGTTCAGCAGTTCCTTTTCCAGTTGTTCTTCCCAGTCTTCAGGTATCTTTATACCCGAGCGGGAAAAAATTTTTATACCGTTATCGTAATAAGGGTTGTGAGAGGCGGAAATAACCACCCCGGCGCCGAATTCTAAGGTTCTGGCAAGATAGGAAATGGCCGGCGTGGTTATTATTCCGGCTGAGACGGCTTCCCCACCTTCTTCCGTGAAACCTGAAACAAGCGCCTGTTCCAGCCAGATACCGGACTCTCTGGTGTCACGCCCGGTAACGATTCTGACCGGCAGGTGTTGCTGCTGGAGCAGTCTGGCCAGAGCTCTACCCAGGCGGGAAACAGAATCCCTGTTCAGCGGGAATTGTCCCGCCCGACCTCTCAGACCGTCGGTGCCGAACAATTCGGGCATTGGCTTGCTTCCTTTTCTCCGTAAAATCGGCCGGCTGGTGGATTTGCCGGCCCGGTTATGTTAAAAATGGCTCTGTTCCGGTCGCGCATTTCTTGCTGCTTGTTTGCTCCCGCTGCCAGAAGAAGATGCGCCCGCTGTTTTTTCTATGACCAGAGTGACTCTGGCTCTCGGGTAGGGCGTCAGCAATCTGAGTTCAGGACGCGGGAGAATCAGGTCCACCTCGAGGATCGTGCTGGCGGTGAGGGTGGAAACGTCAATCGGACTGGTTATAACCCTGTCCTTCGGGCGGATTTTGCTCTCGGGACCGGCCACCATCACCCATGCGGGGTTTACCTCTGTTTTCACCAGCCGGTATCCTTCCGGGACCCGGCCGATGATGGTCGGCACAACCTCCATCTCGAGCTTCTTCGTCCGGTCAAGTTTAACATGAACATAGACCGGACTGAAGCTGACAATTTCCACTCCTGCCGGCGCCTTGATCATGGTGGAATCTATCAGGTACTCCTGCTGGTAAATGCTGGCCCGGCTCATATCGAGACGGGCGGTAAAATTCTCCGGTTTTAATTCGTTGATCAATCGCTTTCTGGCCCGGATTTTCAGGTTCAGCGTGGTGTCCGGCTGTTCCAGCACCTCCACCTCGGGCGGAATGTTGACCAGCTCTAAGTTTATCGTCAGGTTCTTTTCAGCAAAAGTCTTTTCTTCCGGAATCAGAATGATCCAGAGAACGAGCGCCAGAAAAAGAGCCAGTAGTTTAAGCTGCCAGTTTCTCAGTAGCAATTCTTTGATCATGATTTTTGTTTGATGTTAAGATGCTCTATCAATTTTTCCTTAAGCTCTTCTTTTCCGATAATTTTGTTTATCTGTCCGCGAGAGGCGAGTGAAATTTCACCGGTCTGCTCGGAGACCACGATAACCGCCGCGTCCGTTTGCTGGGCCAGTCCCAGAGCAGCCAGATGTCTCGTCCTGGTGGCAAAGTTTTCCCCGAGCGTATGGGTCTGGGGAAGCGGAAGGAGGCAGGCGGCAGCCACTATCTTGTCTCCCCGGATGATAACCGCCCCGTCATGGAGCGGGGATTTAGGGAAGAAAATGCTGACCAGCAGGTCTCTTGATATCACCGCTTCCACCGGGGTGCCGCGCTCGGCGAATGGCGAGAGGTCAATCTCTTTTTCTATGGCGATCAGCGCGCCGATTTTTTTCCGGCCCATATAGTCAACCGCCAGGAGAATTTCATCCAGTTTCTCCCGCAGGGAATATAACTTTAACGGCCGGCGGAAAGTTCTCGAACCGATGGCCGCAAAAAAACGTCTGAGTTCCGACTGGAAGAGAACAATGATGGCAATGATCAAATAGTTGATGAAAGCTTTGATTATCCGGTTGGAAACATAAAGCCTGGCCCACTGGGTCAGCAGGAAGAAAAACAGGACGAGCAGGATTCCCCATGTCACCTGGTAAGCCCTGGTGTCTTTTATCAGCAGGAAGATGGAATAAAGGATAAAGGCCAGCAGAAGGATGTCGAGAATGTCGGTGAATTGCATATGCTTCAGGATAACCAGCAAATTTTCCACCATCTCAGCCAACCACCCTCTCTTCCTTTACTATAGATTGAGCCACGAGTAAAGCTTTTTTTGTTTCCAGCACATCGTGGACCCTGATGATCGAGGCTCCCCGGAGCCAGCTCAGAATGACAGCGGCCAGGGTTCCTTCGAGCCTCTGCTCGGGCGGCGCCTCGAGAATAAGACCGATGAACGATTTTCTTGAAGGTCCGATCAACACCGGCTTTCCCAGGTCGAGGAAATAATCGAGCCTGTTTATAAGTTTAAGATTGTGCTCGAGCGTTTTACCAAAACCAATGCCCGGGTCGAGGATCATCCGGTCTTCGGAAATGCCGGCTTCCCGGGCCACGTTCATTCTTTCTATAAAAAAATCCCTTATTTCCTTCAGAACATCTTCATAACGCGGGTTAAGCTGCATCGTTTCCGGCGTGCCCAGCATGTGCATCAGAACGACCGGCACTTTCGCTTCAGCCACGACTCTGGCCATTTCTGGATCGTGACGCAGAGCGCTGATGTCGTTAATCAGGTCGGCGCCTTCGTCCAGAGCGGCCCGGGCCACCTGACTTTTTCTGGTGTCCACCGAGAGGAGCGCTTTTGTTTTTGGTCTCAACTTTTTTACCACGGGAATCACCCGGGTTAATTCCTCTTCCACCGGAACTTCCTTCGACCCCGGCCGGGTGCTCTCGCCCCCTATGTCGATAATCCTGGCTCCCTGTTCAACCATGGCCAGCGCTCTGTCGACCGCTATTTCCGGGTGAAGATATCTGCCGCCGTCGGAAAAAGAATCTGGAGTGACGTTCAGAATGCCGGCGATCCAGGGTTCCGGTCCGAGAGTTAATTTCTGGTTTCTGACGCTGAGAACGTATTTTGATGATTGAGGCTGGGCTTGATTATTTTTTTTCTCTATCAGTGACATTTCTCCTGTGTTCGACTGACTGTCAATCGCCCGGTTTGTTTACTGCCAGTTCATCAGGGGTGAGTTCAACCCCGCCTTCCTTTTTTGTCTTTGGCACCCCATCTATTAACTGATTTATTTCATCCGAACTCAGGATTTCCTTTTCGAGCAGAGCTTCAGCGATCTTCACCAGCTTCTCCCGGTTGTTTTCGATAAGATTTTTTGCTCTTTCGTAACAGCGAGTGATTATTTTTTTAACCTCAAGGTCGATCAACTCGGCTGTCCGCTCGCTAAAATTCTTGTGAGCAGCCAGCTCCCTTCCGAGAAAGATCAGGTCGTCGCGTTCACCGAAGGAAAGAGGACCCAGGTCTGACATACCCCACTGGCAGACCATCTTGCGAGCGATTTCTGTCGCCCTTTCGAGGTCGTTGGCCGCGCCGGTGGTTACTTTTCCCAGAATGAGCTCTTCAGCCACCCGTCCGGCCATCAACACGGTCAGCTGGGCTTCGAGGTAATCTTTCGTGTAGGTATACCGGTCAGAAAGCGGCAGCTGCTGGGTGACCCCGAGGGCCAGTCCGCGGGGAATTATGGTCACCTTGTGAATCGGGTCGGCTTCGGGCAGAAGAGCGGCGATCAGCGCATGTCCGGCTTCGTGAAAGGCGGTATTTCTTTTGTCTTCTTCGCTGATGATCATGCTTTTGCGCTCAACTCCCATCAGCACCTTATCCTTGGCTTCTTCCAGGTCTTTCATCGTGACCTTATCCTGACCCTTGCGGGCAGCCAGAAGGGCAGCTTCGTTAATCAGGTTGGCTAAGTCCGCTCCCGAAAATCCAGGGGTCGAGCGAGCGATTACTTTCAGGTCGACATCCTCGGCCAGAGGTACCCGGCGGATATGAACCTTCAGGATTTCTTCCCGTCCCTTGACGTCAGGCATAGGCACCACTATCCGTCGATCAAATCGACCCGGCCTGAGGAGAGCCGTATCGAGAATGTCAGGTCGGTTGGTGGCGGCGATAACGATGATGCCTTCATTCGAGTCGAAGCCATCCATCTCCACCAGCAGCTGGTTGAGAGTCTGCTCTCTCTCGTCATGTCCGCCGCCAAGGCCGGCGCCTCTCTGCCGGCCGACAGCGTCAATTTCGTCTATGAAGATAAGACAGGGAGCATGCTTTTTGGCCTGCTCGAACAAATCTCTGACTCTTGAGGCTCCGACTCCGACAAACATTTCGACAAAGTCAGAGCCGCTGATCGAAAAGAAGGGAACGTTGGCTTCTCCAGCCACCGCTCTGGCCAGCAGGGTTTTGCCGGTCCCCGGAGCTCCTACCAGAAGGACTCCTTTCGGGATGCGTCCGCCGAGCCTTTGAAATTTTCTCGGATCTTTAAGGAATTCGATAATTTCTTGAAGCTCAACCTTTGCTTCATCCACTCCGGCCACGTCGTTGAAAGTTATCTTTTTCTGATGCGGGGTGAAGAGTTTTGCCCGGCTTTTGCCGAAGGATAGCGCCTTATTGCCGCCGGCCTGCATCTGCCGCATCATCATGAACCAGAAAAAGATCAGCAGCAATATAGGGAACCAGTTCAGGAGAATGGCCAGCCAGGGACTGCGGGAGGTGTCTTTCACCACTATGTTAACTTCATTTTCTCTCAGGATTTTGATCAGGTCGGCGTACTGGGCCGGGAGTGTGGTTTTGAAGGGTGTTCCGTCTTTCAATTTGCCTTCGGCCAGGTTTTCCTGAATGACCACTTCCCGGACGTTTTTCTGCTCGACCTGATCCATGAATTCGGAAAAAGTAAGCTGTCTGGCTTTCGGACCGGTCGGAAACAGCGTCCACAATAACACCAGGAGAGCAAGCGAGACCAGCCAGAAGATTAAACTTCTCGGGGATCTATTTTTTTTAACCATCTGTTTTCCTCTTTTATGTTGCAACTCATTTTAACATTTTTTGAATCTGTTGTTAATAAGAAAGCCGTCTGGGTGAGGCTTTTTAAGGGATGGTTGCAGTGTGGAAAGTCTAATCGCGAGGTAGAGGCGGCTGAAATACGATTAAAATTCTGGCTTAAGGCGGGAATTAAAGCAAAAACTCTTCCGGCCGGGAACTCCGGAGCGCGAAGCCAGTGATAAAGCCGGGGCGATTCTGGGATGAGTAATCAAAGCCGGTATTTCACTCCGAGATACAACCTTTTTTCCAGAGATCTTTCTTCAAAATCATGAATCCGACCCCATCTTCTGACGGCTTCAAAAGAACCGGTGACGGAGAAAAGCGTTCCGGGGAGACGGTACTCTATCGATGTTCCGTAGTGCCATCTTGAATCAAAGAGAACCGAGTCGTCAGTTACCGGCATTATGTTTTCATCTCCGGTTTCATTCTGAAAACGGTCAAGGCCCTGGATCGAGCGATAATAAACGTAATTGGAGAAAGCCTGAAGGCGAAGCCTCCTGTACTGTATTTCGACCAGAGATTCGAAATCAGGACCGAAGGCGTAATAATACCCGTAAAATTTCAGAGTCGATTTCATCGAGCGGATCTCATTGTCGGCTGAGTATCCATTGAGTGGTAAAGAGTTGATCATGCCGAAACTGGGATAAGCTTCCACTTTAAGCCTTAACTTCCAGCGTCCCGAGTACCAGGCGGCTTCTATTACCGGCCCGACGAAATGGACAGCTGCCAGTTTGTCGCGAAAGTCTCGTGGAAGTTCAAACCGGAAATCGTCAGGTTTGTTTACCGGTATTTTCCCGGCGTCATAATCAGTTATCGGTCTTTTGACATAAAGGAAGAAGGAGGAACCCAGTCCGTAATAGAGGCTGTATCCGTGTCCATCGCTCGAGATGTTCTGTTTGATTCGTCCCAGCGGAACGATTTTCGCCGTTGCGCCGATTTCTTCTCTGTTTTTTCCGTGATACATAAAATCAAAATCGAGCTGGCTGTAGAGGGGCTCGGTGAATTTTTCGTCAATGCGACCTGGAAGACCGTAGCCTGCATCGGTGTACAGGCGGGAGTGAAGACTGAAGGCCAGGTTGTTGGTGTTTACCGTCGGATTGGCGGAAACCGGCGAGCGGCGGTAGCCCAGGAACAGGTAAACGTCCTGGGCACTCAGGTTATAATTATGGTGGAAGGCTGAGAGCGGCTTTTTTCTGTCAAGCCAGTTATTGAATTTCAGGTAAGGGTTTAGCCAGGAGAGAAAACGACTGACGGCGTGCGGGGAGTTGTAGAGGTAACGCCCGAGCTGATACCAGGCTTCTCCCAGCGAGATGCCGCCGATGGCGGTCATAATATTGTCGTTGATCGAAATGACTTCCCGCCATTCCACGAAGTATTCCCAGTAGAGCGAACCGCCGATGGAGAAAATCGACGATTGCCATAAGCTCAGGTTGTTCGTCCGGGCAAATTCGTAATAGAGCATTCCGGCGAAGGCGTGAGTCCAGTTGAGGTAGAAAGCGTTCGAATCAAAACGAAGAGCTTCGGTGGTGAAAAACCGGCGTCTCTGGTCAGACCAGGTCAGACGAAACTGCCAGTCTTCGATAAATCTGGAATATCTTATCCAGTATCGTGCCTGAGAGTAGCTCATCAGCGCGGCCAGTTCCAGCCCGGCTCTTCCCAAGCGGGGACGGATATCTCTCATGCGGTTGAATTCTGTTACCGGCAGAAGCGGTGAGATCGAGTCATCGTGGTTATCCCTTGAGAGGGAGAAAAAAACCGGTGTTGCCTCCTGGCAACCGGGCTCAAGGAGAGAATTCATCCTCTTGAAGGAAGTCAGCGAAAGAGAAAAATCGTTCAAAAATTTTTCCGCCACCCGGTGATCATTCTTTTTACCTTCAGGAGAAGCAAAGGCCGGTAGAAAGGTGTAAGCTATAAGCAGCAGCCCGCAAGCAGCTTTCTTGAAAACAGGTTTCATGGTTTTTTCTCAGAGTTTTTTAATTGCTTATTTTCCAGAAGGTTAAGAATAAACCCATTGCTCAGATGTGTCAACAGCCCGGCCTGTAAATCCGGGAGTAAATTTTACTTTGCGGATGCTCCGGTCTTTTCTTTCAATTCATCCAGAAAGGCCACAGCTCTTCTCAGATGAGGAATGACTATAGAGCCTCCGACAATCAAAGCTATGGTGAAAGTCTCGAAGATTTCTTCGCGGCTGGCGCCTTTATCCAGCGCCTGAATAATGTGGTAGGAGACGCAATCGTCGCAACGGAGGACCATCGAGGCGGCCAGACCGATCAGCTCTTTGGTCTTTTCGTCAAGAGCGCCGGCCCTGTAAGTCTGTTCATCCAGCCCGAAAAATCTTTTAATTTCCAGGGTGCCCTCTTCCAGAATTTTTTTGTTCATTTCCTGACGGAAGCGGACAAAATCTTCGTATCTGCCCATCTTAACCTCCAGCTCAAAAATGCTGGCAGTGTTTTTACAGCCAGTTCCTGAATGCGCTCATTATTATATACCTGAAATTTTACAGAAATTGTATAGCCTGGATTTTTTATGCCTTTAGCTGAAAGCCGGCAATTCTTCAGGTTGAAAATTCCTGCGCTCGGTCAGCCGGCGGATCAGCCAGAAAACGGTCAGGACCGGGTTGAATTTGACTCACAGGCAGGGGATGAGAATAATAAGGGCTATGGCTCTGCTTTTTAGCAGGAAAGGCTGTTTTCAGGAAGTTTTCTGACCGGGCGATTGAAGACAATTTTTCTTCCGGAGCCTGTTTGTCGCCCGGTTGAGTATTCTGGTAATGAGGAGTTAGGTATGGCCTTAAAGCTGGCAGATATAACCTCACGTCTGGACAGGCTTTATGAGTTTGACCGGCAGCCGGTTACTCCTGATAAGTTCAAGAAAGGCGCGCTGTTTGCCGGCGTTTTCGCCGGTGAACACGTGGCCGCCACCGAGTTTGTCATCGGGGCATTTTTCGTCCTGCACGGAATCAAAGCCTCTGACCTGATTTTCGGCCTGCTGGTTGGAAATCTTCTGGCAGTGCTCAGCTGGACTTTTGTCTGTGCCCCGATCGCCGTCGATACCAGGCTGACTCTTTACTGGTATCTAAGAAAGATCGCCGGACCCGGCGTGATGGTCATCTATAACCTGGCCAATGCGTTTCTCTACTGCATTCTGGCCGGCGCGATGATTTCAGTTTCAGCTACAGCCGTCGGGCTTGCTTTCGGGTTGAAGGTCCCGGGCCTGAATGATATCTGGCCGACCGGCGCGCTCTGGGTGGCCGTCTGTCTGGGGCTCGGACTGCTTTTTACTCTGCTGGCGATTCTAGGTTTTGAAAAGCTCAGCCGGTTTGCCGAAGTGGCTTCACCCTGGATTTTTATGGTTTTTATC
>JASEFX010000010.1:54917-56353 GCA_030018265.1 Candidatus Saccharicenans sp.
AAAGCTCAGCCGGTTTGCCGAAGTGGCTTCACCCTGGATTTTTATGGTTTTTATCACCGGCGCTCTGGTCACTCTGCCGAAACTGGGAGTGAGGGCTGATTTTTCCAATTTCTGGGAAGTGGCCACGGCGAAAATCTGGAACGGAGTGGCTGAAGCCGGTCAGGAGAAATTCGGTTTTCTTCACGTGATGTTTTTTGCCTGGTTCTGCAACCTGGCGATGCACATCGGCCTGTCCGATATGGCTCTTTTCCGCTATGCCAGGAAATGGACCTATGGTTTTTATTCCGCTTTCGGCATGTATTCCGGTCATTTTCTGGCCTGGATATGCTCGGGCATCATGGTAGCGGCCATCGGCCGGGAGATGCATCCGGGGAAAATGGCCTTTGAAGCCCTGGGTCTGGCCGGAGCGGCGGCGGTAATGTTAGCCGGCTGGACCACGGCCAATCCGACATTATACCGGGCCGGACTGGCTCTCCAGACGGTTACCGGCTGGCCGCGCTGGAAGATAACGCTGATCGCCGGCCTGGTGACATCGATTCTTTCCTGCTTTCCGCTTTTTTTTATGAAACTTCTCGATTATGTGGCGATTTACGGGCTGGTGTTGATGCCGGTGGGGGCGGTGGTTTTTGCCGAACACTGGCTCTTTCCCCGGCTGGGAATTCCCCGCTATCTGGCGGAGAGGCGAAAAAAGGTTTTTAACTGGAAGGTTCTGCTGGTCTGGGCCGGCAGCCTGATTTTTGCTTTTCTCCTTCCTATCCATCTTTATTTTCGCTGGTTGCCGGGTTATTTGTTTGCGCTGGCTTTTTATGTCCTGTTGAACCTTTCAGAGAAAAGGTCAATCGAAGCAGAGGAAAGAACAGATGTTAATTAAATTTTCGAGAATGTTTTCTGTGGCTGCTTTAATAGCCTGCCTGGCCCTGTCCTGGTGGCATTTTAAGGGCGGAATCGAGACGACTTCTTTTAAGCAATGGTTTCTGGTGCTGAGCATCGTGTATTTTGCGGCCGCTGTTTTCTCGGTCAGGAAAAGGTCGAAGAATAAGACTCTACTCTCTTAATTTCATGAAACCCTGAAGCGGGGGAGAGGCAAGGCATGGCTCGAGAATCCCGGGCCAGTTGCTCACCTGCCGCATACGGCAATTTTTGTCGGAAATGAATATGAAGGCATTCAGGCGGAAAGGCTCCGGCGCCTGGAATTTAGCCGGCCTTAGAATCCGGCCGGCAGCTGAAAAAAAGATTCAGCTTCAACCTGCCGGCGCGGTATCAATTTCTTTTTTTAAGCTCCCGGAAACCGGACCTTTTCCCTCGGGGTGCTGAGGCGCGCTACAGCGGCAGGTTTCCGGCTGGAAAATTTATTCTCCCTCCAGTGCGAACACATACCGACCGGAGCCGGCTTTTATGATGAAGTTACCGCCCTTCTGCTGGACATCTTCTATTCC
>JASEFX010000010.1:56452-64327 GCA_030018265.1 Candidatus Saccharicenans sp.
TACTTTTTTCTGCAATCGGTTTTCCGCCCAGATAAGCTCTCCGCTTTCGCTCAGTTTCAGATTTCTCAGCTTGAACACCGGGATGTATATTTCAGCCTGGCTGCCCATCGGGATGGCCACTTCGACGATGATTTTACGGTCTGCTCTCTGCCACGAGCAGCTTACCGGTCCGTTGATGGTGTAAATTGACCCTGAGGCATGAGTGAGATCCCGCACCATCTGGGGCCTGATGATCAGTTTACGAAATGCCTGAGATTCCGGAGCGAGGTTAATTCCGGCCAGCGCCCGGTAAAACCAGGCTCCTACCGACCCGAACATCGGATGGTTGTGCGAGTTCATCGAGGGTCCTTCTCGCTTCTGCCAGAGTTCCCAGAGAGTGGTGGCGCCGTTTTTTATCATGTAGCCGTAGCTCGGATAGTCGGTTCTGGTGAGGATGTCATAGGCCAGGTCAGAATTCCCGAAAGCGGTGATCACGTCAAAGATGTATTTCGTTCCGATGATCCCGGTCGTCAGGTGCGAATCGTGTTTGTAGACCAGGTCGTTGAACAGGTTTCCCCAGACGCTTCCCCGGAGGTTGTCGGGAACGAGTCCGAGGAAAAGAGGCAGGGCGTTGGCTGTCTGGCTGCCTCCAGCGTAGTTTCTGGTGACCGGGTCGAAGTAAGTCCGGTTGAAGGCCTCCTTTATTTCTGCCAGCAATTTCTCATACTGGTCAGCTTCTGCCTGACGTCCGAGCACTCTGGCCGCTTCAGACAGAATCTTTACATCGTAGTAGTAATAGAATGAGGAAACCAGGCTTCC
This sequence comes from Candidatus Saccharicenans sp., assembly GCA_030018265.1. GTDB lineage: Bacteria > Acidobacteriota > Aminicenantia > Aminicenantales > Saccharicenantaceae > Saccharicenans. Next base: position 57,251 of record JASEFX010000010.1, read on the forward strand.
GGGACATTTATCTATGGCTACCCAGTCACCGTAGTGGCTGAATTTCACCAGTCCGCCTTCGGCTTTGCTCCTTAAAAATTCCACGTATTTTTTAAGACCGTCGTAATGTTCCTCCAGGATTCTCCGGTCGCCATAATACTGATACATATACCAGGCGATTAACGGATAGGCAGTTCCCCAGGCCGGGTCAGCCGGACGGGAACCCCAGACATGGGGCACGGTGTCGGTGATAGAGCCGTCTTCACCCTGAACATCCCTGATGTTGCGCAGAAAATTCGTGTAAAAAGCGGCCATATCAAAATTCATCATGGCTTCTTCCGCGGTAACCTGGGCGTCGCCCATCCAGCCCATGCGCTCGTCGCGCTGGTTGCAATCGGTAGGAATGCTGTGCAGATTGGTCTTCTGGCCCCAGAGAATTATCCTCTGAATGTCGTTGATAATTTGTTTAGAGCAGGAAAAGTTTCCGACCGGGGAGACGGCGGTATGCACCACGCGCGCCCGGATCGAATCAATCTTCGGCGTTCCCGGATATCCGGTAACTTCGATGTAGCGGAAACCGTGGTAAGTGAAGCGTGGCTCCCAGATTTCTTCTCCATCACCCTTAAGAATGTAGCGGTCTTCAGCCCGGGCCGAGCGGAGGTTTTCCTGGTTGATCATTCCGTTATCATAGAGGAGTTCGGCGAAGCGCAGGCGAACTTCTGTACCGCGCGGTCCCCGCACCCGGAGCTGTGCCCAGCCGCTGATATTCTGGCCCAGGTCAAACACATAGACACCGGGCGCCGGGTTAGTCATCACCAGCGGGACGATCGTGTCGACCACTTTGATCGGGGGCATCAGCTGAGCCGAGAGAACTCCGCCGGGGGCTTTGGCTTTTACCACTGGCTTCCAGCCCTTCTCCTGAAAATCAGGAAGGTCCCAGCCGGGTTGTTCCAGCCGGGCATCGTAAGTTTCTCCATGATAAATGCTGTCCTCAAGAATCGGTCCCCGGGCTGTTTTCCAGGAAGTGTCGGAGTGAACTTCCATCAACAGGCCTTCCTCACCTTCGATGTAAAGCTGAAACAGCAGAGCGCGGGATTTATACCAGCCTTCGCCCAGGATTACTCCGATGGCGTTCCGGCCTTTCTTAAGGAATGGAGTAACATCGTAGACGACGTACAGGACTCTTCTGGAATAGGTGGTCCAGCCGGGGTCGAGCAGGTGCTCGCCAACTTTCTGTCCGTTAATCCTCAGCTCGTAGTATCCGAGCCCGGCGATGAAGGCTCGCGCTCTTTTTGGAGATTCGGGAAGATTAAATTCTTTGCGGAATAAATTTTCTCCGCCTATCCATTCGCCCTTCCAGTCAGAAGCGGAGAAAAGTCCGGTATCAAACCGGGCCACCTGGCTCCAGGGACTTTCCTGGCCGCTGGCATCCCAGATGCGCACCTTCCAGTAGTAAGAGCGGTTGCTTTCGAGCGGTTTGCCCTGATACACAATCTGAATCGAAGATTCTGAGTTAACCTTGCCCGAATCCCAGAGATCGCCCCGCTCGGCGGACGGCGAAGAGGAGACGATCAACTGAAAAGCCGTCTGCTTCTGGCCTCTCTGAGGATGGTTGTTTGTCCAGAAAAAGCGCGGTCTTGGAGTATCCACTCCGAGCGGGTCCGTCAGGTACTCCACCCGAAGGTCACAGGGAGCGGAGGGCCTGGCCTGGTTTTCATCTTTCATGACAGAACCGATGGTCTCACCGGCTAAAACTGTCGGAAGAAAGAGGGAAATAATTATGCCGCATATCAACAGGAGGAAGGGAGATGGATGTCGACCCTGCTCATTTTTTCGAACACAAAGCTTTCCCTGCTTTTCAGGGCGATTTTCAGGGGTTGATTTCATGTTTGACCTCCTGGCCTTTTTATTACCGATTTGTCTGGAAATTTTTCAACATTAATTTGAAATGAAAATATCGAATTCAAAAATTTTTTACCTGGCAATAACTTTAAGGGTTGTTTGACTCAAGACCTCTTCCCCCAGGCTCCAGTGAGCCCTTACCACTTTCACCGTGGTAGAACTGGTTTTAGCCGCTTTCAGAGGAAGTAACACCAGGCTCAGCCGACTTAAAAAATTGTCTTTCAGGGTAAATAGCCTGGCGTCTGTCTCTTCCTCACCGTCAGGTTCTATGGAGTCTCCCAGCAGATAGGCCAGAGTGCGATAACTTTTAGTGTCTTCTCCGGCATAGGTAAAATTAAATCTATCCCCGAGGAAGACTTCTCCGTCCCTGGAAAAGCAAAAGCGGAATTTTTTTACTTTTTCCTGCCCACGAGCATCCCGGCCGGAAACTGTCACTTCATTCCATCCTTTTCTGAAATCAGGAGTTATCGAAAGAAGATGAATGCCTTTGCTGATTTCTTTCGTGGAAAATGCCTGCTTATTACTATTAACCTGAATATTCCAGTCGGTGAAAAAAGCGGAGTAAAAATTCAGGTTTCTGTTATCCAGGACGATCTGATTGTCTGCTGTATCGAGAAGGAGGATGTCGCCGGAAGATTTAAGCTCATGCCTTATACTCTTGCTTATTTTTTCCTTTTTTGAAATCAGGATGACTTCTGGGTTCTTTTCCCCCGGATTTCCCGCGTAGACGTAAAAGCTTCGGTCATAATAGCCACCGCCGAAGCCGCCGCCTCCTAACTGGCAGATGGCTTCTTTTCCATTCACCAGGAACATTATCTCCGGATGCTCAAGGTCCATCGAATAGCTGATTTCGACATAAAGGCAGACAGGTTCTATCTCGCCGTTCTGGGGCCAGCTGCCAATTTTCCTGATGATTAATTTTTCAGAAGAGAAAGAATAACCGGCGGCGAGAAGTAATAGGCATATCAGCGCGAACGGGAATCTTAAAAAGCTTTTTTTCTTATTATTCATTTGATCCTTTCCGGGATTTTTATATTTAACTTCGTCTGCGAGTGTCAAGTAAATAAAATGCTATCGAGAATCTGGAGGATTAGATGAATTCAAGCCGGAAGATTTTTAAGGCCGACCTTTCGCTCGAAAGAGAAATTCAGCTGGCGGAAACCTGGCTGGAAATTCAGTCAGTCTGGTAAGAGGTAAAAATTATTTTTTAGATGAGATAGTTAGCTCTGTTAGTATTTTCCCGGGTCAGCAATCTCCATGAGGAGTGGACTTTTTTAAAGAATTTTAAGATTCCACCGGGTTACACGGAGTATTTCTCCAGAGAAAACGGACGCGTCCGGAGCAGAAGGCAGAAATGTGGCGGCAGTGAGGTTGAATAACTCGGGGTTTGGCTTTATTCAGGTCAGGAAAATATGGTTTTTGTGAAATTTTACAGGGAAAAAATCGCAGAGCTGTCCTGAGGGGCGGGAGGGGTCATCTTGACTGAAAACAGGCTTTTCTGTATATTAATTAAGCGCGTGGGGCTGTAGCTCAGTTGGGAGAGTACGTGACTGGCAGTCACGGGGTCGCCGGTTCGAGCCCGGTCAGCTCCACCATTATTTTTTTAAATATCTTTCTCTCCTGAACCCTGCTTCTTCATTTCCTTTGATTCTGTTTTTGACACCGGAATTCTTTTCCAGATTCGTGTTTATCGGTTTGAAATCGCGTGTCTTCACCTTCTCTTCAGGAAAAGCCGGCCTGGAATTTTCTAAAGCGAAATCTTTGTTTCAGCCTGAGCTTTAACCTCAGGGTCGCTTTCTGAAACAGCAGTCAGAGTGATCGAAACGCTGCGGGAGCAGTTTTGTTCTGGAAGCACATGGACAGTAATTTCTTTTTCCTGGCCGAAGGGAACCGCGGCCAGAGCGTTCGGCAGCCTGGCCAGCCAGCCTTTCCCTTCAACTTTAAGATTGAGCCGGTAAAGGTCATAATTTATATGTTTTTTCACATCTGACTGATGAAGTTTTTTTTCAGTTTCAGCCAGTTGCCCGGTATTTTTAATTCGAAAGGTTACCGGAATAACTTCTCTTCTGGCCTTGAGCGCGGGTGAGGCAGCTCTGAGTTCGACGCTTCTGCGGTGAGGTCCGGAGCCGTCGAGCGAACGCACGGCGATTGTGTAGGAGAGAATTCCATCGGTGTTTTTATGAAGGTCGACCACGTAAAAGTGCAGCCGGTTAGGTTCATCACGGTATTCGTAACTGCTGCCGGAGTCCTGTCCGGCATGGAACAGCGCATCATTCAGCTGGCGATAATCGGCTATCGTCCGCATGACCTTTTCGCCCGACGGGCTGATGTAATCAACCTGATTTATGTCTTCTGGATGAGCGTCGATCACCCAGATGTAACTGTTGAAAGCGTTGGGACCGCCGTTATTTCCACGGAGGTTGTCTTTGTTTTTGGCTATCAGCACGCCACTATCCGGGCAGAAAGAATCAAAACCGATACGCTGGACCACTTCGACCGAATAAAAATTATAATTCGGAATTCCCGGGGAAAGAGGATTGACCGCCGGGTCGTCGGGCGGAGTTCGGTCGCCGGGGTCTGAGCCGTCAAGTCTGACCACAATTCCAGTGTAAGTTTCCGGGAGCGGATCCACTTCCCGGGCGGTCACCTCAGCCACAACCAGCCCGGAACCGGCCAGCCCTTCACGGCTGAGTGTAAGAAGTTCACCCTCCTTTATAAAACCGCAAGCGATCCGGTTTCTTATCATCAGATGTGGCGGGCAGGCAGCTCCGGCTACCGGAGGCACGACCCAGCGCATATGCGGGCCGCCGGGTCCGTTAAAACAACCCCGGTCCATCAGGTCCCAGGGACCGACAGCTGCCCGGCGGTAGGGCTGAACGTAGGGATTGTTGTTCAGGTCCGACAGACGGAAGGCGAAATGTCCCACCTCGTGGGCGATGGTACCTGAATTTTCTCCCTGGCGCATCGAAGAGAGGCCCCATTGCTGGGACCCGGCTAACCAGCTGGTCCATTCCACATAACGGGTGGGAACCCAGCGCGGCATTTCCGGATTCGGGTTGCCCCATTCAGGCGGAATATCATCCTTGCTTTTGAATTTCATGATGCCGAATTCCATCCAGACTCCTGTTTCGTCGTAGCCAGCATAAATCCGCAGAATCGCGTCGTATTCCTTTCTCAGGTCCCGGCCTACATCTTCTATCCACAGTCGGTCGCAATCTTCTTCCAGGCGTCCGGCGGCAACGCTTCCGTCAGGAGTGAATTTGTTCTGCCCGTATTCGTTGAGCCCGTACCACCAGTAAGGTTTCGGCATGCGGTATGGACCGTAAGAGTCAACCTGAGTCAATCCGAATTTTCCCCGCGACACTTCCATCCAGTAATGGTGGATGTTCAGACCGCGGTTGTGTGGAGTCGGTTTGGTGAAAAAGTCGGCGTAAAACTGCGGAACCTGCTCGCGTCGAATAGGGTCTATCTGCGGGTTGCCAAACGGGTCAGAACCCTTCGGCCTGGTGATGACAAACGGCTGGTCGGGAAAATCAACTGCTACCACCGCCAGCTTGAACCCGCGCTCTGGTTTGAGGGAGGGGTCGCCCCAGTTTTTTCCGGGAAGCGGTCGATAATCAGCCCAGGTCATCTCATCCTGATCCTGGACTCTCCGGGGGTCAATCGGTGGCGGCAACTGCGGGCGGCGGCTGTCGGAAAAGAGAAGGGGAGAAACCAGAATGACCGCCGTCAACAGAAAAATTGATAGGAAAATATACAGGAATAACTTTCTCGCCCGGGAGAGGCGTCTTTTTCCTGTATGTGAAATTCCCGACTGAAAGGACATGATTACCTCCTGAAATGAAGATTCTAACAGCGCTATTCTCAGCTAAGATATATTAGATATCAGGTCGGGGTCAAGGGGAGTTTTTTTTTCAGGACTGGCTAACTGACGGTTGTTTCTTTTGCCTTTTTGATGGGTAATTTTTTTCCGGTTACGCTAAATGTGCTTTTTTCGTGGGGATGTCTGTGTTCTGGCTGGCGTCAGGAAACTCATCAGGCTGGTGATGATAAGCCTGCCGGGGCCGACCGGACAGAATCTATCGCTATTAGCGGGCATGGTTTCAGTGCTGACGTGTTCTGTTCTTTTTTATTTTTATATTATTAAGAGCCTGAATACCTCGATCGCACGGAGAAAAACTCGCAGGTATCCGTTAGTTACCTCTGGAATTCATGCAGCCGGAGTGCCGGTGGCTTTTCTGATTACGCCGGAAGAGGCGCTGGAGTTTTTTATCCCGGGATCATTAATTTTAAGGTTAATTTTATTTCTGGCCGGGGCTATCCCAGCTGCCTGGTATATATGGCAGGACCGGTGGCTGTCCCTGTGGGAAATCGATACAGTCGGGCAACGGGGAAAATAGAAAGGGGGCTGGCAGGAGCCAGCCCCCGGCTTTCGCAGGCTTTTGCCCTTAATCACACCTTTTTATGGCAGAACCACCAGTCAAAGCACTCGTACTGTTTAAGACGTTCCCTCGCAGTTTTGATGTCGGACGGCGGAGGAACAATCACCCGGTCCTTGATCAATTCGTTGTTCGGCCAGTTGGCCGGCATGGCCACATCGTGTTTGTCGGACACCTGGAAGGCTTCCAGCACTCTGAGAATTTCCTGGATGTTGCGGCCAACTTCAGCCGGATAGTACAGGATCAACCTGATGATTCCTTCGGGGTCGATGATGAAGACCGCGCGGACAGTCTTGGCTCCGCCTCCGGGATGGAGCATGCCCATCCGCATGGCCACTTTGCCCAGATCATCAGCGATGACCGGGAAAGGAATTTCCACTTTCAGTTCTTTTTCTATCCATTCCACCCACTTGATGTGACTGAAGATCTGGTCGACTGACAGGCCGAGAAGTTCAGCGTTGAGCTTCTGAAATTTCTCGTAGTTTTTGGCGAACGAGACGAACTCGGTGGTGCAGACCGGGGTGAAGTCAGCCGGATGGCTGAACAGCACCAGCCATTTGCCGGCATAATCCTTCGGCAGCACCTTCTTGCCGTGAGTGGTCTGAACTTCCATCTCCGGAAGTTTTTCCCCGATTAAAAGCATGCCTTTTGTTTCGTTGTGTTCCATGGTTTACCTCCATAAACTTTTTTATTTTAATCTAATTTTTATTTTCCCAGAGCAGGTGAATATTGCAGTATTCGCGAGCCAGCACATGTT
>JASEFX010000011.1:0-61117 GCA_030018265.1 Candidatus Saccharicenans sp.
GGTCACCATCAGGCTCTTCCGGGAAAAAGGCTACAATTTCAATTTCAGTAGGCAATAAACACCGGATGTATTTTTTTTAACACCGATTTCTGCACCGCCAGTATTTCTTTGATCCCTTTTTCCGCCAGTTTCAACATCTGGTTGAGCTCCTGTCGGGAAAAAGTTTTCTTTTCAGCTGTAGCCTGGATTTCCACCAGGCGGCCGTCGTCCGTTTGAATGACGTTCATATCGACTTCAGCCTGAGAATCTTCAAGATAATCGAGGTCGAGAAGCTTTTGTCCTTCCACCACGCCGACGCTGACCGCGGCCACTAAGTGCCGCAGCGGAAAGGTCTCGAGCTGGCCTTCATCAAGCATTTTCTTGAAGCAGAGCGCCAGGGCGACACAACCGGCGTTGACCGAGGCTGTTCGGGTGCCGCCGTCGGCCTGGATGACGTCACAATCTATGATGATCGTCCTTTCTCCGATTATCGTCAGGTCGGTCGTCGCCCGCAGAGCCCGCCCTATGAGTCGCTGAATTTCCTGGGTGCGGCCTGAGCTCTGGGCTCTTTCCCGGGGAGTTCTCTTCTCGGTCGAACGGGGTAGCATCGAATACTCAGCGGTGATCCAGCCGGTGCCGGTCCCTTTGAGGAATGGGGGAACTTTTTCCTCTATGGTGGCGGTGGCCACCACTCTGGTCCTGCCCATTTCTATGAAGGCAGAGCCTTCGGCAAAATCTAAGTAATCCGGTTTTATGAGAATCGGCCGGAGTTCATCGTAATTTCGTCCCGAAGGTCTGGTGAATGCCTGTTTCTGCGCCGGTTGCTTCCTGCTTTTTTTCGGGCTCAATTTTCTCTCCTTTTTAAAAGCGACCGGATTATCGATTAAATGATCTTAAATGATATTAGATAAATCATTATTTTTCAACCGGCTATCCAGAACCTGTAGCGGAGGTCAGAAGAGGCTGAAACAGATGGAACCGATTTTGTCCTGTCGGGACAGCTTTTTTTGATAACCGCACACACTTCAGTTATAATCTAATTTCAGGCTGCGTTCTTGAAAGATGAAAATCGACCCCCGGAACAACAAGCGGACGAGTTTTTCCCTTTTATTTCTTTTTTTCTGCCTTATCGTTTTGCTCTATCTTCCTGCCTGTGAAGCGATTTCTTCCGTGCGCGGACTGGCCGTAAGCGTTAATTTTCAGGAGAAGCAGCTGACTGATAATCTTCTCACCCGGGTAAAGGTCAAATACATAACCACCGCCAGCTTTCAACCCGCTGAAGGCGATTACAGAATCTTTGCTGTGGCCGACTGGCAGGGGAGGATTCTTTTCAGAGAAGACCTTGACCCGTCTGTTTCGTTCAATCGCTGGCAGGCCAACCGGGTTTATGAAGTGGAGAAATATCTCTATTTCCCCGAAATCATCGACCGTTTCGACCGCCGGACGGCTTCAGGGGTTGAGGTTGATTTCAGGTTAATCGTGGAAAAAACGGGTGAGTCCTCAGGCATAATTCTTTATTCCAGAAAGCTCAAACTTCATCCCTGTCCTGCCGACCTCCCGAAGCTGATTTTTCTAGATGGCTGGCTCAGGGTTAACAGGAGCCGGGGCAAAAACCTGCCGGCTAATGTGGATTTGTGGACCGGCGAGAAGGCGGTTTGTCTTCTTGAAAATCCGGGGAGAGAAGCACTGCTGATGCTCAGGGGACGGTGCTATGTAGAGGGACTGAGAGTTTCCCTCACGCTTGATGCGGAAAAGCTGGATGAATTTACCCTGACCTCCGGGGAGTTTCAAAAAATCTGGCCGGTGCCCTCTTTTCCGCAGGAGTCTTTTCCCGAACTCCGGCTGACCATTTCGGTCGACAGGGTGATAAGTCTGAGCCAGATATATCCAGAACTCGCTGATAATAGAGAAGCCGGCTTAAAAATTGAAAAGATTTATTTTCGATAGGTTGACCTCATAAAAAGCCGCCCGGATTTTTAGCTGCGCTATCTTATCCAGATCGGAGGAGCCGACTCGCTTTTTTTCCGGTTGACCTGGCTTTCGTACTGCTGGCGAAGACGCGCCTCTTCCTCCTGGGCCTTCAGCAGCTTTTCGTAAGTCTCGCTTATCTGCATCTGTATATAATCCTTTGTCTTCATGTCTGACATTCCGTAGAACTCAGCCCAGAGGGCGTTCAGCTTCAACGTGAGCAGTTCGACGTATTCCCGGGCTTTTTTCCAGTCTTCTTCCAGCGGAGTAACGTCGCGGTCCCGGTTCTCTCCGCCGGATGCAGGCATTTCGGCAGAACCTCGAGGCTGTTCCTGGGGCGGTATGACGTTTACCCGGTGAACCACAGAAGGCTGTCCGGTTTGCGGTTCAAACTGCCCCTCGGCCGCTGCGGCGGTCGCGGGCTGGCTGAGCCCGGGATTGCCCGGCGGCAGGATAAAAGCTTCTTTTTTGGTCAGTTTTTCCAGGTCTTTATTGGTTATGACTTTTACTTTCTGGTCTTTAAGGCTTTCCCGGCGTTCTCTTTCTTTTTTGGCCAGCTCGGCCAGACTCTGTTCCTGAGCGAAGATAGAGGATGTTGCCAGAAAACACAGGACGAGTGTCAACGAAGCGAGTTTTTTAACCAATTTAACCCTCCGTCATAAATATTATATCCTCAAGCGCGGGCTGTCAATTCAACCATCCCCGGCCGCAGCTAAAAGTGTTATCATCACGAATGGTAGAAGAGTAGAAAAACACCGCTCTGATTTTATCATTTGCTGTTTTTGTCGCCGGCTGCTTTCAGAATCAGCCACCCTCCGGCTGTTTTTTCAAACCTGACCGCTCCATCCCGGTCAATCCTGAAGATTTCCGTTCCGACGGCTTTCAGGCGTTCCAGCACCTGACGGTCAGGAAAACCAAAGATGTTGTTACGGCCGGCGGTAATAACTGCCCATTCTGGAGAAACAGCCCTGAGAAAAGACATCCCGCCCGAGCTGCGGCTTCCGTGATGCGGCATCTTAAGTATCTTCGCCCGAAGAACTTCCGGTCGTCTGGCTAAAAGGTATTCTTCCACCGGGATCGTGATGTCAGCCGCCAGCAGTATCGAAACATCCGGACCCTGAAGTTTAAGCACGGCCGAAAGGTCATTTCCCGGGCGGAACCTGGAAAGAGCTTCCTCCTCCGGGTAAATGACCTGAAGCAGGTAATCGTCAATCTTTTCTTCCATCCCCCACCGCATTATCCTTCTTCTGGTCTCTTTCCCCAGAGCCTGGAGAATTTTATGCTGCAGAGGGTTGCCTTTTTCCTCCACGTACCAGAACTCGCCGACCTTAAAATTTCTGGCGAGTGAAGGCAACCCGCCGGCATGGTCCGGATGGAAATGAGTGCAGACGAGATAATCTATCTTTCTGTATCCGCGATGCCAGAGAAACCGTGAAATTATGTTTTCTCCCGGATCAAAATTAGAACGGGGGAAACCACCTCCGTCCACCACCATCAACCTGCTGCCGGGAAACTCCAAGATGACCGCATCTCCCTGGCCGACGTCCATAAAGGTCACCGCGAAGTTTTTCTGGCGCGGCGGGAACGGATGGGTGATCATAACCAGGAAGAAAGCCAGAAGAACCGCAGCGTTGAGCAGTTTTTGCCAGCGCCAGCGCGATTTAAGAAGCATCAGAAGAAGTGAACAATAGAAACCGGTAACTACCCAGAGCGGAGGCGATGCGATTCGATAGGACAGCGAGCCGAGCGGTTCGAGCGCGCCGGCAATCAGGAAGAAAAGTTTGATCAGCAGCTTCAAAACAGCTGCCAGCAGGCGCCCGAGCGCCGGCAGCGGAGAATTTATCGCCAGATAAAGATAGCCGGTTCCCATGATAATTCCCATCAGCGGACCTTCAGGAACAGTCAGCAGCCATCCGGAGAAGGTAACCCGGTTGAAGCTGCTGATGATAATCGGCATCGTCCCGGCGGTGGCGGCTACCGACAGCGCCAGCAGGTCGGAAATTTTTAGCGGAAGTCGGGGAATAAAATTAACCACCGGGCGGTAAAAAAGAATAAGGCTCAGTGTCGCCGCAAAAGTAAGCTGGAAACCGGCGTCTTCCAGGCTGAAAGGATTAATCACCAGAAGAACAAGCGCTGATAACGCCAGCGTGTTCAACAAATTCGTCTCGAGTGAGCTCAGTTTACCCAGAAGAAAGAGGGAAGCCATGATGACTGCCCGGAAAACCGAGGGCTGACCTTCAACCAGAAAACCATAGAAAATCAGAGCTAGAAGGAGAGCGAGCTGAACAGTTTTTCTCCTGAGGATAAAAAGACCGAGCAGAGAATAGACGAGAAAACCGACGACGGCCACATGGGCTCCTGAAATCGCCAGCAGGTGGTAAAGTCCAGTCTTCTGGAACAGAAGGTCGGTTTCGGGGGAAAGCCGTCCGTCAGCCCCGAGCAGCAGAGCTTCCAGCACGGCGCCTTCGGGCGAAAGACTGCCGGGTTCATTTCCTGTAAAATCTTTTTCGATCGATTTTTGAAGTTTTCTCCTCAATCCTGAGAAAAACGCGCCGGGTGTTAAATTCTTCTCGTTGAGCTTCTTTACCAGAAGCGGACTTTTGCAGTAACCCCGCGCCTGAATCTGATGGCTGCGGAGATAGCGCGGCCAGAAATCCGGGTGGAAGTTTCTGAAACTTTCTTCCTGACTGATAGCCGCGGAAAATTCCACCAGGTCGCCGGCCAGGAGTTCAAGCCTTTTCTGAGTATCTGAGGAGCGAGAAACGGTCAGGCGAAGGTTGCCTTTTATTTTTTTAATCTCCCCTGAAACTTCAACCTGTTCCACCCGGATGGTTATCAGCTCCCGGTCGGGGCGTCTTTCCGGAAGATTCAGGACCTTTCCCCTGAAGTCTAAGTAGAGATCTGCGGGTAGCTCTCGCAGTGGATTTTTCTGATAGGCCGCGTTACTCAGGCTGAAGAGGGAAAAGCCGGAGAGAAAAAAGCCAGCGAGAATAAGAGGGTAAACAAACCTTTCTTTCCCGAGGAAAAAAAGCAGCCACCCGAAAATCAACAGAAGAGCTGTGATTATTATCGGAATAGATGAAAATCCGGAATCAAACAGGCTGGAAAAAATCAGGCCGCAGATAAAACTGAGAACTGGCAGCAGAAGCGGAGACGTCATCCATCATTTAATGACGTCCGAAACTTCGCTTTTGCTCATCGCCGCCTGCTGTTCAAGGGCCTCCAGCAGAAGATAACACATTGCCTTTATGCCGACCGGGATAGCTCTCTCGTCCGGGTTGAAGTAAGGGCTGTGAAGCGGTGCGGCCTGGGCCACTCCCGGTGTGCGCACCCCCAGAAGGTACATGAAAACCGGGACTCTTTCGCCAAACAGGGCGAAATCTTCAGCCACCATCTGTGGTTTCACCGCCACCACATTGTTCTTACCCAGAGCTAATTCGAGCGCCGGCAGCATGGCCTGAACCAGGTCGGGATGGTTGTAGAGTGGCGGCGTTCCTTTGAGGTACCTGAAGCTGTATTTCGCGCCGTAGCTTCTGGTGATTCCGCTTATTATGTTTTCCATCAATTCCGGAATTTTTTCCCGGATGCCTTCATTAAGCGTTCTCACCGTTCCTTCCATCACCACCTTTTCCGCGATGATGTTGGCTCTTGCGCCTCCCTGAATTTTCCCTATGGTGATGACCGCCGGCTCGGTCGGGTCGAGATAGCGGCTGATGATGGTTTGCAGGTTGTTTATTATCCCGGCCGCCAGCACTATCGCGTCAATTCCCTCCTGTGGTCTGGCGGCATGAGCGCTTTTGCCTTCGATGGTGATGACGAAATTATCCGAGCTGGCCATCAGATACCCGGAAGCATAGCCGGCTTTCCCCACCTCCAGCTCGGGCCAGACATGAAGCGAAAAAATCGCTCTCACCGGAGGGTCTCCGAGCACCCCCTCTTTGATCATCAGCGCGGCCCCGCCTTCCTGTGCTTCGGGGAGCCCCTCTTCCGCCGGCTGAAAGATAAACTTTATGTTTCCCTGAAGCCGACTTCTCAGCGAGGACAGCACCATAGCGGTGCCGAGCGCGATCGTGGTGTGAAGGTCGTGTCCGCAGGCATGCATCACTCCCGGTTTTAAAGAACGATAGGGAATGTTGTTCAACTCCTGGATCGGCAGCGCATCCATGTCGGCTCTGATGGCCACGGTCGGACCTGGCCTGAATCCCCGCAGCAGCCCGACCACCCCGGTGACGGCCACTCCGGTTTTAACCTCAAAGCCGAGCGAGGTCAGTTTTGTGGCGACCAGGCGAGCGGTCTCCACTTCCTGGTTGCCGAGCTCCGGGTTCATATGAAGAAATCTTCTTATTTTGATGAGCTCCGGCCGATGTTTTTCTATTTCGCGATCGATCGCCTGAGATAGTTTCTGATCCTGAAGCAGCTTCTGGTTCTGCTTTTCTGCGGCTACAGGCTGGAGCATAAGCAATAAGAGAATTAACAGCAGACAGGACAGGATAAAGCATTTGAACCTGGAGCTCATGGACTCAACCCCTCTTTTATGAACCAGGCACTCAAGTGTAAAAAATATATTTTTTATTTTTCTGTGTCCAGATCTTCAGGAAATTCCGGCTCCTTTTTGCCGATTTCGCTCTTTTTCTTTTCCAGGTATTCCTTTATAGCTTCAATTCCTTCCTCAGCTTTTTCTCTGGCGATTTTTACTCCTCTTTCGGCTTCCCTGGCCATTTTCTGGTAACCCTCGACGGCGATTTCCTGTCCCTTTTTAACCTGCTCTTTGATTTTCTTTCTCGTCTCCCTGCCGCTGGCTGGAGCGAGCAATATGCCAAGAATAAAACCTGTGGCCGCGCCTGCCAGAAATGTTAACAGATAATCTCCGAAAGAAGGCCCTTTGTTATCAGACATTCTTTCTCTCCTTTCTTTTTTTAATAAGCTGCCAACCGAAGCGCAGCAGCGGAAGAAGCACCGGCCAGAATTTGTAAGCCGGTCTGACCAGCCTGGTGGTGGTAAAAAGCGACAGCTCAGCCAGTCCGGCGAGAGTTTTTCGGGTGGAATCGATTATCACTCCCGTCTGCTCGAGCTGGCGGTCAAGTTTATCTTCAAGGCGCTGGAGTTTGTGCAGCGAGATCTGGAGCTCCTGCAGACTTTTTTCTGCTTCCCGGGCTGTCCTCCTTAATTGCGCTAAGAAAAGAACCAGAAACACCGAGACCACCGCCGCGGCGATCGTCAGTATGAGAAAGAGAACCTGGTTAAAGGTTAGCAGCATGACAAAACTAAAATATGCCAAAAGAGTCGTCTTTGTCAATCTTTAAAAGCAGAGAGGCTCAGGAACGGCGGCTGCGATTAAGGAGGTATATAAAGAATGGAGCCCCGAAAGCAGCCGTGACCACCCCGACCGGAAGCTCCGATGGAGAAAGCGCGGTCCTGGCGATAAGGTCTGAAATCAAAAGGAAAAACCCGCCGGCCAGAGCGGAGCTGAGGAAAAGACGGCGATGGTCGGCTCCACTGATCAACCTGACCGCATGGGGCACGATCAGTCCGACAAACCCTATGATTCCAGCCACCGAGACCGAAAAAGCTGCCAGCATGGTGGCCAGAAAAAGGAAAATTTTTCTTACGCTGTTGACCGGACAGCCGAGCGAGCGCGCGGTTTCATCTCCGAGGCTGAGCAGGTTCATCTCGCGAGCCAGGAACAGCGCGACGGCTGCGGCTGGAAGCAGCGCCAGAAGAAGCAGTTTAACCTGAGACCAGTCGGCTAGGGCGAAACTGCCGAGCAACCAGAAGACCGCCTGCTCGTAGGCGTCCGCTCTCCGGAAAAGGAGGAAAGAGGTCAGAGCCGAGGCCAGCGCTCCGGCGGCAATTCCGGTGAGCAACAGCGATTCCTGAGTTTCAAAACGACGCCTTCTGGAAATCATGTAGACCAGACTCACCAGAAGCAAGCTGGAGGCAAGAGCCATAAGCCCCTGAGCTGAAAGACCGGGCAGGCTGGCTGAAAGTCCAAGTTCCAGACTGAGCACCGCGCCGAGAGAGGCGCCGGAGGAAGCTCCGAGCACGAAAGGGTCGGCCATCGGATTCCGGAAGTAGCCCTGGAGGATCGCGCCGGAGAGAGCAAGACTCGCGCCGGTAAGGTAAGCCAGAAGAGCCCGGGTGAGACGCAGGTTGAGGATGATATCGGAGAAATCGCTCCGTCCGTGAAAAATCAGCGAAAAAATTTCTCCTGAAGGCGTTTTCACCGGTCCGGTTTTAAGCGATAAGAAAAACCCGGCAAGCGTTAAACAAATAAGAACCGCGATAAAAAACAGATGCCGGCAACGGACGTTCATCTTTCCTGTGCTCCGTCATTATAGATTGTTTCTGCCAGCGCCCGGAAAGCTTCGACCAGCCGGGGGGAAAACCGGCTGAACAGGTCTTCATCAAGCGTATAAATATTTCCGCTTCGCGCAGCCTGTATTTTCACGAGCAGCGGAGAGGAGAGAAACCAGCTGCGTGCTTTTTCAGAACTTTCCGGCCGGCAGAGAATCAGCACGATTTCCGGGTTTTCCTGGAGGAGTTTTTCCCGGTTGTAGACAAGCCAGTTTCCGCGCAGGCTGGAAGCGATGTTATGCGCCCGCGTTTTCTCAAGAAGAAAGCTGAGGTAGCTATCACCGCCGCAGGTCCAGAGTCCCGAGCCCTGACCGTAAAGCGTCAGAAAAACTTTCATCGGTTTTCCGCCGGCGGGCAGCGTTTGTTCGATCGCTTCGATTTGCTTTTTTAACCGGGAGATCAGCTCATCCGCCTGTTTCTGTCGGGAGGTGAGCTCGCCTGTCGTGCGAATCAGCTGGAACAGGTCTTCAAAAGTCCTGCCGGCGTCAAAAACATACGCCGGTAAGCCTTCCCGGTAGAGATGTTCAATCACCCTTTTCGGATTCCCCCGGTATCCGAGAATCAGGTCAGGATGAAGGCTGTAAATCTTCTCCAGGTTGATGTCGACCAGGCCGCCGATTACTTCTTTCTGCCTGGCTTCTTCCGGGTAGTCGCAGAATCTGGTCACGCCGATTACTTCCTGATTCAAGCCCAGTGAGAAAAGAATTTCCGTGAGATTCGGAGCGAGGGAGACGATTCTTGACGGGCTGGACGGCACGCGCACTTTATGCCCGAGGGCGTCCTTGAATTCCCTTTCCTGCGGGTAGGAAATTGAACTTGCCGCCAGAAGTAGAATAAAAATGAGGAGAAAAATTTTTTGCCCGGACAGCGATTCAGAAAAAGCGGTCGCCTGAAAAAATTTCCTGAAGCGGAAAAAACTCGCCGGAAGTACAGCAGAAATCTTTTCCGTGCTGAATCGTCTGCCAGTCAAATTGTTTATTTTAAGTCTCATCGCCGGGATGGTTTCTCTCATTATTTATTTCATTCCTTAAATGACTTTCCGGTAGAGATTTTCTCTTCCGAACTTCCGGATGGTTTCTCCTGAAGACCGGATGGCGCGTTTTCCCGCGACGCACTGTGAACCAGGGAAATTTCCGGAAGCCCGGTTGACCGGTTGATTCTGAGGTCGACTTCCACCTGGAAAACTTCCTGGATTAAATTTTTTTCCAGAAGTTTTTCAGTCTGACCGCCGGCCACAATTTTCCCTTCCTTTAAAAAAATCATTTTAGTGCAGTAGGCGGCGGCCAGGTTCAGGTTATGTTCAGCCACCAGGATGGCTTTATTCTTCTCTTTCTGAAGATATTTTAGAAGCGAGTATATCTGAAGCTGAAAATTAAGGTCGAGATGCGAGCTCGGTTCATCCAGCAGGAGCAAAGGGGTTTCCTGCGCCAGCGCCCTGGCTATCAGCACCCGCTGGCGTTCGCCGCCGCTCAGCTGATTGAGTTTTTTATGCCTCAGCGGCCAGGTCCCGGTCAGTTTCAGAGCTTCTTCGATGGCCTCTCTGTCCTCCGCTGAGATCCCGGCAAAAGGGTTGCTCTGGCGGTAATAGCGAGCCATCGCCACGATTTCCTCCACGCTGTAATCAAAAACTGGCTGAAACACCTGGGGCACCGAAGCCATTAACGAAGCTAACTGCCTGTGATTCAGGCGAAACAGGTCGCGGTCTTTCACCAGAACCCGGCCCTGGAGAAAGGGCGTCAGCTTCTGGAGCGCCTTGATCAGCGTGCTTTTTCCGGAGCCATTCGGCCCGCAGACGGCCAGAAATTCGCCCGCTTCCAGGCTGAGCGTGATCTCGTGAATAACCGGTCGATCTTCATAGCCGGCCTGCAGATTTTCCGCCTGAAGAAGTATCATCGGCTTAGAAACTCTCCTTATGGGCTGAACATTATTATAAATTTATTTTCTCCCGCTGGCTATAAAGCTGGCTGCGAATGGATGTCTCCTTATCGTCCGGCTGCCATTCCCGGCGGTTGGTTGACTTTTAACCACCTGGAAATTATCATAATTAGCTGATTCGATTGTAAATTTTTCCGGGTGTTTTTTCCCGAATTGAGGTGGCCGCCATGAAAAAGCCCTACAATTTTGAAGAGATTGAACAAAAGTGGCAGAAAATCTGGGAGGAGAAGAAAGTCTTTGAGGTCAGCGAGGATGCTGACCGTCCGAAGTATTATCTGCTGGAAATGTATCCCTATCCTTCCGGCCGCATTCATATGGGCCACGTGCGCAATTATTCGATCGGCGACGCGCTTGCCCGTTATAAGAAGATGAAGGGATACAACGTGCTCCATCCGATCGGATGGGACGCTCTCGGTCTGCCGGCGGAAAACGCGGCGATAAAACGGGGCATTCATCCACAGAAATGGACACTCGATAACATTGACTATATGCGCGATCAGATGAAAAGGATGGGCTTCAGCTACTGCTGGAGCCGCGAGGTCAACACCTGTCTGCCCGAATATTACAAATGGAATCAGTGGATTTTCCTGAAGATGTTCGAGCAGGGTCTGGCTTACCGGAAGATGAGCTGGGTCAACTGGTGTCCCCAGTGCCGGACGGTTCTGGCCAACGAGCAGGTAATCGGCGGTTGTTGCTGGCGCTGCGACAGTCAGGTTACACAGAGGAAAATGGAGCAGTGGTTCCTGAGAATAACCGCCTATGCCGAGGAACTTCTCAGCGGTCACCGGTTGCTCAGCCGCTGGCCGGAGCATGTGCTTCAGATGCAGAAGAACTGGATCGGGAAGAGCACCGGAGCGCTGGTCAGATTTCCGGTTCCAGACCTGAAACGGGAGATTGAAGTCTTCACCACCCGCATCGACACAATTTACGGGGCAACTTTCTTAGTTTTGAGTCCGGAACATCCGCTGGCCACCGAGCTGATTGCTGCTCATCCTCAGAAAGAAGCTCTGGCTGAATGGATTGCCAGAACGATTGCCGAATCCCGGCTGAAAAGAGAAGAGCGCGACGAGGAGAAAGTCGGTTACGACACCGGGGTCCGGGCGGTCAACCCGTTTACCGGCGAACTCATTCCGATTTTCCTGGCCAATTACGTGCTGATGGATTACGGAACCGGGGCGGTCATGGCTGTGCCGGCTCACGACCAGCGGGATTATGAATTCGCCACAAAGTACAATCTCCCCATCAGAAAGGTTATCGTTCCGCCCTCGCCCGGGGTTAAAGCGGAAGAAGGGCGGGCTTTTGAGGAGCCGGGAATTCTCATAAATTCCGGTCCGTTCAGCGGTCTGCGCTCGGAAGAGGCCATGGATAAAATGGCCGCTTACGCTAAGGAGAAAGGATTCGGGGAGCCGAGCGTTACCTACCGGCTGAGAGACTGGGGCATTTCCCGGCAGCGTTACTGGGGCACTCCGATTCCGATCATTTACTGCGACCGCTGCGGAGTGCAGCCCGTTCCCTATGACCAGCTGCCGGTGGTCATTCCCTACAAGGCGCAGTTTACCGGAGAAGAAGGTTCTCCGCTCGAACGGGTACCGGAGTTTGTTAACACCACCTGCCCGAAATGCGGCGGTCCGGCCCGGCGGGAAACTGATACCATGGATACTTTTGTCGATTCATCCTGGTATTTCTTCCGCTACTGCTCGCCGAACGAGGACAGGCTTCCCTTTGACCCGGAAAAGGCGAAGTACTGGATGCCGGTTGATCTTTACATTGGGGGAGTCGAGCACGCGATACTGCACCTGATTTATTCCAGATTCTTCACCAAATACCTGCGCGACCTCGGGCTGACCGACGTCGACGAACCTTTCCCGCATTATTTGGCCCAGGGGATGGTGACCAAGGACGGAGCGGCGATGTCGAAGTCGCGGGGAAACATCGTCGACCCTGACGATATGATAAAGAAATACGGCGCCGACGCCCTGAGAATCTTCATACTCTTCGCCTCTCCCCCGGAAAAAGAATTTGCCTGGTCGGATGAAGGGCTTGAAGGCTGCTACCGGTTTATCCTCCGCATCTGGAATCTTTTTGAAGAAAACATCGACCTGTTTTCGGCCGAAGAGGTCCGGGATCAGGATGTTTTCCACCGCGATAGCTACGAGCGGCTGCAGAAGAAACTCCATCAGACGATAAAAAAGGTCACCGAAGATATCGAGGTGCGCTTCCACCTGAACACGGCGATCAGTGCGCTGATGGAACTGGTGAATCTTATCAAAAAAGAAAAAGACCGGTTGAGAACCAGCCACCAGGGACGCCAGCTGCTGCGTCAGGCGCTCGAGGCGCTGAACCTGATGGTGTCGCCTTTTGCCCCGCATGTGGCCGAAGAGCTCTGGGAGAGAACCGGACATCAGACGCTGGTCGCGGAAACTCCCTGGCCGGTTTACGACCCTGAACTGGCAAAGGAAGAGATGGTCACCATCGTCGTCCAGGTCAACGGCAAGGTGCGCGATAAATTTGAAGCTCCGCTGGATGCTGACGAGGAAGAGCTCAAACAGAAAGCGCTGAGCTTGAAGCGAATTCAGGAAATTCTTGCCGGGCAGCAGCCGAAGAAAATTGTCTGCGTCAAAAACAAACTGGTAAGTCTGGTGGTCTGATTTAATTCATGAGTTTTTCTCGAAAAGTCGCGTTTTTTGTGACAGCCATTTTATGCCTTTTGAGTCTGGTTAACTGCGGTTATCAGCTGAGGGGAAAAGGAAAGTTCTGGCCGCCCGGGATGAAAAGGGTGATGGTGCCGGTTTTCAAAAATTCCTCCGGCCGTTATGAGCTTGACCTGAAGCTCACCAGCGCGGTGGTTAACGAACTGGTGGCCAGAACGGGAGTGGTTATCGTCAGCGATCGCTCGCAGGCCCAGGGATTGCTCAGCGGCGAAATTCTCTCCTTCAGCGTCCAGCCGATCGCCTTTAATTCGGCCGGCGCGGCCGTCAGGTTCAAGATCGTCATCACCACCAGCGTTGTTTTCACCGACCTGGAAAACCAGAGGGTGCTGTTTTCAGACAGCCATTTTGTTTACACCGAGGAATACGACATTCCTGAAGGAGTGGATTTCGAAACGATGGAAACGCAGGCTATCGAGCGCGCGGCTGAAAAATACGCCAGGCAGCTGGTGGTGAATTTGCTGGAAGGATTTTAAATGTCTTCGCGGGAGCCGTTTTATATCAGCTGGAGAAATGAGCTTTCACCCGACAACCTCCGTGCGGGAATCTTTGTTTACGGTGAGCAGGCGGCCTGGGCCAGAAGGCTGCTGCGGGAGACAGCGGCCGTTATCCAGAAAAAGGAGCAGAACCTTGAGCTCCGGACATTCTTCCTGTTCGATAAAAACTGGGCGGAAATCCTGGATGAAGCTCTGGTTCGGGATATGTTCTTGCTGAATAATCGAAGAATTTTTGCGGTCTACTTTCCGGAAGTGGAAGATGACGACCCCCAGTTAGCCGAGAAAGCCTGGCGCCAGCTGGTCTCGCCTTACGAGGATGAGATCGCCAGGTATTTTGCCTCTCCGCCTGAAGGAGTCTCGCTGGTTATCGTTTATGCCGGCCGTCTCAGGAAGGGGAACAGTTTGCTCGATTTTTTCATCCGGTTGAAGAACTCATCGGGCGGCGCTCTCCGGTTGCTGGAAATGAAAACACCCCGGGAATCGGAACTGGTGGCCTGGGTTCAGGATGAAATCAGGAAGCGGGGGAGGAGGACAAATCCTCAGGCGATAGCCAGGTTGCTGGAAGTGGTCGGTTCCGACCTGGTGCTTCTCGAAAACGAGATGGAAAAGCTCGCACTTTACGCCGGGGAAAAGGGAGTGATCGGAGAGGAAGAAGTGCTGACGGTCTGCGGTTTTCAGAGAACGGATGACCGCTTTGCCCTGGAAGAGGCGCTGGAATCGGGCAGCCTGGAAGAAGCTCTTCGCCTCCATGCAAGGTTTATGGCCGACCAGCCGGACCCGCAGGAAATGCTGAATTATTTTTCCGGCATCAGCCGGTTTATCATTTCTCTCGCCCGGGCCGGGTATGAAGTGGTGGAAAAGAAGGTTCCGGTGAGGGAAGTTTTCAGGAAACTCCACCCGCAGATCAGCGAGAGCTGGAGCCTGTTTGACCGGAAGCTCTCTGCTTTTACTTCCTGTCTTAAATCTTTCACTCAGAAGGAACTGGACGACCTGGTGCGGGAACTCGGAAAGCTGGACCTGAGGTTAAAATCCACCGAGCTGGATCCAGGGATACTGATAGAGACCTTTCTGATCAAATTTTTCCAGCTGAGGGATAAAGGAAGGGCTGGAGTTTAGCTGGCAGCCGTCTGCAGCTTGTTTACCTGTTTTGAAAGACGGGACTTATAGCGGGAGCCGGTGTTCTTTTTAATCGCTCCCCTGGCCACGGTTTTGTCTACTATCTTAAAAACCTGCGGGAGCAGCTCTCTGGCCGCTTCAGCGTTCCCGCTGGCGATCGCTTCCCTGAGCTTCTTGATCCAGGTTTTCATCAAGCTCCGGTTTCTCTGATTGATAGCCCGTCTTTTCAGGCTCCGACGGTGCTGTCTGATGGCAGATTTGTGTCTGAGCGGCATCTCCTATCTCCTTTTGAGTGGCATATGATAGAATAACTTTAACTTAAAGTCAACACTCCGGGCTGCTGGAAGTCCGGAGGCGATGCTTGTGGAGAGAGGCCTGATGAAGATAGTGCTTCAAAGAGTCAGGGAAGCTAAGGTGGTGGTTGAAGGACAGACGGTCGGGAGCATCGGGCGCGGACTCTGCCTTCTGGTCGGGGTGGAGAAGGGAGACCGGGAAGTTGAAGCCGAGTGGCTGGCCAGCAAGGTGGTGGAGCTCAGGATTTTCCCCGATGAGAACGACCGCATGAACCTTTCGGTTAAAGAAGTTGGCGGAAGCGTGCTGGCGGTTTCCCAGTTTACCCTGGCCAGCTCGATCAAAAAGGGACGCCGGCCGAGCTTTGACCGGGCTGAAGCTCCCGCCCGGGCGGCAGAGCTTTTTGACTATTTTGTCGACCGGGTGAGGGCGCAGGGAGTTGAAGTGCAGACCGGGATCTTCCAGGCGATGATGGAGGTTCATCTGATCAACGACGGACCGGTGACTTTTATTCTCGATTCTCGCCTGAAACAGTTTTAAGCCGGCTATAAAACGCTAATATATGAACAACCATTCATATATTGCGGGAAACTGAGCCGACCGGAGCAGAATGGGGCTTTTTCAGATTATGTCCAGGAGGTGGCCGAGTTTTTCCTTTTTGGCTTTCAGGTATTCCAGGTTCTCCCTGGTCGGGGGAATCTGAATCGGCACCCTTTCGACGATTTCCAGGCCGTAGCCGGAAAGACCGCGGAACTTTCTCGGGTTGTTGGTGATCAGCCGGATCTTTTTGATTCCGAGCGCGGCTAAGATCTGGGCGCCAATGCCGTAATCTCTCTGGTCAGGCTTAAAACCGAGCCGGCAGTTCGCTTCCACGGTATCGCAGCCTTCATCCTGAAGGCTGTAAGCTTTAATCTTGTTGGCCAGACCGATTCCCCGACCTTCGTGGTTTAACATGTAGAGCACCACTCCGGTCCCTTCCTTTTCTATCATCTCCATCGCCCGGTGCAGCTGCTCGCCGCAATCGCAGCGGAGAGAACCGAAGGCGTCGCCGGTCAGGCACTGCGAATGTGCTCTGACCAGAATCGGCCGGTCAGGGGAAATTTCCCCTTTGATCAGGGCCACGTGGTGCTCACCGTGGATGATGTCTTCGAAGACGGCGATGCGAAAATTTCCGTATTTTGTCGGCAGGTCAGCTTCGGAAATCTTTCTCACCAGGGTTTCCGTGCGCATCCGGTAGGCGATCAGGTCGGCGATGGTCAGGATCGGAATTCCGTGCTGGCGGCTGAATTTTTCCAGGTCGGGCATCCTGGCCATCGTCCCGTCGTCCCTCATGATTTCGCAGATGACACCGGCCGGGTAAAGACCGGCCATCCGGGCCAGGTCGACCGAGGCTTCGGTCTGTCCGGCTCTGGCCAGCACGCCCCCGTCGCGGGCGATCAACGGGAACACGTGTCCGGGTCGCGCCAGGTCTTCAGGCCTGGTGGCCGGGTTGATGGTGGTGAGAATGGTTTTTGCCCGGTCGTAGGCAGAGATGCCG
Organism: Candidatus Saccharicenans sp.; assembly: GCA_030018265.1. GTDB lineage: Bacteria > Acidobacteriota > Aminicenantia > Aminicenantales > Saccharicenantaceae > Saccharicenans. The sequence continues at coordinate 16,386 of JASEFX010000011.1, forward strand.
GTGGTCACGCCTTCCTTAGCGTCGATGGAGACGGTAAAGGCTGTGCCAAAGCGGGCTGTGTTATCCTGAACCATCGGCGGCAGGTCCAGCTCTTCCGCCCTTTTCCGGGTGAGCGAAAGACATATAAGCCCGCGGCCGTAGCGGGCCATAAAGTTGATTATTTCCGGCGTAACCTTTTCCGCTGCCACCATCAGGTCGCCTTCGTTTTCCCGGTCCTCGTCGTCTACGATGATGATGAGGCGACCGGAGCGGACGTATTCTAAGGCTTCTTCGACACTTATGATTGTCTTTTCCTGATTGTTCATAAGTTGTTTATCCGGAAGGATTAAGATTTTATCTTTGATATAAAATTATACACGTATTTTCCGATAATGTCACACTCAACATTGACCGCATCGCCCGGACGCAGCCGGTCAAGGTTGGTCTGCTGCAGGGTAGAGGGGATAAGCTCAACCTCAAAATAACCCGGACCCACAGCGGCGACGGTCAGGCTAACCCCGTTTACCGCCACCGAGCCCTTTTCCACCAGGTATTTTCTGATTTCTTCCTCCAGGCGGATTTTCAGGCGTTTGCCGGGCGGGCGCAGTCTGACTTCTGCCACCTGACCTGTCCCGTCAACGTGACCGGTGACCAGATGCCCCCCGAGAAGGCTGTCGAGAGTGGCCGGAAGTTCCAGGTTGAGGAGTTGCCCGGGCTTTAGTTTTCCCAGAGTGGTTTTTTCCAGCGTTTCTTTCGCCAGGTTAAAAGTCAGCTGCCGGTCTTCTATCCGGGTTACCGTAAGACAGACTCCATCAACCGACAGGCTCTGTCCCTTCTCCAGGCGCCGGCAGAGTTCTTCCGGAGCTTCGATGATCACCTCCTGGCGGTTGCTGCGGTAAGCCCGGAAGACCCCGCGATGAAAGATTAAACCGGTAAACATTAAAAATATCCTTCCACGATTATATCTCTTCCGAGCGAAAAATGCCTGTGCGTTTTGAGCCGGAGGGCGGCGTTGATTCTGGCTACCCCTTCTCCTTCAAAAATCGTCGGTGATTTTTCTCCGCCGATGAGCTTTGGAGCTATGAAAAGATATATCCTGTCGGCCAGACGCTGTTCGAGGAATGAGGTGAGAACTCTGGCTCCACCCTCGACCAGGATGGATGAGATTTCCCGGCGGCCGAGTTCTTCAAGTATCGCTTTCATTTCCAGATGACCGTCAGAGGTAGGGACCTGAATAATTTCCGCCCCCAGCTCTCTGAGCCTTCTGGCTTTCTCTTCAGGAATTTCCGGACCGGTGAAGATTATCACCTGACCGAGCTCGCGGCTTTTCAGCAATCTGGCTTCGAGCGGAATACGCAGAAAAGCATCAAGCACCACCCGGCGCCATTTCTTGCCGGCTGTTTCCGGAAGCCGCAGGCTTAGCTCGGGGTCATCCTGAAGCACCGTGTTGATCCCGACGAGTATTCCATCGTGTTCGGCTCTCAGGTTCTGTCCGAAAAACCTCGATTCTTCAGATGAAATCCAGCGGGAATCGCCCGAACTGGCGGCTATTTTCCCGTCAAGACTGAGCGCTGCTTTTAAGGTGACGAAAGGTATCCGGCAGGTGATGTATTTGAAGTAGAACTCGTTAAGTTTTCTGTTAAGGTGATCGAGCAGCCCTACTTCCACCTGAATGCCTGCTTCCCTCAACCGGGCTGCCCCCTTCCGGAAAACAAGCGGGTTCGGGTCGTAAGAAGAAATTACCACTCTTCTGACTCCCGACGCCAGCAGCCGATTGATGCAGGGCGGAGTGCGTCCCCAGTGGACGCAGGGTTCGAGTGTGAGGTAGAGAGTGGCTCCCCGGCTCTGAGCTCCGGCTTTTTCCAGCGCTATTATCTCGGCGTGCGGCTGGCCGGCTTCCCGGTGGTAACCCCAGCCGACAATCCTGCCGGATTTTACCAGCACGGCTCCGACGCAGGGATTCGGGCTGGTCCGGCCGCGCGCCTGTTCGGCCAGCGAGTAGGCCATCTCCATGAATTCCAGGTCTTTTGAGCTCCGGCTCATGAGAGCAACGCCTCGACAAAAGCTTCCGGAGAAAAAATTTCCAGGTCCTGTTCGCTTTCCCCGATGCCGATAAACTTCACCGGGAGGCGAAGCTCTTCGGCCACGGCCAGCACGCTTCCCCCGCGGGCCGTTCCGTCGAGCTTAGTCAGGAAAATTCCGGTGATGCCGGAAAACCGGTTGAACTCCCTGGCCTGGACGATCGCATTCTGACCGATCGTGGAATCGAGCACCAGCAGGATTTCCTGAGGACCTCCGGGGAATTCCCGGTTGATAACCTTTTTTATTTTTTCCAGTTCGGCCATCAGATTGGCGTAAGTGTGCAGCCGGCCGGCGGTGTCCACCAGAAGCAGGTCATATTCCCGCGCCTTGAAAGCCCGAATGGCGTCAAAAACCACCGAGGCCGGGTCCGCCCCGCTCTGTCCCTGAATGACCGGCAGGTTCAGCTTTTTGCCCCAGAGCTGGAGTTGTTCCCGGGCGGCCGCCCGGAAAGTGTCGGCTGCGGCTAACATCACTTTCTTGCCCTGGTTCTTGTAACGGTAGGCCAGCTTGGCGGCAGAGGTGGTTTTTCCACCTCCGTTTACGCCGACCAGCATCCAGACAGCCGGCCAGCTCTCGTTCACCGCAGAAGGCAGGCTCGAGAGAAGAGCGATCAGTTCCTGTTTCAAAAGAACTTTAAGGTCAGCTGAGGGATTCTTTCTGGCGCTTTCCCGCAGACCGGAGATGATCCGCTCGGTGGTCGGAACTCCGACGTCGGCCAGGATCAACAGTTCCGACAGCTCTTCCAGAATTTCCGGTTGCGGCTGACCGCTCTGGAAAAGCTGTTCAAGGCGAGAAAAAAGTTCTCTGGTTTTGCTGAGTTTCTGCTTGAGTTTTTCGAACACGGCTTTTGAATTATATTTTTCACCGCCTGTTCTGTCAAACACGCGCCCGGGCAGGTTGTCGAAGCGAGCTTATTATGTTAAATTGAAAAAGATGCAGAGCCTTTATAAATGGGAAGTAACCCCGCCCGACCCTGAAGCCTGGGTGCTGGCGCAGGAACTTAACCTCCCGAATGAAATTGCTGTCATCCTGGTGAACCGCGGCCTGAAAACCGCTTACGAGGCCTCCTATTTTCTTTATGCCGGGCTGGAAGAGCTCCATAATCCGTTCCTCTTGAAGGGAATGAAGCAGGCGGTGGCCAGAATTTTTCAGGCGATAGAAAAAGGGGAAAAAATAGTTGTCTTCGGCGACTATGACGTCGACGGCATCCTCTCGGTGGTCATGCTGGTGAAGGCTCTGAGGGAGCTCGGGGGCCAGGTGGATTATTTTATTCCCGAGCGGATGAAGGATGGTTACGGTTTGAAGCTCCACCACCTGGAAACGATCCTGAAGATGAACGCGGGGTTGCTCATCAGCGTCGACTGCGGAATAAAAGCGGTCGATTTTGTGCGGGAGGCCCGGGCTAACGGTCTGGAGGTGATCATCACCGACCACCATCATCCAGGCGATATTCTTCCGGAGGCGGTGGCGATACTGAATCCGCTGCTGGAAGATTCCGGATACCCTGACCGCCATCTGGCTGGAGTCGGAGTGGCCTTCAAGCTAATTCAGGGGCTTTTTCAGGAGCGAGGAATAAATCGCGACCTGAGGCAGTTTCTTAAACTGGTGAGCATAGGCACGGTCGCGGATGTGGTGGAACTAAAGGGAGAAAACCGGGTTTTCGTCAAGGAAGGGCTAAAAAATCTGAAGGAAGCCAGAACACCCGGGCTCAAAAGCCTGCTTGAAGGAGCCGGCCTTAGCAACAGAAAACTGAATGAAGTCGACCTGGGATTCCGTCTGGGTCCGCGGATAAACGCCGCCGGCCGGCTTGGAATGACCGAAGTTGCGCTGCAGCTTTTCTTTTCCGACTCTCCGGAAGAATGTCAGTCTCTAGTGAGGAAGCTCAACGAGCTGAATTCCGCCAGGCAGAGAATTGAGGAGAAGATTCTCAGGGAAGCTGTTCAGAAAATTGAAGCGCGAGAACTTCACCGGCGATACCGGCTGCTGGTGCTGGGCAGCGAGAACTGGCATCGCGGGGTTATCGGCGTGGTGGCCTCAAGGATCAAGGAAATTTTTTACCGTCCGGTGATACTTTTTTCCTACGAAAACGGGCAGGCCTACGGGTCCGGACGGAGTCTGCCGGAGGTGAACCTGATCGACCTGATCAGAGAATGTGGCGACCTCTGTCTGAACTTTGGCGGTCACCGGCAGGCTATTGGCTGCACCCTCAGTTATGACCGGCTGCCGGAATTCCGGGAACGTCTGAACAATCTGGCTCAGGAAAAAATTCCAGACGAGTTTCTCGAAAGAAAACTGCGGATTGACTGCCGGCTGGATTTTTCAGGCATTAATCCTTCTTTTCTTGAATTCTATTCGCGACTGCTTCCTTTCGGCGTGGGCAACCCGCGACCGGTGTTTTTCGCCGGGGAAGCGGATGTGCTGAGCGACCCGGTTAAACTGCAGAACCGGCATCTGAAATTCTGGGTAAGGCAGTCAGGTCGGGTGTTTGAGGTGATCGCCTGGGAAAAATCCAGGTTCTGGTCAGACTTGAGACGCGGAAGCTCTGTTGACCTGGCCTACTCGATACACTTCAACGAATACGCGGGAAGAAAGCAGATAGTTCTGTCGCTGGAAGACCTAAGAGCTCATCAGTCTTGATGCCGTTAAGGATTGACCATATCAGGGGCGTTGCTCTGATCAGAAGGGTTGTTCTCGCGCTGCTCTTTGCCCTGATAGCCTTTCTTTCCGTCTCGGTTATCCTGAATATTAAAAAAAGAAACACCGCTTTTGAATCTTCTTCCCGGCCGGCAACGGAGAAGGAAGTTTACCAGGAAAAAGTCCGCGCGCTGGATTTTGCCGGCGAGAAGAAAAGGTTTTCGATTAAGGCCGGGAGAATCTACATCGATGAAGCGGGAAGGCAGCGTTTTGAGGGTGGAGTGGAGATGGTTGTTCTGGAGCCTGGCGGATTGCTGAGAATTACCGCCGCGACGGCCGTGATCGCTTCCGGGAACGAGCTGCTGCAGGCTGAAGATAATGTGCAGATAGAAACTGAAGATTACTCGATGATGGCCCGGCGACTGGAATTCGACCTTAAAAGAAGGACGGCCAGGGCGGAAAAGGTCGAGTTTGAGAGCGAATCTCTCCAGCTGAGCTCCGGGGCTATGTTTTTGCAGACAGAAGAAAAAAGACTTGAATTTCAGGAGGAGATAAGCGGAAAGATCCGGGACCTGAGTGGCCAGGTTTATTTTCTGGAAGCTGACCGCCTGGCGGTAAACATTACTGAGCGGAGTTTTCTGGCAGAAAACCTGCGTTTGAATTCGAAATGGATCCGCCTTGATGGAAAGAGAGCAGAAGGCCTGCAGGCAGAAAAAGGAGAACTTGAAAGGCTGAACCTGACCGCAGGGGCCGGAGTCAGGTGGAAAATACTTGCGGATGAAAGCGAATTGCAGGAGGTTGAGCTTCATGCCGGAGGTCTGGGGGTAGAAAATTTCAGAGAAAAATTTTTCCTCAGCGCCAGCGGAAAATTCAGAGTGAGAGGAGCCGGGCAGGAACTGAAAATTCAGGGAAGCGGAGAAAACCTCGGGCTATCTGCGGAAAAAAGAGCGCCCCGGCTTTTACAGGCAGAGAACTGCGAATTAACCTTTGAGGATAAAAATGGAGAAACTTACCGGGTTGGCGGACGCAAAGTACTGTACGACCTTCCCGGAAACCTGCTTGAAGTTGAAACCTGGGCTGAGCTCAATCAGGAAAATTATCGTCTTGAAGCCGGCGGCCTGGTTTTTGACATAAAAGGCCAGATTCTTCGAGCGAAAAATTTTTCGCTTGAACTGGAGCCAGCTTTTTTTGAGAGGAAAAGTCCGCTTTTTACCTGTGGGGCCGGTGTGATGATAAACGGAGCTATTCTTGAGGGAAGACCCGGGTTTTTTCAGATGAGCGGTCAGGTACGCATCTCCGGGGAAAGGCAGTTTTTCCAGGCGGAGAGCGTCAGGCTGGAAACGAACGGGCAATTCCTGATTGAGCGAGTGTTTCCCGGTAACTGGAAGCTGGAAAAAGCCGGCGGCAGGAAACAGACACTGGAAATCGCTGCGGGACAGATAACTTCAAGCCAGGTTGAGCCGCTTCTTTTACTCGAGAACGGCGCCCGGCTTAAAACTGACTCCTTCAGGCTTGAATCCCGCGAGATGATTCTGCTTTTCCAGGATGATTCTTCATTGCAGGTTCAGTCCGTCGAAGCCCGCGGCGGAGTTAACTTCAACTGGAAGGATTATAAGGTCTTCGGCGAGAGAGCTGTATATGATTTTGAATACGAGAAAATTGAGCTTACCGGCAATCCCCGGCTGGTTACTCCTTCCGGCGATTGGCTGGAAACAGATAAATTGACTTTATTTTTAGCGGATGATAGAATCCGCCTGGAAAGTCAGAAAAGAGAGAGGTCGCTGACCATCCTTGTCAGGGGCAGATGAGATCGCTGAAAGCTGTGGGTTTGAGCAAAAGATACGGCCAGCGTCCGGTCGTCGATAATCTCACCCTTGAAGTCAGCTCCGGCGAAGTTGTCGGTCTGCTCGGACCGAACGGAGCTGGAAAAACCACCGCTTTCTGGATGATTGCCGGCCTGCTTCCGGCTGACAGCGGCGAGGTCTGGCTTGATGGAGAGAGGTTAACCGGCCTCCCGGCCTATCTACGGGCCAGGAAAGGGCTCGGATTTTTGCCGCAGGAACCTTCGGTCTTTCGCGGGTTGAACGTGGAAGAAAATCTGCTGGTAGTTTTTGAAAACCTCGAAAAAAGGCTTTCCCGGAAGCAGCAGAAAGAAAAAGCTGCAGAGTTGCTGGAAGAATTCGGACTTCTGCCGCTGGCTAAAAATCGGGCTGATCGTCTTTCTGGCGGAGAGCGACGGAAACTGGAAATTGCCAGAGCTATGGCCCGGGAACCAGCCTTTCTTCTCCTGGACGAGCCTTTTTCTGACCTTGACCCAATGGCGGTAGGAGATTTTCAGGGAATTATTAAGAAACTCAAAGAAAAAGGCGTGGGCATTCTTCTTACCGACCACAGGGTCCGGGAAGCGCTGGAAGTCCTGGATAGAATTTACCTCATAAATGATGGTAAAATTATAGCTGAAGGCAGGGCGGAAGAAGTTCTGGCGAATAAAGAGGTGCGCGAGATATATCTCGGGAATGTCTTCCGTCTATAATTCAGGGAGCGATGATAAAGCAAAAGCTTGACCAGAAACAGGTGCAAAAGCTGGTGCTGGCGCCGGCGCTTCAGCAGGCCATCCGTCTGCTCCAGCTGACCAGCCTGGAACTGCAGGAAGTGGTTAACCAGGAGCTCGAAGAAAATCCGCTTCTTGAAATTGAGGAAGAAGTTTCGCGTGAACCGATCGAGGCGGGCGCGCCGGAAGAAGAGGGAGGCGAAGAAGAAACGGTTTCCACGGAAGCAGTGCCCGACGAATTTGATGAGATCATATTTGCCGCCGGCTTTCAGGATTATTTTGACGAGGAAATTCCTTTTTCCAGCCGGGAAGAGAAAGAGCAGGTTCCTTTCGAAAATTTAGTTTCCCGCCGGCCTTCCCTCTGGGATCATCTGAACTGGCAGGCAAGTTTGACTTTTTTTGACCCGGCGGAGCTTCAGATAGCTGAGTTCATCATCGGGAATGTTAACAGCGATGGTTATCTGACCATCAGTCCGGAGGAAATCGCGGCCACGCTTCAGGCGCCGCTGGAAAAAGTGGAGGAAGTGCGGCAGAAGATAAAAATGTTTGACCCGCCGGGATGTGCCAGTCTTAATCTGAGCGAAGCTCTTCTGGCGCAGATGGATTCGCTCAACCTTCAGGACGAGGTGGCCAGGAAAATTATTGCCGGATATCTGCCGTATTTGCAGAAAGCTGACCATCAGGAACTGGCCAGAATTCTGAATGTCAGCCTGCAGGAACTCAAACTTCATCTGGAAGTGATCAAAAACTTGGAGCCGGCTCCCGGTAGAAAATACAGCGAGAGTGAGGAAATTTATGTGGTGCCGGATATCTATGTGGTCAAAGAGGACGGCGAGTGGAAGGTTTATCTGAACGAAGAAGGATTGCCTCGAATCCGTCTGAACCGTTACTACCAGCGGCTGATTCAGGCAGAACTGAAGGAAGACAGAGAAGCCAGCCGTTTTCTGAAAGAAAAAATGAAAAGAGCGCTTTGGTTTTTACGAAGCCTCGATCAACGGAACAGAACGATCTACCGGGTGGCTAAGTACATAGTCGACCGGCAGAGGGAATTTCTGGAAAACGGCATTGACCATATAAAACCGATGACCCTGCAGGAGGTGGCCAGGGAACTCGGACTGCACGAATCGACCATCGGAAGGGTGGTGGCCAATAAATACATGATGACCCCGCTCGGTCTCTATCCGCTCAAATTCTTTTTCCACAAGTCATTGACCGGTGCTTACGGGGAAGAGATCTCTTCCCTGAAAATAAAAGATAGGATCAGGAAGTTGGTTGAAAACGAGGACCGGAATAATCCCTTGAGCGACGATGAAATAGTTGATATACTGGCGAGAGAAAATATAAAGATAGCCCGGAGAACCGTGGCCAAGTATCGCGGCCAGCTGAACATCCCGCCTTATCATATAAGAAAAAAGAAATTTATGATGGAGGAGACAACATGATTGTTAATTTCACGGCCCGCAATGTCGAACTGACGGAGGAAATTAAAGACTACTGTCAGAAACGGCTGGCCAGGATGGAAAAGATTTTACGGGATGTGATCGAGATAAACATCATCATGAGTGAACAGCGCAGCCGGAAGAAGGTTGAACTTCAGGTTAAGCGGCGCGGTGAAGATTTTGTCATAAGCGAAGAAACCAACGATATTTTCAATTCTCTCAATCAGGCCTTTGACAGCCTGGAAAAGAAGATCGTTAAAGAAAGAAAGAAACTGATTCAGAAGAGGCGGCGGTCAGCCGGGCGAGAAACCCTGCCGGTGGCTGAAGAGAGAGAGACACCGGTGCGTCTTCTCCATTTACCCTATTATTCCGACAAGCCAATCAGCGTCGAGGAAGCTCTGATGCAGCTGGATGAAGGGAAGAAGGAAGTTTTTCTTTTCCGCAAGGAAGGAAGCGAAGGCTGGGCCGTGGTTTTCCGGAGGAAGGATGGCCAGATCGCCCTGGTTGACCCTGAAGGATGATGTTCCGGGCTTGATAAGATAAGACCTGATGAAAAAAACGGCGTATAACCCCTCTCCATCAAACATACGGAGGAGTCGGGTTCCTGGAAGCGCTGTGGAAGCAGAGCAACCGGTTGCCCCTAAGGGAAAGTCCAGAGGTGCCGGCAATCAGGCTGGCGAAAGGTTTTTCGCTCATGTCCTGCGGAAATCTGAAGACAGATGGCGAGTGGAAGAAATTTCGCCGGACTCTGGGGGTAAATGTTGTTTTCTGGTAAAATTTTCGTTTAGAATTTGAAGGGAGCAGACAACAGTGAGGCTGTCAAACATTATTAAAGAGAAGACGATTTTGCTGGATATTAACGCGCAGAAGAAAGATGAAGCGCTGTCCGAGATGGCTGGATTTCTTAAGAAGCAGAAGCTCATCGGAAACGATAAGGAAATAACCGAAAAACTTTTGCAGCGGGAATCTCTCGGCAGCACCGCCCTGGGTGACGGCGTGGCCATCCCGCACTGCAAGGCAAAAGGAATAAAAGAACCGATTCTGCTGGTAGGTATTTCCAGGGACGGAGTCGACTTTGAATCTCCGGATGGAAAACCCGTCAAGGTTTTTTTCCTGCTGATTACTTCGCCCGATGAACCCAGCCTGAATCTCCAGATACTGGCTCTGATTGCTCAGCTGGTGAAAAAATCCCCCGGACTGAAATCAAAGTTGCTGGGCGCTAAGGAAGCCAGAGAGGTTCTGTCTATAATCAAAGAGCTGGAAGAAAAAGCCTGATGACTTCCGGTAAAAGAAAAGCAAGCGGGAAAAAATCTGCCGGGAGGCAAAAGCTTAACTCCAGAGAGAGAGAAGTCCGTTCTTCCGGCCAGAATCGGGCGAATTCTTCGCCGGTGGTGGTCTCGGGAGGTCTGCTGAGAATTTTCGGTGTCGGCGCTCTGATAATCGGAGACAGCGGAATCGGCAAGAGCGAAAGTTCTCTGGAGCTTATTGCCCGCGGACATAAATTTATCTCCGATGATGTGGTGGAAGTTTATCAGGATGAGCTGGGCCGGCTCCACGGCCGTTCACCTGCGCTGACGCGAAATTTCATGGAAATCAGGGGCCTGGGCATAATCAACATCAAAGAAATCTTCGGCTCACGCGCGATTCTCGAAGAAGCTCCGATCGACCTGGTGATCAGGTTGAAAAAATGGAGCCCGAAAATGGAGATCGACCGGCTGGGGATAAAATTTCCGGAAGACTTCGAACTGGCCGGAAAAAAAATTCCGCAGATGCACATACCGGTTGCTCCCGGCCGGAATATCGCCACTCTGATTGAAGTGGCCTGCCGGGTTTTTGCCCTTCGCAAGAAAGGTTACGAGGCGGCCAGGGATATTGTCAGGCGTCTCGAAAGAAAACTGGCCAGAGAAAATGAAAAATCAAAGTAAAAGTATTGACTTTATCGTGGTCACCGGACTTTCCGGTTCCGGCAAGACGGTGGTCAGCCGCTTTCTTGAGGATATGGGGTACTACTGTGTGGATAATCTGCCGGCGAAAATGATTCCCCAGCTGGTTGACCTGTGGCTGCGAAAAAAGGTGGAAATTGAACGCATAGCCCTGGTGGTGGATATCAGAGAACCGAATTTTCTGACTGAATTTCCCCGTATCATAAAAAAATTAAAGGTTAAGCCGTACTTAATTTTTCTTGAAGCTACCGATGAAACACTGGTCAGGAGGTTCAGCGAAAGCCGCCGCCCGCATCCGCTGGCCAGAAACAAATCGATCCTGGCCGGGGTGAAGCTCGAAAGAAAGAAGCTGGCTCCGATCAGGGAAATGGCGGATGAGATAATCGACACCACCGGCCTGAGCATCTCCCAGTTGAAAGAACAGATTGTCAACCGGATCCTGCAGAAGAAACTCCGGCGGTTTCAGATTTACATCATCAGTTTTGGCTACAAGTATGGATTGCCTCTGGATTCCGACCTGGTGTTCGACACCAGATTTTTGCCCAATCCCTATTATCTCGATGAACTGCGGGAGCTCAACGGCCGCAACCGAAAGGTCAGGGATTTTGTGCTGAAATCAGAAGAAACCAGGACCTTTCTGGAAAAACTTTACAGCTTCATCGAATATCTTCTACCCGGGTTTATCAGGGAAGGGAAGAGCTCCCTTACCATCTCCGTCGGCTGCACCGGAGGACGGCACCGCTCGGTGGTTATCGCCGAAGCGCTGAAAGAGCATCTCAGGAAGAAAAACCTGGACGCAAAAATCATCCACCGCGATATTTATAAGTGATTGAGAATTGATTAAAATATAAAGGAAATTTTCAACGGGCGGTGTTCATGATCGGCGGAGTTATAGTCACTCACGGGCGGCTGGCCGAGGAGTTGCTGAACGCCCTGATGATCATCCTGGGAGAGGCACCGAACATCGAACCGGTTTCCATCGGCTGGTACGACGATGTGGAAGAATCGAAGAAGAAGATCAGTCAGAGCATAAAAAAAGTTGACCAGAAGAACGGCGTGATTATTTTTACCGACCTGTTTGGCGGCACTCCTTCCAACCTTAGTTTCAGTTTTATGGCTGAAAACAAAATTGAAATCATAACCGGAGTGAATCTGCCGATGCTGATAAAATTCGTCTCGCTGCAGAGAAGCAATAATCTGAGAGAGGTGGCCCGGAAGGTGGTGGAACAGGGCCGGAAAAACATCCATCTGGCCAGCGCGCTGCTGAACTCCAGGTCAAAGTAGAATATAGAAAATGATAGAAAAGAAAATCACCATAAAAAATAAACTGGGACTGCATGCCCGGGCGGCGGTTAAGTTTGTCAACTTAGCCAATCAATTCAGTTCCTCGGTAAAAATTGTCAAGGACGGAAATGAAGTGGACGGCAAAAGCATCCTGGGCCTGCTGACTCTGGCTGCGGCCAGGGGCACAGCCATCAAACTGGTGGTCAACGGCCGGGATGAAGCCCAGGCGATGAAGGCTCTCTGTGACCTGATAAACAACAAATTCGGCGAAGAAGAATAGCATGGATATGATCAGGCTTCGCGGTCTTGGCGTCTCCCCGGGCATCGCCATGGGTGAGGCGCTGCTCTCAGAGAGGGTAGTGTTTACCTCCAGACGGGAGCCGATCGCCGAACATCAGGTGGAAGAAGAATTGAAAAGAATACAGAGAGCCATCGAACGAACCCGGCAGGAACTCAAAGAGTTGAGAGAACACATCAGGGAAAGAATCGGCGACGAGCAGGCCTTCATCTTTGACGCTCATCTGATGATCCTGGAAGACCCGCTGCTGTTGAGCCAGCTTGAACGGGTGATAAAGGAAGAAAAGGTTCGTGCAGAGTACGCCATTACCAGAGTAAACAACTATTTTCAAACTCTGTTCGATTCTCTCAACGATGAATACTTTCAGCAGAGAAAGACCGATGTCTCCGATGTGCTGTCGCGGATTTACCGCAATCTGGAGAGAAGAAAGAGCAAAACGGAAGAATCTGACCGGCCGGTGGTGCTGGTGGCTCATGAACTCCTTCCTTCTGAAATAGTCATAAACATCAGCCGGAAGAAGATAACGGCCGTAGCGCTGGATATGGGCGGGCAGACTTCGCATACGGCCATTCTCGCCCGGTCTCTGGGCATACCGGCAGTGGTCGGTTTGCGTAATATCAGCCATGAAGTAAAAAATGGCGATTTCATCATCGTTGACGGGACAGCTGGCGAGGTCATCATCAATCCCACTCCGTCCGTCCGGCGCGAATTTCAGAGTAAGAAGGAAAAGTACGAAGCCTATCAGCGGCAGCTGAAGAAAATCGCCAGACTGAAACCCCGGACTCTGGATGGGGTCGGGTTCAAGCTGCTGGCCAACATCGAACTTCCGGATGAGGTGGACCTGGCTTTCTCCTTCGGTGCGGAGGGGATCGGACTTTTCAGGTCTGAATTCATCTATCTCCAGCGCCGGGACCTGCCTTCGGAAGAAGACCACCTGGCTGTTTATCAGAAGATGGCCCGGAACACCCATCCGCGACCCGTTTACATCCGTACCATCGACATTGGCGGAGAGAAAAGTCTGCCCCAGCTCAACATCGTCAAAGAACCCAACCCGGCGCTCGGCCTGCGGGCCGTTCGTTTCTCTCTGCGGAACAGGGATATGTTCCGCACCCAGCTCCGGGCCATTCTTAAAGCCAGCGTGAAAAAGAATGTGCGGTTGATGGTCCCGATGATTACCGAAGTGGAAGAAGTTTTCGAACTGAAGAGCCTCCTGGCTGAGTTGAAGGCTGAATTGAGAGCTGAGAAGATTCCTTTTGATGAAAATCTGCCCGTCGGGGTAATGATCGAGGTGCCGGCGGCGGCGGCGACCATAGAGTGCATCATCAAGGAAGTAGATTATGTCAGCATAGGCACCAATGACTTAATCCAGTATTGTCTGGCCGTCGACCGTGGGAATGAATCTGTAGCCTATCTTTTCAAACCGCACCATCCGGCGGTTCTGCGGCTGATCCACCAGGTGATTCAAACAGCCGTGCGGGAAGGCAAGGAGGTTACTGTTTGCGGAGAGATGGCGGCGGACCCGCTTTCGGCCATCATCCTGCTTGGAATGGGACTCAGAACGCTGAGCATGAACCCGATTTTTATTCCAAAAGTAAAAAAAGCTTTGAGAGAGGTGGAGCTGAAAACGGCCGAACAAGCGGTGGCTGAAGCTCTCAAGCTCAGGACGGCCAAAGAAGTGGAAGAATTTATGATAGAAGCTATCCTGAGAAAACATCCTCAGGCTTTCCTGATGAGCCAGGTGGTCAGCTGAGCTTCAATCGCGTCCGTAAACGTCCTCCAGGCGGACGATATCATTCTCATCAGATTCCCCGAGCCACAGTTCCATCACTCTGGCCGGTTGCTGGCCGACGGCTTTCAGGCGATGGGGCGTTTCGGCCGGAATGTATATTTCTTCACCCGGCTCGGGTTGCCAGACCTTCTCTCCCACCGTGATTTCCAGTCCACTGTCCAGTACCACCCAGTATTCGCTTCTTTTACGGTGATACTGGAGAGAGAGAATTCCCCCGGGGTTGACCGTGATGATTTTCAGACTTGAAGCCAGCCGGTGAGGATAGCTTCTGAATTTTCCCCAGGGCCGATGTTCTTCATAGATTAACTCTCGAACCTTTTCTCTGTCCGGAATTTCCGCCACGGGCAGCTCCTCGACTGGCTTTTTAGCTTAGAAGGGGATATCGTCATCTCCTTCAGACGGCAATTCTTCATCCGGAAACTCTTCGACCGCGGGCTCGGATATTTCCTCGAATTCTTCCGCAGGAGGGGCTTCCAGTTGAGCTTCAGCCTGAGGCGGGATCTTCTTGCCCAGCGGTACTATGTTGATGGCTTCTACTTCGGTAGTGTTCCGGCGGTTTCCTTCACGGTCTTCCCAGGAACGCCAGCGCAGGCGTCCTTCCACCAGAACCTGTCTTCCGGCTTCAAGAAATTTATCGCAGAATTCAGCCAGCGGTCCCCAGGCCACTATCCGATGGAATTCTGTCCGTTCGCTGGTCTGGCGGGTATCGCGGTTGAAAATCTGTTCGTTGGTGGCCACCTGGAATCTGGCCACAGGTCGGCCGGAAGAAGGAATGTAGCGGATCTCCGGTTTTTTGACCAGATGGCCTATGAGGATGACTCTGTTCAGACTGTTTCTGTCTCTCATTGGTTCTCCAGTTCTTTTAATTTTTCCTGAGCCAGTCGGGCTTCTTCCTGCGCTGGAAATTTGGCTATCAACAGTTTCAAGGTGGCGATGGCCTCCTCTTTTTTCCCGAGCCTGGCGAGACTGTAGCCTTTTTTCAGGTAAGCGGCCGGCACCTTGTTGCTGGAGGGATAACTCACCAGAAGCTCGCTGAAAGTATCGACGGCTTCCTGAAATTTACCCTGGCTGTAGTAACATTCGCCAATCCAGTAAAGGGCGTTTCCAGAAAGAGGTGTGTTCGGATATTGCTGCAGAAAGAGTCTGAAGCTGTCGATGGCCAGAGAATAGTTTCCTTTCAGATAATCTCCGTAGGCGTTGTTGTACATTTCCTGAGCGCTGAGGGTGAGCGGGGCCGGCTTTCGGGTCTCGGCCGGCGGGGGCTCGGCTTTAGCTGGAGCTTTCCCGGACCTCGCAGTTTTTTCCTCGGGTTTCGGCAGGTTCAGGTTCTGAATGGCCTGCAGGATATCGTTGAGAATAGCTGTCTGAAACTGGATCTCTTCGAGTTTGCTGCTGAGAAGTTGATATTGAACGACGATATTACGGAAGTCTTCGCGGGCGGCACCCTGCTCCGACTGAACTTTACGGATGAGTTCGCCCAGAATTTTAATCTGATCCCTGAGCTCCTGTATATCCGCCTGGTTCTTTCTGACCAGGGAGGTCAGTTCCTGTACCTGAAGCTTTAAGGCCTGGATGTCCTCGTAGATCAGCTCGTAAGTTTTTTTTGATTGGGCGCTGGCTGGAGTCATAAAGACTCCTGCAAGCATGATGAAAAGCGCAAAGAAGAAAAAGCTTTTTTGCCTTTTTAACAATTTATTTCTCGATGATCAAAAATTCGGCTCTCCTGTTTTTTGCCCAGGCTTCTTCATTATGGCCCGGGTCAAGAGGCTGGCTTTTGCCGTAGGAGATTATTCTGATTCTGTCCGGGGAAATCCCGAGACTTACTAAATAATCCATCGTGCTCTTCGCTCTTTTTTCGCCCAGAGCCAGGTTGTATTCTTCGGTGCCGCGCTCGTCGCAGTGCCCTTCGATCAGTATTTTCACCGTCGCGAACTTTTTCAACCAGCGAGCATTGGCTTCGAGTATCGGAACAGCGTCCGGCCGGATATCATATTTGTCAAAATCAAAATGGATTCTGGCCAGCGGCTTTTCCCTGTTGATTTCTTCCAGGGTTTTCTTCATGAAGATTTCTTCTTCCGTGAGCTCTGGCTCTTTGATCACCGGTTCTTCCACTTTTTCCACCTTTGGCTGTTCCTGAGCCTGCGGCGGTGGAGGCGGCGGAAGCTGTTTGGCTTTCTTCTTGCAGGAAGCGGCGAAAGATAAGACCAGGATCACCGAAAGAAACAGCACCAAAAACTTCTTCATCTTTCCTCCTGATGTTCGTGAAATAGCCTCGATGATAGCTCGAGACAATTCAATTTATACAATGAAGCCTGAACGCTGTCAATAAACTCAGCCGGTTCGCTCAGTTTGTCCAGTTCGGCAGTTTGTTTTCTCCATCTGAAGTCAGCTGTCGCAGGTTGCTGCCGTCGTAATCGATCGAATAGATCTGAATCGTCCCGGACATGTTCGAAGAAAATACGATGTGTCGTCCATCCGGCGACCAGCTGGGGGATTCATTCCGGGCTCCGGTCTCGGTGAGCTTGGTGATTTTGTTTGTTTTCAGGTTAAGCAGGTAAAGGTCAAAAAAGTTGTCGACTCTCGAGACGAACACAATTCTTTCTCCGTCGGGCGACCAGGCCGGAGAGTCAAGGTAATTGCCGCCGAAGCTAACTTTTCTGACATTGCCCCCTTCGGCGTCCATAATGTAGATCTGCGGCGTGCCGCTCCGGTCGGAGGTGAAAACGATCTCTCTTCCCGTTGGCGACCAGGAGGGGGCGGTGTCTATGGCGCTGTTGAAGGTCAAACGGCGCAATCCGGTTCCGTCGACGTTAACCACGTATATTTCAGCGTTCCCGTCTTTAGTCGAGCAGAAGGCTATCTTTTTGCCGTCGGGCGAGAAAGCCCCGGCAAAGTTGGTTCCCCTGGTTGATATCGGAACTAATCTGCCCTCATAAGGATAAAGAATGTATAGGTCCGGATTGCCCGCCCGGTAGGAAGTGAAAACGATCGCTCGTTGCTCGGGCGACCAGGCCGGCATGTAATCCCGCCATTTGTTGAAGGTCAGTCTTGTCTGGCTGGCTCCGTCATAATCCATCATGTATAGCTCGTCGTTTCCGTCGCGGTTGGAGACAAAGACTATCTTTGTGGTGAATATAGGTTTTTCTCCGTAGAGCTTCATCATCTCGTCGGCCACCCGATGAGCCACCAGCCGGAGGACGCCCGGCTCCACCTGGTATCTTTTGCCCAGAATCATTCTCTGGCTTTTTACGTCGTAAATTTTTACTTCGAACACCGAACGATTCTCAGAACGGGTGAACTCTCCGACGACCAGGAGTCTGGCCTGGATGGATTCCCAGTCTTTGAAAAAGATTTCTTTCGGGTTCAAAGGACGGATGTAGCTCAGGTGCTCCTTCGACACCAGAGTAAACACCCGGCTGTACTGAAGGTCGGAGGTAAGAACCTGATGGATGGTGGAGGCTGCTTCCTGAACCTCAGGGCTAGCCGGCTCGCAGATGAACGGTGGTAGAGCCACCGAAATGGCCGGGACGCCCTCTCTGATGGTCAGCACGATTTCCTGTTGCGGAAATAACCAGGTGCTGAGTACTGCGATAGCACAAAATGACAGTATGAAGATAATAAGTTTTTTCATTTTCTTATCTGCTCCGCTCGAATATAAGATGAATGATAAGGTAATCGCTTTCGTAATCTTTCGGCAGCGGCGGAAAGGGCGCGGCCAGTTCGACCGCTCGCCTTGCTGTCAGGTCAAGCGCCGGGAGGTCTGAAGGCTGGGTTATTCTGAGGTCGGCAATCTGCCCGTTACGCAGTATCTTGAAAGAAATTACCGATTGATAGTCGCCGCTGTAATCCAGGTTGCTGATGGCGGTGAACCAGTTGGACGATACGCGATCTATTATAATCTGAAGATAATAAGTGTAGGGGAAAGAAGCCGTGCCCAGCGGGTCTCCGTAACCGCCGCCGAAGCCGCCCGGACCTTCACCGACCCCGATTCTCAGTCCGGTCCCCCCTCCACCGCCAGTTCCATAACCGCCGGCTTGAGCTCCGGCAGCTCCGGTTCCAGAAGCCGCCGGCTGAGCTCCCGGCTGCGGTGCGGAAATCTCAGTTTTTTTCTGCGAGGTTGACTGCCGGGTGGTCTTCCTTGCTGTCCGGGTCTTCTCCACAGGATGGCGAAGTGATGATTCAGGCTGTGGCTGAACCTTCTGGGGGACAGTCAGTTCCCTCATCGTTTCCGGGCGGGAAGGTCCTGCCTGCCCGGGGGTTCCTCCACCCGGGCCGGGACTGCCTGCGCCGCCACCTCCTCCGGCGCCTCCTCCGCCTGGCAACCCGACGAAATTCAGATTAACATAATGGATCATTCCCGATTTCCTGGGTCCCGAGAACTGTCCGGAGACTCCCAGCAGGACGAAAAGCGCTGCGTGAAGAAAAATCGACAGAATCAGAGCGCGCTTGAAAGAATTGTTCTGAGCAAACAGCGGTTTCATCAGTCGGTCCGTTTTTTAGCTGGCGGTTTTTCCAGCGGTTCGGTCACCAGGCCGACTATTTCGATCTCCGATTTCTTGATGATATCCAGAATCTGGACAAGCTGACCGTAGTTAAGATTGCGGTCAGCCCGGATGAACACGATTTTTTTCGTGCGATTATAGAAATATTCCTTTAACCGTCTTTCCAGCAGGTTGATGTTTATAACTGATTCGCCGATGTGGATGTAACCGTCAGCGGTGACGGTCAGTGTCAGCCCTTCTTCGGCCGGGGCCGACTCGGTTTCAGCCTGAGGCAGGTTGATTCCGATTCCGGACTGCATCATCGGCGCGGTCACCATAAAAATTATGAGCAGAACCAGCATGACGTCGACCAGAGGTGTGACGTTGATTTCCGACATCGATGTGCCCAGACGTCTCCGACCGTCGGCTGCCGGAGTCGGATTCAGGTTAACTGCCATAGGCCCTTTCTATAATGTTGAGAAATTCCAGCGAAAAATCATCCATCATAGAAATTATTTCTTTTATGCGCCCGAGGAAATAATTGTAAGCGATAACCGCCGGGATGGCGGCAAACAAACCCACCGCGGTGGCCACCAGCGCCTCGGCGATGCCGGGAGCCACGGTTACCAGGCTGGCTGAGCGGACCAGTCCGATCTTATGGAACGAATCCATTATCCCCCAGACCGTTCCGAGCAGTCCGATAAACGGAGTCACGCTACCGCAGGTGGCCAGAAAGCTCATCATTCTCTCAAGTCGCCGGATCTCCGCACTCGAAGCCCTGAGCAGCGATCGGTTGATGATTTCCAGCTTTTCCCGGTCGATTGAACCCTGAGGCTGGGGGTTCGAACGCGTCAGATGAACAAGTTCCTTGAACCCGGCCTGAAACAGAACAGCCAGCGGACTGTTTTTGTACCGGCGGGCAGCTTCGTTGACTTCATTCAGAGATTTGCTCTTCCTGAAAACCTCAAGGAACAGGTAGGAAGATTTTTCGGCCGCTTTAAGAGTTCTTCTTTTGTGGATTATTATCGCCCAGGAAAAAACGGAAAACAGGATGAGTATTAAAAGAATCAGTTTGACAACGATGGTGGCCTGCGAGATTAGACTGAATACGTTCATAGCTTCTTCAAATTAACACAGGGAGAGGGGTCTGTCAATCAACGGGTTAACTTGACGGAAGCCGGTAAAAGCGGTTAAATAAAAAGCTTATAAGAGGAAAAATTGAACAATTTCAAGAAGAAACTTGTCCATCCGCCCCGCTTGCTGGCCCTGAGCTTTCTCGTGGCCATAGCTGTGGGCACCATTCTGCTGAAGCTGCCTTTTTCCACCAGAAGCAGCCAGATTCCTCTTATTGACGCTCTGTTCACCTCGGCCTCGGCCATCTGCGTTACCGGTCTGACGGTGGTGGACACACCCACATATTTCAGTTCGTTCGGACTCGGGCTGCTGCTGCTGATGATTCAGCTCGGCGGGCTGGGCATCATGACTTTCTCCAGTTTTATCCTGCTCACCGCCGGTCGCCGGGTAAGCCTGAGCGACAAACTGGCAGTTGAGGGTTCTTTCCGACCCGAGCCGATTTCGGATTTTCGCACTCTTCTTAAGGACGTTTTTATTTTTACCTTTACCTTCGAGCTGATTGGCGCCCTGCTTCTTCTGGTCAGGTTTTCTTCCGCTTCGCCTTTGCCGGGGGCCATCAGTCTTTCAGTTTTCCATTCGATTTCAGCTTTCTGCAATGCCGGATTTTCCCTGTTTTCTAACAGTATGATCGATTACCGCGGGGATGTTTATTTGAACGCAGTGATGATGTTGCTGATCATCTCCGGCGGACTTGGCTTTTTTGTGCTCCAGGAGATAAAAACCGCTCTGAAAAACACCATTAAAGGAGAGAGGGTAAGGTTTTCGCTTCACACCAAGTTTGTGGCTGCGGTTACCCTGGGAATTATCGTCGGCGGGGCTGTTCTCCTTTTCCTGATGGAATTTAATCAGAGTTTTAGAGAATTTACTCTCGGAGATAAAATTCTGGCTTCGATTTTCCAGGCGGTCACCGCCCGGACAGCAGGGTTTAACACGGTGGAGATCGGCCAACTTTCGGTGGCTTCGCTTCTGTTGATCATTCTGATCATGTTCGTGGGAGCTTCACCTGGAGGGACAGGTGGCGGTGTAAAAACGACCACTTTCGGGGTGGTGCTGGCTTTCCTCAGGTCGAAAATCAGGGGTTATGAAGTGCCGCAGGTGTTCTCCCGCGCCCTGCGCACAGAAGATATAATAAAAGCTTATACACTTATCTCGCTGGCCATGACGCTGGTTTTTGCCTCCACCCTTTCGCTTCTGATTATCCAGCCACAGCTGACCCTGAAAGAAGCGCTTTTTGAAGTGGTCTCGGCCTTTGGCACCGTGGGTTTATCCTGCGGCATTACTCCCGGGCTGCATCCTCTCAACAAACTTATTCTTGTTATAACCATGTACATTGGCCGCGTGGGTCCTTTGACCCTGCTATATGCCTTCAGCCGTCAGAAGCCGGCCGGTCATTATCAGTTCATTGAAGAAAACGTTATGGTGGGATAAAATAATTAAAACATTGAACTCAGGAGCCGGCCATGAAATTCGCCATCATAGGACTCGGTAGTTTCGGCAGCTATCTCGCCCGGACTCTGTACGAAAAAGGGCATGAGGTTCTGGTGATCGACAAGGACAAAGACAAGGTGGAAGAGGCCCGCGATTTTTCCACCCAGGCCGTCTGGATGGATTCAGCCGACAAGGACGGCCTGCAGGCGCTTGGCGTGCAGGATATGGATGTGGTGGTGGTCAGCCTCGGTCCTGAAATGGAACCTTCGATTCTGACCGTGCTGTATCTTCACGAGCTGGGCGTTAAACGCATCTTAGCCAAGGCGCTCAGCGCCGACCACGGAAAAATCCTTGAGGCGATTGGAGCCACCGAGGTTATTTATCCCGAGCGTGACATGGCGATACGTCTGGCTCAGAGGTTGAGTTCCCGC
Source organism: Candidatus Saccharicenans sp. (assembly GCA_030018265.1). GTDB lineage: Bacteria > Acidobacteriota > Aminicenantia > Aminicenantales > Saccharicenantaceae > Saccharicenans. The sequence goes on from JASEFX010000011.1 coordinate 37,859, forward strand.
AATGTACTTGAGTATCTCCCGCTGGCAGAGAATATCAGCATTCAGGAAATTGTGCCACCTGAAGCTTTTATCGGCAAGAAGCTGCGCGACCTCGACCTGACCAACCGCTTCCGGGTTCAGGTGATAGCCGTCCGTCAGCTGGTGCCCGAGCGGTTGATCTTCGTGCCCGGGGCAGATTTTGTGATAAAGGATAGCGACATAATGGTGGTTATGGGCGAAGAAGAGAATATCGCTGAATTATGTTCCTGCAAGAAGTAGCTGTTGAAGAATTTTTCTGGCCACCGGCTTGGCTTTCTCCCCGCTTTCCCTGACAGGTCCGACGCAGGAAGGACAGCCTGATTCGCAGGGGCAGGCGTCTATCGTTTCCAGGCAGGCCCTCAGCAGGCTGGCGCTCATCTCGAACAGCGCCGGGCTCAGCCCTATTCCTCCCGGAAATCTGTCATAAAGGAAGATGTTGGGGGAAAAATCAGGGCTGAGGAAAGCCCTGGACTTTTCGTCGTCCGGGAGACGATGCCGCGGCAGTTCCCGTGGAGGCATCGATTGGCCGGTGAGATTGTCGCCGATGGCCACGCCCAGGTCATGGCGGTCGCACATCAGAAAAAGCGGGGCTACGTTGTGCAGAAGGTAGGATAAGCCGAAAAGCCCGTTTATCCTCTGATCGGAGGTGAACGGCAGCGTCTGATAGATTTCTGCCGGGATGGTCAGCCAGAAACTCGTGGTGTTCATCTGATTCTCCGGCAGGTCCAGTTCACCGGAACCGACGTTTTCCATCGTATGAAACTTTATTTTCTTGAAGCCCACCACCCGGGTGGTCACGTGAACTTCCCCGTGGGAAACCCAGCCCTGAGGCAGGTCCTGCTGGTTGAAGACATCGAGTATTTTTACGTTGGTGTAATCTATGGCGTCGGTAAAGTAATCAACTTCAGTTTTTCTGACATAAGCTTTGCGCTGTTCGTAGTTGAATTCTTCGACGAAATATTGCTCGCCCTCGCAGATGTAGATGGCTTTAGGATGGAGAGTGGTTAGAGCCGAGGAGAAATCAACTTCGGCGATCACTCTGGGTTTTTCCGTTATGTCCACCACCACAAAGTTATCGGAGCTGATGCTGCGCAGGGAAATGGCATCGGCCGGATAGGCTTCAGAAGTCCAGAACCATTTATTGCCCGTATGGTGGAGCATCTGCTCTTCTTCCAGCATTTTCAAAATTTCTTCGATTTCCATCGAACCGAATTTTTCTCCGTCTTCGAAGGGCAGTTCAAAAGCGGCGCACTGAATGTGGCTGAGAAGAATCGAAGGGTTGTCCGGGTTGATCAGAGCCATTTCCGGCGAGCTCGAGAAGAAATAATCTGGATGCTGGACGATGAACTGATCGAGCGGGGCGGAAGATGCCACCAGCACGGCGGCCGACCTCCCGGCTTTGCGTCCGGCCCGGCCGGCTCTCTGCCAGGTGCTGGCGATGGTGCCGGGATAGCCGGCAAGAACGGCCACGTCTAAGGTGCCGATGTCAATCCCCAGCTCGAGAGCGTTGGTGGAAACCACGCCGAGAATTTTCCCTTCCCGCAGGCCCTTTTCTATCTCACGGCGTTTTAACGGAAGGTATCCACCACGGTAACCGCGGATCAATCCTTCATCCTTGAGGCTTTTTTCGATGTCGGCTTTGAGGTAAGTAACAAGGACTTCCGTCAGAAGGCGGCTCTGGGCAAAGACGATCGTCTGCAGGCCGAGGTTGAGGAAAATCCCGGCCACTCTTCTGGCTTCGTTGATGTAGGACCTTCTGATTCCGAGGTAGGGATTGATGACGGGCGGAGTGTAAAAGATGAAATATTTTTCGCCCGAGGGGGCTCCGCTCTGATCGACCAGCTCGACCGGTTCCTCAATCATTCTCTCAGCCATTTCCTTCGGGTTGGCGATGGTGGCTGTGGAGAGGATGAACTGCGGTTTTGAGCCATAGAAGGCGGCTATTCTTTTCAGCCGTCTGATGACGTTGGCCACGTGGCTGCCGAAAACCCCGCGGTAGTTGTGCAGTTCGTCGATGACGATGTATTTGAGATTTTCAAAAAGTTTTACCCACTTCGTGTGGTGGGGTAGAATCCCGGTATGCAGCATGTCGGGGTTGGTGATGATGATGTGTCCCTGCGCCCGGATGGCCTTGCGAGCGTCCTGCGGGGTATCGCCGTCGTAGGTGAAAATTCTTATTTCTTCCTGCAGAAGTTCAATCGTTTCGTCCAGCTCGGCTCTCTGGTCCTGACTCAGTGCTTTCGTCGGAAAGAGGTAGATCGCCCGGCCGGACGGGTGGCGCAGAATGCAGTCGAGCACCGGAAGGTTGTAGCAGAGTGTTTTGCCCGAGGCGGTCGGGGTCACCACCACCACGTTTTTCCCCTGTCTGACTTTCTCCCACGCTTCCTGCTGATGAGAAAAAAGAGAGGAGAATCCTTTTTTCTTCAGAGCTTCAACCAGCCGGGGATGGATATCCGGCGGATACTCAACAAACTTTCCCGGTTGCGGCGGGAGGTATTTGATGGCTGTGATGGAATCATGACCGGCAGCCATCTGCCGCAGCGTATCTATCGCTTTGAGAAGACGGTCGTCTTTGTTCATGGCGCGATCCTTCTGCTATTATAAAATAAAGCCAGCCGCGGTTAAATCACTTCCGAACTTAAAGCCTGGCTCTCGTGCTAAAATATAGACATGCTTCTGGAAATAAAAGTTCGCAAGGCTGCCCAGCATAATCTCAAAAAGATAGACGTTAACATACCGCGTAACAGGCTGGTGATCATCACCGGCCCGAGCGGTTCAGGAAAATCTTCCTTAGCCTTTGATACGCTCTTTGCCGAGGGTCAGAGGAGGTACATAGAGTGTCTTTCAGCCTATGCCAGACAGTTTATTGAACAGCTGGAGAAACCTGAGGTGGAGTCGATCGAGGGCCTGAGTCCGGCGATTTCTGTTGACCAGAAAACGATCACCTTCAACCCCCGCTCGACGGTCGGCACCATAACTGAAATCTACGACCTGCTGCGCCTTTTTTATGCCCGTCTCGGAACCATTTACTGTCCCGATTGTGAAGTTCCGGTAAGCTCGAGCAGCCAGGAACAGATTCTGGAGATGATCAGAGAGAGACTTTCCGGTCAGAAAATCCAGATTCTCGCTCCGGTCGTCCGGGGGCGAAAGGGCGAGTATCACCAGCTTCTGGAGAGATTCAGAAAAAAAGGATTCCTCAGGGTCAGAGTTGACGGCCGGCTGCACGACCTGGAAGAGAAAATTTCTCTCGACAGGAATAAAAAACATAACATTGAGATTCTGGTTGATGAGCTAAAGCTGGAAGAAAAGTTTTTTTCAAGGTTCAGAGAGGCGGTGGAAAAAAGTCTGGAAATTTCCGACGGCGGTGTGGTGGTGGTCGATGAGCGCGGACAGGAGTCCTATTTTTCCAGAAAGCTGAGCTGCCCGTTCTGCGGCCGAAGCTTCCAGCCGCTGGAACCACGGAATTTTTCCTTTAACAGCCCGTACGGCGCCTGCAGCCACTGTCACGGCCTCGGCTATATGACTGTCCTTAACGAGTGGGGAGAAGTGGAACTGACCGGAAATCTCTGCCCTGTCTGCCGCGGACAGAGGTTGAAGAAAGAAAGCCTCTGGGTAAAAATCGATGGTCTTAACATCCATCAGCTGGCTTCTCTCGACGTTGACCATCTACTCGAGCGGCTGGAAAAGATGGATTTCTCCGGGCCGCAGAGAGAAGTGGCGGAGCGAATATTGAAAGAAATCAACGACCGCCTCCGGGTGATGAAGCAGCTCGGACTCTCTTATCTTGACCTCAACCGACCGGGTTCTTCTCTTTCCGGTGGTGAAGCTCAGAGAATAAGGCTGGCGGCTCAGGTGGGAGCACGGCTGAGGGGAATTCTGTATGTGCTAGACGAACCGACGATCGGTCTTCATCAGCGCGACAATGGTCGGTTGATCCGATTGCTACGTCAGCTGAGAGACGCCGGCAATTCGATCGTGGTGGTCGAGCATGACGAACAGACGATCCGTTCGGCGGATTATATCATTGACCTCGGCCCCGGAGCCGGGGAAAACGGCGGCCGGGTGGTGGTCTGCGGAACTCCGGCCGATATTCTTAAGTCGAGCGGTTCTCTGACAGCCTGTTATCTGCGGGGCGAAAAGTTCATACCGGTGCCGGCTTCCAGACGCCGGCCTTCCGGCTGGTTGAAAGTACTGGGAGCCCGGGAACATAACCTTAAAAACATCGACGTGAGCTTTCCGCTCGGAGTGATGACGGCGGTAACCGGAGTTTCCGGTTCGGGAAAAAGCACGCTGGTTTACGATATCCTTTACCGGGCGCTTCAGAAAAAATTTTACCGGGCAAAAGTTCAGCCTGGAAAGCACCGGGCGATTGAAGGGCTCGAACAGATTGACAAGGTGGTTTCTGTTGACCAGAAACCGATCGGACGCACTCCGCGTTCGAACCCGGCCACCTACACGGGAATTTTCACCCACCTGAGGGAACTGTTTGCCATGACTCCCGAAGCCCGGAGGAGGGGTTATCGCCCCGGCCGTTTCAGCTTCAACGTTCACGGTGGTCGCTGCGAGGAGTGCGAGGGATCCGGCGTGAAGAAGATCGAGATGCATTTTCTGCCCGATGTTTATGTCACCTGCGGCCGCTGTGGAGGTCGGAGATACAACAAGGAGACTCTGGCTGTCACTTACCACGGACGGAATATCGCCGATTATCTCGATATGACTGTGGATGAAGCTTATGAGTATCTGAAAGCGCATCCGGCGCTCAGAAGAAAGCTGGAACTTTTGAAGCAGGTGGGGCTCGGCTATCTCCGTCTCGGGCAACCGGCCACGCGGCTTTCGGGCGGAGAGGCTCAGAGGATAAAGCTAACCCGCGAGCTCAGCCGGCGGGACACCGGGCGGACGCTCTATCTTCTGGACGAACCCACCACCGGGCTGCATTTTGACGACGTCAGCAAGCTGCTTCAGGTTCTCAACAGGCTGGTGGAAATGGGCAACACGGTGATAATAATCGAGCATAACCTTGACGTTATCAAATATTGCGATTATGTTATTGACCTGGGTCCTGAGGGGGGCGAAGAAGGGGGAGAGGTGGTAGCCGCCGGAACGCCAGAAGAAGTCGCCCGGCTGGAGAAATCCCATACCGGACGTTATTTAAGACAGGTGTTATATTCACCGGAACACAGGATGCTCAGAGGATGAACAGATGAGTTTTAAGGATATTCCCGGCAATGAGAGGACGAAGCAAATTCTGAAGCTTTCGTTGAGCAAAGGAAGGCTGCCGGGATCGCTGCTTTTTTTCGGTCCCTCCGGAAGCGGTAAATTGAGAACAGCTCTCACCGTAGCCAAGGCGCTTAATTGCCTGGAGAAAAAAGATGATTCCTGCGACCGCTGCGACTCCTGTCTGCGGGTCGAGCGCGGTCAGCATCCGAACGTGCGGCTTGTGGTCCGGGAAAAAAACCGCGAGCAGATTGTTAAGGAACAGATTGAGGAAATAAATTATCTATCCAATCTGAGGCCCTGGAACCAGGGCCGGATGGTTTTCATCATCGATGAAGCCGACAGGATGAATGAAACCGTCGCGAATTCTCTGTTAAAAACCCTTGAAGAACCCGGACCTTTTGTCCACTTTATCCTGATCACAGAAGACCTGCAGATGATTCTACCGACCATCCGATCGCGCTGTCAGGTTTTAAGGTTTAACCCGCTGAGCCAGGAACACGTGGAAAAAGCTCTGCTGGAGCGCGGCTTGCCGCCAGAAAAAGCCAGGCTCCTGGCCGCTGCCTCCGAGGGAGACCTCGAGGCTGTGCTGGAGGCTGACTGGGAAGAATTTATCGCCGGCCGCAATCAGGCCTGGGTGATGTTCAGACAGCTGCTGGAAAAGGGCGATTCGGAAGATTTTCTCAGCCTTCTTTCCGGCCGGACCAGGAAGGATTCCGTTTCCGATTTCCGGGAAGCGCTGAAATTTTTTGCTGTTTTTTTCAGAGATCTGCTGGCTGTCCACGAGGGTCAGAACGGCTATCTCCTGAATCCCGACCTTGAACCAGAACTCATTAAGCTGGCGGCTGTCATCCCGCCTGCCACCGCCAGCCGGGCGGTTAGAAAAATGGAAGATTCCCGGAGCCTCTTAAAGAGGAACCCGAACTTGGCTATAATGGGAAATGAATTAATTTTGTTTTTCAGAGAGATAAGAAATGGCTGAAGTGGTCTTGCTGCTGTCAGAGTCTACCGGAAAGATCATCAGGGCTACAAAGGGGGAAGAGCCCCTGGAGATAGGAGATTACTGCCTGGTGGACTCCGAGTACGGCGGCGACCTGGCTATTGTTATAGATGTTAACAGCGAGGTGGTTCATTGCCCTAAGGCTGCTCAGAACGCCACCAGGATTATAAGAAAGGCCACTGAAGAGGACATCAAAAAATTTCAATGGTTGAGGGAGAAGGAAAAAAGAGCCTTTGAATTCTGTCTGAGCCGCATCAAGGCTCGGGGCCTGCCGATGAAACTGGTGGCCGTGCGCTATTTTTTCAACGAGAAAAAGGGCATTTTTTATTACACGGCGGACGGCCGGATTGATTTCCGCCAGCTGGTGAAGGACCTGGCGAAAGAATTGAAAATGAGGATTGAAATGCGTCAGATAGGCGTGCGCGATGAAGCCAAGCTGGTCGGCGGGGTAGGGGTCTGCGGCCGGATGCTGTGCTGTTTCTCTTTCATGAAGAATTTTGAGCCGATCACGATTCAGAAAGCCAGAAAGCAGCAGATAGTCATCAACCCGACAAAAATCTCCGGTTTATGCGGACGGTTGATGTGCTGTCTGGCTTTTGAAGAAGAAACAAAGGGCAGAATGTATATAGAAGAATTTGATAACAATCTGCCTGAAGATTGAATTCAGTTCCCTGCTTACTTTTCCGACAGCTTGAACTGCACGCGGCTTGAGACGGCGATCAGAGTTTCATCCGGTCCAAAGGCTTTAACCTGCCAGGAATACCTTTCTCCAGGTTTCATCCGGGTTTTGACCTCTTCCGGAAGGATGATGCGGTTTTCTCTGGTGGTGGCTTTCCACAGGACCTCGCTGTTGGAGATAGTTATCTGGTATTCCACGTTCTCTCCGAGCTTTTTCCACTCAAAATAAGCTGGCGGCTGGTTCATGTCGATCACCGGAGAGATGAGCGTGATGGAAGAGCCGCGCACGGTCTCCTCGTCTGTCAGCACAAAGCTGGGAGAAGGAAGCTGATTGCGGGGAATGACAGCCAGAATGACCAGCGCCGCCAGGAGAGCCATCACTCCGGCCAGAGCCAGCTGCCTGACGGTGAAAAACGAAGCCACCTCTCTCCACAGGCTGGCCAGCGCGCTCGCCCGAACTTCCTCTTTCTGCTCGAGCAGCTGCGGGTGGTTCTTGATCGTGCGGATGATGACATCCCTTTCTTTCAGCTTTTCGAAGCAGGAGGTGCAATTAAAATAATGTTCCTCGAAAAGTTCTTTATCCCTTTCGCTCAGTTTGTTAAGCAGGTACCCATCAATAAATTCTTCAAACTTGCAGTTGCTCATATTTTCCGCCTTCCCTTTGTCTCAACCTTTTAGTCGTTCAACCCCGTAAAAGTTGGAAAATTTTTTCACCTTTTCAGCTCTTTTCTGATTAGCTTCAGGGCATAGTTGACCAGTTCGCTGACCTTTCTGGGTGACACCCCGAGTCTGGCGGCCACCTCTTCTCGATTAAGTTCTTGATAATAATATAAATACAGGACTTCGCGGTATTTGGGCTTCAGTCTCGAAAGCGCCTTCTTGACCTTCTCGGACATCTCCACCACCTCCAGGGTTTCCCGGGGGTCGGGATAGGGTTCGGGCTCGGGAGCGTATTTCATCACCCTGGTCTTCTCTCTTATATAGTCGATTATCCGGCGGGAAGTTATGGTATAAACGAACGTGCCCAGCGAGGACTCGCCCCTGAATTCTCCCGTCTGGATTTTCTCCACCACCTGGGAAAGAATCTCAGAAACCAGATCCTCGCAGTCGGTGTTCTGGGCTCCCAGGGCTTTTCGCACCCTGAAGGTGATGATTGGCCGGTAGCGGACAATAAGTTCCTGAAGGTCTTCTTCCATCTTGCGAGTCATTTTTCAGCCTTTTTCGCTTTTTCTGCCAGAACTTTTTCCGGTAATTCATTCTGACAATATCACAAATATAAGCTGATTTTCAATTTTTTGTTTTTCCGGACGACTAACTTTTTGCCCGAAGAAAAGGAAGCGGAGGGCTTCATGGCAGCTGCCTTAAAAAATTTAAGAATAAGATATTTCGCCACCGAAGAAGCCTTCTGCCGCTATCTGGAATTTTTTGCCCGCTGCCGGGGCTATGTGCTGGTGGAAACCTCTCCTCTGATTGAACCGGTGACGGCTCCTGGATCCGGAGCGTCTCTTTCTGCTGAAAGGAAGCGAGGGGTTAAGGATGAAAGAAGATAGGTCTAAGAAATCCTATGCTGAAGAAGCAGGCGAAATAAGAAAAAGCTCCCTTAAGGTTCAGGAAGAGACCAGGGTGAAGGCTTTCGACCTTCAATGGCTGAAGACCCACTGGAATCTCCAGGGCTGGGGAAAGGTAGCCTCCTCTCTTATGAATTCGCCTTACACTTCCCCATACGTCATATCCCGGATAGAAGCGTTTATTAAAGCCAGCAGAATACTCGACAGGCTGGAGAATTCAGCCCGTCAGGAAAAACTGGCAAATCTTAACGGACTTAAAAAGATTTTCTCCGATAACCGTTTTTTTAATTCTGAGCTGATCTATTTTCTGGCCGCGGCCGACAGCCGGGAGGAAAACATCGGTCATTCCCAGTTCGTGGCCGCATACACCGTGATGCTGGCTGAAGCGGCCGGAGTGAACGACCGCCGGGCGCTTCTGGACATCGAAAGGGGGGCGCTGCTGCATGACCTGGGGAAAGTCGGCATTCCGGACGAAATTCTCCTGAAAGAAGGTCCGCTGACAGAAGAAGAAATGGAAATCGTTAAATATCATCCTCTCATCGGTTTTGCCATGATTGAAGAGTTCAGCTTCCTTCAGGGAGCGTCTGAAGTCGTTCTTTTCCATCACGAGAGGTATGACGGTATCGGCTATCCTTTCGGGCTTGAAGGTGAAGCGATTCCGCTCGGAGCCAGGCTTTTTTCGATAGCTGATACCGTCGACGCCATCACCTCAGACCGGCCGTATCGAAAAGGGAGCAGTTTCCAGGTGGCGCTCGATGAGGTCAGAAACTGCATCGGCAGCCAGTTTGATCCAGCTCTGGTGGAGATAGCTCTGGAAATACCTCCTGAACGCTGGATGAAGGTTAAAGAAAAAGTTCAGAGGTCGCTTAAACTGCCGGTTGGAAACTGACCCTGCCGATCCCTCAGGATTTTGTGTCAGAACTTTTTGATTTCTGTCTTTCTTTAAGATAAGTCCTGGGGTCAACGAGTATTTCCCGCGGTTTGGCTCCCTGAGATGGTCCGACTATTCCTTCCTGCTCCATCTGGTCGAGTATTCTCGAGGCCCGGGCGTAACCAAGCTTCATTTTGCGCTGGAGGAATGAAGCCGAGGCCTGTCCGGTGGCCAGAACCAGCTCCACCGCCTGGTCGAAGAGCTCGTCCTTTTCGCCCAGGTCTTCTTCAAAAAGAAGGTCTCCGGTTCTTTTCAGGATCTGCAGGATCCTTTCGTCATACTGCGGCTCGCCCTGCTCTTTGACGAATTTAACCAGTCTCTGCACCTCGGGAACAGAAATATAAGCGCAGTGCAACCTGATGATTCGCGGATAGTTCGGCGGCATGAACAGCATATCGCCGAGCCCGAGAAGCTTCTCCGCTCCGACGGTATCTATTATTACCCGGGAGTCAACCTTCGAAGGAACCTTGAAAGCAATACGGCTGTTGAAATTGTTTTTAATCGTGCCGGTGATAACATCTATAGAAGGCCGCTGGGAGGCCATGACCAGATGAATTCCCACGGCCCTGGCCAGCTGGGCCAGCCTTCCGATGCAGTATTCAACGTCCTGAGCGGAGGTCATCATCAGTTCAGCCAGCTCGTCGATGATGATCACTATGTAGGGCAGAGGTTTGAGTTTCTCTTTTTCTTCGTCCGAAAGTTTCCCTTTCTTCTGCTCCCGCATCGTCTTTACCTGCTGGTTGTACTGTTCGATGTTTCTTACCTTCGCCTGGCTCAGAATGCGGAGCCTTTCTTCCATTTTTCTCACGGCGTCCATCAGGATGATGCTGGCTTTTTTCGAATCGTTGACCACCGGTGCCAGCAGGTGTGGGATTCCGTCGTAAAGGGTGAATTCAAGGCTTTTCGGGTCGATAAGAATCAGCTTTACTTCGTCCGGAGTTGCCTTGTAGAGGATGCTGGCAATCAGAGCGTTCAGCGCAACGCTCTTGCCGGTGCCGGTGGCTCCCGCTATCAGGAGATGAGGCATTATGGCCAGGTCGGTGACGTAAACCTCGCCGTGAACCGTCTTGCCGAGGGCAAAGGTCAGCTTCGAAGCTGAATTCTGGAATTTTTCCGACTGAATGATGTCGCGCAGCTTGATGATTTCTCTTTTGTTGTTCGGGATTTCTATGCCAAGAGATGATTTTCCTGGAATACGCTGTATCCGCACCGACTCGGCCGCCAGAGCCAGAGACAGCTCCTCGCTCAGGCTGGCCACCTGGCTTACCTTAATCCCGGCGTCCGGGAAAAATTCGTAGGTGGTGATGACCGGCCCCGGATGGTATTCGCGCACTTCGCCCGAAACCTTAAATTCCAGAAGTTTCTGCTCGATGATTCTCTTTTTCTCGAAAAGTTCTTCCCGGTCAATTTTTTCCGAAGGCTTTCCCGGGTCGAGCAGGGTGAACGGCGGGAAGCGGTAGCTGCCGGATTTTCTCAGGTCCGGGAAAAGCATTCCTCCTTCCTGCTCTCCGGCTTCTTTTTTCCTGGAAATCCTGGCTGCCCTTTCGGACGGTCTTGCCGGTTCTTTTTCTTCAGGAGCGGCTGGTGTTCGGAATATCTTTGTTTCTGAGTCGGACAGGGTTTTTTCAGCAGGTATCCCCGGGGTTTTCAGTTCGCTCCTGGCAACTTCGGTCGTCTGGCTCTTTTTTTCTTTACGGTGTTCTGTAATCCTGATGATCACGCTGGAGGAGGTGTTACGGAACAGCCGGGCGAGGAAAGCGATAGTTCTGGCCAGACTCCAGTGAGTGGTGAAAATCAGCAGCAAAGCCAGCAACGAAAGAAGAAAGATGAAGGATCCGGTATGATTTAAATACCGCACGAAAAAGCCAAGAATCACCTGGCCAGAGAGACCGCCGGCCAGAAATTCTTTGCCCTTCCAGGGAAATTTTTCCAGGATGAGAATCAACAGAGGAGAAAGCACCAGGAGGTAAAGAACACCTGAGAGCGTTCGCCGCACCATCCGGGTGTGCTGACCCGGGAAAAGACTTCTGATTCCCAGATAGCCAAAAGCAAAGGGCAGAACAAGCGCGACCAGACCGAACACCTGAAGGAGGGTTTCAGCCAGCTGGGCTCCAAGCCGGCCGCCAAAATTGCTCACCCTCTGACCGGGAATGGCGGTGCTGGCCCAGGAAGGGTCAGCCGGGTTGTAGCTAACAAGGCTAAGAAATGAAAAGATCGAAAGAAAAATTAAGATAACCGAGATTGTTTCGGCCAGAATTTTGTTCTTCCGGCTCCCTTTTTTCTCTTCCTTCTTTTCCTTTTTTGCTCGGGCCATCTTTTTTGATTATATCACAGGAGAAACCGCGTTTTCATCGCGGGTCATTTTTTTCTGGAATACTTTTCTGAAGAAGGCGGAAAATTTTTATCAGGGATTCCGGCTCGAGGTCTTCAGCTCTCGTTTTTTCTTTCAGAGAAAGAGAGCGCAACGCTTCCAGGATGTTTTCTCTGGACAGTCCGGAGCCTTCCAGGTTGCGGCTGAGAGTTTTCCTTCGCTGGCTGAAAGCTTTTTTCAAAAAGGCAAAAAACTCGCTTTCTTCTTCCGGAAGGAAAAATAGCGTCTGAGGCCTGCTCAAAAAGAGGACGCAGGCCGAGTCCACCTTAGGGGGCGGACTGAAAGCTCCGGGTCTCACCTGGAATAGCAACCGGCAGTCAAAATAATTTTGAAGCAGGACGGAAAGAGGCGAATATTTCTTGTTTCCGGCGGAGGCGGTGATTCTCTGAGCTACTTCTTTCTGAAATAGAAAAACAGCTCTTTCTATCAGATTTTTTGTTTCCAGCAGCACGAAAAGAATCTGGGTGGAAATATGGTAGGGGAGATTGCCGGCCAGCTTCACGGTTTCTCCAGGCTGGCGGCAGCGCTGGATGAGTTCAGAGAGCTTCAGACGGAGCACATCGCCGGCGATGATTTCGACGTTGGGCGGGCTGGTCTTTTCAAGCTGTTCGACGAGAGATAAATCTTTTTCTACAGCCAGAACCCGGCCAGCTCTGGCCGCCAGCGGGAAGGTTAAGGCTCCCTGACCCGGCCCGATTTCAATAATCAGATCTCCCGGTCGCGGGTCGACTGCCGCCACGATTTTTTCCAGCACTCTTTTTTCGTGGAGAAAGTGCTGTCCGAGAAGCTGACGCCTGGTTTTTCTGGCCAATTTATTTTTTCCTCAGATCTTTATTCGCCGGCTCGATATTTTTTTCCTCATCTCTGCCAGGCGGGCGTCTTTTCTTCTGACCGGTGAATGATGACGGAAGCAGCCATGTTGCCGATCATGTTAACCGTTGTCCGGCACATGTCGAGCAGCCTGTCGACCCCGAGAATCAGAGCGACGCCTTCGAGCGGCACACCGATCTGTTTCAGGACCATCGCTAACATGATCATCCCGGCTCCGGGAACTCCGGCCGTGCCGACCGAGGCCAGGATGGCCATCAGGACAATCGTCGCCTGAGCGGTCAGGGAGAGCGGAATCCCGTAAATCTGGGCGATAAACACCGCGGCCACGCCCTGGTAGAGGGCGGTCCCGTCCATGTTTATGGTGGCGCCGAGAGGAACGACAAAGCTGGAGTATTCTTTTTTCACTCCTAAGTTATCCAGAGATTCAAGAGCTACCGGAATGGTCGCGTTGGAGCTGGAAGTGGAAAAAGCTATCAGCATGGCGTCAGAGGTCCCCCGGAAAAAACGGCCGGGGTTTATCCCTCCGAGGAATCTTAAGAGAATACCGTTGATGACCAGTGCGTGGAAGGCCAGTCCGAGTATCGTGACCACCACATATTTAAGCAGGGTCAGCAAAATGCCCGCTCCAAACTGGCCGATGATCGAGGCTAAAAGCGCCAGTACTCCGTAAGGAGCAAATTTCATCACCAGATGGACCACCTGAAGCACCGCCTCGTTGGCTCCTTCAAAAAACTGAAGTAGTGGTCTGGATTTATCAGCCGGAATCAGCGTCAGACACAGCCCAAAAATAAGAGCCAGGAAAATTATCTGGAGCATTTCGCCCTCAGCCATCGCTTTAACCGGGTTCGTCGGGACGATGTTCACTAAAATTGAGATAAGAGAAGGCTTATCCCTGATGGCTGAAATCCGGGTCTGAGCCGCCTGTTCATAGTTTTTCAGCAGTTCATGTTTCACCTGCTCGTTCAGCCCGGCCCCGGGTTTAAGCAGGTTGGCCGCCAGCAGGCCGATGGTGATGGCCAGAGCGGTGGTCATGAGAAAATAGAGAAATGTTTTGATGCCGATTCGCCCGAGCTTTTTGATATCACCCAAACTGGCCGTTCCCAGCGTCAGGGAAAAGAAAACCAGCGGCACCACCACCATCGTTATCAGACGGATGAAAATGGTCCCGACGGGTTCTATGCGCCTGGCTTCGGGACCGAAGATTAAACCGATGATCACTCCCAGAAAAAGACCGATGAAGATCTTCGTGTGCAGCGGAATCTTTTTCATTAATTTTTTTCTCCGGTTTATTCCATAGAAGAGTTTATATGCTAAAAGGCAGCCGGCTGTAAAGCCCCCGCGGTTGACAACGGCTTCCAGCATAAACTAAAATTGCCTTGATTGCCATGAGCGATAAAAAAATCCTGGTGGTCGATTATGAAGCATCATCTCTGGAAGGCCTCACCAGGATTCTGAAAAACCTGAAAGTGCAGGTGATTCAGGCAAGTGATGGGTCTCAGGCTTACGACCTTTTCAAGGGGGAAAAGCCCGACCTGGTGATCACCGAAGCGATCCTTCCGAAACTTCATGGGTTTGACCTCACCAGAAAAATTGTTCAGGAGTCAGGCGGAACTGTGCCGGTGATAATTCTGACCGGCCTTTACAAGGGGCCGCAGTACCGTCATGAGGCGCTGACGAGTCTGGGGGCGGCCGAGTATCTGGAAAAGCCGGTCGACCCGGAGACATTGCTGGATGCGGTCAATCGGCTGCTGACCGCGGAAGATGAAATACAGGACGCTCTGCCCGACCCCGATTCAGTCATTTCCCTTCTGGGTGGAGAAAAAAAAGAGTAAGTCGAGGCTTAAAAATCTTCTTGATTTAACCTTTATTGAAAAATGCTTGAAAAGATTTGCCGGAGAGTGCAGGAGGTTTTGTGATGGTGGAAAGTCTGTGGACACGCTGCAACAACTGTCATAAAATTCTTTACAAGCAGGATATCATAGACAACCTCAACGTCTGTCCGGAATGCAACTATCATTTTCGCCTGGGGGCGATGGACAGGTTGAAAATGCTGTTTGATGATGGGAAGTTTGAACTGCTCGACCACGATCTCTATCCTGTGGATTTTCTCGGGTTTCAGGATCAGCAGAAATATGCTGACCGGCTGAAAGAAAGCCAGAAGAAAACCGGACTGCCTGAAGCAATAGTCACCGGCAAGGGAACCATCGGCGGCATTCCGGTGATCATCATGACGATGGATTTTGGTTTTATGGGCGGCAGCATGGGCTCGGTGGTTGGAGAAAAAGTGGCCCGGGCGGCCGAGAGGGCGGTGGAGGAAAGACTCCCGCTGATCATTGTCTCCTGTTCCGGCGGCGCCAGAATGCAGGAAGGCATGATGTCTCTGATGCAGATGATTAAAACGGCCGCGGCCCTGGCCAGGCTGTCTGAAGCCAGACTCCCTTACATTTCGGTTATGGCGGATCCCACCACCGGCGGCACCACAGCCAGCTTCGCCATGCTTGGCGATATCAACATCGCTGAGCCGAATGCCCTTATCGGGTTTGCCGGACCCCGGGTTATAGAGCAGACGATAAAAGAAAAACTCCCGAAGGGATTTCAGCGGGCTGAATTTCTTCTGGCCCACGGCATGCTGGACGATGTGGTAGAAAGAAAATACCTCCGGAATTATCTGATTAAAGCGCTCCGTCTTTTCCTCAACAGGCCTGAAGAGTGATGAGCTCCCTGAGCCGTTATCCCTACCTCGAGCAGGCCAGGCTGTTTGGTATCAGACTCGGCCTGGACAACATTCAGGCGATGCTGGAAGAGTTTGGCCATCCCCATCTTGCTTATCCCTCGGTTCATGTTGCCGGGACCAACGGGAAGGGTTCGGTCTGCGCGATGCTCGAGAGAATTTTCAGGGAGCACGGCTTTAAGACAGGGCTTTACACCTCGCCCCACCTGGTTGACGTTCGGGAAAGAATCCAGGTTAACGGCGAGTTTATTCCGGCGGACGAGCTCAGAAAGATTCTGAAGGAAATCGAGAAAAAAGAAAAAAAACTGAAATCAGAAGGAAAAGTCACCGGGTCGCTCACTTTTTTTGAGATTCTGACCCTGGCGGCCTTCGTTTATTTCCGGCAGGCAGGAGTGCAGCTGGCGGTGCTGGAAGTGGGCATGGGCGGAAGGTTTGACGCCACCAACGTGGTCAGACCGGAAGTTTCTGTGATTACCACCGTATCGTATGATCATCTACAGTATCTCGGCTCCAGCCTCCGGAAGATTGCCTTTGAAAAAGCCGGGATAATCAAAGAGGGGGTGCCCTGCGTTTGCGGGGTCAAAAACAAGGAAGCGCTGTCGGTAATAAAAAAGCGCTGTTTCGAGTGCGGCGCTCCGCTCCGCCTGGTGTTCGAAAAACCGGCGGATTTTCAGACAAAAACTGACCGGGAGGGAGAGATTTTTATCTACCGTTCAGGTTCGGCGATTTACAGATTCAGACCATCTCTTCCAGGTAAGCATCAGGGAGAGAATGCGGCGGTGGCTTTCGCCGTGGCAGAGACCCTGAGGGAAAAAGGCTGGAAGCTTAAAAAGAAGAAAATCATAGAGGCTCTGGAAAATACCGTGTGGCCGGGAAGGCTGGAGATGGTCAGTTCCTTTCCTCCGATCATCCTCGACGGCTGTCATAACCCGGCGGGCGCCCGGGCGGTCAGCGAATACTGGAAAAGTCGCATAAAACAACCAGGCATTCTGGTTTTTGCGGTGATGAAGGATAAGGAAATCGAAAAAATTGCCCGCTGGTTGTTTCCTCTGGCCAGCAGAATAATCCTGACCAGGCCTTCGCTGGAAAGGGCCGCTCTGCCGGCGGAAATAGCTGAGAGGGTTCCTGAATACCGTAATCGGTATTTTCTCGAGGAGGATGTGCCTTCAGCCATCAGACTGGCCCTGGCGCTTTCCGGCGCACAGGTTCCGGTGTTGATTGCCGGATCACTGTTCCTGGTGGGTGAGGCCCGCAAATTCCTCCAGTCATACGGCAGAAAAGAGTAAAGCGCAGGCCGGGCCAGTTGCTTTTATTGCCCATTAATGTTAATAATTTAATCTTATTTATCGTTATGCCGGAAGGTTGAAGCAGTGTTGCAGATTGACCTGACTTTTCTGGCGGTTTTTGCTCTCGTCTGGATTCTGGTCATAATTCTCAACCGGTTTTTTTTCAGGCCATACCTTGGCATAAGGGAGAAACGCCAGAGAATCCTTAAGGAAAACGAAGAAGCCTCGATGCAGGCCATGAGAGAGTACGAGGAGCACCTGATGGAAATTGAGGAAAGGTTGAAAGAAGCCCGTCAGGAATCCAGCCTGCTGAGGGAAAAAATAATCTCCCGGACGCTGGAAGAGAAAGCCAGGCTGGTGAGCGAAATCCAGAGTGAAGTCAAACAGCAGGTGGAGACGGCCAGAGCTGAACTTGCCCGGCAAACAGAAGAAATGAAAAAGGAGCTTGACCGGGAAGTAGAAAGGCTGGCCAGACAGATTGAGGAGAAGGTGCTTAATTGAAAAAGCGTAGCTCGCGCACTGTCCACGTAATTTTGACCGCGCTCGTTCTCTGTGCTTGTGTTCCTGTTCTGGCGGAAGAGAGCCACGGGCATTTTGAGCTGAAAACCTTTCTCGGCCAGGTAATTAATTTTGTGGTTCTTTTCGGAGGTCTGGCCTATCTGCTGAGAAAGCCGATTGGCAATTATCTCCAGGGCAGGGTTGAACATATTTCCGCTCTGCTCGAAGCTTCCGAAGCGAGGAAAATCGACTCAAAGAAAAAGCTGGAAGAGGCCACCTCCCGGTTGAACTGCCTGGAAGATGAAATAAACGCCTTGAAGCGGCAGGTTGAGGAACTGGCTCGCCGGGAGAGTGAGACGATAATGAAAGAGGCTGACAGCGAAGCCAGCCGGCTGAGAAAGCTTGCTGCCGAGGAAATTGAGGCTATGACCAGGCTGAGTCTCCAGGAATTAAAAGCCTATGCCATCAACCTGAGCGTGGTGCTGGCCGAGCAGAAAATAAGAGAAAAAATGACCCCGGAAATGCACCGGAAACTGATCCGCAGAGCGCTTGACAGACTGAGGTCGATCCATGATGCATCGCCTGATAATTAGAAAATACAGCCGGGGATTTGCCCGGACGGTCGAAAGAGAAGCTGAGTTTCAGAACTGTCTTGAACAGATAAAAGCGCTGGTGGAATTGCTGGTTTCCTCGCCGGTGCTTAAATATTCTCTAACTTCAGCCTTTGTGCCGAGAGCTAAGAAAGAGCAATTGCTGGAAGAAATTTTTAAGAGAGGCGAATTTGACCCGAGGGTTATCCGCCTGGTCAAACTCCTTCTGCAAAAAGAAAAGATAATCCTGCTGCCGGAAATCCTCCAGGACCTGCCGGAGGTCTGGGCGGAAGAAAAAGGAATCGAGCTGGTAGAAGTCAATTCGGCCGTGGAACTCACAGAAGCGGAGAAAGAAGAGCTGCGGAAAGTGCTTGAAGCCGGCTGGCGGAGGCCGATCCGGCTGTCTTTCCGCCTTAATCCGGAGATTATCGGAGGACTGGTGGTCAGGAGAAAAAGCGTTTCCTATGACATTTCTGTCAGGGGAAGTCTTGAGAAAATAAAAGAAATCGTCAGCCAGAGGTAAGAGAAAATGATGCAGTTTAAAGCTGATGAAATTACCAGGATAATTGAGCAGCAGATCCGGGAATCCGGTGAACTGGTCGATATCAAGGAAACCGGCACGGCGGTCTCGGTGGGAGACGGCATCGCCCGGGTCTACGGTCTGGAAAATGTTATGTACAACGAGTTGCTGGTTTTCCCGAGAAATATTTATGGAGTGGCCCTGAATCTCGAGGAAGATTCGGTCGGTGTGATGCTGTTAGGGGAGACCGATCTGGTGAAAGAGGGCGACATAGTCCGCAGGACAAAAGAAATACTCCGGGTTCCGGCCGGTCCAGCGCTGGTTGGACGGGTGGTCGACCCGCTCGGCAATCCTCTCGACGGCAAGGGTCAGATCAAGACGGATATTTATATGTTTGTGGAGAGGCTGGCCCCCGGAGTTGTCGACCGCCTTCCCGTGCGCGAACCTCTGCAGACCGGAATAAAAGCCATTGACGCGATGATCCCCATCGGACGGGGTCAGAGAGAATTGATCATAGGCGACCGGCAGACCGGAAAAACGACGATCGCCATAGATACGATTCTGAACCAGAAGAATACCGGAGTTATCTGCATTTACGTGGCGATCGGGCAGAAGAAGTCGACGATCGCTCAGATCATCAAGACGCTGGAAGATTATGGAGCCATGGAATATTCGATCGTGGTGGTGGCTTCGGCTTCAGACCCCTCAGCGCTGCAATATCTGGCGCCTTACAGCGGCTGCGCCATGGGGGAATATTTCAGGGATAACGGCGGGCACGCGCTGGTCATCTACGACGACCTGTCAAAGCACGCGGCCGCCTACCGCGAGATTTCGCTGCTGCTGCGCCGTCCGCCCGGACGAGAAGCTTATCCCGGAGACGTATTCTATCTGCACTCGAGGTTGCTCGAGCGAGCGGCCAAATTAAACGACGAACACGGCGGCGGGTCTCTCACCGCCCTGCCGATCATAGAAACCCAGGCCGGAGATGTTTCCGGTTACATTCCAACCAATGTCATTTCGATCACTGACGGGCAGATTTACCTTGAGCCATCTCTTTTCAACGCTGGCATCCGGCCGGCGATTAACGTTGGAATATCGGTTTCCCGCGTCGGCGGCAGCGCCCAGATCAAGGCGATGAAACAGGTGGCCGGCAAGCTCAGGCTGGACCTTGCCCAGTATCGCGAGCTGCTGACCTTTGCTCAGTTTGGAACCGAGCTTGACAGGGCAAGCCAGGCCCAGCTCGAACGCGGGCTCCGGCTGACTGAAGTTCTCAAACAGGAGCCCTACAACCCCCTGCCGGTGGAAAAGCAGATACTGATCATCTACGCCGGAAACCGGGGTTTTCTGGACGAATTTCCCGTTCAGGTCATCAGAAGGTATGAAAAAGAGCTTTATAAATTTTTTGAAAGCAAATATCCGCATCTGCTTCAGGCGATTGCTGTCAGAAAACAGATAGATATGGAACTGGATGACCAGATAAGCCAGGCGATCAGCGAATTCAACCAGATTTTCAAGGAGGAAACACAGATTGCCCGCGCTGATTGATTTAAGACGCCGGATACAGAGTATCCGCAACACCCAGCAGGTCACCCAGGCGATGAAGACGGTGGCCACGGCCAGATTCAAGAAGGCCCATCGCCAGGTGATGGAGAAGAGACCCTTCTGGCACGCCTTTCCTGAACTGGCGATGAGCCTCAGCCGGGCGGCCGGAGGAGTCTGGCATCCTTTTCTGGAAATCCGTCCGGAAAAAAGAATAGAGGTGGTTGTGATCACCGCAGATAAGGGTCTGTGCGGAGCGTTTAATTCAAACCTGCTCTCAAACGCGGTCAATTTTCTCCAGCAGAAAAAGTCAGCCGCGGAGGTGGAGATAATTCCGGTTGGCCGGAAAGCCAGCCTTTACTTCAAGCGTCATGAATTTCATATTGACAGGAGCTATGCTGACAGGATCGAACGCCGGGTGCCAGAGGTCAGCCTCGAACTTGCCCGTCATCTCCAGCACCGTTTTGTTTTTAAGGAAGTGGATGCGGTCTACGTGGTCTACAACGAATTTAAGTCAATCCTCGCTCCGAAAATCACTGTCGACCGTCTGCTTCCGCTCGGCGCGGAGTCGATCGCAGAAACACCGGTTTACCTTCAGCCTGACTGGGAGCCCGAAGCCAGAAAAATAATAGATTATCTTCTGCGGTTTTACCTTAAGTATCAGCTCCAGCATTATCTTATCGAGTCTCAGGCGGCCGAACAGGCAGCCCGGATGCTGGCGATGGAGAATGCTACGAAAAACGCTGAAGAATTGATTGCCGACCTGGTGCTGTTGCTCAATAAGATGCGCCAGGCTTCGATCACGCGCGAGTTGCTGGAAATTCAGACGGCCGTGGAAGCTTTAAGACAGCAAGGAGTTTGAGAAATGTCAGACAGAGAAAGGATGTCGGAATTTGACGGTCAGGAAAAAATCGGCCGGGTGGTTCAGGTCATAGGCCCGGTGGTTGATGTGGCTTTTCCCGACAAAGACCTTCCTCCGATCTACACCGCGGTCAGGGTGACCAGCGAAGGTTTTGACGTTCCGGTGCCGATCGACATCATGCTCGAGGTCGA
This sequence comes from Candidatus Saccharicenans sp., assembly GCA_030018265.1. Classification (GTDB taxonomy): domain Bacteria; phylum Acidobacteriota; class Aminicenantia; order Aminicenantales; family Saccharicenantaceae; genus Saccharicenans. The sequence continues at coordinate 58,687 of JASEFX010000011.1, forward strand.
ACAGCACATCGGCGACTTCAAGGTTCGCTGCGTCTCCATGCACCCGACAGATGGCGTGGCCAGAGGCATGAAGGCTATCAGCCTGGGCAAACCGATAGAGGTCCCGGTTGGAGAAGGAACTCTTGGTCGGGTGATGAACGTCATCGGTCAGCCTGTTGACCATCTCGGACCGATAAAAGCCACCCGCTGGTATCCGATCCATCGCCAGCCGCCATCGCTCGACCAGCAGAGCACCCGGATGGAAATGTTTGAAACCGGCATCAAGGTAATCGACCTGATCCAGCCGTTCCTGAAAGGCGGGAAAATCGGCCTTTTCGGTGGAGCCGGTGTCGGAAAGACAGTCATCATAATGGAACTGATCCATAACGTGGCGAAGAAGCATGGCGGCTATTCAGTTTTTGCCGGCATCGGCGAGAGAACCAGAGAGGGGAACGACCTCTGGCTGGAGATGAAAGCTTCCGGTGTTCTGGACAAAGCGGCTCTGATCTACGGGCAGATGACCGAACCGCCGGGAGCCAGACTGCGGGTCGGGTTGACCGCGCTGTCGGTGGCTGAATATTTCCGCGATGAAATGGGGCAGGATATTCTGCTGTTCATCGACAATATCTTTCGCTTTGTCCAGGCCGGCTCTGAAGTTTCAGCTCTGCTCGGGCGTATGCCCTCGGCTGTCGGTTACCAGCCGAACTTAGCCACCGAGCTGGGCGAGCTTGAGGAGCGGATCACCTCGACGAAGAAGGGGTCGATCACTTCGGTTCAGGCTATCTATGTTCCGGCTGACGATTTTACCGACCCGGCGCCGGCCACCACCTTCTCCCACCTGGACGCCACCACCAACCTGAGCCGGGCGCTCACGGAGATGGGCATCTATCCGGCGGTGGACCCGCTGACCTCCTATTCGCGCATCCTTGACCCCAGGATAGTCGGCGAGGAGCATTACCGGGTGGCCAGAAGAGTTAAGGAAATACTCCAGCGGTATAAAGAGCTTCAGGATATAATTGCCATCTTAGGGATTGAAGAACTTTCCGAAGAGGACAAACTCATCGTGGCCAGAGCCAGAAAGATTCAGAGGTTTATGTCCCAGCCTTTCCATGTGGCCGAGCAGTTTACCGGCCGGCCCGGAAAGTACGTCCCGGTGGAAGAAACAGTCCGCGGTTTCAAGGAGATCTGTGAGGGGCTGCACGATGACAAACCGGAGCAGGCCTTCTACATGGTCGGAACAATAGACGAAGTGGTTCAGAAAGCTGAGGAGCTCAGAAAGCTATGAGCAATGAGGCCAGAATGCACCTCAGGGTTGTTTCACCCGAACGGGTGCTGGTGGAAGCAGAAGTCCTCGAGGTGCAGTTTCCCGGTCCCGATGGCTACCTGGGCATCTGGCCCGGACACCGCCCGCTGAACACCTTTCTGACCCGGGGGGAATTAATCTACCGGACTGTTCTTGGCCGGGTGGAAACGCTCGGGGTCAGGGGTGGAGTGGTGCAGGTAGCCGGTGATAAAATTATAATGTTCGTCGAGATGGAAGAAGATGATGATCGAACTTGACCCTGGAATCAGACCTGACGAAACGCTCGATACTTTTTACCATGGAAAGATTCTGGTGCTGCAGCGAAAGCAGGGATTCCGTTTTTCGCTGGATGCCCCGCTGCTGGCTGATTTTATCACCACCAGGGAAGGCGAGGAGCTGCTGGAAATTGGCACAGGCTGCGGTGTCATCTCTCTTCTGCTGAGCCTTAAACCCTTCAAACACATCCTGGCGCTGGAAGTTCAGCCGGTGCTGGCTGACCTGGCCCGGCGCAATGTCATGTTGAACAACCTCGAAGGCCGGATCACCATACTGCAGAAGGATTTCCGCCAGTATCAACCTTACAGAAAGTTTGACGTGATTTTTTCCAACCCGCCCTACATCCCTCGAAACAGCGGCTTACTGAGCCCCTGCGAAGAGAAAAACATAGCCAAGCATGAGCTTCTCTGCAGCCTGGAGGAGCTTTTGAAGTTTACCCGGGAGTGGCTCAAGGAGACTGGCCGGGCTTTCTTCATTCTCCCGGACAGCCGTCGTCTTGAGTTTGAGCGAGAGGTGGAAAAACACGAGCTGAAAATAAGGGTCAGGCGGTCGGTTTATCCCCGGGAAAACCAGCCGGCGAATTTCCTGCTGGCTGAGTGCGGTTTTCAGGCTGATAATCCTGAGGTTCTGCCGCCGCTCATCATATATAACTCCGAGGGGCGTTACACTCCGGAGATGGAAGAAATTTTCTCCGGCCGTTGCGGAAGAAAATAAACGAGCGGAGCCGGCTTCTTCCGGACCGATCGGCATGCTTGAAATTTTATATTAAATACATAAGAATAGTAAGGATTTAACATTAAACGGCAGCCAGCCGGTCAACGGCGGCTGAAAGGGCGATCGGGCTCTTTCGGCTGATATGGCTGGCGGCTGGAT
>JASEFX010000011.1:61127-63770 GCA_030018265.1 Candidatus Saccharicenans sp.
CAGGAGGTTGAAGGTTGAATTACCGTAACGAAAGAAGCCTGACCCTTCGCAGTTACTGGCTGCGGTTCTGGAGTTTTCTGGCCGGGCTGGGGATGGCCATTTTTTCTTACCTGACGATAGACCATTTTTTCAAAGCAAACTTTCCTGAGACCATTTTTACCGGCGCCTTCTGCGACCTCAGCAGCTTTTTTAACTGCGACAGCTCGGCTTACTCTTCGATCGCTCATTTTCGGGGAGTGCCGCTCGGCTACTGGGGACTCGTGCTGGGGATCCTGGTGATGGCCGGTGCGGTCCTGCCTTCCGCCAGATTCGAAAGAGTCAACAAGCTGCTTTCGCTGTTTAACGCTCTGGGCGTGGTTTCGCTTTTTATCTATTCCGTTTTCTTCCTGAAGAGCCTCTGTCTTCTGTGTTCAGGTTATTACGTTTTTTCTCTTTTTAATTTCTTTCTTTTCTGGAAGTACGGTCTGCGGAATGAGCTCCCGGGCTTTTACGGGTTTTTCCGGGAAATGGTGCTCGGTTCGGTCAGGCCGCTTCTGGTGATCGGGGTGATAACCCTGATGGGAGCTTACGGCTTCCATCTTTTCTATCAGGCGAAAAAAGACGCTCAGCTGGGAGGTGTGGCCACGAAAGTCGTGAAAGAATTTTATTCCCTGGAGATCGTTAAGAATCCAGGTTTGATCTCCCCTTACTGGGTGGCCAGGGCCACGGAAAAATTTGAAGATGCTCCGATCCGGATTGTAGAATACGCTGATTTTCTCTGCCCGGATTGTCTTTTCCTGTTCAAACAGCTGGAGAGAATCAAAAAAGAATATGCCGGAAAGATTAACATCGCCTTCCAGTTCTTCCCGATGGAAGCTAAATGCAATGACGTGGTGGATAAGGATAAACATCCAGGAGCCTGTGAGCTGTGTTACATCGCCGCCTACGACCCGTCGAAGTTCCCGGCGATTCATGACGAAATCTTTCGCAATTTTGAGAAGGCGAAAAATCCCGAATGGCGGTTGCAGCTGGCCAGAAAATATGGTGTGGAGGCCGCTCTAAACGACGAAAAGACAAAAGAACTTGTCCGTCAAATCATAGAAACCGGTAAAGAATACGAGAAAACCTCAGAGCGCTATCCGTTCGGTATCAGGTCGACTCCGACCATGATCATCAACAACCGGATGATCATCGGCACGCTTCCGTATGCTCATCTGAAGGCGATAATCGAATCGCTGCTGGCCGAGCAGGAACAGGCGGCTCCGGGCCAGAAGAAGTTCATCGAAAACTGGGTGGATACCAGGAAGCTCAAAAAATAGCAGACTGTTTGTTTTCCCATCCCGATTGAACCGGGTGGGAAGTTTTTCCATCAAAAAATGTAATCGTCGTCTGCAGCGGGCTGTTTTTCTCTCAGCCTTCTTCGATTTGCTCCTGGATTTTTATGCCGCGCTCTTCAAGACCCTTAAGGACAAAATGGTAGACCTCCGGTTCTGAACCGAGAAGCTCCGGTGGGACAATGCCTTTCTTTTTTATCAGCCCGGAGTCCAGCGCTCTGGCCAGCATGGTGGCGGTGTATCCGGTGGTTCTGGCCATGCTGTGTATCCCGGTCGAGCGGTCGTACCGGTCAAAAAGCTCGAATACGCAGCGCACCGGCTGCCCTTCTTTTTCGCCGCCTACCACCACTCTCATCACGGTCAGGTCCTCGTCTCCAGGTTTCAGCTGAAGTCTGGAAAAGAGCAGCCTGGCAGTAAAATCGACCGGTCTGAGAGATATTCCCTTGATGTTGACCGGAACATAATCGAAGAACCCGGCTTCGCGGAGCAGCAGCATTTTTTCGCGATGGCCGGGATAGCGCAGGGTTTTCTCCTTCATCGTGGGTAGGTCGAGGGTTCTGAGAAGCGTGCGCAACCCGTCAGTGTTGAAGGCTTCAAGCGTTCCGAGCTGTTCGAAATGTAGGAATTCGGGGTCGGAGAGAGCCGGTTTAACCACCAGCCGGCCGTTTTCTTTCATCCTGGCCGGCCTGAGGTATTCCTCTATCACGTCGAGCGGCGAAAACACTGCTTTGTATTCGAACGGCCATTCCCGGACGACCGGCAGCCCGCCGACGTAGATTTCCAGCGATTGACCGCGGTCGAGAAGACTCAACCCGCGCGCCGCCATCATGTTGCTCAAACCGGGAGCCACGCCGGCATCGACGATCGCCAGGGTGTTTCGCTCGAGCGCCAGAGGTTCGAGTTCAAAAGGGTCTTCAGGGAAGAAGGCGATATCCACCACCATTTTCGCTTCTTCCAGGCAATTTTTCAGCGCCTGAAACCCGAGATGCCCGGGAAGCGCGTTGATCACCAGATCCTGGTCGCAAATTAATTGTTTGAGGATTTCCGGCCGGCTGAGGTCGGCTTTGATGGCCTTTATGCCGCGGGCAGTCAATTCCTGAACCCTGGTTTCCTCAATGTCGGCCGCGGTTACGATGAAATCCTTTTCAGCCGCCAGGTCGAGGACAATAGCCCGACCGACCAGGCCGGCTCCCAGCACTATCGTTTTCATTTCAATCCTCCTTTCAGGTGCGGGTATTTTTTTATTTCGTGCGTTCGGAATGACCGAAAGGAGGAAAAGTTACAACCCGCTGAAACGGTTCATGTAGAAGATTAGAAAGTATAAGCGACT
>JASEFX010000011.1:63780-63954 GCA_030018265.1 Candidatus Saccharicenans sp.
CTGGCGTCCGGGGTTTTCCCGGGTTTATGCGTCCGGAATAAGTGTTTCGCTTTCAGGTTTGAAAGATGTTTCAAGTTCAACCTCTCTGACCCGGCGCCTTTAATCATTCGGAAGATGTACCGGGTCTGATGAATCAGTTGCCGGCATTTTTTCCTAAAAATGCCCGCCCCAACT
>JASEFX010000012.1:0-23944 GCA_030018265.1 Candidatus Saccharicenans sp.
ATATGGGAAACAGCTGGGAAGCGAATGGGGGACACTGTAAACTGTCCCGGGAAAATTGGGGACATTGTAAGGTGTCCCCAGATGATAGGTGAACTTTAACGCTCGAATTTACGTTTAATATGGTGATAACTGCGCAGGCGGATATGATTACCTGCAGGTTTCAGACAGTTAAAACAAATTTAGGTGAAGGACAGGATGCTAAAAATGAGCAAAGGAAGCATCACTCAGAAAAATTTTATCACTGGAATCATAATCTTTGTCGCATTCATTTTTTTTTATGGGTTTAATCTTTCTCAACCTGTTGCCGCCCTTGATGGCCGTGCCGAAGCTAGAACGGCGGAAATCGATAAGGAAGCTCTGAAAAAAGCTCAGGAACAGAAAGTCGTCAGAGCCATACGTTTGAATCATCTGGTGAAAATTGACGGCCTGCTGGAAGAAGAGGTATGGAAAACCAATCCGCCGGTTAGCGATTTTCTCCAGCGCGACCCGGTTGACGGCGCGACCGCTTCCGAGAAGACCGAAGTCTGGGTGGCCTATGACGAAGCCAACCTGTATGTGGCTGCTTACTGCCACGACTCTGACCCCGCGGGTATAATCGGGCGGCTCGGCCGGCGCGATTCCTTCGTCGACTCTGACTGGTTTTTCTTTGCGGTCGACCCCTATTTTGACCGGCGAAGCGGATATTTCTTCGGTGTGAACCCTGCCGGTTCGATCGTCGACCAGGTTCTGTTCAACGATGTCGGAGAGGATGAAAGCTGGGATGGCATCTGGGAGGCTAAAGTGGCGCGGGTTGAAGACGGCTGGACCCTGGAGATGAAAATTCCGTTTAACCAGCTGCGGTTTCCCAGAAAAGATAGATATGTGTGGGGAGTTCAGTTTCAACGAATCATCAAGCGCAAACAGGAAAGACTGTATTACGCCTGGGTCCCCAAGGAAGATGCGGCTTATGTTTCCCGCTTTGCCCGTCTCGAAGGCATTGAGAACATAAACCCGGGACGCCGTATTGAAGTCTATCCTTTTTCCGTTGGGCAGGCTCAATTCCGTCCGGCTGAGCCGGGCAATCCTTTTGAAACCGGACACAGGTACCTCGGCAACGCCGGATTTGACATGAAGGTCGGGTTGAAGAGCAATCTCAACCTTGATTTCACCATAAATCCGGATTTCGGCCAGGTTGAGGTGGACCCGGCGGTAATAAATCTAACAGCCTATGAAACCTATTATCAGGAGAAGAGACCTTTCTTCATCGAAGGGGCTTCGATGTTTAACCATTTCGGGCGGGGTGGGGTTTACATAAACGCTAACATCAACTGGCCGAACCCGCGCTTCTTCTACAGCCGCCGCATCGGGCGAGCCCCCCAGGGATATCCGGTGCACGATGGATACGTTAATCTGCCCGACCGCACGACCATTCTCGGAGCTTTCAAGCTGACCGGAAAAATCGGTGCCGGCTGGAACATCGGCTGGATAAGCGCGGTGACCGCGAGGGAGTATGCGACGGTTGACGACCTGGAACAGAGATACAGGGACGAAGTCGAGCCTCTTTCTTATTACGGTGTGCTTCGCGCTCAGAAAGAAATTAGCGGCGGCAAGCACGGAATAGGATTTATGGCCACAGGCGTTCTCCGCGACCTTGATAATGAAGTGCTGGCTTCAATCTTAAACAAAAGAGCTTTCAGCCTGGCGGCGGACGGCTGGTCATTCCTGGATAAAAACAGAACCTGGGTGGTCGGCGGCTGGGCTGGCGGGACTTTCATCCAGGGGACGCAGGAAGATATCTACCGGTTGCAGCAATCTTCAATGCACTATTTTCAGCGACCGGACGCCACTCACGTGCAGCTTGACCCTGAGGCTACCAGCCTCAACGGATGGGCCGGTCAGTTGAAGCTGGCCAAACAGCAGGGACATCATCTGTTTTTGCTGTCGGCCGGGGCTATTTCGCCCGGATTTGACCCGAACGATGTGGGGTTTCAGAGCTCAGGCTCGGATGTAATCGATTTGATGGGGCTGTACGGTTACCAGTGGACCAGGCCCGGCAGGATATTCAGACAGTGGATGGCAATAGCCGGTGGGTCGGTCCAGTATGATTTTGGAGGCAACCGTGTTTTCAACGGTCTCGGAATGAATTTTCAGGGACTTCTAAATAACTGGTGGAATTTTGAGTATACATTTTTCTATATTCCCGAAACTCTTAACAACCGTCTGACCAGGGGAGGACCGCTGGCGCTGACGCCGCGGGGCTTTATGCACCAGCTGTTTGTGAACAGCGATTCCCGGAAGCCGGTGGTGCTCCAGGGGAATTTCATGTATCAGGGCGCCGAGAAAAATTCGCGCGAATTCATGGCTGATTTTTCCGTGCGCTGGAAACCATCGACCAGATTAAGCCTTTCGCTCGGACCGATGATTGGCTTCAGCTGGAATGAAACCCAGTGGGTGAAAAAAGTGGCCGACCCGCTGATGATTGAAACTTATGGAGCCAGATATATTTTCGCCAGGATTGATCAGAAAATTATCGCCAGTGAAATCAGGATTAACTGGATATTCACTCCAGGGCTCAGTCTTCAGGCTTATCTCCAGCCGTTCATCGCCGTCGGCAAATATGATCGGTTCAAGCAGCTGAACCGGCCGAGAGCTTATGATTATCTGGTGTTCGGGGAAAACGGCTCAACCATACAAGAAGAAAATGGCCGCTACCTGGTTGACCCGGACGGCGATGGTCCGGCGGCCTCTTTTTATATCGACAAACCCGATTTTAATTATAAATCGATGCGGGGAACGGTGGTTCTCAGATGGGAATACCGCCCCGGGTCGCTGCTTTACTTAGTCTGGACGCAGAACCGGGCGGATTTCAGCTATCCGGGACAGCTTTCACTCTGGAGAGATTTAGGAAACCTGTTCGCCGCGCCCGGCGATAACATCTTCCTGATTAAATTCACCTATCGATTCAACCTGTAAAACAGGGGACACCCTACGGTGTCCCCTTTTCCTGGACCTTGAGTCCTTTCTCTCCCATATTAAATTTTCTCAAAAACAGGGGACACTGTACAGTGTCCCTAAAAAATTTTTATTCTCTGTGATAAAAAAATTGACTCAGCTGCGTCTAATTTGTTGCTATGCCGAGACAGGCAAGAATAATTTTTCCCAATGTCCCGCATCACATCATCCAGCGCGGTAACCGTAATCAAATTGTCTTTTTTGAAGAAGAAGACAAGCAACTCTATCTTGACATCCTCAACCATAATTGTCAGCAGGAAAATCTAAGAATCTGGTGTTATTGCTTGATGGATAACCATGTTCATCTGATTGTGGTGCCGGAAGACGCGGAAAGCCTGCGGAGAGCGATCGGGGAGACCCATAAAAAGTATACTTATATGATCAATACGCGAAATAAATGGAAGGGACATTTATGGCAGGGTCGTTTTACTTCATATCCGATGGATGAAACATATCTTTATCGCTGTATGAGATATGTTGAACGAAATCCAGTCCGGGCCGGGCTGGTCTCACACCCGGAAGAATACAGATGGTCAAGCGCCAGAGCCCATGTTCTGAACATAGAGGATAAGGTTCTAAGCCCGATTCCTCTTGCCTGCAGAGTTGAAGACTGGAAAAAATACCTGGACGAAACTGAATGCGAGCATGACCTGAAGGCTTTCAGGCGGAGCAACAGGAACGGTCTGCCGCTGGGAAGTAAGACATTTATTAAGAGGCTGGAAGCAGAACTGGGGATAAATCTCGGCGGGCGGAATAAAAAAGGGGACACTGTACAGTGTCCCCAATCCGGGTGTCTGGTTTAAGGCGGGAAAGTGCCCGCTACAGGGCAAAAATGCGAAAAAAAGGGGACACCGTAAGGTGTCCCCTGTTATTATTTGTCGGCGAAAGCGAACACGCTCAGGTAACCGAGCTTGATCACCCGGCTGAGCAGTTCGCCCGAAGCCTTATCCGGGCTGTCGCTCGTCTGGTGATAATCCGGATGCATCGCCGTCATGTAATAAACGTAAGGCTTCTTGACCGCGGCAAAAGAAGAATGGTCCGAACCGCCACCCCCCTGACCGAGCTCGGGTTCGCGCACAAACAGGTCAAGTCCGACGTATTTGTTCATTTCCTGCTGAATCTCGTAAAAGCCGGAATCCCTGGTGGCGTTGACCGTGACGAAATAAGCCGGTCTGATCTGCTTTACCAGGTCTTCCACGCCGGGCACCTTGAACATACTGGCGTATCTGGCGAAAGTCTGTTCGTCATAAGGCCGGCTGATCATATCGTAGTTCAGGTAGCCCACAGTCTTTTCAATCGGGAAGGTCGGGTTCATCACGTAATACCGGCTTCCGAGAAGTCCTTTTTCCTCACCGGTCCACAGGCAGAAAACTATGGTTCTTTTCGGCTTGACCGGATTGAGAGCTATGGCTCTGGCGATGGCCATAACACCCACCGAACCTGAAGCGTTGTCGTCCGAACCGTTGAAGATGTAATCCTCCCACTTTCCGGTATGGTCAAAGTGAGCGCCGACCACAAAATATTCATCCTTGAGTTTCGGGTCGGACCCTTCAATGTAACCGATGATGTTCATGGTCCTGACCAGGCTGGCTTTGACCGTCGAGTTAATGCTCACCCTGACTCCGGGAATTTCTCTTGAAGCCGGTTTGTAGGTGGTTTCGATGGCCTTTTTCAATTCATCGATGGTTTTTCCGGTGTTCTCGAGGATCAGGTTGGCCATTTCCCTGGTGATGGTCAGCGTTGGCACCCGGCTCATGCCCATCATGCCTTCCATCGAATCGCGCGCTCCAGGTATGACCATTCTGGTCCTGGGCCTTTTGATGATCGGCCGCGAGTCGTCAGGCTGACGATTCTGAGCTGCGGTCAGCATGTTGTAGATGTCAACATCCTTGCCGGTGTTCTGAACCACCAGGACGGCTGCCGGCTGCTGTTTGTAAATCTCATCCAGTTTGTTGAAGCCCCGCCGGCCTCTCATCATCATCTGCAACAGGCGAGCCGTGTCCGGTTGAAAATATTTTTCCTTGAGCTCTTTATTCTTGTTAAACGGCGAATTCGGGTCATCTTTTCCGGGAGCTTCGCTCAGCACCAGAACGATTTTGTCTTTAAGGTTGAGTCCCTTGAGTTCATCCCAGCCGATCGAAGGTTCTTTAATCCCGTATCCGGCAAAAACCACCGGGCCGCTGACGTCTTCGTCCGAGGACAGAGTGCTCATAAAGTCAACTCCGCTCTCGAATTTCTTCGATTTGCTGAAGCCACCGCGGGAAATTTCCACCCGGACCGAAGTCTGGCTGTCGATGATTTCTTTCAGGGTGAATTCCTGGAAATAGCTCCTTTCCATGCTCATGGCCTGCCTGGACGTCTGTCCGGCCATCGCCCGGGCAACAGCCAGGTCGACTCTCGGCTGGTCGCCGCCCGGTTTAATCCCCCACATTTTAAACAGGGAGACCACGTAATCAGCGGCCATGGCATAACCACGGCTGCCGGTATCCCGTCCTTCCATCCAGTCGGACGCTAAGTAATTCAGCATGGCCAGAGTGTCCCGCGGAGTGATCGATTCGAAACCAACTCTGTATTTTTCCGGCACGGGCTCCGGTTTTGAGACCAGGATAAGCGCTCTCTTAATCTCTTCGGGTTTCATCTGCTGCTGGGGCGGCATCTGCGCCAGGGCGAGAGATGAAACCAGCAGAAGCACCAGCAAAATTGCGGGCAAAAAACGCTTTTTCATTTAAACCTCCATTGGCTTGTAATTTTTTCGGGAAACATTCTTTTGCTTGAATAGAGGAAAACTTGAAAATAACACAAAGTCGGTCATCTTAAATTTTGACGCAAGCGCTCATACTTTCTTCCAGAACTTCTTCTGATTTTATGTACGTTATTTTTTCAGGAAAGTTTTCGTAAACCTATGACTCAATCTCAAATGAGGCCATTTTCCCTGCCTGTTCTGGAGAAAATTCTCCTGGACTGGATATATGCGCTTCTTCGATAATTAACCGGGAGCAACCGGGTTTTATTATTCTTTAATCCGGAAATTAATTATTTTCCAGAATTATTTTTCAGAAAAATCTCCTGGCAAAAGACAGGTCCATATGCCTTCCGGATAGCAGCACTCTTTTTCCAACCCGTCAGAGGCTTAAAAATTCTTGCCTTACCATCTGTCAGGCGTTTGATTCTTTTCTTCAGCCGATCACTCATTGCTGACAGGAAATACCAGCCGGAATTCCGTGCCTTTATTCTTTTCTGATTTTACTTCAAGCTTTCCGTCAATCTGGTCAGCGAGCGTGTTGATGATAACCATTCCCAGTGATTCAACTTTCTTAGTGTCTATCCCCTCTGGTAACCCTACTCCGTCGTCTCTTACTACCAGCTCGGCTTTCCGCTCGTTTATTTTCCGCAATTTGATCCAGAGGTTGCCCCGCCGTCCGGACGGGAAGGCGTGCTTGAGGGCGTTGGTTATCGTCTCGTTTATGATCAGGCCGAGCGGAACAGCCGTGTTGATGTTAAGTTCTACCGGTTCTATTTCCAGATGGAGTTGAACCTGCTCCGGTTTTATCTGCTGGTCGAGGAAAATGTGCTGGGCAATCATGCTCAAATACTCCCCGAAATCAATGCGGCTGAGGTCTTTCGAGCGATAGAGCCGCTCATGAACCAGAGCCATCGACCTGATCCGGTACTGACATTCCTTGAAGGCGACCTTAGCCCGGGGATCATCAACCTGGGCTGCCTGCAGGTTCAGGATGCTGCTTATCACCTGCATGTTGTTCTTCACCCGATGATGAATTTCCCTGATGAGAATTTCTTTCTCCCGCAGGGATTGCTTGATGGCTTCCTCTGCCTGTTTCCTTTCAGTTATGTCCCTGGCAATTCCTTCGATGGCCACCAAGTTTCCGCCCTCGTCATAGACCGGCACGTTGATCTGCTCCGCCCAGATGATTGAGCCGTCCTTTTTTCTCCAGCGCAGGACAACCGGGTTGTCAAATTTTCCGGAAGCCACCGACTCCAGAAGAGGCCGGTCTTCTTCAAAAACTATCTTAAATCCAAGGTCGGGGTCGGCATAATGTTCTTCCGGCGTATAGCCGGTGATGGTGGTGGCAGCCGGGCTGACATATTCAAAGCCGCGCTCCGGGATAAATCTGTATCTGTAAATCAGGTCCCTGGCGTTTTCGGCCAGTCTCCTGAAACGTGCTTCGCTTTCCTGCAGGGCTCTTTCGGCTTTTTTCCGGTCGTCGATATCTCTGACTATCGCCTGAATAAGCTTTCTGCCGCCGAGTTCTATCAGATTGAGGTTCACCTCGGCGTAGAAGAACTTCCCATTATAGCGGCAGTGCAGCCATTCGAAAAATTGAGGCTGCCCGTCAAGCGCCGCCTCTATTTTCTCCAGCGCTTTTTCTTTTGAATCCCTTCCATCCGGCTGTTTTTCCGGCGAAAATTTGTAAGGCGGTTGTCCTATGATTTTTTCCCGGCTGCAGCCAAAAATCTCTTCGGTCTTTGGATTGCAGTCGATAAATATGTCTCTGTCCATGAGAAAGATAGCGTCGTTAGCTGCTTCAAAGAGCGCCCGGTATTTCGCTTCACTCTCTATAAGCGCGAGCTCCGCTTTCTTTCTGTCGGTGATTTCCGAGGTTACTTCGATCATGCCGATTGTCCGGCCTTCTTCGTCTTTCATCGGATAGCCGCTGATATCCCACCAGCGACCGTCTGGCGATTTTATTTCCAGGCGCGCAGGCTGGCCTGTATCTCTGGCCTTAGCCACCGGGCAGGGGTCGCAGGGCACATCCCGTCGTTGCCAGAGAGCGTAGCATTTCCTGCCGATTATGTCTTCCGGTTTTAAGCCGAGTGATTCGGCTGCCGCCCGGTTGGCCCAGATTATTGTGTGGTCGGGAGCCTGGTAAAGAACATGTTCTGAGATGGCCGCAAAAATGGCTGATTTTTCTCTTTCGCTGCGGATGAGTTCTTCCTGGGCGCGTTTCTTTTCAGTGATGTCGGTTATGAATCCTTCCAGACAGACCAGATTTCCCTGTTCATCGAAAACGCCCCTGCCTCTTTCCCAGACCCACTTAATCCTGCCGCCAGCTGTTCTGATCTGGTATTCGCCTTCAAACACACCTCTTCTGGCCAGTACTTCCTGCCATCTCTCCCAAAGATAATCGCGGTATTCCGGGATGATGAGTTCATTGTAGGATATCTTTCTGTTGCCTATCAGGTCTTCCGCTTCGTAACCGGTAATCTCTTTGCAGGTTCCGGCGATGTATTCCATCGTCCAGTCGCGGTCGTTGCGGCAGCGGTATACCATTCCCGGCAGGTTCGCAATGAGGTTCTCTAAGAAGCGGTTCTTTTCCCGTAGTTCTTCTCTGGTTCTCAGTATCTCGTTCTGGGCAGCTCTCTCAGCTGTCTGGTCTCTGAACACTAAGATGACTCCGAGTTTCTCCCCGTCTGAATCGGTGATCGGCGCAGCGGAGTCGGCGATCGGATACTCTTTGCCATCCCTGGATATCAGCACGGTGTGATTGGCCAGGCCGACCACCGTTCCTTCTCTGAGCACCCGTTCGACCGGGTTCTCTGCCGGCTCCCGGGTGAACTCATTCACTATCCGGAACACTTCCTGAATCGGCCGTCCCAGCGCTTCGCTTTCATTCCAGCCGGTGAGTCGCTCAGCCACCGGGTTCATCATCAGCACCTTGCCCTGCAGGTCTATGGAAATGACGGCGTCTCCTATGCTGTAGAGCGTGGCTTTAAGCTCTGCCTCCCGGGCGAGCAATTCCTGAATCAGTTCTATGCGGTCGGTGATGTTTACCAGGGTGCCGATGATGGCTTTGCGCCCTTTATATTCGATCGTGCTGCCGTGAGCTTCGCAGTAAAAACTCGAACCGTCTTTGCGCACTCCGCGAAATTCAAATCTTATTGAGGAAATTTCCCCGCTCAACCGCCGGCGATTGTATTCCCTGACCATTTCCCGGTCGTCAGGGTGGGTGAGGTCGAGGTTTCCGAATTTTCCGATGAGCTCTCCCGGCTCATAGCAAAACATTTCTGCCAGCGCCCGGTTAACATACTTAAAAACGCCGTCCTGAATGAGGTAAACTCCGGTTATCCCGGACTCGCTCAGCACGCGGAAAAGCTGTTCGCTCTCTCTTGCCCGGGCTTCAGCTTCGTAAAGCCGCTGAAGGTTCCGTTTTTCCCGCCGCTGCCAGATAAGCTCGGCCAGTGTCAGCTGAATTATCACCAGGGAAATCATGAATAAAATAATCACAATGAATTGCCTGCGCCAGCCGGCAAGAGCTTCTGCCTTATCAATCTTGGCCACTATCGACCAGCAGGTGTTCGGCACCGGTGTGAGGTAAGCCATGACCTTTTCCCCGCGGTAATCCTGGCCTTCAAATTCTCCGTACTCTTCAAGGGCAGCTCTGACTTCCGGCCTCGTCTTCTCGGACAGGGGCAGGCGGAATTTCAGAGCAGTATTCTGACGGTGCCTCAGTTCATTCTGGATGAGCGCATCTTCGCCCTCTTTCTTAACCATCAGGGTTTCGGCTGTTTTAGAACCGAATGGCCAGCTCTGGATCAGGGGGAAAAGATAACTGCTGGCATTAACAGTAAGGATGATAAAGGCGCCGGCTTTTTTCGCCGGGTCTTCCGGATGGATGATGGGAGCTATAAAGTCAATGTGGATTATACCCTCTTCTTCGTGGACGTGGAGGTCGGTGTTTATAACCGTGCCGGCTTTTTCAGCCCGGTCGAGGTCATGCAGAAGCACCTCGCTCAGGCGAGCAGGAGGTTCAGAGCCGTAAGTCAGGACTGGATTTTTCATGGCGTCGAGGAGCATGATGCGTTGATAGCCGTAGGTTTTTGCTGCCAGTCCCAGCCGGGCTTTTACTTTTTCCAGCCCTTCAGGTTCAGGATTTTCCAGCAGCGCCAGGAGTCCTGCGGCAAAAAAGGGGCTTTCCGACATGATGCGAGCGTCACCTTTTCTCTCATCGAGCCACTGTCTTATTCCCCTGGCTTTCGTTTCGGCTATGTAGGAAAGTTCATTATAGATAGTTTTTCTCGCACGTTTCTGCTGTTCGCTGTTCCAGGATAATCCGACGAAAAGTATAATGATGATCAGGATGATGGAAATGAGGTAAAGCGGACTTTTCAGCCTTTTCTTCCATTTTGGCCCAAAAAGCCTGAGATTTCTCATTTTAGCCTCGCTCTATTTTCTTATTGTCAGTAAATCTCATCAGAACTTTGCTCGGCCAGTTCTGATAGCTTTCTAAAATCAACCATCGAGCTTTTCATCCTCGGATTTTCCAGCCACCACCACCCGGTCCCGTCCTTCCTGCTTGGCCCGGAGCAAAGCCAGGTCGGCTGCCTGGATCACCTCCTGCCAGCTCAGACCATGGTCCGGGCAGGAAGACACCCCGGCGGAAATGGTGATATTTTTGATTATTGACCCCCCGAAGCCGAGTTCCAGATGACGGACAGAATCGAGCAGGAGGCGGGCTCTTTCCACCGCTCCGGTCAGAGAAAGCCCGGGCAGGACAACGGTGAATTCTTCTCCTCCGTAACGACAGACGATGTCTTCTGAGCGAACGGACCGCTGCAGGGTTCTGGCAATCATCTGAAGCAGGTAATCGCCGGCCTCGTGTCCGTAAGAATCGTTAATCCGTTTGAATCGGTCGATGTCCACCATGATGACTGAAACCGGCTGTCCGGCTCTTCTGGCTCTGCTCAGCTCCCTCTCGAGAGTTTCTTCAAGATAACGCCGGTTGTAAAGGCCGGTCAGCGAGTCTCGAATCGACTGTTCCTTGAGCGATTGTCTTAAATAGATGTTAGCCAGGCTGGTGGCCACTCTCTGAGCAAAGGCCAGCGCCAGCTCGTTCTTCTGGGCCACAGCTCTTTCAGCAGTCCATCCGGCACCGGAAATAATCTTTTTCGGGCAACAGAAAAGAACGAAAAGGCCAAAGGTTTCACCGCCGCTGAGCAGCGGAAAACAACCGACTGTGGAGTCTTCAGGCACAGTCCCCCTGAGATGAGGACAGAGCAGATCCTTTTCCGGATCCTCAAAAAAATTCGGAGCTGCTTTGCGCAGAGCCCAGCAGTCTTCTATTTCGATTATTTCCTCGTGTCCTCCGGATGCCTCACGGTGAGACATCAGATGGAGAAATTTTTCCTTTTCCTGGCGCAGATAGAGCAGCCAGCTTTCCTCGGGGAAAAGCTTTCTGGCGTATTTGTTTATAATCTCTACCGTTTCCTCCACTGAGCCCGCCAGCTGAAAAGCGTCGCCCATCTCCACCAGAAAACGGTTCTGTTCGCTTCTTTTTTCCAGCTCGGTGATGGCTTCTTCCAGCCTCTGATTCGCTTCGGCCAGAGCCAGCTCCTGTTTCTTTCTTTCGGTGATCTCGGTCATCACGGCCAGGGTGGAAACAAAGCGACCGTTATGGTCGAAGCGGGGAGCGGCGTTGACGATTACCGTCTTCTTGCTTCCGTCGGGCAGACTTAATTCCAGGTCGTAGATATCTCGATAGCCCTGTTTTCGCCGGAAAGTCTGCTGCCGGATGAGTTCAAACTGCTCGGGAGCAAGGAATTCTCGCAAGTTGTGGCCTTCAAGATTTCCCTCATATACATTAAAGATGCGGCGGGCGGCCGGGTTAGCAAAGATAATGTTTTCGTCCTCATCGACGACCACCACGCCTTCGCCCAGGGTTTCCACCATGCTGCGGAAAAGCTCCTCACTTTCCCGGAGTTTTCGGGCTATAGCTTCTTTCTCTTCCACCTGTTCCTTTAATTCTTTTGTTCGTTCCTCCACCTTGAGTTCGAGAGTTTCTCTGGCTTCATCCAGCTTTTTCAGAGAGGCTTGAAGTTCATCCAGCATGATGTTAAAACTTTGAGCTAACTGACCGACTTCGTCCCCGGTGGTCACAGGGGCTCTTCTGGAGTAATCCCCGGCGGCTATTTCTGCGGCGGTTTTAGCAATATGACGGAGCGGACGGCTGACCAGCCGGCTGATAAAGTAGATAATCGTCAGGCCGATCAGGAAAATGGCTGCGGCCGAAATCCAGATGACTCGCTTCATGTGGCCGAGCTGATGGTTCAATTGTTCAAGCGACAGCCCGACCGCCACGTATCCGACAGCGCTACCTTCCGCTGAAATCGGAAGATGTTGATTAAGGTGCATTCCGCCTGGCAGCAGACCGCTCTTTTTTAACTCCTCCGGCTGAATGGTCAGGTCAGGATTTCTCATGTAGCGAGCTATCTCCTGACCCTGGAGGTCAAAAACTAAGATGTAATCAACAGTCGGGCTCTGGCTGAGGCTCTGGAATACTTCCTCAATGGCTTTCCGGTCTTCAAACACTAAGGCCGGACCAAAGCTGTAAGCAGCTATGCGGGTAATGGAAACGGCCTTGTCCTCGAGGGCTTTTACGGCCTGCTGACGGTACCAGTAAGGGATGAGGCTGACCATCAGAGCGCAGATCAGCAGAAGAAACGGGGTGGAAATCAACATGAATTTGAAGACGATTCTGTTCTTTAGCGAATTCAGTGGGCTCAACCAGCTCTTTTTTATCTGTTCTGACATTTACTTTTTTACTGTGGCCAGTTTTAAGAACTGAGATGAAAAGTTCATTCCCTGAGCTCGGGCCGCATCCAGGTTGATGATGATCTGCGGTTTTTCTTCTCTGAGATTAAAAGCGACGGCTGCGCCTGAATCCAGGTATTCAGGAACAGCAGTGAAGGTTCCGACTCTGAGCCTCTCGCAGGTTTTCAGAATAGATGAGAGGAGCCCGGGCTGTTTTTGAAGTTCCAGAGGAGTCAGGTAAGCAAAGCTGACGCCGGAGGAACCGAGAAGAGATTCAACCGGTTGTTCTTCGTCCAGGACCAGCGGCTTCAGGATCAGTTTGACGCTTCCGAGGGAAATGCCTTCTTCGGTTTCTTTTTCCATGGCCAGCCAGTCTTCCGCCACCCAGGCTGAAATCTGATAAGATTTCTGGAAAAGGATTCCGATAACCAGAGAATCTCCGGTTTTTCCCTTCCAGTTTCGCTCAAAAATCAGGATCTTCTTTATCAATTCCAGTTCCCTGGCCGGATCAAGGTTATACTGCTGGAGACGGCTTTTTGATTGTCCTGAGGCTGGAGTCGCCACATGGAGGAATAAAAGCAAGGTCAGTAAGGCAGCAAAACAGAAAAAACAGAAAACAATTTTGAACCTGACCCGCCTGTGGCAGCTCATTTTGATTATTCTATGGCTCAAATTACCATCATAGAGAAGTACTGTCAAGAAAAAGGAAGTCCGGAAAGACCGGCCCGATCTGGCCAGATGATACCGGGCAAAAGAGATTACAATAAGATAAACGTCTGTCACTTCTATGAATTTCGTAAGACAGAATACCGGCGGCCGGACTACCTGTCAGCTTCAGAGGAGCCTGACGGGATGCCGGGCGAAGTTTTAATTAAAAGACCGGAGAGCTGAACGATCTTGCCTTCTTTTTAACAGGAAGGCTGAAAAAGTGGCTCTGTGATTAAGCCATACAGAAGCGGAAAGAAAATAAATCAGAAAAATTTTATTAACTTTTTTCCTGGAAGCTGGATAGAATAAAAAATAGCAGAAAGGAGGTTTCCATGCTTAAAGGTTTCAGGGATTTCATCATGCGAGGCAGTGTGGTTGACCTGGCTGTGGCCGTGATCATCGGCGCCGCTTTCAACCAGATTGTCAACTCGATGGTCGGAGATGTGCTCACCCCGCTGATCGGAGCTATTTTTGGCAGACCTGATTTTTCTGGAATTTTCCTGGGTCCGGTAGCTTTGGGTAAGTTCATCAATGCGGTGGTTAATTTTCTGATTGTGGCTGCCGTCATTTATTTTGCCATCGTTGTGCCGATGAAAAAGATCCAGGAATTGAGGGATAGAAAGAAAGCTCAGGAAGCCGCGGCCGCTTCCGCGCCCGAACCTTCGCCTGAAGTTAAGCTGCTCGCTGAAATTCTGGAAACCTTGAAGAAAAAAGGCTGATTAACCGATAATTTGCGAGCTGTACATCGTTCTTTCCTTGCTTAGCCCTGATAATTGAGGAGAATCGTTGTCAGTCTGCTGCGGGCTGTCGCCGAGGTGGCATATTCGAGAAGAAATAGAATCAGGGCTGAAGAAGTTGACCCGGGAGGACGGGTTCTCCAGGAAAGATGACTGGAGAGAAATAAGTTAAGTCGCGATGCCTGGAAGATAACATGATTAAAATAAATGAAATTGCCGCAAAAGTTCTTCCTGGCAGTAACTTAATTTCCCGTGATTCATGGTAGCGCAGGAAATTGAGGACAATTTTTTTCCTGCGACCCTCAATATATGGGGCTTACCGCTTTTATATTTAAGGCTATAAGGAAATTTTTTGAGTTCTGGTATCATATATAGAAAATTTTAAGAGATTGAGGTCGTCATACAGATGAGAAAGCAGATTTATCAAAAGGCTCTTATCACCGGGGCTTCGGCCGGTCTTGGCGAAGAATACGCCCGTCAGTTAGCGGCGGCCGGGACGAACCTGATTCTGGTGGCCAGGAGGAAAGAGCGGCTGGAAAAGCTCGCCGCGGAACTCAGCGAGAAATTTAGAGTTTCGGTGGAAGTCTTTCCGGCTGACCTCAGCCGGGAAGAAGAGATCCTCCGGCTGGCGGAAAAGATCAAACAGACAGCGGACCTTGATCTGTTGATAAACAACGCGGGTTTTGGCGGGAAGGTTAAATTTCATAAAGACGATTCCGGCGAAGCAGAAAGAATGATTAAAGTGCACATCTTAGCAACGGTCCTGCTTACCAGAGCGGCTTTGCCCGCCATGATCCGGAGAGGGCGGGGAGCGGTCATCAACGTCTCCTCGGTGGCCGCATTCAGTCCGTTTTCCGGGACGATGTACAGTTCAACCAAAGCCTTTCTGGTGATGTTTTCGGAGAATTTGCAGACCGAGCTCGCCGGGACCGGTGTTAAGGTTCAGGCGCTCTGCCCGGGGCTTACCCATACGGAATTTCACCAGGTGGCCGGAATGAACAAGGAAGCGATTCCCGACTTTCTGTGGATGAAGGCCGACCGTGTGGTGAGAATTTCCCTGCGGACGCTCGGACGGAATAAAGTCACGGTGGTTCCCGGCGCGGGCAACCGGTTGATCGCATTTTTCATGCGATGTCCCTGGACTTTCGCCGTGATGCGCTGGCTCTCACGGAGTCGTAAAATCAGAAAAATGGCCGGGATGTGAATCGTTCGTATTTTCCGGCGGGTGAATTTTTAAGCTTGCTGAACTGACACAGGAAAAACGAGCTGCCTGCATCCAGAAGTTAATCGCTCGTGGTAAACTGAGAAAAGGGAGTTTCAGGCGTAAAAGGAGATCCCGGGGCTGGTAATCGCCCGGTCAAGAGCGAGTATTCTGGCAGGAAGAAATGTACCATTTTTAAAGGCGATTTAACCCGGGCTTTCCGGTCGACTCCTTAGCCGAAGGAAAGGAAAAAATGAAGGTTATAGAAGCGATTAAACCGGGCGAAAAAAAAGCCAGGGCCAGAGCGCTCCTGCTGCTTTCAGGCGGCCTGGACAGCGTGCTGGCCGGAAAACTTCTGGAAGAGGAGGGAGTGGAGATAGTCGGGCTGACTTTCCGCAGTCCTTTTTTCGGAGCCAGAGAGGCGCTCCGGGTGGCTCGAGAGCAGGGCTGGCCTCTGATAGTGGTGGACATCACTGAGGAGCAGATTCAGATTGTGGAAAATCCCCGCTACGGGTACGGCAGGAATCTTAATCCCTGTATCGACTGCCACGGACAGATGGCGAAAATAGCCGGCGAACTTCTCAGCCGGTACCAGGCTGACTTTGTGGCCACCGGCGAGGTTCTTGGAGAGAGACCGAAATCACAGAACCGGCAGGCACTCGGGCTGGTGGAAAAGCTTTCCGGAATCAGGGGCAAGCTACTCCGACCGCTCTCTGCCAGATTGCTTCCCGAGACCGAACCGGAAAAGCAGGGACTGATCGACCGGGAAAAACTCCTGGACATTAGCGGGCGGTCGAGAAAGAGACAGATGGAGCTGGCGGAGAAATATGGTTTGAGAGAATATCCCACTCCGGCCGGTGGCTGTTTGCTGACTGACCCGGGATTTTCCGCTCGCGCCCGCCAGCTGAGAGAGTGGCGGGGGAGGCTAATTCCGGAAGATATCGAGATTATTAAATGCGGGCGGTTGTTCTTCGTTGAGGAAGCTCTGATTGTCATCGGCAGGGACGAAAAGGAAAACGGGAAAATCATCCAGAGGTCTCTGGAATCTGATATCCTGGTAACCACCTACGGCTTTAAGGGGCCGCTGGCGGCAGTCAGGTTTCGTAGACCGGACGGGATGAAAGAAGCTGCCGGAACAGAAGAGAGAAAACCTGGAGAAAGCGCTCCGGAGGAGCCTGGAATTGAAAAGCAGGTTTCATCGCTTAAGGCTCCGTTCGAAGGGGATGAAGCGATAAAGAAAAGGATGGTCTCCAGAAAAGAAAGCGGGGAATTTGCTGAACTCTGGCGGGAACTCCAGGAAGGAAAGCTAACACCGGAAAAGCAGCTTTCGGCAAAGGATGAAGAGGCGATGTTCGGGATTCCGGCTGTTAAGGAAGCCTGTCTCCGGGTGATTCGCTACAGCCGGATGCGAGAAAATCAGCGGGCAGCGGCGGCGGTGATTTTCGGTCTGAAAGGCGGAGTGCGAGAATTCAGGAAAGAGGACTGGCAGAAATATTTCTGAAATTAAAAACCTTTACTCTTTCAGTTGACACTCTGACGGCCGGATAATAATATTAAAAAAAGCCCGGAAACTGAATTTAAGGAGTCATTATGCCTACAAAACCAAAAAGTCCCTACCTGCCGTTCGGGGATCAGCAAACTGCTCCCTGGTACGGAAAAAATATCCTTTCGGTCAAACAATTCAACCGCGCTGACTTAGAGTACATCTTCAGCGTTGCCCACGAAATGCGAGTTATGGTCGAGCGGATCGGAACTTTCGACCTGCTGAAAGGCAAGATTCTGGCCAATCTTTTCTATGAACCGTCAACCAGAACTTTTGCTTCCTTCATGGCTGCCATGCAGCGGCTCGGCGGAGCGGTCATTCCGATCAGCGAAGTCCGTTACTCCTCGGTGGCCAAGGGCGAAAGCCTGCCGGACACGGTGAGGACGCTGGCGGCCTACGCCGACGTGATCGTGCTCAGACATCCGGAAGTGGGAGCGGCCGCGCTGGCCGCCCAGTTCGCCGGAAAGCCGGTGATTAACGCCGGCGATGGGGTCGGCGAACATCCAACTCAAGCGCTGCTGGACGTTTTCACCGTCAAAGAAGAACTCGGGCGGCTGGACAATCTGACGGTGACGATGCTCGGAGACCTGAAATACGGACGGACGGTGCACTCACTAGCGAGACTGCTCACGAGGTTCGATAATATCAAATTAAATTATGTCTCGCCAGAACTCCTGCGGATGCCGAGAGAGGTGATGGAGGAAGTGGCTGAAAAAGGCATTCCCCAGAAGGAATACACCGTGCTGGACGAAGTGCTGCCGGTAACCGATGTGCTGTACGTCACCCGGGTTCAGCGGGAAAGGTTCGATAACCTGGAAGAGTACGAAAAGGTCAAGGATGCCTACGTTATAACTCCTAAAACTCTGGAAAAAGCCAAACAGAAAATGATCGTCATGCATCCACTGCCGCGGGTCAACGAAATCGATATGGAAGTAGATAAGGATCCGCGGGCCGCTTATTTCCGCCAGATGGAATACGGGCTGTACGTGAGGATGGCGCTTCTGGCGATGGTCCTGGGCAAAGCCTGAAAAGGCGCCGGCTTCAGTCGAGATAATAGCCGATCGAACAGAAACTGACCCAGTGACGGAGAGAAAAAGGAGCGGTGGTGCCGAGTCCGATTTTTTTCAGCGGGAGGACGCCTTCGCTGTAGGTGTCAGAGAACCTTATCAGCTCTCCCCGGATGCTTTTTCCAGCCAGGTTTTTTATGACTTTTTCCACGGTCAGCAGCCCGAAGGGGATGGAATATTTGCCGCACCAGTAGGAGTTTTTGTAGTCGAGGTAAGTATTTCCCCACAGTTCCGAGGTCAGACCGGCTATCTTGTTTTCGGTAATCTCCCCGGTAAGGTAGCTGGAAATCAATCCGCGGTCGAACTCGAGGGCTTTCTCCCGGGCTTCCTGACCTTCCCCGAAAGCCAAGTTGTTAAAATCTTTTCCGTAGTGGTTGGCGTCGGCGGAAATCAGAAAGAAAAGGTCGGTTCCGGGTTTCAGGTTTTTCTCTTTCATGTAGGCGGCCAGCACCCGGCTGAGTTCCGCTGAAATCTCTTTCATTTTTTCCAGAGGCATCGGAGCGACCATGATCGGAGTGATTTTTATCCCGGGGTTGAAGTACTGCAGAAAGGGAATCAGCGCTTCGATCGAATGCTCGAGTTCATGCGCCCGGTTGTTAACCAGATAATATTCAGGCTTCAGGTGTTTCTTAAGATAGCTTCTGAGAAGAGAAACTTCCACCGGCCCGAGTACGCCGGGCCAGAGCTGGTAATCGTCCAGGATAAGGATGCTGTCGAGCCCTTTGATTTCGCTCCGGACCGTGCCGTGGGTAACGCCGAAAATTACCGCTTCCTTTGCCCTGATCAGGTTGAAAAGAGGATAGTAGAGCCGGCCGGCATAAAGGTAATCGTCGTGGGGTGAGATGGCTGCCACCAGCCCCCGGGATTCAAATTTTTCTTTTTCCTGAGAAGCTAAGTAATCGACCAGAATCTTCATGCTGTTTGCGTTCCAGCAGAACCCCACGTCGTCGCGAATCGGCCGTACCCGGGATGGTGACTCTCCGGCCGGAGCCACCTGAGATGAGGTCTGCTTTTCGACGGCTTGAACTTCCATGAGAAGAAGACAGAGGAGTAGATAAATCAGTCTGATGCCCGAAGTTTTATGATTCCTCAGAATATCCTTCATGTCCTTTGCCTCCGTAAAAGTTATCGCCGGGCTGGAATGATTTTTGAAGAAAAATAAAACTCCGATTCACGAAAATAGCTTAACTCTTCAGGATAAAAGTTTCAAATCTGGTCGATTTGTATACTCGAGTTTTTCGTCAGTCAGGAAGATGAGCAGCTTAAAATGTCAGCCACCGTGGCAGATGATGCTCTCTTATAAAAGGAAACAGTCCGAAGGATTTTTTGAAGTTTTCCTGCATTTTTCTCTGTAGAAATTACTTTTAAATATTTTTGAAAAAACAGGATTTATGCCGGATTGTGTGCTATAATAAATTTGCTCGATTATAAAGGTAGAGGGCACGGGCCCCCCATCGGTCATAACTCTCTCCTTTATAACGGAAATTTTGTTAAAGGAGAGATGTTATGAACATCTACGTAGGAAACCTTTCCAGGGACCTCACCGAAAGCGAATTAAGGGAAACTTTTGAAGCTTTCGGAACGGTCAAAAGCGCATCCATCATCAAGGATCGCTACACCGGTGAGTCGCGAGGCTTCGGCTTCGTGGAAATGCCTGACGCTGCTGAAGCTCAGGCAGCCATCGACGCCCTTAACGGCAAGAGCCTGAAGGGGCGTACAGCTACCGTCAACGAAGCGAGACCGCGGACAGACAAGCCGCGCTCGAGCTTTGGAGGCGGACGCGGCCGTGGTTCAACCGGCGGTCGCCGCTATTAATAATCTGAAAAAGATACGTTAGTAGCACAGCCTGAAAAGAGCCAGGCAGCAAACATCCTCCTGAAACGGACGTTAAGCCCGGAAGGGGGAGTGAGTTGCCTGGCTTTTTATTTTTCTGCTATTTTTTCGCTATTATAAAATTCAATCGACCACAGCCACCACCTCAATTTCCACTCTGGCGCCGCCGGCCAGACCGCTCACTCCAAAAGCGCTGCGGGCAGGTTTGTTTTTCGCGAAATAGGTGATGTAGACCGAATTCATCTTTGCCCATTCGCCGATGTCGGCTAACATCACCGTGACCTTGACCACCCGGTCGAGAGAAGAACCGTATTTTTCCAGCGTGTTTTTGATGTTTTCCAGACACTGCCTGGTTTCCGCCTCAATCCCACCTTCTGCCAGCTTGCCGGTAAGCGGGTCGCGGCCGAGCTGACCGGAAAGGAAAAGCAGGTTGCCCACCCTGACCGCTTCCGAGAACGGGGCGTTGCTGCGCTCGGGAGAAGTCAGATACTCAACCTTTGCTTTCTCCTGACCGGAAGCGCCGGAGAAACCTGGCGCGGAATCAAGCCCGGCAGCTGAGAAGAATAAAGCTGTCAGCAGGACGATTAAAAATAAAACCGTCATAGAACGAGTTTTCATCTCTTTCCTCCTTTTTTTCTGTTTTAATTCAGTCTATGTTTAGCCGTAATCTGCTGCCGGTGTCAAATTAATTTTTTTTGGGCTGAGGCATAATATCCAGGGTCAGGATGACATAAGGAAGCGGCGAGATGGTGAAATGGCTCCCGGGTCCGGGTTGAGGAAGACGGGGTTCAGGCAGGCGGGCATTTGAAAAAAAAGCAGAGGAGCCAGACAGTTTTTATTTCCCCTGATCGGCTGCCTGAAATACCAAGGCAGACTTCAGCGTGCCCGTTTCTGCCCGGGGCTTCCGGTGAATGGTTGTTTGTGCCGGGCTAAAATATCCTGGATTTTTTGTCAGGAAGATATTTACAATACTTTACTGGGAAGGACACAGGCCGGAAAGAGCAGGAATTTTTAATTAGGATGCGGCTAAGTCTGAGAGTTTGTGTTTTCAAAATCAACAGCAACTTATTATCAGAAGAACGAAAATTTCAGAGGAAATAAATTTCAGGTTGCTGCGGAAGAGGGTTTCCGGTATAATAAAACCTACTAAAATAGTAGGAAATAAATGATACCTAAAAAATTTTCTCCCGGACCCGGTTCTTAAAAGGAGGGAAAGATGGAATTAAACGAAAAAACCAGCCTTTACAGTTTGCTCAGGGAATATCCCTTTTTGCTGGATTTTCTGGTCAGTCTGGCGCCAACCTATAAAAACCTGAAAAATCCGCTACTCCGCCGGACGGTGGCCAGAGTGGCCACGCTCAAGCGAGTGGCGGAAGAGGGAGGACTTCCGGTGGAGGAACTTATTGAGAAGATAAAAAAAGAAATTGAAGCCAGGAGCGGACAGGCCGCGCACCCTGCAGAGTTGGCTGCGGCTGAGACCGGCGGCGATGCCCGTAGGCGCGAGAAAAGGGAAAGGTTGAAGGAAATAATCAGGGAGCTTCACCGTGGAGGCGAAGTCGACGAATTAAAAAAACGCTTTGCCGCTCTTGTGGGGGAGGTGGGAGCTGAAGAGATTGCCACTCTCGAGCAGGAGCTCATCGCCGAGGGTCTGCCCGAGGAAGAGGTTAAAAGGCTGTGCGACCTCCACGTGAAAATATTTGAGGAATCGCTGGAGGAACAGCCGGCGCCCTCATGTCCGCCGGGTCATCCGGTGCACACCATGATGGCCGAAAACCGGGCGGCCGAAAAAATTCTGGCCGAGCTCAGGTTGCTGCTCGAAAGAATACCGCGCGAACCGGCTGAAGCGGAAATCGAGAGCAATCTGGAAGAGCTGGGCGGACTGCTCGAGAGACTGGCTGAGATTGAAAAGCATTATCTGAAGAAGGAAAATCAGCTGTTTCCTCTGCTGGAGGAACACGGAATCACCGGCCCGACCAGGGTCATGTGGGCGATTCACGATGACATCCGTAAAGAACTCAAAGAAGCAAGACAGACGGCAGTCAGAAGACCGGCGGGATTGAGGGATGCACTGGCCCTGGCCTCCCGGGTGGAGAATCTTCTGCGGATGATTCAGGATATGATTTACAAGGAAGAAAAAATTCTTTTTCCGATGAGTCTGGATATTCTGAAGGATTCCGACTGGGCGCGGGTTAAGCGCGGCGAGGAAGAAATCGGTTATGCCTGGGTGAAGCCTGGAACAGAATGGAAGCCGTCGGCAGAAACCGCGGAAGCGCCGGCAGCCGGGAGATCGGCAGGATACGGGGAAGTAGCGGAGAAAAAAGAAGAGCCACAGCCCGAAAAAGCGGAAGCGGACGTTTCCGGGAAGAGCGTTTCCGGACGCCAGGTCGGGTTGCAGCTTGACCTCAGAACCGGCCGGCTGACACCGGAACAGATTGACCTGATGCTGACCCATCTTCCGGTGGATATCAGTTTTGTCGACGAAACCGACACGGTCATTTATTACTCCGACACGCCCGACCGGATTTTTCCGAGAAGTCCCGGAGTGATCGGACGGAAGGTTCAGAACTGTCATCCGCCGAAGAGCATCCACATGGTCAACCGCATCCTGGAAGCGTTTAAGAAAGGCGAGAGGGATGTGGCTGAGTTCTGGATCGAAACAGGCGGTCGGTTTGTGCACATCAGATATTTTGCCGTTCGCGATGGTGACGGTCATTATCGGGGCTGCCTGGAAGTCAGCCAGGATGTGACTTCGATCAGAAAACTTCAGGGTGAAAAGCGACTGCTCGACTGGGATTAGCTCCGGGATAAGGTCCGGAAGCGTTAAGAACCGGCAGGAAAATAGCTTAATATTTCAGGAAAACCAGGACGCAGGGAAACAGGCAGGCTCTCCTGGCTTTCTTTTCGGTTTTCATTCGCTTTCAGCGCCTGACGGAATTTTTCCGGGTCGAAGGTGTGCAGGTATTTGACGATGTTGGTGTAGGTGTTGTTGAAACCATAACCGCCGGCTTCCATTTCCCGGATAGCTTCAGCTTTCGACCAGCCCTGGACCACAATCCGGTAAACGGCCACGAACAGACCGGTGCGGTCAGCTCCGCGGCGGCAGTGGATGAGGTAAGGCCCTTCCTCCGGGTTGGTGACGATTTTCAGGAATTCAATCAGGTGGTCCTCTTTAACCTCGGTGGCTTTAGAAGGAATTTCGTAGTATTTAAGAGCGGTGCCCTGGAGATTTTTGTGATCCGAATGTTCGCTGCGCAGGTTGATTATGGTTTTAATGCCGAGTTTTTCCAGCTCTTTGAAACCGGCGGCGGAAGGTTGAGCGCTGCGGTAAAGAAGCTCTGAAACTTTATACAGGTTGGGCACGCCGCTGATTTTAAGCGGCTGCGCCCAGTTCTCCGACCGGGCACCGGAAGGTTCGCAGGTGGTGGCGGAAAAGAGAAAGAGCAGAAGAATAACTGAAGCCAGAGCGCTCCAGTTTTTTTTCTTTTCGGGCTGATTGAAAAGTTTCATTTCGGATATGACCATTGTTTCCTTTCCAGAATCGTCTGCATATAACTTATCCGGCCATGGGTGAACTGTCAAGCTTATACCCCTGAGTTCCTCCTGAAATCGCGGCAAAGATTTAATGGTGGAAGGAAACGCCGGGAAGAATCGTTAGCTTCGGGTTTAAGGTCGAAATGATTTTTCTGCGCTCGCCGGGATGAGCGCTTGAGGCACTCAGCACAAACTTTTTCCGCCTGTTTTCCGGGTGGAAAAGGCTGGCTGCAAACTGGTAAAATTATCGTTAACGATGTCTGAACTTCAACCAGAGGAAAAATTGAAGCATTTTAAGAGGTGAAAATGACGAAAAAAGCTGAACAGGCAAAAGCGCTTTTTAAAGAAGGTTTCAGCTGCTCGCAGGCAGTTTTCACGCCGTTTGCCGTCGAAGCCGGTCTCGAGCGGGAAAAAGCGCTGAAGCTTTCCCAGGTGCTCGGCGGCGGACTTGCTCATATGGGGATGATCTGCGGAGCGGTTAGCGGCGCCCTGCTGGTAATCAGCCTGCATTTTGGCCGCAGCCGGGCTGACGATGTGGCTTCGAAAGAATTGACCTATGAACTGGCTCAGGAATTCTGCCGGCGGTTTGCCGAAAGGCACGGTTCGATTAACTGCTCTGACCTTCTTGGTTGCAGCCTGAAGACACCGCAGGGGAGGGAACTGGCGAGCGAGAAAAAGCTTTTTGAAAAGTACTGCGCGGCCTATGTGGAGGATGCCTGCCGTCTGCTGGAAAGGATTATGGAGAAGGGCAGAAGGAGAAAAGCCAGGCCGCGGGCAAAAATTATG
>JASEFX010000012.1:24038-60583 GCA_030018265.1 Candidatus Saccharicenans sp.
GCGGGCAAAAATTATGATTGAATGAAAAAGAGCGAATCAGCGAAATTCCTGGCCTTAATGAGAGTGGAAGATAAAAGCGGATCGGCTGAGAATTCAACTATAATTCGGATTTTTCCGCTTCCTGATTTTTAAAAGTTCGCAAAACATTTTTAGCGAACTGCGGAAAAGTCGCACGCGAGATTCCGGGTGGTTAATCCAGACGACCGGCACTTCGGCCACGCGGTAGCCGGCGCTCAGCGCCAGAACCAGCGCTTCCACGTCGAAGGCAAATCCGTCCGTCTGCAGACGGGAAAACACATTTCTGGCAGCCTCGCGCCGGAAAAGCTTGAAGCCGCATTGCGTATCACGGAATCCTCCGAGCACGAGAAGCCGGACCAGGAGGTTAAAAAATTTCCCCATCCTCTCTCTGAGCCAGCCCTGGCGCTTTTTTATCTCTGAACCGGGAAGAGCTCTGGAGCCGATCACCACCTCGTATCCTTCACGGGCGAGCGGGAGAAGTTTCTCCATTTCTTCGATCGGGGTGGAGAGGTCAGCATCGGTGAACAGAATGAGCTCGCCGCTGGCTTCTAACATGCCGGTCCTGACGGCTGCCCCCTTGCCGCGGTTCACCGGAAGCTGGATCAGCCGGAAGCGGGGATAGTCTGCCATCACCTCTCTGGCCACCCCGGCCGTTCGGTCCTGGCTTCCGTCATCCACCAGGATGACCTCCGCCTCGATCTTTCTTGATTCCAGATAATCTTTTATCAAAAAAAGGGTGAAGCCTATTCTTTTTTCCTCGTTAAAAGCGGGTATGACGATGGAAAGGTACGGCCGGTTTGAAATGTTCATTTTGGCAGCAATTTATCTATCACCAGAAAAGCCAGGATGATCATCACCATAAAAAAGGCCATCGTAGTCAGGGCAAATTGCAGCGACAATTTCCTGGCTCTTTTCAGGTCTTCAGGAAAGTGCTTTCTGTATTCGGCATAGGTTATAAAATAGGCGGAGAGTGCAGCTAAGGGGGAAAACACCAGCGCCAGAACGATCGCCAGGCTGCTCATCTCCATCAACTCTTTTCAAAGAGATTATAACAGAAGCTGCTGTCAGGCATAAAGCTAAAGTGAAAGTTTCTGCCCGGGAGAAAAGATAGAGGAGACATCATGCTCCTCGCAGGTCAGAGAGAAGTCATTTTGTTTTCAGACGGGAAATGTGGATAATAAGAAAGTGAAAGAGAAAGAAAAAGAAGTAGAAAGAGAGGAGGGAAAAGATGCGTTTGAGAAATAGTTTCTGCTCGATTATGGCCGCTCTGGCGCTGGTCGTCCCCATTCTGTTAATCGCGCCGGATTTCCAGGCTCAGAGCAGGA
Organism: Candidatus Saccharicenans sp.; assembly: GCA_030018265.1. Taxonomy (GTDB): domain Bacteria; phylum Acidobacteriota; class Aminicenantia; order Aminicenantales; family Saccharicenantaceae; genus Saccharicenans. The sequence goes on from JASEFX010000012.1 coordinate 25,382, forward strand.
CGGCTGCTGTCCAGCGGCCCCCGCTTAAAGTGTTTGTTTCGGTCGACATGGAGGGAATCTGGGGTGTGGTCCACGGAAATCAATGTTCCTCAGAGTCGCCCGAATACCAGATAGCCCGGAAGTGGATGGCTCAGGACACCAACGCTGTGGTCCAGGGGCTGTTTGAAGCCGGAGCCATTGAAGTGGTGGTCAACGATTCTCACGGCAGCATGAGAAACATAATCGCCAGCGAGCTTGACCCGAGGGCGGTTTTGATCTCGGGCTCGCCGAAGCCGCTGTCGATGATGGAGGGCATAGATTCAAGCTTTGCCGCGGTTGTGTTTGTCGGGTATCATGCCCGGGCGGGTTCGGCTCAGGCGATACTCGACCATACGATTTCCGGAGCAGCCATCTATTCGATAAAAATAAACGGGATAGAAATGCCGGAGCTGGGCATCAACGCGGCCATCGCCGGTTATTTCAACGTACCGGTTATCATGCTGACCGGAGACACCGAAACCTGCCGTCAGGCTCAGGAGCTTCTCGGTAAATCGCTGGTGACCGTTCCGGTGAAGGAAGCTGTAAACCGGCTGGCTGCTAAGAACTATCCGCGCGACCGGGTGCTGGCCGACCTCCGGGAAGGCGCCAGAAAGGCACTTTTGTCTTTGAAGGAGATGAAACCTTATAAGCTTGAGTCGCCTTTTGAATTCGAAGTGAATTTCCACAACAGTCAGCAGACCGAGCCTGGAGTCCTGATTCCGGGAGTAAGAAGGACATCACCCCGGACACTCACCTTTACCACTCAGGATTATCTTGACGGGTTCAAACTGATGAGGGCGCTTATCGCCCTGGCCGGGGTGAGCTGAGAGGTAGACTCGATAAGGAGCGAGTCAGATTCTGAAGAGTGAACCTGCTATTTCCGGATAACCGCCGGCAGTTGAACAGGTTGGCGTCGGGGTAATTGAACGGCATTACGGAAGACTATTATGATGGGGTCGATAATCAGCTCGTCAGCAGAAAGAATGGAAAGCGAACTCAGCAATTCCTGGCTCGGGGATAGAATATTAAAATCAAAGCAGGGTTTCAGTATGAGGAAAAGCTGGCAAAAAGCACATAAAAGGATTTTCGCCGGATTTCTGGCCCGGGCGTTAATTTTAGCCTTTATAACCGGAGCGCTTCTTTCGTCCGGGGTGGAAAGTCCAGCCGCTAAGGCCAGGCCATACGAAATAAAATTTCCGGAAGGGGTTACCCGTCAGTGGGTGAGTCCTGATTTTTACTCTCAGCGTCTTGAAGACTGGCGAGTGAATCAGGGAACAGTGGAATGTCTGAGCCCGTCTGCCGGTCGTTACCTTTATCTACTTACGGGAGAAATTGACCAAAAGTCGGGGCTTCTGGAAATTTCCGTCAGTGTAGCCGTTCCTCAATTGCCTGAACGACCCCGCGCGAGAAATTATGTCGGGTTTCGCGCAGGCGTAAAAAGCCCTTCAGGAGATTTTCGCCAGGCTGCGTTGAATCCTCAGGGGCTTGAAGTCGGCCTTACCACCGAGGGTCTTCTTTTCATCGGCGAGCTGGAAAGTGTAAGCACGGAAGAAAAACAGGAGAGACTCAGACGAGCGCTCAGCCGGGGTGTTGAATTGAGGCTCACCGCCGGTGCTGCGGGCAGTCAGGCCTATCTCAGGATTTCTGTGGTTGAGCCGGAATCGGGCGAAGTGCTGGATGACCTGGAAGAGGACAATCTCACGGCAGAAGAACTGACCGGCGGGCTGGCGCTCATTTCCAGTCTTCCAGAGGTTCAAGCGGCGCCCGGTTCAGCCGTGAGCAGCTGGAGCGGTCTGGGGATCAGCGGAAATCTTCTTCAGAGGCACCCTGAAAGGGCCTTTGGTCCGGTAGCTTTTACCATGTATACACTGAGCCACGGGACTCTCAACCTCAGCGCCCAGCTTATTCCTGGATGCCTTCAGGGAGAAGCGCAAGCGGTGCTGGAAATCTTAAGCGACAACCGCTGGGAGGAAGTGGCCCGCAGCCAGGTGTCTTCCGATTCCTGGCTGGCAGTCTTCAGAATTCATGGCCGGGATTCTTCCGTCGACCACGAATTCCGGGTAAGAGTGGAAGCGCCGGGTCTGGAAAACCTTAATGCACAAATTCCGACAGGAATAATAAGAAAAGAACCGACCGCCGGTGATCATCTGTTGATAGCAGTTTTAAGCCACAACCGGGAGGAAGGTTATCCGCACAGCGGACTTCTCTCCATACTGAAGAAGCAGAACCCGGACCTGCTGTTTTTTGCCGGCAACCAGGTTTTCGGCCGTCCCGCTTCTTTCTGGCAGAAAGAGTTTACGCTGGAACAGGTCCGCCAGGAATATCTGCGGCAGTGGCTTCTTTTTGGCTGGGCTTTTTCTGACCTTCTGAGGGATCGGCCGGCGATCCTTCTGCCCGATGCCCGTGATTACTTTCAGATAAAACTCTGGGGAGAGGGCGGTCGTCAGGCTGAGCACGGGACTTTCACCGACCCGGCTCTCCTTCAGGACAGCGGCGGGTTTTTTATGCCGCCGGAGTTTATCCGGCTGGTGCTCGAAACGCAGCTTTCTCATCTTCCGCAACCCGAAAAACGGACTTCACCGGATTATGCAGGCGAGCCTTTCTGGCGGGAAGTAAGGTATGGCGGTCTCAGCCTGGCTGTCGTCTGTGACCGGGTGTTTAAGTCGGCTCCGGCGCGGTTTCTGCCTGAAGCTAAGGTGGCCGGCGGCTGGCTGTGGAACGAGGAATTTGACCTTAAAAAGAAGGGAGTGATAAAAGAAGCGAGACTGCTCGGACCCGGACAGATAGATTTTCTAAAAAAGTGGGCAGAGGACTGGAGCGGCGGGGTCTGGATGAAGGCCTTTCTTTCTCAATCCCTATGGGTTTCCCTCCTGACTCTTCCTGGCGGGTTGCCGGGAGAACAGCAGCTTTTCCGCCTGGTCCCTCTTCAACCAGGAGAATATCCACCTGACGACCGGCCGGTGGCCGATTTTACCAGCGGAGGCTGGCCGGGACCGGCGAGGGACGAGGTTGTCGCGATCCTGAGAAAAGCGTTTGCGCTGCACATCTCTGGCGGTGGAGGACCTCCGGCCGCGGTGAAATACGGTCTCGAAGCGGCTGACGACGCGGTGTGGGCTTTTGCTCCGCCGCCGCTGCTGGCTCCGGCTGCCGTCCGCTGGATGCCTGAAACTAAGGGGAGAGAAGCTCTAAAGAAAACTCCGCTTACAGATAGGAGTTTTGAAGACGCTTTCGGCAACAGGTTCAGGCTGAAAGCCATCACGAATCCTCTGGTGGATGAAGTTAGAGCTCCCGGAGCTGGAGTTTCTGGCTGTGGACTGATTTTTTTTGATAAAAAGGAGAGGCGGATTATTCTCGACTGCCTGCTGCGCCCGGAGGATACACCGGAGGCCGAGTTCAGAAGCTGTTCAGGCTGGCCGGTTTCTTTCAGTCAACTGGAAAACGACGGCCGCAGACCGGTCGGTTATCTTCCTGTCATCCAGTTTAAGGGAATCGTTGACCCGGTGGTTCAGGTGGTGGAAGAAAAATCCGGCGAGGTGGTTTACACACTGAGAATCAAAGGAAATGAATTCAGGCCTGCTGTTTTCCGGCCCGGAAGCTACACCGTTCGCTGCGGTGAACCCGGCACTTTCGCGTGGAAGGAAATAAAAGGGATTTCTTCACTGCCCCCCACCGTGAAGAAAATGATGGTGGTGGAAATAGAAAACGCTTTCAAAACAACTTCGGCACAAAGGTGACAGAAATTTCGCTTCCGTCTCCAGATTTCCAGGAGATAGTTCCATCGAGCTGGTCCACCAGGTCCTGAATGATTTGCCAGCCGAAGGAGTCTTTTTCCGCGCTGCCAGAATTTTCGGGAAGCCCCCTGCCGTTATCGCGGATGGTCAGAGACACCTTGCCGTCAGGTTTTTTCTTCAGGCTTATTTCTATGACACCCTGGTCCCGGTCAAAGAAAGCATGCTTCATGATGTTCGAGATGAGCTCCGAAACAATCAATCCGCAGGGATGGGCCGCGGAGATGGGCACCTGAATTTCATCCAGGTCAGTTCTGATACTTAATTTTCTGTTTTGCTGGTTGTAACGAAGAATTGTATGGGTTGCTATTTTTTCCAGGTAAAGGTTAAGTTTTATCCTGTCAGGATGTTCCGAACGCAGCAGATTCTCGTACAGGAGGGCAATCGCTCTTATTCGGTTGATAGAATCTTTGAGAACGGCTTTAATTTCCGGAGAACTGTGGTTTTCAGCCTGAAGGCGGAGCAGGCTCTGGATCAAGTGGAGGTTATTCTTTACTCTGTGGTGGACTTCTTTAAGCAGGATTTCTTTTTCAATCAGCGCCTGACGCAATTCATTTTCCAGGTTCAAACGGTCAGTTATATCTCTCATTATGCCGATGTAAGCAATATGCTCGCCTGATAGGCGGACATGAGAGCAGTTGATTTCAACGGTTCTTGTCTGACCGTCTTTTCTGACCACTCTGGCGATGAACGGACCGAGATGGCCATGACGGTCGATGATGCTTCCTATCTGCTTGATTTTTTCTTTATCTTCATCAGCAAAAAAATCCTGATTGTTCATTCCAATAATTTCTTCGACCGAATCGTATCCAAGAAAACGAGCGGCGCTTTCCGAGGAATAAGTGATGTGGCCATTTATGTCTGTTATAACCACCATGTCGGGCGTGGCTTCGAGTAAAGCGCGATAGTAATTTTCAGCCTGTTCTCTGGCTGATTCGATTAATTTTTTATCGGTGATATCGTGAAGATTCAGCACCGTTGTTCCGTCCGGGAGAAACGAACTGCGCATTTCCACCCATTTTCTCTCGCCGTTTTTGCAGGTTATTTGCAGCACCCGGTCGGTGGTCACTCCTTTTTTCCTGTCAGCCTGCCACAGGGCTATCGCTTCAGACCTTTTTCCCGCGTCAGGAAACGCTTTTCTGAACCAGGCCCGACCGTTGGGCACATCCTTGAGACTGTATCCAGTTATCTCTGTGAAAGCCGGGTTCATAGACAGCCAGCGGCCTGTGGAGTCTATCAGCACCAGCCCGTAACGAGAGTGTTCAACAAGAAGGCTGTTGATAATGGAGGAAATGTTTTCTCCTGTATTCATTTAATTATTTGCAAATAAGTTTGTAAATGAGATTGAAGCACGGATTTAATAAAAATTAAACCCGATAGATGCTTGTAAGCTTAATTATAGAGTGATCCAGTTTTTCTGTCTATACCGGCTCTGCGCCTGGCATTACTTAAAATGGTCGAAGCCGGTTTTTCCCGGGGTCACCGGCTTCTGGTGTCGCAAATAGATAAGCTGGTTTTTCCTGTCGGTCACTCTGCCGATCGCTGCCAGCTGACGTTTGAAGCGGCGGTAGAATTTTCCGGCCAGCTCCGGAAATTTTTCCGGAGCAACTGTCAGGAGAAGACAGTAATCTTCCCCGCCGGCGGCGGCCACCTCCTCTAAATTCCAGCCATATTTAGCGCAGCATTTTTCAAGCGCCGGGGAGACCGGAAGTTTCTCTAAATAAACTTCGATTCCGCACCCTGACCGCTCGATGATTCTACGCAGGTCAGAATCTATCCCGTCGGAGACGTCGATCATCGCCCGCACTCCAGGCTGGCTGGAAAGAAATTGTCCTTCTTCCAGATGGGGATGCGGACGGTAATGGCGCCGCAGAAGAAATTTTTCTTCTGGACCCGGCCGACCATTTTCTGACTCCCTGAGAATAAGCCTGAGCCCGCCCTCGGAATCGCCCAGGGTTCCGGTTACCGTCACCACATCGCCTGGTCTGGCGGTTGAGCGCAATTTGAGGTTTTTCGCCCTGACTTCTCCCAGCACGGCCACGTTGACCACAAAACCGGCTTTTGACCTGGTGGTGTCTCCTCCAAGGAGCCGCACTCCTGTTTTTTTCTCGAGCTGCCGCCATCCGCGGAAGAAGTCATCAAGCCAGTCGATGCGGGTGCCCGGCGGAATAGCTATCGAAAGGAAAGCCCAGCGCGGACGGCCGCCCATGGCCGCGATGTCGCTAAGGTTGACGGCCAGGGCTTTGTACCCCAGGTCCTGCGGCGAGATTTTTTCGCTCAAAAAGTGAACGCCGTCGACCAGCAGGTCAGTGGTCACCAGCAGTTTCAGGTCGCCTTTCCAGGGAAGCACGGCGCAGTCGTCCCCTATGCCGAGAACACCGCCGGGAAGATTCCTGGTGAAACACCGGGAAAAGCGGGCGATGAAGCCGAATTCACCCAGGTCGTTTATGGTTAATTTTTTCCCGGACATATGTTTCTCCTTTGAGCTGTTTTTTTATTTTTCTTCAGCGCTAACTGCCTGTTTCTTCCTGGCGCTTTCGATCAGCCGCCTGAGCCGGCGAGCGGCTTCTACCGGGTCGGTGGCGGCGCAGATGGCTGAAACCACAGCCACTCCATCCGCTCCGGCTTTGACCACTTCCACCACGTTGGTTCCATTTATTCCACCGATAGCCACCAGCGGTTTTTCGGTGAAGCTTCTCGCTCGCCTGAGCCCTTCAATGCCCCAGGCCGGTCCGGTATCAGTCTTCGTCGGCGTCGGGAAAACCGGGCTGATGGCTAAATAATCAACCGGCAGGTTGATGGCTTCCCGGAGCTGGTCGAAGTTTTCCACCGAAAGCCCGATGATGGCCTCCGGTCCGAGATATTTTCTGGCGATTTCTGCCGGCAGGTCGCTCTGTCCCAGGTGGATTCCGTCCGCCCCGGCGGCTAAAGCGATGTCCAGACGGTCGTTGATTATAAGCGGAATGCCCGCAGGCAGGATTTTTTTTACCGCCAGCGCCATTTCCAGAAACTCACGGGTTGAACAGTCTTTTTCCCGTAGCTGCACCACCGTGACGCCACCGGCCACGGCTTTCGAGACAAGTTCTGTCAGAGAGAATTCTCCGGCCAGGCGTCGGTCGGTAACAAGATAAAGGCTGAAGTCAAACCTGCTCGAAGCGGCCATGGTCAGTCTCCTGCTTTCTTTCGCGCAGAATCTAATTCATAAAAAAATTTTAATCCGCTCGCGAATTTCCTTTTCCCCGATGTTGTGCAGCCAGTCGAGGAAGTGGAGCTCAAAGCTGGCCGGACCGCGAGCCTGTTCTGCGGCGAGTTCGCCGCATATGCCCATCACGATCATCGCCCCGGCCGCAGCTTCTAAATAATTGCTGTCGACCGCGGCGAAGGCGCCGGTCAGAGCTGATGCGGTGCAGCCGAGGCCCGTCACCCGGGGCATGAGCGGATGACCGTTTCCGATACGCACGGTTTCTTCACTCCGAACGATAATGTCCACCGGTCCGCTGATGCTGACCGCGCAGCCGTACTTTTCGGAAAGAAGCCGGGCTGTTTCCACCGCTGCTTCCGGTCCTTCCAGGCTGTCGACACCCTTTGTCCTGGCTCCGGCGTCGAGAAGCGCTCTGATTTCCGAGCCGTTGCCGCGGATAATGGCCACCCGGCCGGTCTCCAGCAGCCGGCGGGCGGTGGCCGTGCGGTAAGAGGTGGCGCCGGCTCCCACCGGGTCGAGGATTACCGGTATGTTTTTCTTTTCTGCCGCAGTGATTGCTTTTTCCATCGCTTCCACCCAGTGGCGGCTGAGCGTTCCGATGTTGATCACCACGGCCGAAGCCAGCCCGACCATCTCTTCAACCTCTTCCACCGCATGAGCCATCACGGGCGAGGCTCCTATCGACAGCAGAGCATTTGCCGTGAGGTTCATCACGACGAAATTCGTGATGTTGTGGACGAGCGGCACCTGGCGGCGAATTTTTTCCAGGTCCCGGATGACTGTTTTCGCTGAAAACATTTTCCTCATACCTCCTGACAAAAAAATTCGGTCTGTCAGAAGAGGCTGAGATTTGATCCCCCGGAAATTCTGTCTCCCTACGCTGGCATTACCCAGTTCAGGTTCAAAGGGTCTGCTCTCAGCCTTCGTCGGAAGATGCCGAAGGCACCCCTGACAGAACAGCTATATTTCTACTTGAAAAGTCAGCGTGTGTCAATGACCTGTCTGTGATGCAGCTCGACAGCCGACCCGGGCGGAAGCGAGCGTTTGCGACCCTCAGTTTTTTCTCCAAAGAAAGCCTGATGCAGCAACCGGACGGCGCGACCCGTGTCGCTCTTTTTAAGCAGAAGATAAATGGCTGTCTCAGAAGCACCGGTCGAGAAAAATTCAACGTTAATCCTGGCTGAACCTAAGGTGGAGAAAATTTTCCCGGCCAGACCGTCCGTCTCCCGTATGCCGTGACCGACTGCGGCCACCAGCGCCAGGTCCTTTTCCAGAAGGACCTTTCTTATCGCCGGCTCCTGGATTTTCTCCACCAGCCTGAGAGCCCGCTCGCCTTCAGAGGCCGATAGAATGAGGTTGATGCAGGTCTGTGAGGTCAAAACTGTCAGGATGTTAACTTCATTCCGGGCGAGAGTTGTCCCGAGAAGCCCGATGATTCCGGGTTTGCTCCCGACCCCGGGGCCTTCGACCCGGAGCACCGCCAGGTTTTCGCTGGCGGAGAGGCTTTTGATGATGTTCGCGCTTTTTTCCGCTTTAGCCTTTATTACCGTCCCCGGAGCTTCAGGAGATTTAAAAGATTTGATTTCCACCGGACAGTTAAGCGGCTCGAGCGGTTCCCAGATTCTCGGATGGAGAATTTTAGCTCCAAAGTAAGAGAGCTCGGCTGCTTCCAGCCGGCTGAGCGCCGGGATCGGTCGAGCTTCGGGAACTTTTTCCGGGTCAGCCGTCAGAAAACCCGGAACGTCTTTGTAAAGAACAAGTCTCAAAGCGCGGAATCCTCTGGCCACGCAGGCGGCCGTGTAATCGGAGCCGTTCCGGCCAAAAAGCGCGGTTCGACCTTCCGGCGTCAGGCCGTAAAATCCGGTAAAAACAGGTATGAAGTTACCCGCTTCCACTTCCCCGGCCGCTGTCCTGAAAACACGGTCGAAAGCTTCAAGGTCTGCTTCTGCCTCTTCAGAAACCCTGGTGGCGACGAGTCCGGCCTTTTCAGATTCGTAAACTCGAGCTTCGAGGCCGGCTTCGTTCAGGATTACCGCCAGAAGATGCGCCGACAGCCTTTCGCCGTAACTCAGCACAGCAGCTTTCAGCGAGGTTGAAGCTTCACCCGAAAGCGCGATTCCCCTGAGCAACCGGTTCAACCTGAAGAATAGCTCCCGGTATCTTTCAGCCAGCAGAGCGTAGTTCTTGAGAGACAGGACTTCGGAAGCGAGCAGCAGATGACGTTTCTCAATAGAGTTGATTATTCCTCTGAAGTTTTTTTCCTGACCGAGGGCCAGGTGGTAAGCGTCAAGCAACAGGTCGGTTACCCCGCTCAGAGCTGACACCACCAGGGCCACCCTTTCATTTTCCTTTTTGATTATGGAAACAGCCTGAAGCAGAGAGGACCGGTCTTTCAGGCAGCTTCCTCCAAATTTAATGACCTTTTTGATTTTTCCGTATTTTCTGCGGTTGTTAGCCATAGTTTTGTCCTCCTTTTTCATTTCCGGTTTTATCCGATCAACCCGGAAGTTAGAGCCAGCTCGGCCGCCAGCAGACAGTTTCCGGCGGCTCCGCGGACCAGGTTGTTGACAAGAAGAAACAGAGAAACGGAATTTTCATCCAGCTTTATCCGGCCGAGAGTGATGGCCATTCCGGCGGCTCTGGCCGGCGCGCCGGGAAACAGGTCGAGCGCTGGCTGGGGTCGGTCGTCTTCGGTTCTGAGAATCAGAGGAGTTGCCGGAGCTGTCGGCAGGGGGAAGCTCTTCAGTCCGGATCCGGTTTTAAGCCCCCGGAGTATTCTGGCTGGTGAAATCTTTTCCCTCCATTCAACTTCGAGATGGAGAAGATGACCGGAAGCTACCGGCACCCGCACGCAGGCCGCTTTGATTTTCATCCGCACCGGATGGATTTTAGCTTTTTCCAGCCGGCCAAAAATTTTAGGAATTTCCTTCTGAATCTTTTCTTCTTCTCCTGGAATACAGGGAATAAGGTTTCCCTCCAGGTCAAAGGCCGAACTCCCCCTGCGTCCGGCTCCGGAAATCGACTGGTAAGTGTTTATTCTTATGGAAGAAGGAAGCCGGCGGGAAGCGACCATAAGCGGTTTAAGGGCCAGAGCAGCCCCGGCCACGCAGCAATTGCTTCCGGCGACGATAAAACCGCCGTGCTTTTTCTTCTGGATTTCTGCCAGCTTGAGGTGCTCAGGATTTACCTCCGGTATGAGCACGGGAATTTCCGGGTCCTGGCGATGGGCTGAAGAGTTGGAAAAGACGGCAAAACCGCGGGCTCGAAGTTCTTTTTCCACAGTCTGAGCCAGAGCTGCCGGAAGCGAGCTGAACACCGCCTGAACTCCGGCTTTTTCCAGAAGTTCCGGGTCGGGTGGGTGAAATTCCAGGTCTCTGATTTCTTCAGCGAGCCGAAAGCCCGGCCCGGCTGGAAGAGAAGGATGGTTCAGGAGGCAGACCTGACTGAATGTTTTTCCCGCATTCTCAGGCGAGGCGGAAAGGAAAACCGGCTGGAAGAAAGGGTGGTCGGAAAGCAGCAGAAGAAAACTCTGGCCGACCAGGCCGGATGCTCCCAGCACAGCCGTTCTGATTTTCTCTTTTCTCTGTTGTTTTGATTCGCTGAGGATTGTTTTTTTCTCTGACATGCGTTCACCTCCGGAATAAAGATGGGAAAACAGGGTAGAATGCTACCCGGGGATTTTAACGAGGCTCCCGAATACCTGCCTTCTTTAATAAGGCAAGCATTCGGGCATCACATTATCATGCAGGGGAGAAGATGGGGGAGGGAATGAGAGGGGGTAGAAAATTCCCCCAGGTGTTTCTTTCTTTCCTGATTGAAATCAATAAGGTTTTTTTGTTTCAGTTCGTCTCTCACTGTTCGATCTTTCAGGAATCCTCAATTTGCTGGAGAAAAATTAGCAGAATGGATTTTCGCTGTCAAGCTCAAGGTTTTCTTTAATGGCCAGATGAACTGAAATCCGCAGCGTGAGCCTGGCGATTCAGTAAGAATAGCCGATCATGAACGTCCAGGTTCTTGTCTTGATGCTGTCCATCCATTGAACACCCGGCTTCAGAAGGTTAGTCAAACCTAAGTCGTAACGGGCATCCACTGAAAAATGGCCTGGACCCCATTTCTGGATAAACATCAGTCCGAGGGCGATTCCGTATTCAGCCTTCTCGATATCATCCTTCAGGTCTTCGGTTTCGCGGCTGTAGGGGTCAATCATCAGGATGTTAGCTTTCCGGTTGAAACTGAAGAACGGTCCGAAATAGATTGAGGGGACGGCGGCCGCCCCTTCGAGTTCCAGGTCTATTCTGAAAAGGACCGGGATTTCAAGATAATCAAAGTTGAAGCGCGCCTCGAAATCGTATTCAGGGTCGACCAGCCTGGCGCCTTTCCGGATAAAAAGAACTTCCGGCTGCACATGCACGCCCTTTATGAATTCATAGCTTCCGAAAATTCCGCCTGACCAGCCGGTTTTTGTTTTCCAGGGAAATCCTTGGAGGAAAAATTCTGGAACCGAACTTACTTGCCCGAGGGTCAGCCCGCCCTTGACTCCAAAGTGAAATTGAGCCCGGGCTGTGCCAACCATCGTGATGATGGCCAGGGTGAGGGCCAGGGTATATAAAATCAACCTGCGGGCGTTCTCTTTTTTCTGCCTCATGGGACCTCCTTTTCTTACCGGCCGGGAAAATAATTCCTTCAGGAAAAATACTTTAATTCTTTTTTTAATTCAAGGACAATTGTGTTGTTTGCCGGGATAAATATTGATGTGCGCCGGGCTTGCTGGCAGTCTGGTCTCGGAGCACCAGGAAAAATTCATAAACGTTACTCTGGGAAAAATATCTTTTGAGCAGGAATCGAACGAGAGCTCTGGTATAATAAACGAATAAGTGTGGATGATGTCAGGTGCGAGGTTTTTTTGATGCCAGGAAGAAAGTTTTTATGCAAGAAAAGCGTCAGGCCCTTTTTCCCCGCCTTTTTTCTTTTTCTGCTCTGGAGTTGGCTTTCTGGAGCACCGCAGGAAATTCCTTTAGAAAAAATAATCGAGAAGGCGAGCGAAAGGCTTTTTGCTGCAAACCAGGACGGAAGGTGGGAGGCACTGGCCGTTTCCACCCAGACCGATGCCGACCGGAACTGGCGACCGGAAAAGGTCCGGCAGGTCACCAGGCGGATAAGATTTAACGAAGGTCTGGTGGAAGAGGAAATTCTCCAGGCGGTCGAAATGGAGAAAGGTCGGACAAAAGACATCACCGAGGAGTACCGCCGGGAAAGGCTCGAGGCTCAGAGAAAGATGAGGGAGCAGAGAGAGAAAAGCCAGGCTGCAGAACGCGGAGGACGCCGGCGGAATTCGATGAATCTGGAGGAGGTCATTCCGTTCAGCCAGAAAAACAGGAACCATTATGATTTCTTTCTCAGGGGAGAGACCGAAGTCAACGGTGAAAAATGTTATCTGCTGGAAGCCCGGGCCCGGGAGAAAAAAGATTCTCTCCTTGAGGGCCTTTTTTACATCAGCCAGAATTCTTTTGACCTGAAACGGCTTGAGCTGACCCCATCCAGAAAGCCTGGCGTTCTTAAAGAGTTTCTCATGAGGATAGACCTTGATACCTGGCAGGACAGGACGGTCATAAAGAAGACCTGGATAAAAATTCACGGCAGTTTCCTCATTAAAAACATAAGGCGGATCGTGGAGGAAGAATACAGCGATTACCGGCTTCTCGAGAGCGGTCCGGAAAGATGGAGAGGTGCCAGTTCAGAGTTTCAGGCGGCCTGAAGCCAGAAGATTCCCGGCCAGCTGCCAGTCGAGTTCGGTGGTTATCTTGAAGTTCAGTTCGCTGCCCTCGGCCCAGCCGCAGCGAAGACCGGCAGCCAGCGCCAGCGACAGGTCGTCGGTGAAACACCGGTCCTGCATTTCTTCGTAAGCCCGCCTAATTTGCTTAAAACGAAACAGCTGGGGCGTTTGCATCCGGAAAATCCGTCGGCGGTCGGGGAAACTGACCACCTGCTGGCCCTCAACTTCAGCTAAGGTATCAGTCGAAGGAATGGCCAGCGCCAGGCCGTCAAACTCTTTTTCGGTTAGTTTCGTCAGAGCCACAGCCACTTTTTCCACCGGGAAAAACGGCCGGGCAGCGTCATGGATTAAAACCAGCCCGGTGTCCTCCGGGCAGGCGCGAAGTCCGTTGAGCACAGATTGCTGCCGGGTGGCGCCGCCGGGCACAACGGCGGTAATCGCCGGGTGGGGCTGATAGAAAGCGGCATAATCTTCAACCAGAACGGCCACGATAACTTCTGTTTTGAGCTGAAGAAATTTTTCCACCGAGTAATCAAAAAGAGGCTTTCCGCCCAGCCGGGCAAACTGTTTCGGAACGTTCCGGCCGAGCCTGGTGCCGCGTCCCCCACCCAGAATTATGGCTGCTTTTTTCATCTTCTTTTTTCTCTCGCTCCGGGTATAATTTTTAATCTTTTATTTCCAGACAGCATTTACTGCAAAGAATTATTTTTCCAGAAGAATCCTTTTTATTAACATGGTGGCAAAAGCCCCGCGGGGCAGACTGAAAGACAGCACCAGAGCTTTTTTGCCCGGATAGAGTTCGTCGTCCCTGGTTTCCAGGATCTCCAGGTTTTCAGGAAACAGCAGCACCTTGCGCTGAAAAGACCTGAAGAACACGCGGCTGAGGGCTCTGGTGCGGAAGGAAGAGAACTGGAGGTTGTTTTCTTCAAGCACCTGAAGGTAAAGACGGCGGCTGAGGTCGTCAGGGAAGTTCATCCTGGCTGCCGGCGTCGGCAGTTTTAAATCTTTAAGATAGTTGAAGGCTTCAGGGGCCAGTTTTTTCCAGAAATAGAACACGCCGGACTCCGCCTGATATTCTCTGAGCTCGGGGATTAACTCTTTCAGCAGTCGCCGGAGAAGTTCGTTCCACAGATGAGAGCTGAACGCGGCATAGGCCATGGCGATCTCTTCCCGGGGAATTTTTTCCAGGGCGGCCAGGAAATCGTCAGGCCTTAGGAGAAGAGTGCGGAAAATTCTTTTTTCCGTAAGACCCCTGGCCAGTTCGAGACATTTTTCCCAGTCGCGCCAGTTATCGATGATTTTTGCCACCCGTTCTCGTTCGGAAGCGCTGGCCGAGAGCACCTGCGATTTCAGGAAAACCTGCAGCGCTCCGTTGTAGTGGCCGCGAATAACCCGGTCGGCAAAAAAGCCTATCTCCGGACTCCAGCCCCGGAAGCGCTGGTCGTCGAAAAAGTTGGGGAAACCGTGTTCTTTTACCTCCTCCAGGTTGAGAAGCACCGGCTCGACCTCTTTGAGCTTGCGGATGGTGATTTTGAATCGATTACCCTGGATCAGGGCCGGGCTCATCGGTTTTCTCATAAAGCCGACCGCTTCCAGCGAAAAATTTTTTTCCTGCAGACTGAAGTCGCGCTGGTGGCGGATGGTTATGTACTGGGTGGTCAGCCCGTGTTTGTCTTTCTTTCCTCCGTAAGCCAGAGCTTTCGGAGAAATTGACAGGGTCCTGGCTAAAAAACGCATCAGGTCAGGAGTGGTCCAGTTTTTCTTCGTAAGGCGGTAAACGCGGTATTCCCCGCTTTCCGCCAGCGGCAGGCTGGCCATTTCTTCGACGATGAAATCTTCAGGTAGAGTTTTAATCATCGAGCCGCAGCAATATTTTTAATTTTAAATAAAATGAAAGCGAAAATCTAACGGTTTACTCTGTTTGGAAATTGCGGTAGAATAGAAAATAAAGAAAGGAGGCTAATATGAAAGGAGATCCCAGACTTCTCGAAACTTTGAATTCTCTTCTGGCTGATGAACTTACGGCCATCAACCAATACATGGTTCATTCGGAGATGTGCGCCAGCTGGGGCTATGAGAAGCTGCACAAGAAGATCGAGAGGAGGGCTATTCAGGAAATGAAGCACGCGGAAAGCTTGATCGGACGAATCCTTTTTCTTGAGGGAGTGCCCATCGTCTCCGAGCTTAAAAAGATTTATATCGGAAGCGAAATCCCGAAAATGCTGGAGTTTGACCGGCAGGCGGAATTTGATGCCATAAAAGCCTATAACGAGGCGATCAAGCTGGCCGGAGAGGTCGGGGATTTCGCCACCAGGGAACTGCTGGAAAAAATTCTTCAGGAAGAAGATCAGCATATTGACGAAATCGAAGAACTCATCGACCAGGTCCAGCAGATGACCCTGCCGATCTTTCTGACCACCCAGATAAAAGAATAAAAATAAAATCTATTCCCCGCCTTTTGGCTGGAATTAAAGGCTGAAGGGTGCTCTCTGGTTTTTTCAAAAATGCCGCTCTGATTTTTAGAGGCTGAGGTGAGCCACTATTTCCAGATGCGGGGTATGCGGGAAAAAATCCACCGGCGTCAGCGAGTTGATCTTATAGTCGCTCCGGACGAGTTCTCTGAGGTCCCTGGCCAGAGTTACCGGATTGCAGGAGACGTAAAGAAGCTCGGGGATTTTCAGACCGATAACCCTTTTTAAGCCGCGCGGGCTCAACCCGGCCCTCGGCGGGTCAAGCACCAGAAGGTCGAAGCTGCCGCGGCTGATCGCCGGCAGGGCCGCCTCCACTGAACTTTCCACAAACCGCACATTTTTAATTCCGTTTATCGTCAGGTTCTCGGTGGCCGTCTTTATGTTATCTGCTTCCCAGTCGATGCCGACAACTTCATAGGCGGCCCGGGAGAGGCAGATTTCTATCGCTCCAGAACCGCAGTAAAGACCGAGGGCTGATTGCGTGCGGAGCTCCCGGGCTTTTCCCTGAAGCCTGGAGTAAACGAGCTCTGCCGCCAGCGGGTTTGTCTGGAAGAAAGAGGAAGGATAAATCTTGAAACGGAGTCCAAGGAGCTCTTCTTCGATGGCTTCCTGGCCGTGAAGCAGATGCATCTTCTCGCAGGCCACCACGTCGGCAATCCGGTCATTCTCCACCCACCACAGGCTGGTGAGTTCGGGAACGGCTTCGAGAAGACCGGCGCGGAATTCTTCCGCCGGAAGCTTCGCCTGGCTGGTGGTGACGATGATGAGCATCAGCTGGCCGGTCTTTTTCCCCTCCCTGACCACCAGATGCCGGAAGAAGCCCTTTTTGCTCACCAGGTCAAACACCGGCAGTCCCGATCGATCGGCCAGCCGGCAGACCGCGGCAAAAATGCGGGCGGTTAGAGGTGTGCAGAGATGGCAGATTTCCAGAGGCACCACCCGGTTCGGCCGGCGATGCTGATGCGGCCGGGTTTTTTCCCTGAGCCCGAGAATAATTTTCCCGTCCGATTGACCGAAGGAGAATTCCATTTTGTTGCGGTAGAAAAACCGGGCGGGCGATGGCAGAATCTTCTCTATTTCCAGGTAGCGGCCGGAGTCAGGAAAGTACTGACAGAAAATTTCAGTCAGGTATTTTTGCTTCTGGCGCAGCTGCTCCTCATAGTTCAGGTCCTGAAAGGCACAGCCTCCGCAGAGGCCGGCATGGGGGCACGGGGGCTTTTCTCTGAAAGTTCCCGGTCTGATCAGCGAAATAAGTTTTCCTTTAACCTGCTGGCTGCCTGAGGGAAGGTAGGAAATTTCCACCACGTCGCCAGGATAGGCGCCGGGGACTTCGATGAAGCTGTTTTGCGTACGGGCCAGACCGACAGCTTCCGGAAGTTTGAAGTCGGTTATTTCCACCACAACCTTCTCTTCGCGAAATTTGTTTAGCAGCCGGCGCAGAAGACGGAGCGGCAGCCCGACCACGTTGTGGTAATCGCCCTCGAGCCTTTCCACAAACTGCCTTTTTATCTCCTGGATCGCGTAGGCTCCGGCTTTATCCCGGTAAGTGTTCCGGTCAAGGTAGGCTTCAATTTCGTCCTGAGTTAAATTCTTGAAGGTCATCCGGCTGACTTCATAACCGGTGAGCAGGCGGTCTTTTTCCTGGTGATAGAGGGCGATCGCCGTGACCACTTCGTGCGTCCTGCCTGAAAGCTCCAGGAGCATTTCGCGGGCCTGTGTCCGGTCAGCTGGCTTCCCGAATATTTTTCCGTCAAGCGTGACCACGGTATCGGCGGCGATTACCAGAGCCTCCGGCTGGTTTTTTGCCACTTCCTTAGCTTTGGCTTCGGCCGCTTTGAGAGCGAAGGAGATCGGGTCTTCGGCCTGGATCTGACTTTCATCGAGACGGCTGGGAATGACAGAAAAAGAGCCGACCGCTTTTTTCAGCAATTTGATTCTTCTGGGCGATTCAGAGGCTAAGATAATTTTCATTTTTTGTCAGAAGCACCGGGTTTTACCAGCGGCAGTGCCTGTCGGCAGAGAGGGCAATCTTCCGGCTCGTAGGCTGAAACTTTAAGAGCCAGGAGACTCCGGACCGGGCGTCCTTCGATCAGAACCTGACCGCCGCTGCGGTCGACCAGGCAGTAAATTCCGGTGACCGTAACCCCCAGGGTTTTCAGGCATTCGAGAACTTCCTGGACGGAACCTCCGGTGGTCAGGATGTCCTCTACGATTATTGCCTTTGAACCGGCCAGACCGGAGAAGCCTGAACGGACGGTCATTTTTTCCTCAACCCGCTGGGAGAAGGCGAAGAGTTTATTCAGCTTCAGAGCGGTGAGAAAACCGATGGCGATCCCGCCGTAAGCCGGTGAGACCACGTATTCAAAATCGGGCCGGTCGTTTTTGATTTCTTCCACCAGCAGGTCGATGATTTTCTCCAGGACTGCTGGCCTTTCGATCAGCTTGATTTTTTCAAAATAGACGTCCGAATGTTTTCCCGAGGTGAGCTTGAAATGGCCCTGAAGAAGAGCGTTGCTTTCCTGGAAGAGCCTGAGAATCAACTCTGACCTGGTTTCCGGCATTAAAACCTCCCTCTGAAAGCGTTAAATCTGGAAGTTAAAGTATAGCTGATACCGGGCTGTTAGAAAAGTGGCTGTTTCAGTTTGCCTGAAGTTTAAGCCGGGAACGGCTTCGTACCACGAGAAAAAATGTCCGGCTGCGTTCCAGGGCTTCTGCTGATTTTTGCCTGAGGATTCTGTAAAGCATACCTGCTCCCTTTTGCGGACCGGCTGTCAAGAATCGGATAAATACGCGCCGGGATCATTCAGCGAGCCTGCTGTGATAAAGCTTTAACCGAAATTTTAACTGAGTTATAATGCCGCTAAAAGCGGGAGGTCCGGCATGATCAGGTTGATGGCCATAACCAGCGACCATACTTTCCTTCAGAGACTCGGTCAGGTTCTGGGTGCTGGCGATTATGAATTGACGATGGCCGGTCTGGATGATGATTTCCTCCTGAAGATTCAGGAATTCAAGCCGCGGGTGATTGTTCTGAAAAGGGAAGTTAACCTGGCTGAAACTCTTCGCCGTTTGAAGAAGATTAAAGAATTTGACCCGCTGCTTGAAGTTATAATGGCCGGTCAGCCGGAAAGCGAGCAGCGGGTGGCGGAAATCATCAGGGCCGGTGCGCTGGACTACCTTAGCCTGCCTCTCAGGACAGAAGCCCTGGAAGAAAGCTTGCGCAAGCTGCAGGAAAAGATTTCGGTCAGGCGGGAAACTTATGAGCTCGAAAAGGAACTGGCGAAAAAGTACGTTTTCCAGGGTATGGTCAGCCGCAACCCGGTCATGCTGGAAATATTTTCTTTGATAGAACGTCTGGCCAAACATCAGATTACCGTTTTGATTACCGGCGAGACGGGCACCGGAAAAGAGCTGGCGGCCAGAGCCATTCATCGGTTGAGTCCGAGGAGCAACCAGCCGCTGGTGGTGGTCGACTGCACCACCCTTCCTGAATCGCTTTTTGAATCCGAGGTGTTCGGTTATGAAAAGGGCGCTTTTACCGGCGCTGACAGGGCAAAGAGCGGACTTCTTAAAGAAGCTGACGGTGGGACCATATTTTTCGATGAAATAAGCGAAATGCCTTTAAGCGCTCAGGCGAAACTGCTGCGGTTCCTCTCGGAACGCACCTTCCGGCCGCTCGGCAGCAACCGGGCGGTAAAAGTTGACGTCAGGGTGATCTGCGCCACCAACAGAGATCTCAGGAAAGAAGTGGAGAGAGGACAGTTCAGAGAAGACCTTTTCCACCGGATCAACGTGGCTGAGATAAACCTTCCACCGCTGAGGAAAAGAAAGGAAGACATCCCGCTTCTCTGTCTTCATTTTATAGAAATTTACAACCAGCGATCTGGCAAGGAGGTCAGGGGAGTTTCCAACCGGGTGAAAAAAATATTCGCCGAGTACGACTGGCCGGGCAACGTCCGCGAGCTGGAAAAGGTGGTCGAGCGCGGTGTTTCGCTCACCGGAGAGAATTTTATCGATATCCAGCATCTGCCCGATTATCTTCTGAAGATGGTGGAAGAGGGGATGGTGGATGATAAGCCCTATCCTTACGTCCATCTGACGCTCTCTCAGATGGAAAAGAAACATCTGCTGGAGGTTCTGCGGGATTGCGGTTTTAATAAACAGAAAGCAGCCAGCCGGCTGGGGATCACCAGACCCGCCCTGTACCGGAAGCTGAGGAAATATAACATCCAGATTTAATCCGGGAACCTTAAGCAGACAGGCAAAAATCTGCGTTGCCGGTGAGAAAGAGATTCTCCTTTTTAATTTTTAAGCTGATTTCTTAAGCTCATCCTGCCTGTCCGGAGCCACCGGGTCAGGCGAATGGCGGAAGTAAGCGCATTTTGCTTGATCAGAGCTTGCATGGCTGAATCCTCACCTTAAATAAATTCTGCGCGCTGATTCTTTTCGGGTAATTGAAGACTCTCCGGCAGACTTAATCTTAAGCTGTAACAAAAGCGGACATATTTATGGAGATTTAATTATTTTATTATCAATTAGTTATAAATATAATCGTTCAATATGTAACAAATACGAACACCGAAGCCAATTTCTGTTTAATGTTATTTTCTTTATTATCAATATTTTAAGCCTGAGCCTGCTGGCATGAGCTTTGCATTTCTTATAGATGTGAAGTGGCCAGAAAGATGGAAAAACGATGTTTCTATTAATTAAGACGCTGATAAACAAGCAAATTGGAAGAATTAACCTTCCTGCTGTCTTAATTTTTACCATCCTGGCGGGGAGTGCTTTTGCCGACACCTCGGTCAGCGGCACTTTTTCTGTTGAACTCAGAGAGTGGCTTGTGCTCGAAATTAATTCGGGTATCCAGGCCGGCGCTGACCGCGGGTCCGGTTCAGTTTCCGTGATGACAGAGATAAAAAAGGGACAGCCGGTATTCGTCAGGGCGCTTCTTTCAGCCGGTCACAGCCGAATGGTGGTACTGAAAGGGAGAATTCAAAAAGTTCGGCAGGATGTAAATAATCAATCGCATAGATTATTCTGGTCGGGAGAAGGAGACCTTTCTGGAAAGGGTGTCGTGCACTTCGACCAGGAAACGACATTCGCCGTCTGGAGAGGTCAGGGATATAAAGCCGGGAGCCTTAATTTTTACAGTTCCGTGGAGGGTAATGAAGAAGATTATTTAGCCGTATTTTATCTTAGCGCGATTTAAGAGAATAAAAGTAAAAGACAAAAACTGCCCGGAGTGACAAATATTGCTTTGTTTTTTTTGAAATTTTATCGATTTAAAAAAAGATTAAATCTGTCTTGAAAGTTTATTTTCATATTTATCAGTAAGTTGCCCCCTTTTTTCTTCTATTTCTTGACCTGGCATGAAGTTTGCTCTAAAATTTCCCCAAAATTATTTTTTTCAGGAGGATTGCCAATATGGAAAAAAGGAAAACGAATTTTGTCGGGTTTCTCGGGTTACTGGTTTTGCTTCTTTCAGTTTCTCCTCTGATGGCTCAGGTCACAAAAAATGTGACCTTCCAGGTTACACTGGCTGAGTGGTATGACCTTTACATCAGCCAGAGCACTATCACTTTTACCGATGTGGCTCCTTCACCGGCGCAGTCTCCAGCCACGGTGCAGATACCGGCTAACGAAGGTCCTGTTAATGTCAGAGCTTTTGCGATCATGGTTCCTGCTTCTTCCTTGACTCTTACGGTGGTCGCTAACAGCGACTTCCACACAACCGTTCCGGCCAGCACTGTAAGCTGGACAGTTACAGGGGCCGGGTATCAGGCAGGCAATTTGATTAATGGAAACGCTGTCACCGTAGGTTCCTGGAGCGGAAGCATACTGCACTGGCATGAGGGCACCCTTAATTTCAGTTTTCTGCGTGATTACGCCACTCAGGAACCCGGAACCTATTCGATCACGGCCACTTACACTCTTTCTAAAGTCTGAGTTCTGCCAGAAATAAGGGAGAGAAGAAGGGGGGCTCTCCCTTTTTCTTTTGAACTCAGTTAGAAGTTTTAATAAAATCTGGTGGGGGAAAGGTTGATGCCTGAAAAGAGGTCGGCGAGGGAAGCTAGAGGGCGCCTGATATTAATCATAATTCTACTGGCCGCTTTTTTTGCGCTGTTGCCTTCGACCGTTCTGGCTCAGATCTATTTTGGCATCACCCCGATCAGGTTTGAGCTTAAAGCCAGGCCCGGAAGTCAGGTTACCGAAGTAATTTACGTCCGGAACAATTCGAGCAAGCCGATCAGGATTAAAGTTTACGCCGAGAACTGGTTTCTGGGGGAAGATGGCAGCAGGAATTTCATCGGAAACCGACCGGCGCTCTACTCTGTGCGCGAATGGGTCCGGGTTAATCCTTTCGATTTCAGACTGCAGCCGGAAGAAGTTAAAAGCGTTCGTTTCACCGTTTCGGTTCCGGCCGAGGCGGCGCCGGGCGGCTATCATCTGGCTGTTTCCTTCGAACAGGTGCCGGACGCTCCGGCGGGCGGGCGGCTCGGCCAGGTGGCTTTCACCGGGAAGATTGTCGCCGCCGTTTACGTGACCATCGGAAAGCCGGAAATCCAGGGCCAGCTGGAAGACCTGGTTTTTGAATCCTCTCAGGGGCAGCAGCTTATTAAGTTAAAAATCACCAACAGCGGCAGATATCATTTCCGGCTGAAGGGAGAGGTGGTGGTCAAAAACGCCGAAGGGAAAAGGGTGGTCAGGCTGGAAATTCCGGACGAACCGGTGCTCCCGGAAAGCCGTCGCTGGCTGGAGCTCAGACTGCAGGAAAATCTCAAGCCGGGAGATTATACGGCCGAAGCCATCTTAGACATCGGCCGGGATGAGCTCCTCGGTCTGAAGAAAGAATTCAGTGTGAGGTAACAATCGGGCGGCTCGGTTTTACTTTTTTCTGGAGCGGGCAGGACGGATAGAGAGGATGGTTCAGGCAAAGAAAAGATGAAGATGAAAAGGAAAAGTGCTCTCATTCTTTTTATGGCGGTTGCTCTGGTGATGCCTCTTTTCTCGCAGAACACAGCTGCACTGGCGGTAACCGTAAAAGTGGAGAAGCGTTTTCGTCTGGAAGTAAACACCTCTTTCGTTTCTTTTACCCGCGCCAGCTCCACCGGTGTTCCCCAGACTCTTTCCGCCAGCGAGGGTCCTTTCGAGATGATAATTAAATCGAACTGCAGCTCGAGTGCCACCACCTACGTCTGGTTGATTGCTTCCTCGGACCTGATTGACAGCGCGAGCGGATTTACGATTCCGGTGGAAAGAATATGGTGGGATGCAGAGGGTGACGGGTTTATATCGGGCCGTCTGAATAAATCTTTTCCCGCTATAGCTGCTAAATTTAAGGGTCCGGGTGATTATAAAGGCCAGCTCTATTTCTTTTTTGATGAGGACCCGAATCTGGCTCCAGGTACCTACCAGACGACGGTGACGATTCTGGTGGAAGGTGTTTGACAGAATGAAAAGCGGTGGCAAAAAAATAGTACGATGGTTTCTCAGGATAACTTTTGCCGCTGCCCTGGTTTCGGTCGCGCTGCTCGGTCTGTTCAGTTCAAAAACATATCCCCGGCAATGGGAAATAAGCCTGATTGTTTCTCCCTCTGCCATCGAGTTTTCCCCGGGAGACCCTGACCTGGAGCCGGTTACTGCGGCCAGCTCTCCCGTGAGAATCCAGATTTCCACCTGGCCTCCGAACAGGCGCTGGGAAATTACCCTGAGGGCGGAAGGCAACCTGGTGAG
This sequence comes from Candidatus Saccharicenans sp., assembly GCA_030018265.1. GTDB lineage: Bacteria > Acidobacteriota > Aminicenantia > Aminicenantales > Saccharicenantaceae > Saccharicenans. Next base: position 48,371 of record JASEFX010000012.1, read on the forward strand.
CAGCGCTGGAGAAATAATTCCCGTGAGTTCAATTTCCTGGAAAGCCACTCCTCAACCGCCGTTTAACGACGGAGTGCTGGCTGCCGGCCAGAGCCAGCTGCTGGGTCGCGGCAGGGGCTATGAGCAGGGTGAAGTGAGTTTTTATTTTCAGAATTCATGGAGTTATCCTTCCGGTGAATATTCCCAGGTGATAACGATAACCGCCTCGTTGATTTAGCTTTAAGTTGCTGAGGAAGAGATAAGGGGAATGGTGAGCGGGAGAAGAGATAGAAAAAAAGGATTGAAGCTGGCCGTCAGGTTATCTATCAATGGTTTCTTTCCCCCTGTGCTTCTTCTTCTCTCATTTTTTTCCTTCAGTCAGAATCTATTTGGCCAGCAGGGTTATGCTAACTTTGGCTACTGGAACCGCAGCCGGGTTTATTCGTTTTCTGCGCCTTACTACCAGAATGAGTATGAGAATATAATCCATTTAGACCTCTGGCAGAGGACGATAAATTACGGGCTTTTCAACGGATGGTTTGATGGACGGGTGTCATCCTCCGGTCTGGAAGCCGCCCACTGGTACCTGAGATGGCAGGGACTTCAGGTCGGTCGGCTGAGTTTTAACCTTCAACTCGGCGATAACCATCTTCGGCTGACAAAGCTCGGATACCGTTTTACCAATTATTATCCCGCCTATAACTATCTGCGCGGGGTGACTGTCGGGCTTCAGCACAAAAAATACAGCTTCGATTTTTTCAGCGGTCGGGTGGCCAGACTCACCGGTCTTCTCGGCAATTTCTACTCGCTGACCGAACAGACGGCCACGGGATTTATGGCCCATTACGAGCCAGAAAAAGTTTACTATCTCGGTTTCGGTTTCATCCATTCGGAAAACGAGCGAGGCTGGAACGGAGACCTTCTGACCCGGGCGAATAACATCCTGGTGATCGAATCGGAGCTCAGGTTAAGTCCGGAAGTCAGGTTTGTTATGGACACCAGAGCGAGTGAGGCTTCTCCGGGGGAGGGGAACGGAAAAATAAGCGGCACCTCGATCCGCTTTGGTCCGCTCATTAACCGCAACCGCTGGTCGTTCGAGCTTAATTACCGCCGGGTGGACGCTGGATTCCGCCATCTTAACAGCGAATATTTTTACGACCGGGATCAGGAAGGACTGTTTGCTCACTGGCGTTTTCAGCCGCGGCGGGCTCTTTTTGTTTCTGGCTCGTTCGATTACTACCATGACAACGTCGACCGGGTGCCGGGGGTCAACACCACCGATTTCATCCGGCTTTATTCCGGCTTCACGCTCGTCTCGCCGCCCTGGCCGGACCTGACCTTCAGATTTGATTTTACCGCGGCCGAATCCAGAAGACATGAAGATAACTACCGCCATTATCTGAGCCCAGGATTTTATCTTCAGCTTTCAAAAAATCTCGGCGCTATATACCCTTATCTGCGGGTAAGATTCCAGCATTATGACGACAGGGTGGATGACAGCCGCGATTTTACCTATCCGTCTTATTATGCTGGCTTGAGATACAATTATCTGAAGAGCGCCTATCTGCTTCTGGAAGTGGAAGACACGCGGTATTTTGATTATCAGATGAACAAGAAACAGGCTTACAGCCGGGTGAGGCTGGCTCACTATTCGCCGCTTTTCTTCGGAACGGATTTTTACGGCGAGTTTTCTTATGCGGATGTAAAATCCTGGTATTTTGCCCCTCAGTCTTCGCGCCGGCTCGAGCTTTATCTCGGCGCAGGAAGAATGTTGCCGCTGGGCTTTAAGGTCCGGCTGGATTTAAGGGCTTACTGGCCGCTCGAGTCCTCTCTGCCAGCAAATTACTGGCTGACGCTGCGGCTTGACCGCCGGTTTAACTGGGGAGAAATCCCGACCTATCAGGGGAGAACGCCGGGTCCCGCGCTCACCGGAACCGGGAGAATTGAAGGACTGGTTTTTTCGGATCTTAACCTGAATGGAGTGTTTGACAGCGGAGAACGGGTGCTGGCAGGGGTCACCCTGACGCTGGAGGACGGTAGCCAGGTTACCACCGAACGGAACGGCCGGTTTGTGTTTTCTCGCGTGGCTGAAGGATTTCACACCCTGAACCTTGAGGTCAGAGATATTCCGGCTGAATTTTACCTGCTTGGTCCGGAAAGACGACAGGTGGTGGTGGAAAAAAGAAAGACCACCGGCGTCATTTATGCCCTGGTGGAAAGCGCCAGCCTGAGCGGTCTGGTGTTTGAGGATACTAACAAAAACGGAAAGCTTGATGATGAAGACCGGCGGTTGAAGGATCTGCTGGTTGTGCTGCGGCCGGTGCCGGATCCGGCGCAGCCAGAATCGCTGAAAAACATGCGCGCGGAAGAGTTGACCTGCTACACGAACGAAGATGGAAAATTCTTTTTTGAGAACATTATCCCCGGTCCGTATGAGCTTTTCCTCGATGAAGGGAGTCTGCCACGGGGAATTAAGTTGCAGACCGAACTTCCTCTTAAAATTCAGTTAAAGCCCGGAGAAAAACTTGAAGAGGTGAAGGTAGTTTTTCTGCCGCGTCCGATAATCTTTACCGGCCAGAAATAGAATCGAGCGGCCGGAGCAGCGGGTTAAAAGTCATTATTGTCAGCGTTGCTAATATTTTTTTATAATTTTCGGTTGGATTAATTTCTCAGGTCAGGAGAAATTATGGCTGATAAAAAATTTTACGGCTACGCCGGCCGCTGGGCTTTTGTCAACCTGAGCACCGGGGAGGTGGCGATTAAGGAAGCCGACCCGGAGCTTTACCGTTTGTTGATCGGAGGACGGGGAATTCAGGCCTATCTGATTTATCAGCATCTCAAGGAAAGAGGTGCTCTCAAAGATCCGCTGTCACCGGCCAGCAGGATAATTGTCGGGAATTCTTCCCTGAACGACACGGCTGTGCCCACAGCCGGAAGAGGTTCCTGTTCGTTCATCAGTCCCTTCACCTATTCACCGGCGGAAAAGGAATGGCTTGAGCGCAGGACTCCGGTTTTCGGGCTTCTGACCCACTCGAGCTGCGGCGGTCTATTCCCCAACATGCTCAAAAGAGCGGGCTTCGACCAGATAATAATAGACGGACGCGCGGAAAAACCCGTGCGGCTTCTGGTGGTTGAAGGAAAGGTTGAAATAATCGAAGCTGAGCCAGAGCTTTTTGAAGAGATTAACGGACATAGAGTTTTACGACGGGCCTCAGAAACGACAGATTTTCTGAGCCGGAAGCATCCGGACTCCTCGACGGTCTGCGCCGGTCCGGCCGGCTGGAATCAGGTGGCCTTTGCCTGCCTGACCAACGATTACCACCGAAATTTTGGACGCGGCGGAGCCGGAGCGGTTTTTGGCTCGAAAAATCTGGTGGCGATTACCGCTTACGGTCGGGAGCTGCCGGAATTCTATGACCGGGAGAAATTCCTGGAAAAATCTAAAGCGGTTGACGAATCGGTTAAGAAACATGTGCATGACCCCAGCTGGACGGCCTCCTTTCGCCCGGAAACCGGGACCACCTGGTGGCTCGACCGGGCTTTTAACGGCGGTTATCTCGGAAAGAAGGGCGGCTACCTGCCCTGGCATAACTTTGATGAAGGTTATTTTGACCCGGAGCTTTACAGAAAGGTATCGACGGCGGCTTTCCTGGAAATTGCCGGAAAACATAAAGTCTGCAACCGCTGCCGTCACATCCTATGCACCAGAAGCGCTGCGGTAAGCAGCGGGCCGTACGCTCATGAAGGAGTGCGGCCGGAATTCGAAACGATCGCTCTCTGGATAAATTGCTGTCTTACCGACCGCGACGGCATATTCTACTTAAACCACCTGTGCAATGAGTTCGGAGTAGACACGATGACCTTTGGAAGCGTGATGGCCGGAGCCATGGAGCTCAGGGAAAAAGGCTTCTGGCCGTTTTCCGACGGACCTGAGTTCGGTAATGTCGAAAGTATGATTAGGGCGCTTGAGGAGATCGTCTATCAGAGAAATGATGTCGGACGTTTGTTAGCCAGACCCACCGACCTGGTAATCGATGAACTGATCAAGTCGGGCGCCAGGGCCCGTCCGGAGGAGATTGTTCGCTGCCTGACCACCGCTTACGCCGGTCTGGGTTATGCCGGAATTGAACCGAAAGTATTTCCGGGGATGTTTGCTGCCTATGCCACTTCGAACCGTGGCCGGGGAGACCATACTTACGCCTGGACGATCCAGGCTGAGGAAGGCGGACTGAGCGGAGCTGAAAATCTGGCTGCCTATGTGGCCGGAAGCCAGACGGGAAAAGCTCTGACCGATTCGCTGGGGCTGTGCGATTTCTTCACGGAAGATTTTGCCTCGCCTGATTTTCTTGAGATGTACAGCGCGGCTACCGGTATCGAGTACACGGCTGAAAGCCTGAAAGAATGCGGGAGGCGGATCTACACTCTCGAACGTTACGTTAACAATATGCAGGGAAGAAGCAGACAGTATGATGAGTTTGTGCCGCCGAAGTTTACCGAACCGCTCACAGCCGGTCCTCAAGCCGGAAAAGCGGTCGACCCGGCTTATCATCGGGAGATTCTCGACGCTTATTACCGGCAGTGGAGATGGACGAACGAAGGTCTGGTGCCGGCGAAGCTCCTGGAAGAATACAGAATAGAAAAGCCTTGATGTCTGTTCTTTTATTCCAGCTCTTTGCCTTTTGTTTCCGGGATGATAGACCAGACGCCAGCGGCTATGATGAAGGCTCCCGAAACCAGCCAGAAGGCAACCCGGAAACCGAGATCCTGAGCGACCGAACCGACGGCCAGTGGCGCTATGGCTGAGATGATACGACCGCTGTTGTAGGTAATCCCCTGAAGGGTCGCTCGAATTCTCGTCGGATAAAGTTCAGCGGTCAGTGCTCCAAAGCCGGAGAAATAACCGGTTCCGAAAAAGGCTACTACCGGGCCCAGGAAGAAAAGAAGAAGGGGAGTGCGGGCTATAGAATAGAGAAACACCAGCAAACTGGCCGAAAGTAGATAGAAGACGTAGCTCTTCTTCCGGCCGAGCGAATCGCTTATGTAACCGAAGGTCAGGTACCCGAGCCACATGCCCAGCTGCATGAAAATCACCAGGGAGGACATATGTCGGGTGCTCAGTCCCAGCCCGCCCTGGGTTTCACTCAGAGAAAGATAACCGGGAATCCACAGGTTGAAACCCCACCAGGCAAACATGGTCAGGGCGTTCATCAGGGTTACCGCCGCTGTCACCCGGAGAAGCTTTCCGGAAAGAGAAAGGCTTGATTCCTGCCGGCCGCAATCGGGCGCCTGGTCGGGGGGATTTTCAGAAGGATTTTTTACAACGCCCGGGGCGACGGAGATGTCATTTTTGTTACGAATTTTATTTTCTTCACACCGGGTGGTCTGCCGCTCCTTTCGAATTCTTTTCCAGAGCTCGGGCTCTTCCACTTTTGAGCGGATCCAGAAAACGAGAAGCGCCGGCAGGATGCCGATGAAGAAAACCGCTCTCCAGCCGAAGCGCGGCAGAATTATCGCCGTAACCAGAGCTGCGGCCGCATAGCCAACCGCCCAGAAGCTCTGCATGAAACCGAGAGCCTTTCCCCGGTGCTCGGAAGGAAAATACTCGGAAACCAGGGCTGCTCCCGAAGCCCACTCGCCGCCCATGCCCAGCCCCAGGAACACCCGGAAAACTCCGAGCTGGTAAACATTCTGGCTGAGCCCGCACATGAAGGTGAAAACCGAATATATCAGGATGCTGGCTCTGAGAGCCACCGTCCGGCCGAGCCGGTCAGCCACCACTCCGAAGATCATTCCGCCAAAAGCAGAAGCTAACAGAGTGAGCGAACCGAGCAGCCCGGCGGTTGCTTTCGACATCGACAGGTCGTGCATGAGATGCGCCAGAACCAGGGCATAGAGCATCACGTCAAAAGAATCGAGCATCCAGCCAAAACAGGAAGCCAGAAGCGCCCGGCGGGCGGATGACGGAGATTTTCTGAACCAGCCGGTTAGATATTCGGAAACTCTGCTGCAGCCAGTCAAAAATATCTCCTGAGATTTATTTACGGTTGATATTACCCTGAACTTTTTTGATAAATGCCTGGACCGCAGGGCCAATCATCGAATATTCTTCCGGGATGGCACCCTCACTGTAGGCCTGGCTGATTCGCTCCAGCAATTTTTCATGCCCGGAAAAACCTTCTTCCAGAAGCTCCTGCCAGCGTTCAGCCAGACGTCCGGCCCCGGGGCTTTCGGCCGGAAGTGTCAGATTATTCTTGATTTCTTCGATGAGCTCAGCCCATTTTTTCTGGTAGGACTGAATTTCTTCCGGTGTGAATTTCCGTCCAATCCCGGCAAATTCGGCCAGCTCTTCTGGTGAATAAAAATTCTCCGGCCAACCGTTTTTTCCCCGTTCGGACATCTGCCTTTCTGCCTGTGGTAAATTTAAGTTTTTCCTATTATAATAATTCTTCAATTTAATACAAGCTGAGGAGAAGCAGATGAAAAAATCCACGATTCTGAGAAAAGCCATAATGGAACGACGGGCTGTGGTCGTGCCCGGTTGCCACGACGCGCTCAGCGCGAAAATCATCGAAGCCTGCGGTTTTGAAGCGATCCAGGTCTCCGGCTTCGGACTGGCCGCCTCCATTCTGGGGAAACCGGATGTCGGGCTGGTTCAGATGAAAGACATTCTCGACATGACCTGGAACATCGTTCAGGCGGTTAACATCCCGGTGATGGCTGACGTCGACACCGGTGGTGGAAACGCCATCAACGCCGCCTCGGTGACCGAGCGTGTTATCACTATGGGGGCAGCCGGTATGAACATTGAGGACCAGGTCTTTCCAAAGCGCTGCGGCCATATGGCCGGAAAGGAAGTAATTCCGGCGGAAGAAATGGTCGGCAAAATAAAAGCCTGCGCCCGCGTTCGCGACCGCCTCGATCCGGATTTTATCATCAATGCCCGCACCGATGTTTTCGCCGTGGCCGGACTGGACGAAGCGATCCGCCGCTGCAATATGTATCTCGAGGCCGGTGCCGACCTGGTGTTCATCGACGGCATCAGAAGCCGGGCTGATATAGAAAGAGCCGTCAGGGAAATCAAAGGACCGCTTTCTGTTAATTTGATGGATGCCATCACCGGAGTGAAGACCGAGTTAATTCCGATTCCCGAACTGGCGAAAATGGGCATCGGCCGGGTGTCGATTCCGGTCGCTTCGATCATGGTGATGCACAAAGCACTGACAGAGTTCTTTACCGCCCTGAAAAATTCTCCTCAGGGCATACTCCCCGGCGAGACCAGGTGGATCACTCCTTTTGAGGAATTCACCACCTTCGTCGGTCTTAAAGAATACAGAAAACTTGAGGAAGAATTTCTGCCGAAAGAAAAACTGGAGTGCAAATACAGGTGAGCGTTCAGGCCGCCTGTCTGAATCCTGAGGATAACTCCAGCTGTCCGGAGAAGAAACTTTCTGGCTTCTGCCACAGGAAGAACGGAGCTTGAAAGAAGATTTTGTTTAATGAAAAATATTTTCCGGGAGAAGAGGGCCGGTAAGCAATTTCCCGGCCGGCGCAAAGGAGGTTAAGTCATGGGCCTGACGATGGTTGAAAAAATTCTGGCCAGAGCGACCGGACGGAAAGCAGTCCGGGCGGGAGAAGTGGTTGAGCCGAAGGTCAGTCTGGCCATGTCGCATGAGAATGCGGCTCTGGTCATCAACCAGTTTCTTGAAATTTATAAGGATACCGGCCTGATGCCGAAAGTCTGGGACCCGGATAAAATCGCCATCATCTTTGACCACCGGGTTCCAGCCGAAAGCTCGAAAACCGCCACCAACCAGAAGAAAATCCGGGAATTTGTGGCCGCCCAGAAGATAAAAAAATTCCACGACATCAGGGGAGATGAGGGTGGCATCTGCCATCAGATTCTTCCGGAAAACGGTTACATTCTGCCGGGCACGGTGGTCGTCGGGACCGACAGCCATACGACTTCGCACGGAGCTCTCGGAGCCTTCAGCTTCGGCATCGGAGCCACCGAGATGGCTTCAGTCTGGACTCTCGGCCGGGTGTTGAATGTGGAAGTCCCCCGGACCATTAAAGTAGTGGCCACCGGAAAATTCCAGCGCCATGTGCTGCCGAAGGATTTTATTCTTTATCTCATCGGATTGATTACAGCCGAAGGTGCTAACTTCAAGGTGCTTGAGTATCACGGACCGGCGATTGAGAAGATGGATATCTCCGGCCGTTTGACCGTCTGCAACATGTCGGTTGAGGCTGGAGCCACTTCGGGTATCGTTCCCCCTGACCGGGAGACGCTACGCTATTTAAGGGAAGAGGCCGGGGTGAAAGGCAGGATTGACATTTTCGGCCCCGACCCGGAGGCCGAATATGCCCGTATTGTGGAGATAGATGTCTCCGACTTAGAACCGATGGTGGCCTGTCCGCACACTGTGGATAATGTGAAGCCGGTAAGTAAGGTCGGCAAGGTCAAAGTCAATCAGATTGTCATCGGTTCCTGCACCAACGGCCGGCTGGATGATTTAGCGGTGGCGGCCAGAATTCTAAAGGGGAAAAAGATTGCGAGGGGTGTCAGGATGTTAGTCTTCCCGGCTTCCTTCCGCATCTATCAGCAGGCGCTCAAGCTGGGCTACATCGCTGACCTGGTGAAAGCCGGAGCGGTGGTCATGAACCCGGGCTGCGGCTGTTGCCTGGGAGTGCATCAGGGAGCCCTGGGGGACGGGGAAGTGGCCCTTTCCACGACCAACCGCAATTTTAAGGGCCGGATGGGCAACCCGAAAGCCGAGGTCTATCTGTGTTCTCCGGCGGTGGCTGCGGCCAGCGCTATTACCGGCTACATCACCGACCCGAGAAAAGGAGGCAAATAACATGGCCAGAGTGGTCCTTAAACTTGGCGATGATATTTCAACCGATATAATTTATCCCGGCCGTTTCATGGCCACAGTGCTTCCTACTGAAACCCCGCAGTATGCTTTTGCCGACTTTCCCGAGTTTAACGCCAGGCTGAAGAGCGGCGAAATTCCACCCGGGAGCGTGGTGGTGGCCGGAAAGAATTTCGGCTGCGGCTCATCGAGAGAACAGGCGGCTTCAACGCTCAAAGGACATGAGCTGGTGATCGTCGCCAAAAATTTCGCCCGGATCTTCCTGCAGAACGCCATCAACCTCGGCCTGAAGGTGGTGGTCTGCCCGGAGATAGAAGCTGAGGAAGGCGACGAGGTGGAAATACTCCCCGATAAGGTCATAAATAAGACGACAGGCAAAGAGTTTAAGGTTGAACCTCTGCCGAAAGCCAGGCAGGCGATCATCGACGCCGGTGGCCTGATTCCTTACACCAGAAAGCTCTTGCTGGAAAAAGCCGCTTCGCGAAAAAAAGCCTGACCGGCGGGACCGCTGTTTGCTTTCGCTCGCGGAGCTTCTTTTCTTTAGTGACGTGTAGACTCCGGGATCGCGCGCATATTTATTCAACTCACTCAGGATACCTTCTATTGCTTTCTGGTCCAGATCGCCCAGGTTGAAAACCAGGTCATGTTTTTCGGCAGACTCAAGACCGATTCCGATAAGTCCGGCCAGGGCCCCCGCGGCTGCTACGCCGATAATCGCCGCCCCTGCGGACCCAAGGGCCCCGATGATTGCTCCAGCGGTAAAACCACCCCAGAAGGAAGGCCAGAATTTTTCAGAAGCGCGGGATGGTTTGTGAGCTCCAACAGATAAAATATCCGGAATCGGGACGGATGTGCCTGCTGCGTCTGTCTGCAGCAAAATCAGCGAATCGCTTTAACCGCAATCAACTCCCGGTGATAATCTGCCCCTCTTTAAGAGAGACCGTCAGGCTGGCTCGCTTTTTCAAGCCGGCTGTCAGGTCTCCGACTAACATAAGTATAAAACAAAAAGTTAATACGGAAGTGCTTCTTAAAAGTTTATTTTCCATTCATTCCATTGCTCACGCTGCGAATCCGGATTGGAAACTGATACCGAGACCTTTCATTGTTTTTGATTCCCGTATGACTTTGATTCTGGAAATGTCCGAAGCGGCGACTGACATGTAGAGCCGGCTGGAATTGAATAAAAGGAGAGAATCGCGTTTAACGGCAATCAGTTCGCCGCTTAAAGTCTGCCTTTTCAATGAAGATTATGGGGTAATTTTCATTCTTGAGGTAAAGGCTTTATCATTGCCTCGTGAACGGTCAGATATTGTCTGATTTTTTCCTGATGAATATTGATTTACAGATAATCAGGAGGGTGAATTCAGTAATGATTGGGCTTCTGCTTTATCCTGCCTCAGTAAAATTATTGGCTGAGATAGCAAAAACCGGTTGAGTCTCCGGGAGAAAAATGATAAATCTAAAAGCTTGAAAAGGAGCAACGGTGCTGAAGCTGGACCTGATTCAGACGGTGGCTTTTGCCGGCGTGGTGCTTTTTGCCGGTTATGGCCTGCGGCGCTGGATAAAACCGCTTGACCGTTTGAATATTCCGGCCCCGGTAATCGGCGGTCTCCTGGTCTCGCTGGCCACCCTGGTTTTCCATCATTACCAGATAACCCCCGTTCAGTTTGATACAACCCTGCGGGACCCGCTGATGATTGCCTTTTTCACCACGATCGGTTTTGCCGCCAGTCTGTCTCTCCTAAAAGTTGGCGGGCCTCAGGTGCTGCTGTTTTTTTTGATGGCAACCATTATGGTTATCTTCCAGAATATCCTGGGAATAATACTGGCTCTGCCTTTCAGACTGCATCCGCTGCTTGGCGTTATCTGCGGTTCGGTAACCCAGACCGGTGGCCCGGCCACCGCCCTGGCCTTTGGCCCTGTTTTCGAGCAGGCCGGTGTTTCGGCGGCCACCACCGCGGCGGTGGCTGCGGCCATTTTCGGAATAATTTCAGGAGGGCTTATTGGCGGTCCGGTCGGGACTTTTTTGATAGAGAAATATAAGCTTAAAAAAGCCAGGATAAAAGGGCTTGAAGTTCCTGAGATTGATGCCGAACAGGTGGTGGAAGAGCTGATGAGCAGGAAGGCCGTCGCGGCGGCCGAAGCGGATGACCGCAGTTCTTTTGTCCTTCTGAAGAGTGTGGTCATTATTCTCGTGGCGATGTGGGTAGGTTCCTGGGTCAGCAAATGGTTTGCCAGCCTGGGGATCACGCTCCCCGCCTACATCGGGGCGATGTTTGTGGCGGCTATCATCAGGAACTTCGACGACCTGACCGGCTGGCTGTGCCTGGACCAGAGGGTTATTGATGAACTCGGACATGTGGCTTTGAATCTTTTTCTGGTGATTGCGCTGATGACCCTGAAGCTCTGGGAGCTGGCCGGACTGTTTTTGCCGATGCTGGTGATTCTTTTTGCCCAGGTGGTAATGGTGGCTCTGGCTGCTATGATGGTTTTCAGGCTGATGGGCAGGGATTATGAAGCGGCGGTGATGAGTGCGGGATTCTGCGGTTTTGCCCTGGGAACCACGGCCAACGCCATGGCCAACATGAAAGCCATCGTTGAACGCTACGGCCGGGCGCCGCGGGCGTTTCTGGTGGTGCCGATGGTCGGAGCCTTTTTCATCGACTTTACCAACGCCCTGATCATCACCATTTTTCTGAACCTTTTTAAATAGGCTCCAGAAGAATCGTCTCTCTTGAGCCTTGCCTGGTTTAAGGCAATTTTAAGGCGGGCGAGAAATCGCACTGAGATATGGCCAGAATTGTCGGCAGAAAGCTCTACATTCCGAGCATTGAAAATTACCAGGTTGAACTGGTGAAGAAGTTAGGGAGGCTGGGTCTGACTGACGTTCCTGAAAACTTGAATGTATACAAAATATCCAGAGAAATCCTTAAAAGATGAATAATCTGCTGAACTCCTGGAGGACAAAAGACCGGGAGTGAGCTATCAGGCTTCTGGAGAGCGGAGTCGTTGACTGAGCAAAACTGTGGGCAATTCTTGAAAAATTCGGGCTATTGGAAGGATTAAAAAAGATTGAGGAAGACCGCGATGAAAAATGATCTGGCTAAATTAGCAGAATACATTTTTGAGAAGAAACGCCGGCGCCAGCTGGCCAGGCTGCCATTTGAGAAAAAGATAGAAATAGTGGTTGATCTGCAAAAAATAGCTGCCAGCATTCGGTTGACAATCGCGGCAGGGGCTGGCCTCTCTGAAGGGGCAGGTTGATGAACATAGCGAAGTACCGGGCCAGATATGATTGAAAAAAATCGACCTGATAAAACAGGGTCGCAGAGAAAGTTTTTTCTGAAGCTCGAGCTAAACC
>JASEFX010000013.1 GCA_030018265.1 Candidatus Saccharicenans sp.
AGCTTTTCGCCTGGCCCTGGCCGCAGGAATAATCGCGCTGATAGTTCTGACCGGAGTCCTTGTTCGTCAGGGCAGGCATCAATTCCTATCAACAACTGTTGCCGGGAAAGAAGCGACCACCCCTAAAAGCCAGCCAGAAAAAACCGCCGCAGAAGCCGAAATAACGGCCGGACAACCCGCTCAACCAGCTGCCGAGAAGCTAACCGAAAAATTAGCAGAAACTGAGAATTCAGCCGGGTCTGCGGGTAAGAAGCAGAAAATTCGAGAAGTATTGCTTTCCGGGAAATCAACCGCCTCAGAAAACGCGACTGCCCCGCAGCCGGACAGAATAGAAATGGTTTTTGTCTTACTGGAATCGTGGGTTCAGGTGGTCTGGGTTCTCGACCGGAATTTTAAGTTAGAAGGAGAGAGACAATGAAAAATGAGGCTAAAAGAATTAGATTATTATTAATCTTTTTTGCTGTTGTGCTTCTCTACCTGACCCCGGCTGTCATAGCCGCTATTTCAGGCAACGACATCCTTCAGGCGCGGGGCAATATCAAAAAAGAGGTGATTAAACTCAAATATGTCGAAGCCGAGAATATGAAAAAACTGCTGGCACCCTTCTGGGGACCTCAGACCAGAATCAGTGTGGACTCTCAGAGCAGGGTCCTGGTCGTTTCAGATAATCCGGACAACCTGGCCAGAATCCTCGAAGCTATCAGAAAGATTGACACCAAACCAAAAGACCTGATATTTACCATTCAGTTGATTATTGCTTCAGAATCCGAAGGCCCTGTCGCCCCTGAGCTCAAAAATGATCCCCTTATCAAAGAACTGCAAAAACTTCTGCGATTCAAGGCCTATCAGCTTCTCGATGCCACCATGGTTAGAGCCTTAGACGGGCGGAAGTCATCTATAACTTTCGGCCCGAACAATCAATTCACCCTGAGCCTGGATCCGGAAGTCTCCGAAGATGGAAACCAGGGTAACATAAGAGTGCGAGTCTTTTTTGGCCAGGTCAGAGCCGAATCTATGAGGAAGGTCGAGAACACCACTCAAAGAGACTGGGTCAGCATCACTCCGGTCATCTTGATATACACCCATCTGAGCTTAAGGTCTGGAGACCGGGCAGTCGTTGGCATCTCCAGATTAAAAGAAGAGGGCCAAACAGAAGAAAACAATAAAGGGATTATAGTGATTATTACAGGGAAAATTACCGGGTAAATAACCGAGCTGTCCCTCCCAGGACCGTTTAATTACCGGGTGATCACTCCGCAAGCGCGGTCTCCGGGAAGAAATAACGACCCACAAGTAAGATAATATATTATCTCCAGCGTTTCCTGAAGCCAGCCTTTCGGTCGACTAATATATGAGGAAACTGACTGGCTCCAGCCCGGGAAAAGAATTATTGCTTCGAGGCTATAGAATAATTACAATAAAAAAAAGGAGGTAACAATGAAAAAAGCTCTTGTCCTACCGATGCTGGTTTTTCTCCTGGCTGCCGCTGTCAATCCGGCCAGCGCCGGTATTACCTTCGGGTTTAAAGGCGGCCTCAATAATTCAAAAATCGTGTTCAGCCCGGCTATTGATCTGCCAGGACAGAAATACCTTCAGGGTTACAGTTTCGGAGCTTTTCTCAGCCTTAACTTCGGACCCATCGGATTTCAACCGGAAGTCCTCTACTCCCGTCGCGGACTGGAAGCGCAGGCATTTATGGATCCGGGGAATCCAGGTTCTCTGGCTCAGGTCAGGATTATGCTCGATTACATCGAAATTCCCCTGCTGGTCAGGTTGAATGTCATTCCGGCCGGACCCATAAAGCTTTATATCTTTGGCGGCCCCTCTTATAATTACCTTCAGAAAGCTAAGGTAAAAATCACCTTCATGGGGCAATCAGATGAAGAAGATATAAAAGAAGATTTCAGGAGCAGCTGCCTGGCGGCCGTCGGCGGAGTTGGCCTGGATGTTAAAATTCCTCTCCTTTTCAAAATTACTGCCGACGCCCGTTATCATTACGGACTCGGAAATATTCTTTCAGAAAACTCAGATATTCCCGGCGACAAAGCCAGAAATACCGGCTTCTCGATTCTCCTGGGAATTGGCTTCTGATAAGCAAAACCTGATTAAATTTTTTATTTAACAATCACACAGACATCAGACTTTAGAAAAGACTTATCGATAAACTTAAGGATTACTGTAATTTCTCTAAAACCTGGAAATGCCGGTCTCATATTGAATTAGATCACGCACCCCGAAAAAGCGCATGGATAAGCAGGAGGTCCCCTCTCCTACATCAATACCAGCTTCCCTCCCTTCAGATAAGCGACCAGCTCTTTTTCCTGACTCGGACAGCACATCGGGTCATCGGGTCCGTGTGTCAGGATCATAATGCGTATTCTCTGATCTTCAATCTCCAGACTTTCTATGTTTACCCGATCTCCCAGCTCCAGATTATTGGCCTGTCTTAAGGAACGGCCATCATTCAGCAGCGCCGTGAGTTCGTAAAAATGACCGCTGCCGCCAAAGTTGGAAACCAGCACAACAGCCACATCCATCTTCCCGTCTCCGTTGAGGTCGCCGATGGCTAAATCAGCCAGCCTCAACCTGGCGTAATCTTTAAGACTGTCGCCTGCCTCATATTTGCCGTCTTCCAACCTGTAGCGTGAACCGTCACTCAGGCGGTATTCAAAGTTCTTTGCCAGTTGAATCAGATCTTCATCTGACAATCCTGTTTTTTGAATCTTTTCGGATAAAACCGACCCGACCGAGATTAAAGTCAACCCCAGGAAAATACAGAAAAATGATTTCAGCGGATTCAAAAAAGATGATTTTTCCACGATGGTTTTTCTATTCCCCACTGTTATCCTCCAGTTTTTCATTTCCAGAGACTTTTATAAACAAAAATCAAGATTTTCTCAAGAGCCAGCAGCCATTCACTGCCGGTAGCCGGTAATTAACCCGCTAACCAATCAGAATGAATCCTGGCCATACTGAAATTTCTCCGGAACCTTTTGAAATGACCGTTCGTATAAAATAATGCCATTTTATTAAAAATGCTGCTATGATAACTGCTCATTAAAATAATAAAGAAAATTTCTCATGCGAGGAGTCAGCCGTATGTTCAAACTTCATCCGGCAAAAATTGAAGCTTCATTTTCCAGAATTACTTCTGTAAGCAAAGTTTTGTTCAAATGTCTCAGATACTCTGTTCTTTCCGGCCTCATCCTGGTTGTTCTGACAACTGAAATCTTCAGCCAGAGCCTTGAGCTGCCCGCAAAAAAGTGGGGGATTAGTTTTGGAAATTCAACAAACTTTACAGGAGTGCGGTTAAACTTCCGCGACCGAAACGTTGAAAGAATTTGCGGCATAAACATTACCCTCTGGAAGCCATACCGGGAAAACAGGAATTCAGTCGTCAATGGTTTATCGCTTGGCCTGCTCCCCGGAGCTGGAGAACTGCGCGGTCTGCAAATCGGTATCCTCGGCGTGGGCACAGAAAAAAGCGCTTCTGGAATTATCCTGGGAATCCTGGGGACCGGAAGCGGACGGAACCTTTACGGAATTAACTTAGGCGGGTTCGGAGCAGGCGCGGGCGAAAACCTGGCCGGGATAAACGTCGGGGGAATTGGACTCGGAGCCGGGAAAAACGTAACTGGACTGAACCTGGCTGGACTGGGAGTTGGTGCTGGCACCGACCTGACTGGCATCACTCTGGCCGCAGGCGGAGCGGGCGCGGGAGATAATCTGCGCGGGCTGACCCTGGCCGGGCTTGGCGCGGGCGCGGGTGAGAATATCTTCGGGGTGGTGGCGGCCGGACTCGGGGCTGGAGCCGGTGAAAATATCAAAGGCCTTGTTCTGGCCGGACTCGGAGCGGGAGCTGGAGAAAAAATAAGCGGAGTGGCCGTCGCCGGGCTGGGAACCGGAGCGCCCGAAGTTAAAGGAGCGCTCATCTCAGGCATTTTCGCCGGCGGGAAAGATTTAACCGGACTCTTCCTGGCCGGGGGTTCCGTCAGGTTATCCAGGGAAGGAAACCTGCGGGGTCTGGCCATAAGTTCTTTTACCTACCTCCAGGGCAACCTGCAGGGTCTGTCCCTCGGGCTGGTTAACTATGCCTGGAAAGTGGAGAAAGGATTTCAGCTTGGTTTGATCAACATAATCAAGAGCAATCCCCGGGTCACCAGAGTGCTTCCGGTAATCAACACCAGCTGGTAGCTGATATTTCAAAAAGAAAATCGCCGTCTTTGCCGATCGAATTATCTGCCGTTAATAATTAAAGAATTTACATCCAGTTGTCTTTTCTCCTGACCATCGTCGGCATCCCGGGAGCCCTTTATCATTCTGGCCCGAAAATCTGGCCAATTTTTTGAATACACGGGTATATGTGTATAATTAACTATGATGGATAAACCAACTGTTGTTATCAGCGCCTGCCTCAACGGCTATTTTAACCGCTACAACGGCGGGACGGTCAGCGACGACCAGGTAAATGCTCTGAAACCAAGATTTGAATTGGTCAACGTCTGCCCGGAAGTGGAGATCGGTCTCGGGATCCCGAGGAAGACTCTCAGCCTTTTCAGAATCGGCAACAGAATTCAGGCGATTCAAAAAGAAACCGGACTTGACCTCACTGAAAAGCTGGCAGAATTTTCGGAAAAAAAGATCTCAACTCTACCCGATGTCGACGGATTCATACTGAAAGCCAGGTCTCCGAGCTGCGGAGTTAAAAGCGCGAAAGTGTTCGGAAATCTCGAAGGAACCAGCATTCTGGGAAAAGATGACGGCATTTTCGCCGCTACCGCGCGGAAGCTCCGGCCTCACCTGCCTCTGATCGATGAAGGCCGGCTGAACAACCGGGGGCTTCGCTGGGAATTTCTGGCCAGGGTATACCTGCATTTTTACTTCCGGAAATCAAGCCAAGATATAAAATCGCTGATCGATTTTCATTCAAAGGCGAAATATCTATTTATGTCGATCTGCCAGAAGGACCTGAAAACTCTGGGTCAGATTCTGGCCGCTCATCGCAAAGGAAATTTCGAGGAAACGCTCTCTGCCTACCGACAGACCTTCTATCGCCTGCTCAGCCGGCCGATCAGAAAATCCAACCTGATCAACGCTCTCAGCCACATGTTCAGCTATGCTTCGCCTCAATTAACCCCGGCTGAGAGAAAACATTTTATAAAACTTCTTGATCAATACCGTTCGGGAGAAACTGATTTTGTAACCATCATAGAATTCCTCAGAGCCTACGGTTACAGATTTAACCTGCCCTATCTTCTCGATCAGTACCTGCTGAACATCTCCTGAGCCGGAAAATTCCGCATGACCCGTCCTGAATAATATTCGACACAGGCAGCAGATAGATCAGGAATCACTTAACCCCGGGCTTCTTAAGCCTTCATCAGATATCATCATCCGGGAAAAAGCTTAACTCGAATGGATTTCAGATTGCCTCTCAGCTTTTGAGGGGCGGTGGCATGACTATTATTTTTTTACCTTTTCCGTAAAGTTCGGCCCGGCCCTGGATATAAAGAAGTCCGACCAGGGCAGCAGTGACCGCATCCAGCTCGTCAGCGGTCATTTCCCGCCATGGCTTTGTTTCTTTTCCGGATATTAGACCAAATTTTTCTGTAGCAAGCTTCTTTAGCCCGCGGGCCAGGGCTTTTCTATCCTGGCGAGCCCTGGGCAATCCCCAGACATCCTGAGCTCCGCCGGGATAAACTTCTATCACCCGACAGCCAGCTTTTCGCATCAGACGTGCCAGATGTCTTCCCCGTGTCGTCAGCAGCCTCATGGGCCCGAGGGTGATCGGGAAAAACCTTATCCCCTTCTGTCTTAAAGCCAGGTCGCAGCTTCTGAAATGACTGCCTGTTCTATCCTCGATGCGCCGGCGTCCGGGAGGAAGGCTCAGGGGAGCATCTATCGCCACAATTTCAGGTCTGGCGCTCTTAACCGCCTCCAGAATTTCCAGGTCAGAAAAAAGAACCGACGTGGTGATGACACCCGAACGCAGGAGGCAAAAGCCCGTAGCCCTGCGCGGAGAACCGGCCAGGTCGATTCCAGCAATGCAATATGCTGAGGTCAACATACTGAAGGCAGGCAGTAATCGTAGATAAATCAATAAACCACCAGGAAAAACGCCTCCAGGACTGCTTCGGGAAAATATCTTCCCTTAAGTTTCCGAAAATCTTCCAGCAAGGCAATTTCCTCAGGACCGACCTTCACTTTTCCCTGCGCCGAGAACTTAACATAAAGCTCAGCCAGAGCGATGATCGAAGCCCCGACTGGAATGGAAGAAAGGCTCTTTTCCAGCTCGCCTGCTTTCTGCCGATAATGAACGTAATAACTTTGAAGAAGCGGTTGAACCTCGCTCAGGATGAGGGCAGCGCTTTTGAGCATCACTTTTTCCCGGTCGCTCAGTTCTAGATGGGATAGACTCTCTTTTTCCATATACTCTGCAGTCCGGCTGAAAAGCGGCAGGCAATTTTGAAGTTCCGGGATATCGCTCAGCAGCGCCGCTGATTTGATGTTTTCTACTTCAGCTTTATTCAATTCCAGAACCGAGGCGATTTTCCCGGCCAGGTCAGCCACTTTTTCTGCTCTCGATTTCCCTTCCTCGCCGAGTTCGAGATATTTCAAAACGATGGAAAGAATCCCGACATAAGCTCTTTTTAAGTTGTAAACTTCTTTCTCTCTTTTCTCGCTCAAAATTCCCACTATCCAGGCGGTCAGCACCAGAAAAACCGCCCAGGAAATCAGAAATATATGGTCATCTCTGGTCAGGGTGAATTGAACTCCAAAAACCTGCCGGGAAAAAATAAGGTAGAGTGCCTCCAGCAGCACACAGCTCAGCGCAATAAGCACCGCCCGCTTGTGCCCCAGATAATATCCAGAAAAGATAACCGGAAGAAAGAAAAAATTCAGAAGATAAAATTTGTAATGAACCAGAATTCCGGTGGCTACTATGGCCAGCACGATGATAATGGCTATTATGGTCTCAAAGCGCTGGCTGGATGAATAACTTTTGCCCGGACGCATCTTCCCTCCCGAGCCTTCTTCCAGACTCAAAAGTTTTTTCTATTAGCTTAATTTAATAATATTGCGGGGTCAACTGAATTTTTCTCAGGCGAAAAGGGATGCCCTTTCGAGAAGAGATCATCCGGAACCTGTTCAGCCCGGTAATAACATCCCCCTGAAAGAGCAATTAAAAACCGGGTCTATTCGATCTGACAGGAAATATTTTTCCTCTCTCAGAATTTGTACTTAAGACTGACCGAGATGCTGGGCCCGGTCAACTCCCAGTCAAAATCCTTCTCCTGTCCGTCTTTGTCGATAAAAGCTAGTTTCTGGCCGACCGTGCTCGAGTCGAGGGAATCGCTCTTTATCTTAAAATTCTTAACGCTTCCTATCGGCACCCGGATATCCCCGCTCAGATAAAACCTGGAGGAAACTTCCAGGTCGGCGCCAACATTAGCGTGCGGGAAAATATTCCTGGCAGTGGCCACCACCTTTCTGCTTCCCTCGGAAATCTTCACCAGGTTTTCCTTCCATTCCCATTTCTCAGTTATGACCGCCCGGTTGTAATAATATCCGAGCCCGCCGCCTATATACAGGCGGAAGTTCGGCACCGGGATGTTCACCCTGAATGTCAGGTAAGCCGGTATGGAAGAAAGCGCCACCTTTCCATCCTGCGTGACTTCGATGGTAATAGTCTGTACCACCCCCGATACTTTAAGCCCGCTTGTTAGCCTCTTGTATACAAATTCGCTTCCGAGAACCAGATAGAATTGAGGTCCGGTTCTGAATTCCAGTTCGCCTCCGGCGGAGATTATCCCGGTAATTTCGCCCAGGTTCTGACTCAATCCGGAAAGTCCCGAATTTGAAAGAAATGTGGACAGCTGTTTTAGATTCTCGTTGACCGCGGGAACATATTCTTTATTGAAAGTGCTCGAAACAGGCACATAATAAGAACCTTTAATAGAAAATGTCCACCTGGAATCGGCTCCAACAGCTGCTGTGGTTAGCGCCAGAAGTACGATCAATAGTGTTTTTATCTTCATCCTGCCCTCCGCTTTCATCGATTCATTTACCTAATTTATTCTTGATGCTTTCAGCCAGTCTCTTCACCTGAACTTTCTGCTCCCCGGACCCGGTATCTGAAGCTGAAGACTGGCTGATCGGTCCGAACACAATCACGTTATTATCCTCATTCTTTTCTTCGATCTGATTTTCAGGGTCGAGCACAGCCATCAGATACTTTCCGACAGGGTTGACATTCTGGCTCAGATAAAAAGCCACAGCCAGAATTCTCGTGCCGTCAGGTCCCAGAGCGTAGCCCAGGTTTCTGGTCTCAATCAGAGTGCCAGGGGTCTGCCCGTCAGGAGAAAGATAATAGGATATTTTGTAATCTCCTTTGAGGTCGCCATCACCGTCGTTTATCAATTTGAAGAAACCGCTGAGGAGAACCGTCGACCCTAAAAATCTGGAATATTTCAGGCTGACCCACTCGCCGGTAATGTCCGGAAGTGGATAAGGGCCGAAAACAGCCACCACCGTTTTGTCTCCGTCCATCAGGAAGCTTATCGTTTTGCTGGTTCCGGAAATGTCGCCAGCCCAGCTATCGAACCCCGAGAATTCGTCCGGTGTAGCCGTCAGAGTCACCAGCGTTCCGGCCGGATAACTTACGGAGCAGACTTCGCCACAATCGATTTCCTTGTCCTCGCTGGTAACTTTACCGTTTCCCGGCCCGGCTTTAACCACCGTCAGAGTATAAACATCTTCTGCCGGAACGAATCTGGCAGTAACCGCCACGTCGGAATTCATCTGGAATCTGATCGGATTATCAGGGCTGAAAATATCCCCGCTCCAGCCCCCGAACACCGACCCTTCATCGGGAGTGGCGGTCAGCGTGACGATAAATCCTTCATCATAAAACTCAGAACAATCCTGTCCGCAGTCGATTCCGCCATCGGATGTGGTGACAGAACCGCTCCCTGTGCCTGAAAGCGTGACCTCAAGCCGGTAATTGTTCACGGCGGAGAACCTGGCCACAAAAACATCCGTCCCGTTGAGGGTTTTATCATAGGTTTCCTCGGGCACCGGGAATTTCGAAGACTGCGTGTACCCGGTGAGATAGACGTTACCCTGCGCATCAAGCGTTAGAGCGTAAGCCAGGTCGTCAGCCGTCCCGCCGAGGAAAGTTGAGGCCAGAAGAGCTTTCATCCGGAAAGCAAGCTTCGTCACCACCGCATCCCAGCCGCCGTTGTAGGTGGTGTCATAGGTGAAACCGGTTACCGGATAAACATTGGAATTGCTCCAGCCAGCGATGTAAGGGTTTCCGTATGTGTCGACCACAAGAGCCCGGCAGCGGTCATCAGAACTCCCGCCAAGATAGGTTGAAGCTATCAGATTGCTCAGTGAATTATCAAACCTGGAAACAAAGATATCTGTTGAACCCGAAAGGGCACGTCTGTAAGCACTGTCAGAAACCGGAAAATCGGTTGAGCTGGTATATCCGGCCACATAAACTTCGGGATTATATTCCCCGTAAAGAGCCAGCGCATAAAGAAAATCAGCGCCGCTTCCTCCGATATAGGTCGAGCGATAAATCATATCAAGCGAGGGACTCAGGCAGAGAACAAATCCATCATAATCTCCGTTGTAAGTAAGATCAAAAGCTCCAGCTGTCACCGGAAAATCTGAAGATTTCGTCCTCCCGGCCAGCCAGATATAGCCTGAATGATCCACGGCGACAGCCGCGGCAATATCATAATCGCTGCCACCGATAAGCGTGGCTGCCTGCAGGTGGCTTAAATTGTTCGAAAGCACAGCCACGAAGGCATCGTGCCCGCCGCGCAGAGTTGTTCCCCAGGTGCCGGGTGTCAGCGGAAAGTTATCTGAACCGGTCATCCCGACCACCACCACCGTATCATCGGCGATGATGGCGGGAAACAGGCTCAAACCGGCAGCATAATCCACACCGCTCCCGCCAAGATAGCTTGAGGCCAGAAGCTGATCGAGTCCGGGAGAAAGTCTGACCACAAACGCGTCGTATTCTCCGCCCTGGTATTGAGTTTGCAAAGCTCCGGAAGTCACCGGGAAATTCTTCGAAGCGGTAATGCCGGCAATATACACACTGCCGTCCGCAGCCAGGGCCATGCTGTAAACGTAATCATCGCCCTGTCCGCCCAGGTAAGTGGAAGCTTCCAGATTCTTAAGATCATTGTCGAATCGGGAAATAAAGATGTCATAACCGCCGTTCGGAGTGGTGTCGATAACGCCTTCGGTCGTGGGAAAACTCGAGGAAAGAATGGAAAAGGTGTAACCGGCGACATAAACTTTACCCTCAGAGTTAACCGCTATACAGTATCCGCGGTCGTTTCCGTTTCCGCCAAGATAGGTGGAGGCGGCCAGGGTGTTCAGCGCCGGGTCAATAACCAGCGGATATTCAGGCGAATAATTTCCCTTAATCCGGAAGCCGTATTCGTTATGACTGATAAGTTCATAGGCAATTTCCACACTCTGGCGACGTCCGTCAATTTCCTGGAACGCGACCGGCCTGACCATTTCCAGTCGGCCGGCCTCTGTTTTTAGAACCAGGTTTCCTTCTTTTGAAACTTCAAGAGAGTCAACTCCCTCAATTTTTATCCTGATGCTTCCGGCATCGGCACCGGGCTGAACGTAGAATATTTTTTCCACATTGCCGGCAGAGGCCAGAAGTTCAACTTCAATTCCCGGATAGACCTGGCCAAGACTCAACCGGCGAAAAGCAGGAGGCTGAAGTCTCCGCGCGGAAGAATCTTCACCCTGGAAAAAGAATATGCTCGTCGGGAAGATTTCTTTTCCCGATGGGGAAAGGGAGAGGCTCTTGCCCTCTGAAGAGAGAAATTTCTCCCTGAAAATCAGCGACCTGACTTCAGGCCGGCGGCGAACACCCGGCAGCTCTTCATCAAAATTACTCGGGTCTTCCCCTTCTACAGAAACCAGCGCATAGATCAATTCCCGCTCGGTTATTCCGAGTCCTCCGGAAAATAAATCTGCTCTGAACTGCAGCGGGCTGTCCCACTGTCCTTTATTCTGAATAAAAGGAAGAGAAATACCGGCCAGACTCACTGACGGCGTTCCGGCTTGCTCGAACGAAGGAGAAAGCGGGGAGTCAATTTTGAATCCGATAATCCCAAGAAAAACCGCCACCGCCGCCAGAAGTAAAGCTGACAGAAGATGAAGGTTTTTTCCGTTTTCCGGTCTTCTCTTTCCTGACTTCATGGTCATCCTTCCTGTTGCTAAATGGAAGGGCTTGAGGACGCTGCCGCCAAGCCCTTATATTAAATAACTAAATTCCAGTCGCGTGGATGCAACCACACTTTGCTCTCCTGCCGGAGAGCCGTCTCCACCGACCTCTTGAACGGATATTATATCAATTTTTGGCAAAAAAATCTTTCTTTCATTTACATATCTGAATTTCTGAAAAAGAAGCCCGCGAAGTCCGGGAGCTGCATAACTGCCTGCCGCCGCTTCCAGCCAGACAAAAATTCCCGTCAGAAACCTGGAAAAAAACTCTTTGATAAAAAAATTGATTCGCAGCGTCGTTTTAAAAGTAGAAAAAGCACGGGGTATCATTATGAGCAAAAGGAAAAGAATTTTTATCTTTGTCCTGACCGTTCTGGCTGCCGGGATTTTGATAACGGGCGCTTTACTGATCACCAAAAAATCAACGCGAAAACAGACAGCAGAGGAACCAATTTCTCAGGTGTCAGGCTCCGAGCCGTCTCAGACTTCTCCCCTTCCGGTTAAGGTGACCGCAGCTAAAATTGCCGACCTGGAAAATAGAATCAAATGTCCGGGAGAAGTCTTCACCGAAAGAAAGGTAACCCTGAAAGCTGAAGTCAGCGGTACTCTGAAAAACTTGAAAATTAAAGAAGGTCAGCAGGTGAAAGCCGGAGAGGTGCTGGTGGAGCTCGACGACACCCCGTTCCGGCTCAAGCTTGAACAGGAAGAAGCGGCCAGACTCAAAGCTCTCTCCGAGCTTCTTCTTGACCGCCTTTTTCAGCAGCCCGAGTTAAACCGGAGCGCTGAAGAAATCGCCAGGTTAAAACAGGCAGAAGAAAACTTCCTTAAGGCAGAACAGACGTTCAAAGCGGGACTGATCAGCCAGGAACAGCTGGAAAAAGCCCGCCGCGATTATGAGCTGGTGCTGATCGGAAGCGGCCTCAAACGGGAAGAAATAATTGCCGCCTCTAAAGGTCTGACCCAGGCCGAAGTAAACGTAAAAATTGCCAGGATGGAGCTCGAAAAAACCAGGATTACTGCACCTTTTTCCGGAATTATAACCGGAATAAAAGTCGCCCCGGGAGAAAAAATCGAGGCTGGCCGGGAAATCTGCACTCTGGTGGACATAAGTCAACTCAATGTTGAAGCCCGGGTGCTGGAGACTCTCATCGGGAAAATAAGGGTGGGCCGCGAAGCAGACGTTCGCTTTACGGCTTATCCCGGTAAATTTTTCAAAGGAAAGGTGACAGCTATCAGCCCCCTGGTTAACCCGGCAGAAAAAACCTGCAGCGTGTTCATCAGTCTGGAAAATCCAGCGGGCGAAATCAAACCCGGTATGCACGCCGAAGTGGAAATCGTCTCGGAAATTTTCCCCCGCCGGCTCCTCGTGCCGCAATCGGCGGTTCTCGTCAGGGGCGGCCGGCCGCTGGTGTTCGTGGTGGAAAACGGACTGGCCAAATGGCGGTACATCCAGTTCGGAGAAGAAAATGAGCTCATGGTGGAAGTGTTCGACGGAGTTCGGGAAGGCGAGCTGGTAATTGTTGAGGGACACCTGACGCTGGCCCACGATTCCCCCGTCCGGGTAATCGAATAAGCTGGAGAAAACCGGAGCGATTGCGATGAACCCGGCCCGATTCTCGATCGAACGACCGGTTACCACCCTGATGTTTTTTGCCTCCATCATCCTGCTGGGAATAGTCTCTCTCAGCCATTTAAGCATAGACCTGCTGCCGTCGATAAGTTTCCCCCGTCTCTCGGTGGTCACGATGTATCCAGGAGTGGCGCCGGAAGAGGTAGAAATGCTGCTGACGGTGCCCCTGGAAACCTCTCTTAGCCGGATTCCCGGGTTGCGCCGGATAGAATCGGTCTCGCGGGAGGGCTTTTCCTTCATCAGCCTGGAATTCAGCTGGGGAACAGACATGAATTTTGCCCTGCTCCATACGAGAGAGAGGCTGGATTCTGCCCGCGACCTGCTCCCTGAAGGCAGCGAAAAGCCGGTGATCATCTCACTCGACCCGCAGAGCAGCCCGATCATGACACTGGCGCTCACCGGCGATCGGAGCTTGCTCGAATTGAAAGAGCTGGCGGAGGAGATGATCAAGCCAGGGCTGGAACAGATTGAAGGCGTGGCCGCGGTGGAAATAACCGGCGGGGTGGAAAGAGAAATTCAGGTTGAGCTCGAACCGGAGAAACTCGTCAATTACGGCTTGAATCTCGAGGTCGTATCCCAGAAAATTGCCGGATTTAACCGTAGCCTCCAGGGAGGAACGATTCGCAAGGGCAAATTTGTCTATTCGCTGAGAATCTCCGGTGAGTTCGAAAAGGTCAAAGAAATTGAAGAAATCCCGGTAAAAGTAACGGCTGACGGCGGCGTGGTCCTGCTGAAACATATCGGCCGGGTGGTCGATACGATCAAAGAGCGCGAAGGTTCCACCAGGTTGAACGGGCATGAAAGTATCGGTCTCCTCGTGAGAAAAGAGTATGGAACCAACACGGTGAAGGTAACCCGGGCGGCGCGGCAGGTTATCGATCAGATAAAGCAAGAAAACCCGGCGATAAACCTTGAGGTCATCTCCGAACAGGCCGGTTACATCCAGAGCGCCATCGATGCCACCAGGGAAGAGGTAATCCAGGGAGCGATTCTGGCTTTTCTGACTTTGCTCCTTTTCCTGCAGGAATGGAAATCCCCGCTGATCATCGGAACAGTGATTCCGATTTCCATCATCGGAGTTTTCAACATACTCTTTCTCCGCAGCATAACCATAAACCTGATGTCTCTGGGAGGACTGGCTCTCGGTGTCGGCATGCTCGACGATACCGCGGTGGTGGTTTCAGAAAACATTTACCGACACCGTCAGCTCGGAGCTCCGGCGAAAGAAGCAGCCAGTGCCGGTGCGCGGGAAGTCATCGGAGCGATTGCCGCTTCGGTTCTGACCACGATAGTGGTCTTCCTGCCGGTAATCTACGTTAAGGGACTGGCCGGACAGCTTTTTAAGGATACGGCGCTGACCGTAAACTATACTCTGCTTTCAGCCCTGCTGGTTTCTGTCACCCTGCTGCCGATGTTAGCTTCGAGAGAAAAACTGTTCTCCTGGCCGGAAAGGATTTTCCAGCCGTTTCGTCCTTTAAGCTGGCAGAAGATTCAGGAAATTTCAGGAACGAAGAGCTGGCTCCTTATCCCCTGGCAGGGATGCAGGTTTCTGGTTTATAACCTGATTTTTTTGATCATCTGGATATTAAAAACTATCTCAGGCGCGGTTGGCTGGCTTATCGTCCGATTGTTCAGGCTCCTGTCGGGATTGCTCGGGACGGCTACCCGAAGCCTCTTCCGCCAGTTCAACCACTATTATCATAAATTTGCCGGAAACCACCTCAGGCTTCTGGAGAACGCCTTGAATCATAAAAAGACAACATTCTTCCTGGCCGCGCTAATCTTTTCGACGATTGTTATTTTTGGCCTCATCCTGCCGCGCGAACTGATGCCGCCGCTCAGGACTTCAAGTTTCACCATCAACCTCAAGACGCCTGTGGAATTCTCTCTGGAGCAAACCGAACAGATAGTCTCTCTGTTTGAAGGCTGGCTGCAGAAACAACCTGAGGTGAAGAGAGTTTTTTCCCAGACGGGAATAATATCCACCACAGAATCCATAAGGACTGAAGTTTCCGTTAATTCTGCCACCATCTCGGTTGAATTGACTCACCCGGGCGCGGTGGAAAAGAAGATGTTTCGCGCCAGAGAATATCTATCGGGAGTTCCCGGGTTAAACTTTTCCGTAAACAAAGAACTCACGCTCATCGGCGAATTCCTGGCTCTCACTTCAGGTGAGGTAGCGCTCAAAGTAAAAGGACAGAACCTCGACATCCTGAGGCAGATTGCCCGGGAACTGGCCAGCCGGCTGGAAGAGGTTAAGGGTCTTACTGACATTAACCTGAACCTGCAGCAGGGAAAACCGCAACTCCTCGTGAAAATAAACCGGGAAGCGCTGGCCCGATATCCTGACCTTTCGGCTGCTGAACTGGCCTCTTTCCTGGTCCAGGCCGTAAGGGGCGCCCAGGCTACCAGATACCGTGAGCTGGAAAAGAAATATGACGTTCGGGTCTGGCTCGAACCGGAAACCAGAAAAAGGTTCGACCGGGTACTCGATTCTTTCTATCCATACGGTAAATCCTTGATTCCCCTGAGGGAGCTGGTCAGCTACGAACTGGTGGAAGGATTGAACGAAATCCGCCGGGAAAACCGGGAAAGGGAAATACTGGTCACCGCCAACCTTAAAGGTCAGAAATTCAGCCAGGTGCTTCCGCAGATTCAAGCGCTGGTCAGAGGGATGAACCTTCCGCCTGAATACCGCATCCTGATCGGCGGAGAAAGGGAGGAAATGTCCACCAGCTTCCGTTCTCTGCTGCTGGCTTTTCTGATGGCTGTGATTCTTATCTACATGATCATGGCCGCCCAGTTTGAATCGCTGCTGCATCCTTTTCTCCTAATGTTTACTATTCCGATGGGATTAGTAGGAACAGTCATCCTGCTTCTGGTCACCGGACAGAGCCTGAATGTCATCTCGCTGATCGGAGTGGTGGTCCTGGTGGGAATCGTGGTCAACAATGCGATAGTGGAAATAGATTACATAAATCAGCTGCGCCGTGAAGGACAGGAACTGAGGCAGGCGGTGATGAGCGGCACGGCCACCCGTCTGCGGCCGATAATGATGTCAACTCTGAGCACGGTAGCCGGACTCATCCCGATGGCTCTGGGACTTGGCCGCGGAGCCGAACTCCTTCGTCCGCTGGCCATTGCGGTGATTGGCGGTCTGCTGTCTTCTCTCTTTCTAACTTTGATTCTGATACCGGTCCTGTATGAATTTGTGGAGTCCAGGATCAGAAGAGCCTGAAGCCCGGACAGGTTTTTTAAATGAGTAAAAAGCGAAAATGAAGTTCTTCATAGAACGTCCGATCGCCATCCTGATGATCTACTTAGCTCTGTTGTCTCTGGGTTTCTATTCCCTGTTTCACATCCCCCTCGAGCTGGCGCCGCAGGAAGAATTTCCCCGGATGGACATCACCGCCAGCTGGCCCGGAGCCTCTCCCGAAGTCATGCAGGCTCAGGTTACCTCAATCCTGGAAGAAGCGGTTCTCAGCGTCCGGGGCGTCAGGGACATAAGTTCTGTTAGCGATACCGGCTCCTGCCGGCTGACGGTTGAATTTGACCCAAAGATTAACCTGGAATTCGCCAACCTGGCGGTCCGGGAAGCCATCGGACGCGCCCTGGCCGAACTTCCTTACGGCGTAAGACCCGTGGTTGAACCGTACATTCCTGAAGATTTCCGGGTCAGGCCGTTTCTGACCTATACCATTTCCGGCAATTACCCGCTGCAAACCCTCAGGGAAATAGTCAAGGATAAGCTCGAAAACGGCCTCGGCTCGGTGACGGGAGTCTCCAGGGTGGAAGTCATCGGCGGCTCAGACCTTAACGTTCGGGTCAGTCTTGATCAGGAAAAACTTCACCAGCTGGGAATTCACCCTTATATGATTGTGCAGAGTTTAATTCAGGCGGTCAGGGTTTATCCTTCAGCCAGAGTGAAAAAAGGGCAGGATGAATATCTGCTGCGTCTGGCCGTGGCTCCGAAGGAAGTCGAAGAGCTGGGTGAATTAATTATCCGCCACCAGGGGAGCGTCCCGGTAAAAATAAAAGACGTGGCCAGCCTGAGCTTCGAATATGCCGAAATTTTTGCTCTAAACCGGATAAACGGTCAACCGACGAACATGCTCCAGGTTCTCAAAGAAAAAGGCCGCAACACGCTGAAGGTGGCGAGAGAGGTAAAGCGGCGGCTGGAAGAGGTGAAGAAAAACCTCCCGCCTGACCTGATCTTCCGGGTGGTTGATGACGAAAGCCAGGAGATCATCGACAACCTGCGTCATCTCTATCTTCTGGCGGCCGCCATTACCCTGCTCATTTTCCTGATGATTTTCATCATCCTCAGAAGACTTTCTCCCTCGCTTCTGATCCTCTCTTCGGTTGTTTTCTCGGCGGTTATTTCCTTCAATTTTATCTACCTTTTTAAGATCTCCCTGAACATGCTAACCCTGGGGGCTCTGGCTCTGGGATTTGGCCTCTTTGTCGACAATTCGATAGTGGTGTTTGAGAATATTTTAAGACACAGAGAATCCGGTCTGGCTCCGGAAGAAGCAGCCATCGGGGGCTCGAGAGAGGTTATCATCCCGGTGCTGGCTTCCACCCTGACCACGATAGGCGTCTTTTTCTGCTTTCCGTTTTTCCAGGGGAGGCTGAAAATCTACTACCTTCCGCTCGGGATCGTTATGACCCTGGCCCTGACCACCTCGCTTCTGGTTTCTTTTTCTCTTATCCCGGCTCTCAGCCCACGACTTCTTTACCTGAGAGCCAACAGGAAGAAAAGCCGGATGCTGGCCGCTCTGGAAAAAATCATCCGCTTCAGCTTAAAACACCCGGTCGAAATATTGTTGATCATCGCTCTGATTTCCGTCGGAAGTTATCGTCTGTTCCAAAAAAACGTAACGATAGGAGAATTTTTCCGCTGGTACGCCCGTGACCGTCTGAACGTTTACGTGTCGATGCCGGCCGGGACCCGGATTGAAGCCACTGACGAGCTCATCCGCAAATTCGAAGAAAAAGCTCTGGCTTATCCCTGCGAAAAACAGGTAAATGCCAGAGTTTACCCCGAGCGAGGATTCCTGGATATAACCTTCCCCTCCCGGGTGGAACTCTCCGCCCATCCCTGCATTCTCAAAGACGAGCTGATTCGCCTGGCCACCAACTTCGCCGGGGTCAGCATCGGGGTCTCGGGTTTCGACCCGCAGGGATATTATTCTTCGATGAGCGCCGGGCGTTTTCTTGGTTCCTCCATACGCATCTATGGTTACAATCTGAAAAAACTCAAGGAAATAGCTGCTGACATCGAAACCCGGCTCCGGAAAAACCCCCGGGTGGGAGAAATAAAGTCGATTACCGGAGAGTACTTCTGGAAGGACGCCTCCGCCACAGAGTATGTTCTTAAAATAAAAGAAGAAGCGCTTGCCCGCTATCGTCTTGACCCGAACTATCTCTTCTATCAGCTGCAGAGCATGGTCAGGGGCACAACCGGGCTCAGACTTCAGGCAATAATCCAGGGAAAAGAAAGACTCATAGAGATAAAGTTCCCCGAGTCTGAAAATCGGGAACTCAACCAGCTGCTGGAAATGCTGCTGGTTACACCGGAGGGCGAACAGCTTCAGGTGAAGGACCTTCTGGAAGTGCAAGAAAACGAAATCTCCGGGTCCATTTACAGAAAAAATCAGCAATTTCAGATTACCGTCATGTGGGAATTCAAGGGACCTTACAAAGCCGCTGAGAATTACAGAAAAGCTGTTTTCTCTTCGCTCAGCCTGCCGCCGGGTTTCACTGCTACGATGGAATACGGATTTCTTATGACCACCGGGGAAAAATCCCAGCTGAAATACGGCCTGCTGGCGGCTCTGGTCATCATATTTATGATTCTGGCTGCGCTTTATGAATCTTTTATTCAGCCGTTCATCGTCATCTTAGCCGTTCCGCTTTCGTTGACCGGAGTTTTTCTGGCATTCGTTCTGGCCGGCTATCCTTTCGATTCTTCCGCTTACATCGGGTTGATTCTTCTCGCCGGCATCGTGGTAAACAATGCCATCATCCTGGTCAATCATCTGAACCTCACTCGAAAAACATCCGGACTCAGTCTGAGCGAAGCGGTGGTAAAAGGCTCCCTGGAAAGAATCAGACCGGTTTTTATGACCACAGCCACCACGGTATTCGGCCTGCTGCCACTGCTGCTCATCCATCTGGAAACCGGCCGCAGACAGATCTGGTCGAGTCTGGCTCTGGCCACCCTGGGCGGGCTGACCGCTTCCACCCTGTTCATTTTCTTCGTCGTCCCTGTCTTTTATTATTATCTGAGCCGCAAAAAAGATTGAAGCATATCTCCGGAGGCCAGCGGGAAAACTTAAAAGCCGACAAAAACACCGTGCTCTCTTCTATAAAAACTGAATAAAAAAATATATAATTTTCTGGCAACAAGATTTCTTAAAAAACAAGGAGTAAAGCCATGTGGTGGGAGGACAAACTGGTAAGAACTCTCCGCTGCCGGCTGCTGCAGAAACCCGGAGTGCTCGGAGGTCTGCTGTCAACTATCGGAGCAGAGAAAGCTTACATCGGCGAGATCAAAATCATCCATATGGGCAGCAATTACATGGACCGTGACATCACCATCTTCGTCGATGACGGCGCCCATCTGGAAAGAGTAATCCTGGCGGTAAGGTCCTGCCCGCAGGTTCAGCTTCTCGAAGTAAGAGATGAAGTTCTGGAAATGCATCAGGGAGGAAAAATCGCCGTACGTTCCCGGTATGAGGTAAATAACATCAGCGTTCTGAGAAAAGTTTACACTCCCGGCGTGGCTGAGGTTTCCCTGCTGATAAAAAACAATCCGGCACTGGTCCGACGATACACCGCGATCCGGCATCTTGTGGCCATCGTCACCGACGGCAGCGCGGTGCTTGGACTCGGCGATGTCGGCCCGCTGGCGGCCATGCCGGTGATGGAAGGCAAAGCTTGCCTTATGGAAACGCTGACCGGTCTCTCAGCCGTGCCCGTTCTCATCAGCACCAAGGATCCCGAAAAAATCATCGAAACGGTGGTAAACATCGCGCCCACTTTCAGCGCCATTCAGCTCGAAGATATCTCCGCGCCCCGCTGTTTCTACATAGAAGAAAAGATCCAGGAAAGAGTCCCTATCCCGGTAATGCATGACGACCAGCATGGCACCGCCTGTGTGGTTACCGCAGCCCTGTTGAACATTTCCAGGATAACCGGCCGGGACCTGAAAAAGAGCTGTATCGGAATCATCGGTCTGGGAGCTGCCGGGTATGCCATTTCCAGGATGTTGATGTTCTATCTTGAGAGACCGGTTAAAGGAGCTGACATCAACCCTGAAGCCTGTGAACGTCTCCGCCAGGCCGGTGGAATCGTCTCGGACCTCAAAGAAATAATGTCTTCCTGCGAGGTGGTGATCGCCACCAGCGGCGTGCCCGGCCTGATCAAGAAAGAAATGATCAGAAAAGGGCAGATTATTCTGGCTCTCTCCAATCCAAACCCGGAAATAGAGCCGGAAGAAGCCCTGGCCGCCGGGGCGGCTTACGCCGCAGACGGCAAGGTGATAAACAACATCCTCGGTTTTCCCGGAATTTTCCGCGGAGCGGTTGACGCCAACGTGCCCCGGATAACCAGAGAAATGCTGCTGGCTGCAGCCAGAGCCATCGCCGATTACGCTTCGCCGGGAGAAATCGTCCCGAACCCGCTCGACCGAAATCTGCATCGGAATGTGGCCAGGGCAGTGGCTAAAGTGGCCCTCGAGCTTAAGCTGAATCGCGATGACCTAACCGGCTACTTCGACTGAAGACAGACAGGCAGCGGCTTAATTTGACATAACCAGGACAATCTAATATATAAATAGAGTAAGGCTCTTGAGGATGAAACTGCCTATCTTCAAGGAGGGAGAATGATAACCGTCAGACAAATTCTCGAAGAAAAAGGGCATCAGGTCTGGACCATCTCGCCCGACAGCACGGTCTATGAAGCGCTTAAAATCATGGCTGAAAAAGAGGTGGGTGCGCTGATCGTGGTCGATAAAGACCAGGTGGTCGGGATAATCTCCGAAAGGGATTACGCCCGCAAGGTAGTGTTGAAGGGAAAATCCTCCCTGGAAACCCCGGTGAAAGAAATAATGACTTCACAGGTTTATTTCGTCAACCCCGAATGCACGGCGGAAGAATGCATGGCGTTGATGACCGAAAAGAGAATCCGACACCTTCCGGTAATAGAAAAAAATAAGCTCGTCGGAGTTATTTCCATCGGAGACGTGGTTAAATCGGTCATCGCCAGCCAGAAAATTCAGATTGAACACCTGCAGAATTACATCATGGGCAAATATCAATAAGCCCGGTTTATCTCGGTCCAAAAGAGTTTACTCAAGAGAAAAGTGTCGCTTTAATAGAGTCCGGTAGAACCAAAACCCCCTTCGCCACGGCTGGTGGGGTCAAGAGAATCCACCTCAACTATTTCCACTGACTGAACAGGTTGAATGAGCATCTGGGCTATTTTCATTCCCGGGTTGATTTCAAAGGGCTCCTTTCCCAGGTTTGTCAGCACCACCCGGACTTCCCCGCGGTAACCGGAATCAACCACTCCGGCCAGGCGATGAACCCCGCGCAGAGCGATACCGCTTTTATCCCAGATGAGTCCAACGTAACCTGGAGGAATGGCCATCTGCAGACCTGTCGGAACCACCCCTGTTTCCCCGGGATTGATCGTCATATGGACGCAGGAAAAAAGGTCGAGTCCGGCATCTCCCGTGTGGCTGTAAGCCGGAATTCTCGCTTCTGGAGAAAATCTCTTTATCAGCACTTTCATGACTCAAGCTCCCTCAATAAGAACTTCCCGAAAAAAAGGCCTGAGCTTTTCTGCCCAGTCCTTAATCATTTCCTCCGGGTAAGGCTTAATTTTAATGTAAGAGGGGTCGATGGTGTTATGCGGAACAAATTGCTGCAGCTGAAAGCAGGCGGCTCCGTTCAACCACTCACCGATTTTCATCAGCTCATCCTCATCGTGCAGACCGGGAACGACGGTGGTTCTGAAAACATAATTCAAACCGGAGCTGCGAATGAGTTCGATGCTGCGCTGAATTTTTTCAGGGTCGACCGGAGCCCTAACCACTTCCTGATACCGGTCAAGCGAGGCTTTTATGTCCATGGCCACCCAGTCGACAAGCTTTTCGTTTATCAAATATTCAAGCCTCTCAGGAAAAGAGCCGTTGGTGTCGATTTTGAGGAGATAACCACGGTCCTTGATCACCCGGGCCAGCACTTCGATATCTTCGTGAAGCAGAGGCTCTCCGCCGCTCAGACACAGGCCATCGAGCCAGCCCTTCCTGGAATCTAAATAGCTTAAGAAAAAATTGAGGTCGAGCGTCGGAAGCCGGCCCGGGTTTAATACCAGGTCAGCGTTATGGCAGAATGGACAGCGGAAATTGCATCCGCCGAGAAAGACAGTTGAGGAGATATAACCTGGAAAATCCTTCGAAGCAAATTTTTCTAAACCCTTGATTTCAACCACAGGTCGAGCTCCTCGGCCGATGTCAGCACGGCGGTGGCCAGGCCGTTATTCTCAATGATAAGAGTGGGAATGATGACGCTGCCCGAGCTGTCGCGCCGCAGCATTTTCGCATACTCCTTAATCTTTTCGCGACCGGCTTTCGTGCTGACGTCAAACTCGCTCGCCTTGATCCCCTTAGCCTTCAGCAGGTCTTTAATCTTATCGCACTTGGAGCAGCCTGGCAGGGTAAACAGCAGATAGTTCATCCTTTCCCTCTCCTCCTTAAAATTTCTCGGGATAACGCTTTTTAATTATAAATAAAAATTCCTGTTTCAGTCGAGCCTGGAAAAAGGCACACGATCACGGAATTCCTGTTGCTTTCCGTCGTTCCAGGTTTTCACCGGCCGCAGATAACCGACAATTCTCGAATAGACTTCGGTCTCTGAGCCGCATTCCGGACAGACTTCATGCTTCCCCCTGAGATATCCATGGTTATCGCAAACGCTGAAGGTCGGGGTAATGCTGAAATAAGGAATTTTCGTCTCAGAAATTTTCTGCACCAGCCGGCGGCAGGTTTTCCAGTCGATGGCCTCAGGCAGGAACGCATGGAAAATAGTTCCTCCGGTGTAGAGCGATTGTATGTCCTCCTGATGCTTCAGAGCTTCGAAGATGTCTCTGGTAGCGTCAACGTTGAGCTGGGTGGAATTCGTAAGATAGGGAAATTTCTCCGTGCCGGAAGTGTAGATGTTTTTATATTTCTCCCGGTCGAGCCGGGCCAGACGGTAGGAAGTCGATTCGGCCGGAGAAGCCTCCAGGTTGTAAAGATGACCGGTTTCCTCCTGAAATTCTCTAAGCACCTCGCGCATGAACATCATGGTCTCGATGGCAAACTCTTTGCCTTCGGGAGTTCCTATGCCCTTACCCAGGAAATTCATGCAGGCTTCATGCATGCCGCAGACGCCGATGGTGGAGAAGTGATTTTCAAAATGGCCCAGGTAAACTTTGGTGTAAGGCATCAGGCCCCGCTCGAGCATATTGTTAACTACCTCTCTCTTAGTTTCGAGCGCTTCTTTAGCTAAAATCATCATCTCTTTCAGCTTATCGAAAAATTCCTGCCTGGACTGAGCCTCATAACCGATGCGGTTCAGGTTGATGGTCACCACCCCGATCGAACCGGTCTGGTCGCCCGCGCCCCACATATTGCCGGGACGGCGCCTCAACTCTCTCATATCAAGATTAAGACGGCAGCACATCGCCCGGATGTCTCCGGGGTTCAGGTTGGTCCCTCGATAATTCTGAAAATAAGGTATCCCATACTTCGCCGTGGCTTCAAAAAGCAACCTGGTGTTCGGATGATCCCAGTCAAAATCCTTCGTAATGTTGTAGGTTGGTATCGGGAAAGTAAACACTCGCCCCTTCATATCCCCTTCGATCATCAGCTCAAGAAACGCCCGGTTGATCATATCCATCTCGGCCTGATACTCACCGTAGCAGGAATCAAGCTCCTCTCCCCCGACGACAACTTTTTTGTTCTTAAGGTCTTCGGGCACCGTCCAGTCAAAAGTCAGGTTGGAAAAGGGCGTCTGCCATCCCCAGCGGCAGGGGACGTTCAGGCCGAAGATGAGCTTCTGGATGTCCTGTTTCACCTGCTCATAACTCAGGTTATCAATCCGGACGAACGGCGCCAGATAGGTGTCCACGCTGGAAAAGGCCTGGGCTCCGGCAAACTCTGCCTGCATCGTGCCGATGTAATTGACCATATGCAGGGTGGCCGTTTCCAGGTGTCTGGCCGGATGGGAATGGACCTGGTTCGGAACATGCCCGAACCCTTTGCGGAGAAGGTTTTCCAGCGACCAGCCGGCGCAATAACCCACAATCGGGTAGGACAGATCATGAATATGAAGTTCGCCCTCAAGATGGGCTTTTTTGATTCTCTCTGAATAAAGGTTATTCAGAGCAAAGTTAGAGAGCACCTCTCCGGCGATTCTGGCGTTCAAACCGGAAAAGCTGATGACTCCCTCGTTGCTGTTTTCCCTGACCTTCCAGTCATGGTCGTTGATGTAATCCTTGATCAATCTCTCGAGGTTGATGCCGGTCTGTCTGGCTTCCCGGATCGTCTTATGCTTCTCACGATACAGAATGTAGGCTTTCGCCACTTCATGGTAACCCTGCTTCATCAGGACCATTTCCACTATGTCCTGAATCTGTTCCACCGAGGGAATGGTGTAACCGCCAAACTTTTCCTCCAGGACAAAAACCACTATGTCCGAACAGTGCTGGGCGGCCATCCAGTCGTTTATCCCCTGCGACTGCATCGCCTTGTAGATGGCGTTGGTGATTTTGTCCTGGATAAAATCGACGATCTGTCCATCCCTTTTCTTGATACGGGTAATTTTGCTGGTCTTGACCATCCCTTCTCCTCCCTATAAACAAATTTGCCTTATTTTTTGCTTTATAAAGGCCGATTTTATGCTATCATTCAGATGAAAGTCTAAGAGGCTGAAAAAACAATATTTAGTGCCCATGCTGGTCGATGGATACAAAATCTTGTGCCTTCGCCGATATTTATACTCGCTTCCACAGCCGTTTGTCAAGAAAAAATAAAATTTTTTTTTAATTTCTTTTTTTAGTTCTTTTTAAGGGGAAAAAAATGGTCCAGCTCAGCCTGTCAACCAGCCGTAAAGAAGAATTTATCGATATCACCGGACGGATCCGCACGCTCATCAGGGAATCTGGGGTAAAGAGCGGCCTGGCGGTGGTCTTCTGCCCTCATACCACCTGCGCTCTGACCATCAACGAACATGCCGACCCTGATGTCCGGGCCGACATCATGATGACTCTCAGGAAGCTCGTGCCTGAAAACATCCCCTATGCTCACACCGAAGGCAACTCCCCGGCTCACATAAAGTCCTCTCTCCTGGGCAATTCCCTGACCCTCCTGGTGGAAGACGGAGATTTAGTCCTGGGCACCTGGCAGGGAATTTTTCTCTGTGAATTCGACGGACCGCGCCGGCGTCAGATATGGGTCAGAATCATCGAGGGCGGAAAAATCTGATTGCGTTTGCGAATCCAGTCGTCCGGACAGCGCGGAAACCCTCCTGCGGGCTAACCCACCGGGCCAGACCGATCAAGCTCCTCCCGCAAAAAAAGCATCCCGTCCTCCTGCTCAGCAGAAGACCGACTGTCCGGAAATTCAGGCTTTTTTTACCGTTTTCTCCAGGATGTGATTTTCCTTAACGTCAGCTCTTTTCAAAAGTATGGCGAAGATAAGTCCTACCAGACCAAGTGAGGCAAACATGATGGAAGAAGCAGTGTAAGAATGAGTCCGGTCTCGCAGAAAACCGTTAATCAGCGGGAAAAGCCCGAGACCGATATTCTGTATGGCCGTCATCAACCCGAAAGCCGTGCCGGTCCTTTCCTCCCTGACGACCATCGGAACCGAGGGCCACATCGCCGCCGGCACCAGCACAAAAGCCAGGCCGAGGAAAACCATCGGATAGGCCGGATAGATTCGGGTCAGGCCCATAAGCAGATGGCAGGGGATGAGAATAAGGGAACCAAAAATCATCACCGTCGCCCGGCGCCCGAAGCGGTCAATCAGGCTGCCGGCAAACGGGGCAAAAATCATCGAGGCAAAAATTATTATTGAGCTGATCCCGCCGGCTGTGCTGAACATGTGGAGGAAATTGTTAAAAACCTGAGCCAGAAAACCGCCTGAGGCTTCTGCCGCCCTGGCAATCCCCCACTTGTCGACAAAAAAGTCCGTCGAAAGCGCGGTGAAGGGGAAAATAGCTGAATAAAAGGTAAAGCAAAGGGCGGTTATGTACCAGAAAGTCAGCTTGAATTCTTTTATATCGCGAATGTTTATTTTTTCTGTTTCGGTTTCTTTTTTCAGGTCGAGAACTTTTTCCGCCCGACGGTCAAACACCACGTAAAGAATGTTGCCCAGCAGCGAAACCCCGCAGGCCAAAACAGCCGCCAGCAGGGCGTAACGGAAACTTCCGTAATACCTGGAAATCAGCTCCCCGGTATTAAAGGCAAAAAGCGAACCGAGACGGCTGACGGTCAGGGTGGCACCGAAGGAAAAAGCCAGTTCCTTGCTCCTGAACCAGCGTGCCAGCATCGTGCTCTGGGCCACGATCAGCGGCTCGGAACCGGCTCCAAAAATGAACCGCCCGAGAAAAAATATCGGTATGCTTTTAGCCTTCCAGACCATGGCCGCTCCGAGAAAAACCAGCAGGGAGAAGAGAAGACTGGCTTTCCTGGTTCCGAGTTTATCAACCAGAAGACCGCCCACCAGAACGGCCAGGATGGCCGCCAGACTGTACATGGTAAAAAAAGTGCCGACCGTCGAGCGCGATGCTTTTAGCTCCTCCACCAGGGATGGGACTATCGCCGAGACGATGTCATAGGCAAAGTAACAACCAAAAGAAAGCGAGGCAATAAAAGCCAGCATCAGGAATCGGTAAAATCTGCTCTGTGGACTTAAAAGGCCGCCGCCCATTTCCTCTCCTTACAGTTTCTGGATTCTTACCGAAGAGAAAACTTTAACAGGCAGCAAAATATAATAAGGGGAAAAATAAGTCAAGAATGAAAACTCACCTCTTCCTGAATGCCCGGATTCCCGTTGACTTTTACCTGGTTTTTACCGGCGTTTCTGTCGGCAATGATTGGCCAGAAATTTACAGTCAGCAGGGCCGGCAGAGGGGGAAAATCTTTGAGCTGCCGGCTTCTGCCTTCTCCAGAAGAAGACATTTTTAATCGTTGACCGCAGCGATTTATTTGCGGTTAAATATCATAAATCAAGCAGGAGGCAACCATGCGCCGTTCAGAAATTTCTGGAAGAATAAACCTGGCCGCCCTGGGTCTGGCTTTAAGCTTGATCCTGGTTTTCGGCGGAGCTTTTGCCCTCTATCAGCTGAAGGAGAAAAGAATCACGGTTCAGGACGTGGCAGCCGCCAGCAAGATTTCGGGTCTTGAA
This sequence comes from Candidatus Saccharicenans sp., assembly GCA_030018265.1. GTDB lineage: Bacteria > Acidobacteriota > Aminicenantia > Aminicenantales > Saccharicenantaceae > Saccharicenans. Next base: position 27,360 of record JASEFX010000013.1, read on the forward strand.
TTCACCCTGAAAGAAAAAAAGCTGATGCTGGAAGACCTGGAGACAAACCTTAAAAATTTCCGTAAGATGAGAGACATACCGCTGGAAAATTCCGTTCCGCCAGCCCTGCAGTTTAACCCTCTGCCGGCGGACTTTGACCTTGAGCGATACCGCACGCAGAATGAATCGGTCTTCGATGAACCGGAAGAAGTTAAGCTTCCTGAAAACCTGGAGGATCTGGCTTTTTATTCTGTGAGAGAACTGGCCTGGCTGATTAAGAACCGGCGAATTGGCTGCGAATTTCTCACCAGGCTTTATCTGGAAAGGTTGAAAAAATACGGACCGAAACTCCGCTGCACAGTCACGCTGACAGAAGAACTGGCTCTGAAGCAGGCCCATCAGGCTGACCTGGAACTGGCAGCAGGAATATACCGCGGACCGCTCCATGGAATTCCTTACGGTCTCAAGGACCTGCTGGCCACCAGGGACTACCCGACGACCTGGGGATCGCCCATTTATCGTGATCAGATTTTAGATATAAATTCCACTGTGTATGAAAAGCTGACGCAGGCAGGAGCGGTTCTGGTGGCGAAGTTGAGCCTCGGCGAACTGGCCTGGGGAGACGTCTGGTTTGGTGGCCAGACCCTGAATCCCTGGGATCCGAAACAGGGGTCGAGCGGCTCTTCGGCCGGGTCGGCCGCAGCCACTGCCGCCGGACTGGTGGCCTTCGCCATCGGCAGCGAGACGTGGGGGTCGATTGTCTCCCCCTCAACCCGCTGTGGAACATCCGGGCTTCGCCCGACCTTCGGTCGGGTCAGCCGTTACGGAGCGATGACCCTCAGCTGGAGCATGGACAAGATCGGGCCGATTGCCCGGAGTGTTGAAGACCTGGCGATTATTTTCAGCTACCTCATAGGACCTGATGGTAAAGACCTGACCGTTTATGACCTGCCTTTTTCTTACAATGCCCGTCAGGATATTAAAAGTATCAGGGTTGGCTATCTAAAAGAAGCTTTCGATCAGATAAAGAGAAATAAAGAAAAATATCTGGCGGTGCTGGAAACGCTGAAATTCTTAGGGGTGGAACCGGTGGAAATAAAACTCCCGGCCATCGACCCGAACATCATCAGCTTCATCTTGAACGTGGAAGCAGCCGCCGCCTTTGACGAACTCACCAGGAAAAACCTCGACGACCTCATGGTCAGACAGGGCCGGAACGCCTGGCCTAACGTTTTCCGGCAGGCCAGATTCATCCCGGCGGTCGAATACATCCAGGCAAACCGGCTGAGAACTCTTTTGATTGAAGAGATGGCCAGGATTCTGAAAAATGTCGATGTTTACGTCGCGCCCTCTTCCGGGACGAACCTTCTTCTGACCAACCTGACCGGGCATCCAACCGTGGTCGTGCCCTGCGGGTTTGACGACACCGGGCATCCGCTGAGCATTTCCTTCATCGGGAATCTGTTTGAGGAAGGGAAAGCGCTGCGCCTGGCAAAAGCCTACCAGGAAGCCACCGGCTGGCATCTGAAACATCCAGACCTCAGCCCGCTGGAGAAACTTCCTGACTAAAATGATCTGAAGGGTGAAAACTTAAAGCAGTAATCAGGCCGGAAGAAAAGACCGGCTTCTTCAGGATGATTTTTTTCCCCTGACCGGCACAGAAACCTGAATTTCATTGTTGTAAACTATTCCGTCCATCTCCTCTCCGCTAACTTCAAGGTCAAAGGTCCAGGTGCGGGTTGCCCCATCGGGTGGAGAGGGAACGGTCAGGTTGAAGCTGAACCTGTTGTTCTCCAGCTTCACTTCAGTCGCCGGAACGTCGGAAAAACTTCCATAGGGTTCAGAAATTTTCGCGGTGAGGTTGCCGTTTTCCAGAGCAACTGCCAGGTTTAAGTTAATAACCATCTGCCCGGCATCCACCACAAGTTCCCAGGTCCCGACGAGATTTTCAGGCTTGACCGCCGGCCTGTCCTGAGCGGCCAGAAAGGCAGAAATCAGCAACAAGAAAATCATCATCACTGCGCTAAGAACTTTTCTCTCCATCGATTAAGCTCCTTCCTACAATTAAAATTTTTTTAAATCAAATACAATTAGAACGAAAAAAAATCAACTTTTTCGACTGAGAGCTTTCTGTGTAGTATAATCATCGCTATGAGAATTGAAACTTACAACCTTGAACACTGGCAGAAAAAGCTGGAGGAAGGTTCCTGCAGCCTTCAGAAAAACAATTTTATAGACCGCCTCTGGAAAAAAGACCACACACTCTGGAAAGAAGAGGACCGTGAAATATCCTGTCGCCTCGGCTGGCTCGACAGTCCGCGCCGGATGGAGCCGATGGTGGAGTTTTACCGCCAGAAGGCTGAGGAAATCAGGTCTTCAGGGACAAATTTTCTGGCGCTCCTGGGGATGGGCGGCTCCAGCCTGGCTCCGGAAGCGATAAGCCGCCTCCTTCGCTCCCGACCCGGCTGGCCGCAGCTGATGATGCTGGATTCGACCAGTCCGTTGGCCGTAAACTCTCTGGCCAGCCAGGTAACCCGGCCAGGTATCAAGCCGCTTTTTCTGGTATCTTCGAAAAGCGGCACGACGGCAGAGACCCTGAGTTTTCTGAACTACTTTTATGCCCGGGAGAAAGAAAGAGCCGGTTCGGAGACCGGCAAAAGCTTCTCAGCCATTACCGATCCCGGAACTCCGCTGGAAAGACTCGCTTCGGAGCTTGGTTTCGGTCTTACCATCCACGGTTTTCCAGACGTCGGCGGACGCTTCTCCGCTCTTTCGCCTTTCGGACTATTCCCCGCTGCTCTCATCGGGTTTGATTTAAGAACATTCCTCAAGCCGGCCATCGAGAGTTATGAACTGCTGCTTTCCGGCAGATATGACCACCCCGGCCTGAAGCTCGGGACCTTTCTTGGAGTGCTGGCTGAGAACGGCCTCAACAAGCTTACCTTTATCCTGCCGGCCGGACTTTTCAGTCTCGGAAGATGGCTGGAACAGCTGATAGCGGAAAGCATCGGAAAGGAAGGGAAGGGTATTTTGCCGGTTCTCGAAAACTTTCCGGTCTCCCTGGAGAGTTACACTCAGGATAGAGTTTTTGTCGTTTATGAAGTTGAAGGCACAACCGATATCTTCTGGAAGGGAAAAATTGAAGAGCTGAAAAAATCAGGTTTCCCGCTGATAAGGATTTCATTCGTTCCGGAGCAGCTCTCCGCGCATTTTTACCTCTGGGAGCTGGCCACCGCGGTGGCCGGCCATTTTCTCCAGGTCAACCCTTTTGACCAGCCTGACGTTGAGCTCACAAAGAAAAAAACCCGGGAACTCCTGGCCTCCGGAAAGATCAAAACAGCTGACCTGACGGAGAAAACTTCTGAGGGCGAGGAGGTCGGACTGGAAGCTCGCCTGAGAGATTTTTTTGTTAAAAAGGAGAAAACACCCGCCTACCTGGCGATTCTTTGTTTCCTCCCACCGGGAGAAAGCCTGGATGTGGCTCTTAGCAACCTGGCCAGGCTGGTTTCAGAAAAATATCATCTGCCCTGCGTCTGGAACTATGGTCCTGCTTACCTCCATTCGACCGGGCAGCTTTACAAAGGAGATTCAGGGGAGGGGTTGTTCCTCGGACTGGTTGACAGCGGTTCCTTCGACCTCCCGATTCCGGATCTGCCCGGCTGTCCAGCTCCTGCTCGCTCTTTCCGACAGCTCTTCCTGGCGCAGGCTAGAGCGGACTTCGCCGCGCTCAAGGAAAAAGGTCGTCGGGTGCTGGCTCTGGAAATTGGAGAGAACCTGGCAGAAAAAATCTTTGTGTTGAGCGAGATTATAAGGAATCTCTGAAAAAGGCCTCTACCATCAGGCTCTTTCTTAAAAATAAAAGGGGAGAAAATTTTCTCCCCTTTTTCTATCTCTCGATTAATTAAAAGCTGGAAAGATTAAAACAGACCGCAGAAGACCACGTCGCCTGAAAGAATTTCTTTCGTTCTGGCTCTCACCTTTTTATCCACCTGTCCGGTGACAGTTACGTAGAACCAGAATCTATCGAACAGTCTGAGCTTCTTAAGGTAAAAGCTGGCATAGTCGGTAATGTTGTTAACGATAATTCTGGCCACTTCCTTGCCTTTATTATCGAGAATCACAATATGTGTGACTTCCTTCTCCTGGCCGCCTTCTTTAACTTTTGAAGTCTCCAGCTTCCCGTAAACTTTAATCTTTTCTTTGCCTTCCCACTCTTCCGGTTTGTTCAGGCTGGTGATGTTCAGGGCCTTATATTCATCACGCACATGAGGATCAAAGTAACCGGCAAAATCAGGCTCGGCTGTCCTGGTATAAACCTGGTTATATCCGGTTCCTTCTTTAATCTCAATCGACTCGGCCAGAATCAGGTTGGTTTTGTCCGGAAGCAGACTGGCTCTAATCCTGACCTCTTTGCCGATCAGGCTCTCGATACCGCCAGGAATATTTCCGGCTACGTAAATATCGAGCCCCTGTGCCTGAGGTATGTACATATAATTCCCGGCTGCTGTCTTAACCACTCCTTCGAATTCTTTAACCTGCGACTGGGCGCTCTGAGCGAATGCTACTGCGGGAATCAGAGCCACCAAGCAGATAGTCAGTACGGTTAAACTGAATAAAATTTTACGAGAAGACATCGACTATACCTCCATATTTTTTCTAAAGAAAATATCCATTTTGTCTTTCTGCCCCTTCTATAGCGGCAGATACATCAAGGAGACTTTATACCACTGATTTAGCTAAAAGTAAAGAAAAAATTTCTGATAAACGGTAATTAGACAGGAGCATGAAAGTACACCGTTATGTTTCCCGGGATACTCCCTCCCTTCTGCCTTCAGACCGGAGAATTGTTCCACGGTGCCATAAATTTTCTTAAAAGGTATAGAATATGATGCAGACTTTTACGAATGTTCGGGCTGATGGCTGGAAAGTTAACTTTCCGCTATTCTCAACCTGTAAATCCAGGGCAAAAATCATTTCTTCTTAATTACAGGAGGTGCTGGTTTTTCATTGTTAGAGTGGTTGCCGGAAGAACCCTCTCCGGAAGTCCTGGTCCGAACGATTGCTCCTGAATTCGGCTGCTTTGTTTCCTGGCTTCTTCCTTCAAGGAGATAACTTTTTTCGGCAGCCCGCTCTCTGACTGCTGACCTGGAATCGATCCGGGACTTCAGGTTTTCGCTTTCGGAAGTATTATTTCTGGAATAGCCTGTCCGTAAGGTTCTCTGCTCGTCAGACCTGTCACCTCTGAATGAATAACTTTCTCTGAGCTGGCTCTCTGTCCGGTCAAGCATCCTCAATCTACCGGGACTTTCCGCCGGCACCTCCACCCCGGTGCTTTCTTTAAGGATGCCGCTTGAAATTTTTCCCGCAGGATAACGACTTGAAGGGAACCTGTTGTTATCGGTCGCCGGCACGGGATTCCTGAGCGGCGTATTGCTGTCCACTTCGGGTGCTTCCCGGGTAACCGCAGGTCTCAGCCGGCTGCCGGAAACTTTTCCCGGAGCCTGCGCCTCGCCGGAAATACTTCCCGACCTGAGCGATTTTACAGAAGACCGGCTTAATGCAGATGGTTTTCGTTCCTGTATATACTGTGGATCAACCCTTAAGCCAGGGACTTTCGGGGAAACACTTGCTGCAGGCTTAATCTGGGGTGCAGGCTTAATCTGGGGTGGACGAGACTGAAGCCTTATCTTTTCAACTCGAAACACCTCCGGCCGCAGATGCAGCCGAACACGATGATGAGCCTGCAGTTGCTCTCTCTTCACAATCACCAGAGCGCGGGAATGAACAGGGTAGAACACATCATCATACCGGTCATAAAAAAAGTTATTTATGATTACCACCGGTCTGTTCCAGTAGCTCAACGGACACCAGGCCACCACTTCGCCATCCCAGTACCAGTGGACCCAGGCCGGTCCCCAGTGCACGGTCGGAATCCAGTACCAGCCGAGTCCCGTACGCCAGTGCCAGCGGCCATAGTGATAGACCACCCAGCCCCATGGTTCAGCCGAAACCCAGGTCCAGCCGAGTCTCGGGTACCAGACCCACCGCCCGTAAAAATAAGGCAGCCAGTCAGTCTGGGCCACCACAGGCACCCAGACATATCCATAAGGGCGCTCGTAAACCCAGCGGCCATTCGCCGAAAGTTCCGGTTCATATTCTCTGATTTCTTCCGGGAGATAGGATCCAGCTTGATAGGTTATTTCTGATAGCCGGTAATCTCTTTCTCGATTCCAGTCTTCGAACTCATATTCAGCCTTATTAAAATAACCGGAACCCGCCAGATGTCCCCGGTCAGCCAGCAGAAATTCTCCCGGGTTGAGAATCACAGATTCTGTCTCGCCCGCCGCTTCCAGAGTTCCTTCAATCACCCCGGCCAGTGTCCGCCCGAACTTATCCACTTCAAAGCGATAAAGTCCTTCTTCCAGCACGTAGAAAGAAGCGTCGGGAGTATGAAGGCTGAACTCCTTTTCCCTCTCCAGATAGCTTACCCTCAGATAAAAACGCCCGTAATGGAGATAGATTGAGATGTCTTCATAGCCGGTCTCCGGTAATCTGGCCACTTCGGCCATCGAATATCTGTCGATGCGGAGATAATTGTTTCGTCCGAATCCGACTTCTGCCAGGCCTTCTTCTGTTAGCAGCCGGTCACCGGAAATTAATATCAGGTTAACCTCGCCCATCTCCAGGCCGAGTTGATTGGCTCTTTCCACCTGAACATCACCCTGAACGTATGTCAACCGGGCAAAAGTTGCATAATAACCGTACGCTGAAATCAGAAGATAGACCGAGAAGAAGAAAAGGCCGCAGATAATCAGCCCAAATATTTTTGCTATTTTCATCTTCTTCTCCTTCTATCAAAAAAATATGCAATAATCATGCCAGCAAATTACCAGCAAATCAGGGGAACATCAGGTGGGCGAGCGTTCATTTCAGGATAGTATGTCCTTAAAAATGGACAGAATGCAGATTTTTTACACAAAAAAATAAAACAGGGGTTGCCCTCCGGCAACCCCTGTTTTACTGCCTCTTTGATTCCTGTTACCGCCAGCAGCCTGCCGGCCATCTGTGGCGCATCATCATCCTTCCTCTCATCATCATCCGTCCTGGCAGCGGGAGCAGGTCCTGACGCAGTCTGAAATCTTTTCTCAATTCTTCCAGCTTCTGCAGCTGCTCCGGTGTCAGGATTTTTTCCCACTCTTTCCTGTGCTTGAGCATTGCCTTCATCCGCTCGGCTCTCAACCGGCTCATCTCATCGATCAGATTGTTGAGCTTTTTCTCGTCTGCTTTCGGGTCGGCCATCAGCTTTCGGAATTCATCCCGGAGTCTGGCCATTTTTTCCTGATGCGCTTTAGCTTCATCCAGCCTGGCCTTCCGGAATTCCTCCAGTTTCTTTTCCTGCTCAGGAGTTATCTTCAGATAATCCTTGAGCAACTGATAGCCGTTACCAGGCCTGGGCCCCCACATCCTGCGCCCGAACATCGGCTGGGCGTTAAGACTGGCCGCCAGCAGGCTTCCGGCGAACACCAGCAATATCAGGATTAGCAGCGTTCTCTTTCTCATAATTACCTCCTGTCTCGTTTTCTTCAACGTTCATAAATATTTGACAACCTGGGAGACCGATCCTTGGAAAATCAGCCCGACAGGTTCATTCCTGCCGGTGGCGCAAACGGTCGAGGGTAACAGCCGTTATGATGATAATCCCGATAATTATCTCCTGAAAATAATTCGGCCAGCCCATCATCGTGCAGCCATTCCTGAGGAAAGACATGATGAACACCCCGACCAGAGTGCCGAGAACGCTGCCCTCACCACCGCTCAGACTCCCCCCGCCTATGACCACAGCCGCAATGATATCAAGTTCAAGCCCGATGGCCACCGTGGGATCTCCGACGGTGAGACGGGAAAACTCCATCACTCCAGCCAGTCCGCACAGAAGCCCGGAAATGGTGTAAACCAGAACCTTCACCCGGTCGGTCCGCACGCCGCAGAGTCTGGCCGTCAGTTCGTTTGAACCCACCGCCTGGGCATGGCGTCCGAAAACCGTCTTTCGCAGGAGGATCGCCATCACCAGCGAGAAAAGCAGCATCATCCAGATCCCCGGAGAAACCAGAAGCCAGGAAGGTTTCGGGCTCCGGAGCATCAGGTCGTTCAGCCAGCTCAGGGGAGCGTCAATTTTTTGATTATTGGCGATCCATTTGGCCAGCCCGCGGGCAATTCCCATCATTCCCAGGGTGACGATAAAGGGAACCATCCGCAGCCGGGTAATCAGGAATCCATTCAGAAATCCTATCGTCCCTCCGGCAGCTATTCCGACGAGCGCTGCCAGCAGCGGCGGAATCCCCTTATTTATGGCATAAGCTACCAGGACGCAGCTGAGAGCCAGATTGGAGGCAGCCGACAGGTCAATGCCGCCGCTGACGATAATCAGGGTCATTCCGAGGGCACACAGCGCCACAATCACCGACTGGGTGGCCACATTCTTGATGTTAGCCGGGCTCAGAAAACGCCCGGAAATTTCCGGCATCAGCGAAAAGATCAGGATAACCAGGATAAGCCCGATAAAAGGGCCAGTCAGACCGGTTAATTTTCTCAGGCTAAGCTTGCGGTGGTTCAACGCGGTTCTCCTCAACAGACTCGTCGCCGGTTTTTCCGGTGATAGCCGCCCTCATCAGTGCGGCTTCGGTCCAGCCAGAAACCGGACGGACTTCCACCAGCTTCCCCCGGTGAAACACAGCAATCCTGTCGGCCACACCCAGAAGTTCAGGAAAGTATGAACTCACAAAAATCACCGCTTTGTTTTCTGCAGCGAGTCGGTCGATCAATTCGTAAATCTGCGCCTTGCTCATCACGTCGATGCCTTTTGTCGGTTCATCCAGCAAGAAAACCTCGGCTGATTGATGAAGCAACCGGGCCAGAGCCACCTTCTGTTGATTTCCTCCAGAAAGAGTCCAGACTTTCTGCTCGGGGGAACGGGCTTTTATACTGAATCTATCAATCCACTCTGAAACAACTTTTCTCTGCAGCCTGGAATTAAACAAACGATGCCGGCGGTAAGAATGCAGCCGGCTCAGCGTCAGATTGTCAGCCAGGCTCATTCTGAGTGCCAGTCCCTCTGTCTGACGATCCTCGCTCAGGAAGCCAAGACCGGCCTGAATGCTGATTGAGGGATGAAACGGCTTAAATTCCCGCCCGGAGACCACCAGCAGGCCTTTTTCCAGACGGTCAAGACCGAAAAGCGCTCTCAAAAATTCAGTCCGACCGGCTCCGACCAGGCCGGCAACACCTAGAATCTCTCCTCGCCTGACTTCCAGGCTGATTGGTTGAGCCATCCTGGAACTCAGGACCGACTGGCTTCTGAGTATGATTTCTCCAGACTGGCGCGGTCGCCGCGGGTAAAGATCAGAGAGACGTCTTCCGATCATCAGCTGAATAAGTTCATCCACGCTGGTTCCGGAAACCAGCCCCTGGCCCACCACCCGGCCATCTCTGAGCACGGTGAAGCGGTCGGCTATTTCCAGCACCTCTTCCAGAAAGTGACTCACGTAAATAATTCCGACGCCTTCCTGACGGAGCTTTCTGATAATCTCAAACAGCCGGCCGGTGTCTTCACGGGAGAGACTGCTGGTTGGTTCATCCATCACTAAAATTCTTGCCTGGCTGACCAACGCCCGGGCAATCTCCACCACCTGCCTGGCGCTGACCGATAAGTTTCTCACCGGAATTTCGGGAGCGATTTCCGGATGGCAGAGAAATTTCAGCACCTGCCTGATTTTCTCACGACCGGCTTTCCGGTCGACCAGTCCGAACTTAGCCATCTCCTGCCCGAGCATGATGTTTTCTTCAACCGACAGGTGCGGAGCTACTGTCCGTTCCTGATAGATAACGGCCATTCCCCTCCGCCTACCATCAAGCGGACTTTCCGGTCGGTACTCTTCCCCGGAAATAAACATCCCTCCGCCATCAGGTTTAAGAGCTCCGCTGAGAATCTTAATCAGCGTGCTTTTACCGGCGCCGTTTTCGCCAAGCAGTGCGTGCACCTCGCCCGGCCGCAGGTCAAAATTAACTTCATCCAGAACGCGGTGACCGCCAAAGCTTTTGCTTATCCGCTCAAGGTTCAGGATCGGTTTTTCCTGCATAGCTATAGATGAGTTCAGGAAACCGGATTAAATCCGGCCAGTCTCATACTATTTAAGGTAACGCGAAAAATCAGGCTCAAGCAATCTTCTTATCTCTGGCAGATTCATATTTTCCAGGGTGGCCAGACTCACTCCGGTATCTATTCTCTTTTCCACCGGTTTGCCCTGAAGATACTCCACCAGAGTTTTGACTGAAAGGTAACCTATGTTCATCGGGTCCTGCAGCACCAGTCCCTGAATTTCATTCTTCTCCAGCGCCTGGACCAGCTTGCTGGAGCTGTCAAAACCTACCAGCTTGACTTTGCCGGCAAGGCCAAAATGCTGCAGAGCGCGCAGAGCGCCGAAAGTGCTGGATTCGTTTGGAGCAAAAATCCCGTCAACCTGAGAATAGCGGCTGAGAAGATTTTCTGTCAGCTGGTAGGCGCTTTCGGTGGTGGTACCGGCGAACTGATCCTTCACCAGGATTTCTATTTCCGGATATTCCCTGGTGATTGTGTCGAGAAATCCCTGTTCCCTGAAGGTGGTGCTGGCCGAACCTTCCTGGTACCGGATGAGAAAAATGCGGCCTTTCTTCCCCAGCACCTCGGCCAGCCGATGGGCGGCGATCACTCCGGCTTTATAGTTATCGGTGGCCACAAAACTTATGTAATTATCTCCCTGGAGGTTGGAATCCATGATGACCACCGGGATTCCCTCTCGCCTAGCTTCATCCACCGGTCTGATCAGAGCCCGGTCATCCAGCGGAGCCAGGACGATTCCGTCGACCCGGCGGCTGACGAAATCCTCAACCACCTGGATCTGCTGTGCCCGGTCGTCCTCTTTCTGCGGCCCTTTCCATAAAATCTCCACCCCGAGTTCCTGACCGGCCTTCAGCGCTCCGGCCTGAACCGTCTTCCAGAATTCGTGCGTGGTGCCCTTCGGAATTACCGCAATCCTGAGCACGCGCTGTCCCCGAGCCTGGCTCTTTTCTCCTGAGCTCTGGCAGGCTGTCAGGAAAATAATCGCTGTCAGAATAAGAAGAAAAGAACAGGTAAAGTTTCTTTTTGCTGTTTTCATAGCTCAAGTATAAATCAGCCAAAGGAACACGGTCAAACCGGAAATTTAAAAAAATAAAGGAGAACGATTCATCGAGAATCGCTCTCCTGATTTTTTAATCGAGTTAAAAAAAATCAGACTCTGAGTGTTTTCAGGCTTTTTTCAGAATGGGCATTCCGGTTCTGGCGGTTTCCACCACCTTGTAACCGGCCGGCACTTCATCCAGGGCGCCGGGCCTGACTTCTCTGGCGAAATAATAGATCGTCTGTACTTTCCCACCCCGCAGCTTCACTTCACGAGAATGCAGGTAGTAAACAATTCCCTTTTTGTTGGTGTAAGAGTACGGCATAAATCAAACCTCCATAAAAATTTTTTTCTGGAAAAAAGGTTCGCAAAACCGGTGAGAAGAAACAAAGCCGGCAATTCTCAAACTCAGGCATTGAATTCTTGAAAGCCACAACTGTCGATAACAATTTTCTGATCCTTTCTCTTCCTTCAACCTTTCTCACTCTCGCCTTAGTATAGCTCAAACGATAGTCAAACACCAGCTGGTTTTCAGCGCTTGAGCCCTCTTTCCTGCCCTCCTGACTTTCTGCTCTCGAAATAAAAACTCTGCATCTCTTTTATTAAATTTATTTAGCGATGTCAAGCCATAAGGATTTCCTTAACTTCATCGGTACATCATTGAATAAAGCCGACACCAGGCGGAATGTCAGCCGGCACGATCGGCCCGAACATTTCTTCATATCTCTTTATATTCTCCTGAAGAGCCTCGGAAAAACGCTTGGCGTGAGCCGGACTGAGAATCACTCTCGCCACGAGCTTTCCCAGCGGACCGTCGGGAAAGATAAAAGCAAAATCGAAGATGAACTCTTCGCGGCTGTGTCTGATGGCCGCCAGGTTCGAATAAGTGCCAACAGCAATATGTTCGTCAACCTTGATGTCAATTTTTCTGTCCTTCAAATCATCCTGTTTCATTACCATCCTCCTTTAATAAATACGGGCAATATTTGCCTTTTTCTTCAATAAGATTTTAATTCTTTTTTTCTACGGTTGGAATTCAAGAATAAAAAAGCGGGATAAAAAATCTAGAAGAGAAGCTCCTTCAGTTTCATAAATTTATGCTGGATCAAATATCTCAATAACCATTTTTGGTGAACTTAGAAAAAAACTTCATAAAATTTCCAATCAGATGACAGAAAGCACCGGTCACGATCAGCGACATAACATAAGCGAAAATTAAAAGCAGGGTGAGGACTGCCAGTTTGAATAGCAAAAATCTTAAAAACTAAGGAGAAAAAATTATTATCGTTAACAGAATTTTATTAAAAAAAATATAAATTATTGATTTTGCTTAAATAACAAAATCAAAAAAAACTTGATTTTTGAACATTCAGAAAATATAATTTAAATGGCTTTCCTGCGCGGGCTGGGGAAAGCCCCCACCTTTTTGGTTCCCATCATCAACCCCCCTTTTGCTGACAACAGCCCGCAACTTCTTTCGAAAAAATTTATTCAATAGAACCTGCTTTTCATTTTAACCAGGCACTTTAACACCAAAGTCTTATTGTTAATTTTCCCGGCAAAACAGAAGGGAATCATTCTAATTGCGAGAAAAGAAATCTGATCTCAAAAAAACAGAACAACCTCGCGGTGGAGTCTCCGGGGCCTGATTTATCGAATCTTCTAATGATTCAGCCTTCTCAGGGTCAGCCTGTTGACCACACTTAACGACAGTAGAACTCAATCATCTGCTTCACCGCTTCCTGGCAAACCGGGCAGTAAGGTTTCTTGCCCTTGGTGAACATAATGCAATCCACCGCCGGACGATAAAGTCCGGTGGAAGAATAACCGGCTCCTTCAAAAGCGCCAACTTTTCCGTAGTACTTGCTCCGGGCCAGGAATTCGTCGATTTTTCTGGCATGCTCCAGCGACAGCCTTTCGCTTTCCTGTTCCAGCCTGGCAATTTCTTCCCGAGAAGCCCCTTCCCTCTTCATCCTGGCAATCTTCTCGTTCAGCTCTGACCTGATTTTCTGGTATTCAGTATCCATCCGGTCAAATTCTTCCTTTTCCCAGAGAGTCGGAATTTCCACCCCGGGTGTTACCAGGTGTTTCCATTTCAGCTGCTTCGGGTCGAGAAGCGCGGTGATGTTTGGCTCCACCGGTTCCACCCCGCGCGGATAGAATTCGTTGTAAGCCACCTGAGAGGTGTAATACTCATCGGCCAGGCCGGTGAAAGAATGGCCAAACTCATGTAGCATCAGATATTCATGCCACTGATTATCCGTGGTGAACGTGCAGTAAAGGTTGTAAATCCCTCCGCCTCCGTAACGTTGATGATTGACCATAATCAAGATCGCATCGTAAGGAACGGCCGCGGCTATGTCGCGCACCTGCCTGTTGTCTTCGGTCAGCAGATAGCGCTCGGAGCCGAAAGAATCAAAGCTGCAACCGAGCGCGGTCTGTCTCCAGATTCCGTGAGAGGGCTCATCACAACCGCTTTCGGCTGAAGGTTTAAGCACTCCGTAAACGTTAAATCTGTGGCGCAGGCTCCGGTATGGTTCCTGACTGAAAAATACTCTCGTGAACCTTTCCAGGTCTTTTTTGAATTTTTTCTCCTCGGCTGCCGTGTATCCTTCACCCAGAAAAACCAGGTCAACCTTATCGTGAGGAGGGCCATTCTTCAGCAGCTCAAAAATTTTTACTCCTGGTTCTGTTCTCTCCTTTACTATGTAGATCGAAGCCGGGTCGATTTCTTCGGAAAAAATTTTGTGAAACCTGTTCTCCCGGTCACGAACTTCCAGGGTAAAAATAATCTTGTTTTTCGGATAGGGTATCAGAACCGACTCGTGGAAAGTGCGTTTGATGCCTTTCAGGGCTTGATCCGTCGTTTTGTACTCCCCGAACAGGCTGTCGAAAGCCCGGGCGTAGATCAACTCTCCGGAAGCTGCATCGTATACCCTGGCGCAGTATCTGCCTCTGAGGAACGGGTCTATCAGGTTACCGACCGGACCGGCCCAGACACCCTGCTGATAAACACGGTCTATGGTAATCGACTCTTCCCGGCTATCGCCGCTGTGGTAATAATCTATCCTCATCGTGCGGTCGATAAAATAACGGTCAAATTCTGTTCTTTCCCCGGCGGCAGGAGATAAAAACATGTTTGCCGCCACCAGCACCACAAACAAAAACATGATTGAGTATTTTTTCATTTTTTTCCCCCTTTATGGCCGGACTACCTTTCCGGCAATTTCCTTCACCAGCTTGAAGGCTAAGCTGGCCGTGATGCCAGAAACATCCCGTGAGGGATTCAACTCGACAATATCAAAAGCCACAATCTTAGCTCTAAGCCTCTGGATTAAATCAATCACCTGTCTGGAGGTCAGCCCGCCAGGCTCATGATGGGAAACACCAGGGGCAAAAGCCGGGTCAAAAACATCCAGGTCGAGAGAGATATAAAGAGGATTTTCGAAGGCGAGCTCGAGTTTCTCCGGAAACTCCCGCGCGGTTATCGTTTTCACCCGATGCTTTCTCGCCAGCTCTTCCATTTCCGGAGTGGTCGCTCTGATTCCCACCTGAACCATATTCTTAACCAGGTCTTCCTCGAGAATCCTGGCCATCGGGCAGGCGTGAGAGAGCCGGTCGCCGTAAAGGTCCTCATACATATCGGGATGGGCATCCAGGTGAAGCAGGTCCAGTTCTCTGAAAATGCTGGCGACTGCTTTGACTGCCGGATAGGTAATCGAGTGGTCTCCGCCTAGAATGATCGGAACAGCTCCGTTCATAACCACCTCTCTTACCTTTTCCTCAATGGCGGCAAAAGTTTTAAGCACATCGCCCGAGGTGTCGACATCTCCCAGGTCGACCAGGACAGTCTCTTCAGCCAGGTCCACGCCGAGCTCGGTGTCGGGATTGTAGCATTTGCCGGTGGAAACCCGGCGGATCGCTTCAGGACCGCCGGCTGCTCCCCGGAGAAAGCTCGATTTTTCGTCAAAAGGGACCCCGATTACCGCCAGCTGAAAATTCTTTACCCGCGCATAATCTTTAAGAGCTCCGCCAAAATCGGTCATCTTCATCCTCCAGAATCTATCTTCTTTTTCTTGAGAATTATACAGAATAGGGGCGAAAAACAGAAATCAGAAGAAAACCAGCGAGGCGAAACTCACGGCTGAACGCGTGGCCGGCTCGTCCACCATCTCATAACCGAGGAAGATTCCCCTTTTCACCCTGGCTATCTCCAGCAACAGAGCCAGCGAGGAAAACCCGCATACATTAAAGCGTTCCCCGCCATTCTGAAATAATTTCCAGAAATTTTCCGGTTCCCATCTTAAAAGAGTTTCAATCAACTTGCGGTCAAATTCGGCCGCCGCTTCCCGCAGCTCCGAGGCCGGCTGCTGATGACCAAACTTCAAGCCGATATGGCAGAGGTCTACTCCGGCCACGGTCAGAGTGTCCGGCTGACAGGCCGCCCCGGCCAGGATTTTCAGAAACTCCTGGAGACCGGGAATTTCTGAAGCCCTCCCCGCGGTCCTCAACCAGGGATCGAACAGGCCGGATAAAATCGGTACCAGAGTGAAGTCCGGGCCGAGAGTCCGCTGAAGAAACAGAAGCTGGAATTCAATCGAATGTTCGTTCCGGTGGGCAAAATCATCGGGTGAGATCAGTCCGGGAGCTGCCCGGCGCAGGCTTTCCACCAGGTCTTTTTCTGTATTGACTAGGCCGAGCGGTGTTAAAAAATTTTTGGAGGTGAGCGAGACGATTCCATTTTCCACTGCATGCCCGGTTCCGAGCAAAATCACCCGGCGATATTTCCTGCCGGTCAGACAGTGGTAAGCCCGGGAATAAAGGCGACAACCTCGCTTGAAGTCAATGTGCGGAGAGATCAAAACCACCGGTTTTTCTTTGCTCTGAGCTTTTTCCACCTCGGGCGGAAGCTTTTCCATTTCGAGAATTTGATCGAGAAACTGTTTGAGCTCTTCCGGGTCTGCCGGATAGGCACCTCCGGCCAGAGCCGGTTCTCTCACCGCGAGCGCGAGATAATCTTCGATCATCTTCTGCTTCATGGACCTGATCTCCGGAGTGTCCAGCAGACCGAGCTGGTGAAATGTCTGGAGAATCTCATTTACCAGCGATGTCCCTTCCAGGCTGTAACCCCGATTGCGCAGAAACTCAAGCTGGATGTCTCTGATTTCCCGGCGTCCGTCTATCAGCACGAGCACCTCCAGAGCCTCGCCCTGAAGCATCACCGGGTTTTTAATCAAACCGAACCGGTCGCTTACAAGAAGAGCCCGGCGGCCCTGATATTCGACTGGCTGAAATTCTAGGTCATTGCGCAGTCTCGGGGGAGTATTACTCTGATGCTGCCCGTTCATTTTCCATTCCCTATGCTATTTTCCGGCACTTTTACCGTTTCTTAAATTTACGCCCTGGATGAATTCAGGATATCAGAGAAAAAAAGATTTTTCCACAGGCAAAGCAAACTGGGGGTGATAAAAAGCAGATCTACCCGTTAGAATTTTTCAGTCAGATTCTTCCGGTCGCCCCTGCCGGAAAACCTCTCAGGCGATAGCTTCCAGAAGCAAAATTTAATGGGTTGAATTTAAGGATAAACAGAGTTTTTTAAGAATTTTTTTCTTAAAGTTTTCTTAAAGAAAGACTCTACTGACTTCCGCGGAAGATTCAAAAATCGGCAGGCATATACAAAAAAGAGGCATCGGGTTGGAGGAAGAAATAAGGAGGAAAGAGGAGAAGGACCTCCTTCCCCTCCCTTTCCTCAGCAACCTTGGCCTCGCCTCAATCAGAGGCGCTTCCAATTTCGCACGGGAGCAAAAAGCTGACAATCACCCCTGCGGATGTTTGTCGGGGTGAAATTTCCGCCAGGCTGAAGCCTGTTTCTCACCCCCTCTAAATTTATCTTCTTGAAATTAAATAAATTATCCAGACAGGATAATTGTTCGGAAGTTTACGCTCCTGCGCTCGAATATTAAAAAGCTATAATCGTGGCAAAGACCGCTTTCTTTCCAGAACATTTCTTTTATTCAATAAAAGGGATAACGTTTTATCCTCCCACGGCCATGCAAAAAGAGCTTTACTGAGAAATTTCCTCTTTATAATTAGTTGAAAAATGACTTATATTATTGATTTGAAACGCTGTCCGCCGGAGAGACGGTTACCGGCAGCAGAAGAAATCAACAAAATGACATTCAGGTCAGAAACAGAGCGAAGAAGCTGGAGACCAGAACTCAAACTGGATATAAAAGGTTTATTATATGCTTGATATGATGTCCGCAAATTTTCAGAAAAATTTTCAAACACTCATTATCAAGGGAGTTAACCATGAGCCCAGCAAAAATCAAACGAACTGAATTTGAAAGTTTCTCAAAAAAGTTCTTCCTTTCACTCTGCGCTCTTGCGGTTGTCCTGAGTCTGCTTTCCCTTCAGGCTCAAACCCCGGCCGCCGCGGGTTCCACAGCGGAAAAGCCGCAGCTCCGGCTGGAAAAAATTATGGCCGGACAGGAATTTATCGGCACTCCCCCTTCCAGCCCGGTCTGGGCGGTTGACGGTCAGACCCTGTATTTCCGCTGGAAAAAACCGGGTGAAAAGAACGTGGAAATTTACGCGGTCAGCCTGAAAAACCCGGTGCCGGTAAAAATCAGCAGGGAAAAAATTCTGGAAAATCCACCGGTCAGCGCAGGGCGCGGCCGCGGCTTTTTCGGTTTCGGTCGGTTCGGTGGCTTCTGGCAGTGGGACCGGGAAAGAACCAGGCTTCTGGTAAACCAGAGCGGCGATATTTTTCTTTACCACCTGGCAAGCAAAAAACTCGAACAGCTGATAGCCACCGATCAGGCTGAATCCGGTGTCGGCTTCACCTTCGACCAGAAAAAGATTTATTTTCTGAGCGGAGATAATCTCTTCACCCTGAATCTGACCGACCGGAGCCTTCGCCAGCTCACCTCTTTCACCAGGGAAAAGCGGCCTGAACCTCCCCACCCGACTGAAGCGCAGAAATGGTACGAAGACCAGCAGCGAGAACTCTTCAAGGAAATTTTCCGGATTGGATTTGAGGGTTTCGGAAGGCAGGGATTAGACCTGCTTCCGTCGCTCAGCCAGACACCGAGAAGAAAGCCATTTCTTCTGACCGAAAATCAACGTTTGATTCAGGCCGAGCCCTCACCCGACGAAAAATACGTGCTTTTCCTGCTCAGCGAACAGATCCCCGGGGTGAGAAACACCATCGTGCCGAACTACGTTACCCGGAGCGGATACACTGAAACCATCGACTCCCACACGAAAGCGGCTGAAAACCCGCAGCTCCTCCGGGCTGGAATCGTCAACAGCGAAACCGGAGAGGTGCGATGGGTGGATTATGGTCAGGGCGAACGACAGATCAACCCGCGCCAGTGGCTCTGGTCTCCTGACGGGAAAAAGTGCCTGCTGGTGGCTCAGGCTGAAGACCGCAAAGACACCTGGCTGTTTTTGCTGGATGTTTCCACCGGAAAAACTCAGGTCCTGGAAAATGTCCATGACGAAGCCTGGGTCGGTTCGCTCGGACTCACCGGCATCTTCTGGTGGCCCGACAGTCAGCACGTCTCCTACATTTCCGAACAGAATGGCTATGCTCATCTTTATCGCCTGTCAGTTGCCAGCAAAGAAAAGAAAGCGCTGACCGAAGGGCGTTATGAAGTGACCCAGGCCGAGCTTTCCCGTGATGGACAGAGGGTCTATCTGGTGACCAGCGAGGTGCATCCTGGAGAACGCCACCTCTATGTTCTCGACCTCAAGACCGGAAAAAAGACCAGGCTTACCTTTCTCACCGGCCTTAACGAATTTCATATTTCTCCCGATGAAAGCGCCGTGGCCATAATTCATTCTTACAGCAACGTTCCGCCGGAACTTTATCTCCAGCCGCTGAAACCGGGAGCTCAGCCGAAACAGATAACCGTTTCCAGCACCGAGGAATTCCGCTCCTATCCCTGGTACGACCCGGAAATTGTGAGCTTTAAGGCCAGAGACGGAGTTGAAGTTTACGCCCGGTTGTTCAAACCCGACCGGCCGCACCCGGATCGTCCGGCAGTGATCTTCATCCATGGTGCCGGTTACCTTCAGAACGCGCATAAGGGCTGGAGCACATATGAACGGGAATTCATGTTTCATAATTTCCTGCGCGACCACGGTTATTTCGTCCTGGATGTAGACTACCGCGGGAGCAGCGGATACGGACGCGATTTCCGCACCGGCATATACCGTCATATGGGAGGGAAAGACCTGGACGACGTGGTTGAGGGAGCGAAGTTCCTGATAGAAAACTACCAGGTGAACCCGGAAGCCATAGGCTGTTACGGAGGCAGTTACGGCGGATTCCTGACGCTGATGGCCATGTTCACCACCGATACTTTCCGGGCCGGCGCGGCTCTGAGGCCGGTTACCGACTGGGCTCATTATCATCCGAACTATACGGTGGACATCCTGAATCTGCCGCAGAAAGACCCGGAAGCTTACCGGAGAAGCTCCCCGATCTATTTCGCCGAAGGGCTGAAAGGAGCCCTGCTCATCTGCCACGGAATGGTCGACACCAACGTTCACTTCCAGGACACCGTCAGGCTGGTACAGCGCTTGATCGAGCTCGGCAAGGAAAACTGGGAAGTGGCCATCTATCCGGTTGAAGACCACGCCTTCCGCAACACCTCTTCCTGGGTCGATGAGTACCGGCGGATTTTCAAACTGTTTGAAAATAATCTGAAAAAACAGAAAAGTTGACATAAAAAGGGCATTCAGCTATAGAGTTAATCAAGATGGGCAAAGTACTCGAACTCGAAAACGTCCATAAGGCTTATAAGGTTGGCTTTATTCCGAAAAAGAAACCGGTGCTGAAGGGAGTCTCGTTCCATGTGAACGAGGGTGAAATCTTCGGCTACCTCGGTCCGAATGGAGCCGGAAAAACCACCACCATCAAGTGCATCCTGAACCTGATCTTCCCCGATTCCGGACGGATAACCATTTTCGGAGAGGATTCCCTGAAGCCGCGTGCCCGACAGAAGGTCGGTTTTCTGCCGGAGAACCCTTATTTTTACGATTATCTCACCGGGAAGGAGTTTTTAGCCTTCTACGCCGCCCTGCTTGGAATTCACGGACGCGAGCGAGAGGAGAAAATTAAATACTTTCTGAAGCTGGTGGGCATGGAGAGAGCAGCCGACCTGCAGCTCCGGAAATATTCCCGCGGCATGCTCCAGCGGATCGGTCTGGCTCAGGCGCTGCTGAACGACCCGGCTCTGGTCATCCTGGATGAGCCGATGGGCGGGCTCGACCCGATCGGCCGGAAGGAATTCCGCGACATCATCGTCAACCTGAAGAAAGAAGGCAAGACGGTCTTCCTCTCCTCTCATATCCTCCAGGACATCGAAATGATCTGCGACCGGGTGGCTATCATCCTGGCCGGTGAAATCATAAACCAGGGTTACCTCGGAGACCTGATCTCGGAAAAGGTGCTGTTCACGGAAATCGTCATCGCCGGGGTGCCTGCGGCCGAGTTCAACCACTTAGGAGAAAGCGTTTCGACCAGCGGAGACCGGGTGCTGCTCAAGGTCTATGAAGAAGAAAAGATAGATCAGGTGATTAACCTGGTGCAGCAGAAAAAAGGAAAAATCGTCTCGCTCATTCCCAGGACCGAGACTCTTGAGGACATTTTTGTCAACATGGTGAAGAACCAATGAAAATCATCACCATCGCCCTGAACACTTTCAAAGAAGCCAAAAGGGACCGGGTGCTTTACCTTCTGTTTTTCTTCGTGATCATCTGCCTGGTTTTCTCGCGTTTTCTGGCGCTGCTGACGGTCGGCGACCGGATGAAAATCATCAAGGATGTCGGGCTGGCTTCGATTTCGCTTTTCGGGATGCTGATGGCCATCCTGATGGGCACCGGTCTGGTCTACAAGGAAATCGACAAAAAAACCATCTTCACCCTGCTGGCCAAGCCCATCCACCGGGCAGAATTCCTGCTGGGAAAATTTCTCGGGCTGGTGCTGACGATATTCATCATGACCGTGCTGATGACTGCCATCTTCATGCTGATTCTTTTCCTGCATACGCTGACCTTCGAGTGGAAAATTCTCGTGGCGATTCTTTTCATATTTTTTGAGCTGTGCCTGATGACCGCAGTCGCCCTGCTATTTTCCACTTTCACCACACCGATCCTGGCCTCGCTCTACTCGCTGGCTTTTTATCTGATCGGGCATCTCTCCTGGAGCATGGAGATGCTGATCAAAAAGGTTAAGAGCGGCGCCGGCAGAACAGCCCTGAAGATTCTTTACACCGTGCTTCCCGACCTGGAGAATTTCAACTTCAAGACCGAAGTTGTTCACAACCTTCCGATTCCGGGAAAACTTCTTGGCTACAGTTTTCTTTATGGAGTGGTTTACACGACCTTTATTCTTTTTCTGGCTATGATCGTCTTCAGAAGAAGAGATTTTGTCTGATTTTCAGAGTGGCCGGAGCGGAAATATGGAAGGCAAGGCAGCGGCAGAAGCAAAAAGCAGCGGCGAGAGAATGCTCGCCCGCCAGAAGCGCCTGTTAGCGCTGGGTCTTGTGGTCTCGCTCCTTCTTTTCAGCTGGCTGAAAATTCAGACTGACAAAGTTTCAAGAACAAGGGTTCCCGGCTCATCGATAATCTATCTACCTTCCGGGAAATATCTAAAACACCTGACCTTCGGCTATTCATCGCTGGTGGCTGACCTGATCTATCTCTGGGCGATTCAGTACTACGGTTCCTATGATATCCCCGACCGTTTCAATTATCTGCAACACATTTTTTCCATCATAGCAGAGCTGGACCCGAAGTATGTCGACCCCTATGAAGTCGGAGCGCTGATCGCCGTCTATGAGGCTCGCGACCCGGAGCTGGCGCTGAAGATTCTCGATATGGGTCTCGAAAAAAATCCCGACATGTGGATATTCCCGTTTCAGGCGGGCCATATCGCCCAGATGCAGATGAAAAATTTTGAAGTGGCCAGGGAATACTACCGCAAAGCTATGGAAATCCCCGGCGCTCCACCCATAACCAAAAGGCTGTACGCCCACGCCGCTTACCGGGCGATGGATTATCAGGAAGCCTGGGAGATGTGGAAGGAAGTCTATGAGACAGCACAGGAAGACTGGGTGAAGGAAATCGCTTACAACCATCTTTACCGGGTAAAAGCGACGGTCGACACTGAAGCGCTGAGCCAGGCGGTGAAAAAATTTCAGGAAAGATACGGGCGACTGCCGGCAGACCTGAATCAGCTGGTGCGAGCGGGATTCATCCGGGATGTTCCGAAGGACCTTGACGGCAAGGATTATCTGTACGACCCGAAAACAGGCGAAGTAAAACCGGCGAGGGTGTGGTGGAAACGCTGAGAATAATTCTGGTGGCGGTGGTCGGACTGGTCTGGGGGAGTTTTCTGAATGTGGTTATTTACCGGCTGCCGCGTGATCTGAGCCTGGTGAAGCCACCTTCAAGCTGCCCTAAATGCAATCGGCGGATAAAATGGTATGACAACATCCCGGTGATTTCTTATCTGCTGCTCGGAGGAAAGTGCCGTTTCTGCGGAGAAAAAATTTCTATCGTCTATCCGCTGGTGGAAGCGCTCACGGCCGCCTGCTTTCTCATAATTTATTTCCATAATTTGAGATATTTCGACCTGCAGTTTTTTGCCGACTGCATTTTTGCCAGCGCGCTGATCGCTCTTGGTTTTATCGATTATTTTCATCAAATTATTCCCGACCATATCTCCCTTCCGGTGCTGGTGCTGGCGCTGGTTTACGCGCCGTTTCGCTACGACCTGACGTTGCGGCAGGCGCTCCTCGGAGCAGTGACCGGCGGCGGACTTTTGCTGATCGTCTACTTTGCTTATCTTTTCCTGCGGAAGAAGGAAGGGCTGGGCATGGGCGACGTGATGATGATGCTGATGGTCGGAGCCTACCTCGGACTCAGCCGGACGATTCTGACGCTGCTGCTCTCTTCGGTAAGCGGCGCTATTATCGGTATTGCTCTGATAAGAGCCAGAAAAGCCGACCTGCAATTTGCGCTTCCGTTCGGAAGTTTCATCGCGCCGGCCGCCTTCGTGGCTCTGGTCCGGGGCGAACAGATCATCACCTGGTACCTGTCGCTCTTCCCCCGCTGATGTTCCAGTCCTGGAACACTCGACAATTTGACTTTTCCGAAGGATGTTCAAAAGAGAAAAGGAGAAAATTTGCAGAGTCCTTTTTTCTAAAGGTTAAGGTCCGATTTTTCTATCAGAAAAATTCTGCGGGTTTCTTCTGTTACTTTGAACTCTTCCGCCGCCGGCAGCCCGGGCACCCAGAGAATCTTCCCGCGCAAAAGAAATACCGGCAGGATTTCCCGCTCGGCCGGCGAAATTTTCCGCTCGCGCAGAAGTTCTTTTAATTTCTTCTGACCTTTCATCCCGAGCGGTCTGTATCTATCACCGGGTTTGCGATTCCTTATTTCGAGCGGAAACTCGAGTTTATCCGCGTCAAGATAGCATCTGACAGAATCGTCAAAATCTAGCTTCCCGGCTTTTTCTTTTTCCAGGAATTTTCCGGAAAATTCCCAGCGGTCTGAAATTCTTACCATCTCGCGGCCATCCCAGACGACCGAAAATTCCCCGCTTCCCTTCTTTTTGCGGACGGGGAGCCTTTTCAGCCAGCCGCCCTCGTTTATCAACACCCGGTCCTCGCCCCGGCTGAATTTCTGTCCCTCGCGTAGCTCCAGCACTGCCTGAGTTTGCTCGAAACCAGGAGATTCAAGCCCGAGCGACAGATGAAGAAATTTCCTGACGAGGCGCCGGGCGACAGCCACCGGCATCTCGCGCAGCGCTTTTACATCCAGCTCCAGGGTGGGTTCTTCTCCCTTTTTGTGCTGACCGCAGCAACCCCTGGTGACCACCGGCCAGAGTCCTTCCGCAATCTCCTCGAGAGCCTGATTCTCGTCCTGAGCGATAAGAGCCAGCCGGGCCAGATGTTTCACGATTTCCGGGTCGTATTCTTTCTCAATCTCCGGGAGAAGCTCTAACCTGATTTTATTTCGCAAAATGGAAGTGTCCAGGTTCGTTTCGTCAACCCGAAATTTAGCGCCCTTTTCCCGAAGATAGTTTTCGACCTCCTCCCGCCTGAAACAGAGAAGCGGCCGCGCCACTCTCCCCGCGCGCAATCTTATTCCCTGCAACCCTTCGACACCTGTTCCGCGAAAAATCCTCATCAGCACGGTTTCTGCCTGGTCGGTCATCGTGTGGGCGGTCAGCACCAGGTCGGCTCCCCACTTTTCTGCCGTTTTCTCCAGAAACTCATAGCGTTTCAAACGTCCGGCCTCTTCCAGATTCAGTTTATTTCGTCTGGCAAATTCCCTGACACGCCCCTTTCCGACAAATAGCTTCAGTTTGAACTGTCTGGCCAGCCGCCTGACAAAACGCTCGTCGGCCTCAGCGCTCGCTCTAAGTTTATGGTTGTAATGAGCAAGGGCAATTTCCAGACGTGGCCAGTCTTGCTTCAATTCGATCAGCAGATGGACCAGAGCGACTGAGTCCTGTCCGCCGGAAACAGCCACCAGCAGGCGGGATTCGGGAGAGAAAAGCTGGTTTGATTCGACGAATTTTTTGAACTTCAGGTAAATCATAACGAAAATGGCGGCGGAGGGATTCGAACCCCCGACTCTGCGGATATGAGCCGCATGCTCTGACCAACTGAGCTACGCCGCCGGGTTATGTGAATTTTAACCGAGCCTTTAAGGTTAGTCAATACGTCGCATCCTTCCAATTTTAAGACAATTAATCCACGCCAGTGGAAATATATGAAACTGGCCGGGGCTTTAACCGGAGCACCGAAAAGCAATGATGAAGCCCCGCGCCGATCGGCCCGTCACCCCCAAAAAGGGGACACTCCAGGGTGTCTCCTTTTTCTTTCCCTTAAAATCGGCCGAAAAAGAGGCTAGAAAGGGGACACCGTGCGGTGTCCCCTGTTTTAAAGGCTTGCCCTGGCGCCCTTAAGGTGCCGGTCAAAGAAATCCCGGGCGGCCTTGAAGGCCCGCACCCAGTTGCCATGCAGCAGGAAGCTGTGCACATCGTCAGGAAAAACCAGGGTCTCCACCGGAGCTTTCCCTATCTCCAGCAGACGGGCCACCAGGTCGGTCGTCTGGATGAATTCCACGTTGCGGTCGTCGTCTCCATGAACAAAGAGAACTGGAGAAGTCCACCTGGCCACATCAGCCACCGGCGACGATTCATAGGCCAGCTTCTGCTGCTCTTCATAAATTCCCCAGCCGCCGCCGTCTCTCCTTCTTCCTCTCATCGCCCAGTCGTGAACTCCATGAAAATCAACTCCGGCCGCGAAGATATCAGAGTTCCGGGCAAGACCGAGGGCCGTCAGATAACCGCCGTATGACCCTCCCCACAAACCAATCTTTATGCCGTCCACGTTTGGATGCCCTTTAAGATACTCGGCCGCCGCCAGAATATCCTGATATTCGGAGGCGCCTTCCGGTCCTTGACCCGGCGCTTCCCTGAAAGCCGCTCCATAACCGATGCCGCACCTGAAATTCACCGAAAGCACTATGTAACCGCAGGCTGCCAGATACTGATTGAAAGCGTAACAGTTGTGATAATAGGGGCTCTGATGCCAGGCCGGATACATCTGCCTGATCGGACCGCCGTGCATAAAAATCACCGCCGGAACTTTCGTTTCCGGCTTCAACCCCGCCGGCAGGAACAGCTGTCCGTGCACCAGTAAACCATCCCTGGCTTCGAAAATTACCTGATCCGGTTCAACCAGTTTTCCCGCGGGAAAATCCGGCGCCACCGATTCAATTTTAATCAGCGTCTGAACCTCCCTTTTTCTCAGATCCATCGCTGCCGGAAGTCCGGGCCTTTTTGCCGTCGACTGAACGAAGAAAAGCACCTGTCCGTCGGCTGAAACCGCCGGGCTCCACTCGACTCCTTTTCCTCCGGTGACCGGCTCAGCCCGGCCGCCGCTTACCGGCACCTTCCAGATGTGCCTGCGGTTAATGTCGCCGCTGTTCGAGTTGAAAAACACGGTCTTTCCGTCGGGTGAAAGCTGCATCTGTTCGACTTCAAACTTCCCGGAACTCAGAGCCAACACCCGGCCGGTTTCAACCGAAACGGAATAAAGATGCATCCAGCCGGTGTGTTCCGAGTAAAAAACCAGCCAGTCGCCCTCAGCCCAGACCAGCGGATTGGCGGCATAAGTCTGGGCAAAGCCTCCACCCTTTTCGAGCTGAAGAATTTTCTTTCCCCGGCCGCTCTCCACCTCCGCCACCCAGATGGAGAAAGGCACATCCGACCTTCTGGAGAGCGGCTTTTCTTTCTCTTTACCCGGAGGCAATCTCAGAAAGGCCACCCGCCTGCCGTCCGGCGACCAGACGGGTGAGATATCCCGGTAAACGTCTGGAAGAATCCAGCTTATCGAATCTTTTTCCAGGTCATATACTCCGATAAAGCTGTGCGCTTCGCGGCCGCTTACAAAGAGTACTTTTCTGCTGTCCGGAGACCACTTGAAAGACCCGCTTCTTCCCCGTGCCTGAAATAGCCTCCTGGCGGAGAAACTGCCGTCGAGCGCTATCACCCACGGCTCTCCGCCCCTGACGTAAAGAAGTTTTCGACCGTCTGGTGAAACCAGCGGCGAGGCGCCCTTAACCAGCTCGGTTTCTTTCCCGCTCTTTAACTCGAGCAATTTTATCGTCTGATCCGGCGGACGCGGACAGCTCGTCGGGTTGAAAGAGCTGCCGTAAACATAGACAAGTGCTTCGCCATCCGGCGTAAACTGCAGGTCAGAAATTGATTGGCCGTCATCCTGATCATAAGAAACAAGCATTCTGGCGGAAAAGCCCGGAGCTTCCGCCAGCCAGATGCTTTTCTTCCCGCTGACCTGAAGCACCCAGGCTGCCTTCACTCCCCGCGGCGATACCGTTAACTGCGAGGTATGCGGCGCGCTCATCACCGCTTCCAGGGTGAAAGAAGGCTGCCCGGCTTTAGCATAATCAGCCAGAACAGAAAAACAAAAAATGATTAAAACAATAAACCGGGTAAAATATCTCTGTCCTTTTTTCATTATCACCCTCCTCTTTTTCTACTCATCAGCCTTATTTAAATATCGCCATATTATTTTCAAACACACCGCCTGAAGCTATTTCAGTTCTTTATTAAAATTCTTCTCAAGATTTCTTTACCGGGCCTTCGAAAAATTTTCAATCGAATCGCTCTTCCCTGCTTTCTCCTTAACTTTTTTTAATTACCTATCAAAAAATCTCCGTGAAATTTTGTCAATTTCATTTAACAAGAAATTTCCAGAAAAATTTGTTATCAATATCATCGAAGTTCTTTACCATTTTCCTAAAAACTGCCGGTTCGGGCAAGACTGAATAATGCCTGCTGCCTGTTTCCAGTTTTCTATTAAGTCGCTTTCAATCAGGTTGATGAATGGTTCTGATCGGGGAGAATGTAAAAAGGTTTTATCCCGGGTTATTTCTTTAAGTTTTTAGATTTGCACTCTGCCTGAATTTTGAAGGAAAGTATCGGTTTTTTTAATTCTATTAAACTTCAGAATAGCCGGCCCCTGACATTTTCATGTTTATATATCGGCCGACCGCCTGGATAGCTCCGGGCTCGCCTCTTTCCGGCCGTATCGCCCGAATTCAGAAAGCCCGGCTAATATCCAGCTATTTGGTTCTTTTTATTTGCCTGTCCTTCTGCCCACAGACATCCGGCCTTCTCATTCGCCGGTTATCAATTCTGCAGTATGCCGGACCCTGATTTGCTTCCCGGCCGCCAGCAAGCCGCCCTTAATCTGCAGCAGACAGCCAGGACAGTCGACCGCCACCACCTCGGCGCCGCTCTTCTCTATGGCCTCAAGCTTCTGCCGCAGCAGCTCTTCCGAAATCTCAGCCTTTTCCACCGAAAAAACGCCGGCAAAACCGCAGCAGATATCTGAGTTTTCCATCTCCGCCAGTTCGTAGCCGGCTTTCTCCAGAAGCTCCCGCGACAGTCGCTCTTCTTTCAGCACAAATTTATGATGGCAGGAGTCATGATAGGTGATTTTGGTTTTAGGTATTTTTGCAGCTTCACCTTCAGTTTTTAATCCGGATTCAGTTTCAGGTCCCCCCTTAAATTCTATTTCATGTTTAATCACGCTCCGGACTTCAGTCTCGTCTGCTTGTTCGGTCACTTCCCCGGCTCCGAATCCTTCCTCAGCCCGGGATTCTGTCCCGGCTCCCGTTTGCCCGATCTGCTTTTCAGCGCCAAACTCCCCGCCCGCCTCTTCCGGCCCTCTGGCACACATCCCTTCCTCATTCGCAAACGACACAAACGTCCTGACTCTTTCCTTAAAAATCCTTGCCTTCTCCTCATCCAGCACGATTTCCGTCAGCAGTCCCGGTCCCAGCTCCCGCAGCATGGAAGTGCAGGTCGGGCAGAAGGTCACGATTCTATAATAATCTCCGGCCAGGAGCTTATCGGCCGCCATCTTAAATTCCTTCCTGGCCTCCTCGACAAAACCGGAGCTTACGGCCGGAAATCCGCAGCAGCCGTCAAAAGGCGCTTCAACCTCGAAACCGCTCCTCCGCAATACCCTGTAAGCAGCCAATCCTGTTTCCGGGAAAAAGTTTTCGATCAGGCATCCCGGGAAAAGGGCCACTTTTTTCCCGCCTTTTTCTCTTTCTACGCCTGATTCTTTCTCTTTTTGCTTTTCTTCTTTCAACATCGACGAAAAGCTCTTCACAGCCGGAGCCGGAAACTTCTCCACTCTTTTCAACATTCCCGCCGCCAGCGGAATTCTCATTTTTCCTTCCCGGCTGATGACCGGCCTGGCCGCCCGCACCAGGGAAAAATCTTTTTTTCCACCGGAGGCTTCCCCAGCACCAGACCGAAAGCCGCTTTCTTCCACCCTTTATCTTCCGCTCTTTGAGCACCCGGGGTAAATAATTTCGTTGGCCTGCTGGCTGCCGCTGGCAAAATGAACGTGGTTGCCCCTGGCCGCCGCCCTGGCCATAAAAATGTTCAGAAGCTCTTCGCTCCGCTCGATGGCCCGGTCTTTAATCCGGGCCAGCTCTTCTCGCAGCGCGGCAAAATCCAGCCCGGAAAATGACTTTTCTCGCTTC
>JASEFX010000014.1 GCA_030018265.1 Candidatus Saccharicenans sp.
CCCACCCTTCCTCACCTCTTGCCCCAGAAGATACATCGTCCCCACCCTGGAGTTGAGCTTCTTTACCCTGTAGCCCTAAAAATACGTCAACCTCTCCCTGCTGTGCTTATGCTTCTCCGCACCTGCCTCCACCCTCATAAGCCCCCCAGCCAGCCACTCTAACATCGACTTCAGTGGATCCTCCTCCAGTAAAAACCTTGTTAGTATTTTCTCCAGCATTGGCTTTTAATCTCATTGAGCCATCGTAAGGGTATACCTCCTTTCCTCAGGTTGTTTTCTGTAAATGGGCAGTTTACGATGACTCACCCCCTGTCGCAAATCGCGAACTATTTTATACACGAGCGATGCAGAGTCATGAGCAGGCTTTTGTTATTAACCTTGATAGGATTGCCAGGGAAAACCCGAACGTCAGAGTTTTGTACATTGAGTCGGTTCTGAGGCCCTAAAAGAAATATTATATAATGTATATGAACGATTGGAAAAGAAAGCTACGGTATAAGCACGAAAATTCTGGCAAGCGTTAAAGAGATTTTATGCCATGAGCCTCGCCCTCGCTATTTTAATTATCAATGATGTTGGCGAAACCGGGATTTGAAGGAGGCAAATCAATTTTAATATCTTGGC
Source organism: Candidatus Saccharicenans sp. (assembly GCA_030018265.1). Lineage (GTDB taxonomy): Bacteria > Acidobacteriota > Aminicenantia > Aminicenantales > Saccharicenantaceae > Saccharicenans. The sequence goes on from JASEFX010000014.1 coordinate 625, forward strand.
GGAATGGAAGGGCAAATAGAGTTCAAAAATGAAGGCAAAGCAGGTTACCTTCAGGTTCTATGAGGAGCTGAATGATTATCTGCCGGAGGATTGCAGGAAAAGGGATTTTGAGGTCAGTTTTGATAGGCCGGTAACGGTGGGGAAGGCAATAGAGTCGCTTGGTGTTCCACGAGCGGAGGTTGACCTGATTCTGGTCAACGGGCGGTCGGTAAGCTTCAGGTACAGGCTGAAGGATGGGGACCGGGTCAGCGTCTATCCGATTTTTGAGCAGCTTGATATCTCCGGTGTGACTAAGGTCCGGAAATACCCACTTTTGAAGCTAAAACCCAACAGAAGGCGGAGCAAATCGAATTAGGTAAATAAATTTTCCTGCCCAAATCAGCCCGGCTGCCACCACGTCACGACGACAATTCGAAATATTATCCTAACCCTGGATACCATGTCTGTGCCCGAAAGAAACTTGAGAATTGATCCAGCATCGATTGGCTCTTTCTCTGTCGAAAGAATAGAGGATTATGCTATTGCCTACAGGTCACTCAAATTAAAATTGCTCGCCCGGCTGATAACAAATTAAAAAAGTGATAGAGGGGAACTGAATGAACGAAGCAGTAAAGCAGATGCTTGAAGAGTACGAAATACACTCTTTAAGCGATGCTCTCCGGGCGTTGAGGCAATTGGAGCTGTTTGTTATTAACCCCTCTTCGCTTGAGGTCTGGTCTAAGGAATTTTTCCTTGATGTCGCCAGTCAAATAAAAATTGTGTGATGGATTATTTTCTGGCGCGAAATGTGGAGCGATATAAAGTGCCCGGAATCTCTAAAAGAAATAATAAGCGGCGAACAGAAGGCGCAGGTTGGTCACGGTTCTGCTCGGGTTGACGCGACCACGGATGTCGCGCGGACCGTAAGCGGCTGAAGTCAGTTCCACTTCCTGAGCTAAGCGGACTTTTCCGGCGTTAAAGACAATTCGCGGGGCGATTCTCAGAAGATGATCAATCGTATCGCCTCGGCTGTAGATGGCGCCAACGATGTCTTTTTTCGCACCGTAGTTTTTGCTGTAACCGCCAAAAAGCCCGGCCTGCCAGCGGCTTCCGCTGGTCTGGATTTCCAGCCAGGCCGAGCCGGTGTTGACCGGCACGTAGGTCCAGCGCAGCTCGGGCAGGCTGCCGATTTCTGAGACGGCATAACCGCCGAGCATCGTCAGGTGATGGAGGTTCCCGCCGTATACCACCTGAGCTTTTATAGTCAGAGGCGCCGTCTTCAGCCGGGCGAAAGCGTAAGCCGCCGCCGAATTTACCGATTCTTTTGCCTGATAGCCCGTAGTTGTGCTCAGACGCGGCATGATCCTCAGGAAATTTCCGCCGCCCCCGAGAAGGAGATTTTTATTCGCGTATGCAGCCTTTATGTTCAACTCGGGAAATGCCGCGTTCCTGAAATAAACCGTGCTGACACCATCCGGTCCGGTAGAAGCAAAATCGCGCTGCGAAAGCGCTGCGGCCGACAGCGAAAACTTCTCTTCGGACCAGGTGAAGCGAATCTGCGGCGCTCGCGAAAACGGCTCAAACGGCGCGCCCGTGTTGAACGAAACCACTTCCGGAAAGCTTTCGGTGATGAACATCGGATGCCAGAACTGCCCGATCATAAGCTCGCTTTTTTCCCAGTTGAGTTTGAGATAAGCGTGCCTCAGACGGAACCCGTTTATGTCCGGGTCGGAATGGCCGAAAAACTCTCCCTCGATGTAACCGGTGGGTTTCGCTCCAAGCGCCTTCGGACCGGTGATCCGCAGCGCCAGCCTCGTCTGAATAGACAGGATGTGGAAGGTGTCCCTGGCGTTGAGGTCGCGTCCGTCGGGGTCGAGAAGCTGGTCTTTCGGATAAAGCAGGAAATGCCCTTCTCTGATGCTCACCGTCTGGCGCGTGTCGTAGAGTACATCGGTCTTGATGAAACCGGAGAAGTTAAGGGTGATTTTTTCGTCCTGATTAGCTGCGCTGAGAGCCGGCGCGCAAAAAAAGAGAAAGATGAGAAAAATGAGCCCGAATATTTCGAATTTTTTCATTTTCATAATGAAGTATTTATACCAGACTCAATTGATTATTTCCATGCAATCGGGGTAATTTCTTCTGTTTATGCTTTTGTTTCCGGGTATATTCCGATCGGCTTCAGAGCTCTTTCTGAATTTCAACCAGGGTCGACTGCGGGTCCTGTCGGATTTCGAAATCGCGCTTTTTGAACACGGCGATCATCCGCGGGTTGTCGGTGGTGGTGTAAGCGATGATTTTTTTCACGCCCCAGGCCCGGGCGATTTCCGTGCAGTAGTCGGTGAGCAGTCCGCCGAGCCCCCTGTTCTGCCAGTCATCCTGGACGAGCACTGCATACTCCGCCACCGTCCGCGTCGGGTCGGCCGTCAGACGTCCGATTCCTATGATCCGCCGTTTTTTTCCGTCGTTGTATTCAGCCACGATTGCCATCTCACGGTCGTAATCGATGTAACAGTAGCGAGAGGCCACCTCGTGTGACTGCCAGAAAAAGAAATAGCGGAAGCGCGAGTAGATGGTCTCCTTCGAACAGCTTCCGAGCAGCTCGAACCACAGCGGCTCGTCCTCCGGGCGAATCGGCCGCAGGGTGATTTCCGTGCCGTCGCGCATGGTGGCTTTCCGGATGAATTCTTCCGGATAAGGACGAAGCACCAGATGTTCGTAACGGCCGGGTTTTCTTTCGATGGCTTCCCGGTCGGGCACTATCCTGGCATCGAGCGCGATGACTTCCTGCGGACTTACCAGCAGCGGGTTGATGTCGATTTCTTTTATTTCGGGATAATCGGCCACCAGGTAGGAAAACCTGATGATGATTTCAATCAGCTTCTCGATGTTGACCGCCGGGCGTCCGCGGTAACCGTTAAGCAGCGGCCAGCTCCGGAGCTGCTCGAGCGCCCGGCGCGCCAGCCTTTCGTTGAGCGGCGGGAAACAGATCGAGCGGTCGCGCAGCACTTCGGCCGCTGTGCCGCCGATTCCCACCATAATGACCGCGCCGAAAGTCGGGTCCTTTTTGCTGCCGAGGATCATCTCCACGGCGTCACGGGCGATGACCATTTTCTGAACGGTGACTCCTTCGATCCGCGCTTCCGGCGCTCGCTCCCGGACCGTATGCATCATCCGGTCAAAAGCGGCTTCAACCATGTGGTCGTCTTCAAGGTCGAGGATAACGCCGCCAACGTCAGTTTTGTGAGTGATGTCGGGCGAATGAATTTTAAGCACGACCGGATAGCCGATCTCGCGGCTCAGCTGCACGGCTTCCTCTTTTGTCCGGGCGATGCGGGGGAGAGTGGTCGGGATTCCGTAGGCTACGAGTATTCTCTTCGAGGTTTCCTCGCTCAGCACTTCGCTTCCGAAGCTCAGCCATGGCAGCACCTGCTCGCGGATCTTTTCGCGTTCTACCGGAAACTCAACTGAAATTTCCCGCGGAGTTTCGTAGAGGTTTTCTAAGTTGCGGGCGTAATTCACTAAAATCATAAAGGCCCTGACCGCCTGCTCCGGCGTGCTGTATGTCGGGATGCCGGCTTCGTTGAGAAGCCGGTTGGCCTCGCGCATCGAGGGACCGCCCAGGAATGCGGCCAGGATGGGCTTTTTGGATTCCGCCGCGATCGGGATGAGTTCCCTGGCGATTCCCGGCGGGTTGGTCATCGCCTGGGGCGTTACGATCAGCAGCACCGCATCCACCCCTTCGTCCTGCAGGACCGCATTTACAGCTTTGGCCACGGTTTTCGATTTGGCGTCTCCGAGCACATCGACCGGGTTCCCGTGCGACCAGGCTGGCGGTAGCGACTGGTTGAGGGTTTCTATCGTCGCCGGGCTGAGTTTCGCTAACTGTCCGCCTGCCTCAATCAGGGCGTCTGAAGCCATAACGCCCGGGCCACCGGCGTTGGTGACGATCGCTAAGCGCGGGCCCTGCGGTATCTTGTGGCGGCCGATGAGCTCGGCCACGTCGAACATCTCGCCGATTTCAAACACCCTGGCCATGCCCGCGCGCTGGAAAGCGGCATCGTAGATGGCGTCCTCTGCCGCCATCGCTCCTGTGTGCGATGAAGCGGCTTCAGCCGACTCCGGGAAGCGTCCCGCTTTGTAAGCGATGATCGGCTTCGTGCGGGCGTAGGCTCTGGCGGCCGACATGAACCGCCGCGGGTTGGAAATCGATTCGATGTACATCAGAATCGAGCGTGTGTTTTCGTCCTCGCCGAAGTAGTCGATAAGGTCGCCGAAGTCGATGTCGAGGGCGTTGCCGATAGAGACAAAATAGGAAAAACCTATCTTTTCTTCGAGCGACCAGTCGAGAATCGAGGTGCAGAGGGCTCCCGACTGGGAGATAAAAGCAATATGGCCGGGAAGAGGCATCGCTGCGGCGAAGCTGGCGTTCAGGTTGAACCCGGGCGAAATCACTCCAAGGCAGTTCGGGCCCAGGATGCGCATCGCCTTGTATTTTTTCTTTTCAGCCAGAATCTGCTCTTCGAGCGCGCGGCCTTCCGGACCGGTTTCTCTGAAGCCGGCCGAGATAATGATGATTCCCATGATGCCGGCCTGTCCGCACTCGGCCACGATGCGCGGCACCTGGGGCGCCGGGGTGCAGATGACCGCCAGGTCAGGCGTGCGCGGAAGCGAGGTCACGCTGGTAAAGCAGGGAATGCCCATGACCGCTTCGACCGCCGGGTTTACCGGATAGACCACCCCGCGAAAGCCGCCGTTGATCAGGTTGGAGAGGATTCTGCCGCCGACGCTTTTCGGGTTCGGCGAAACTCCAACCAGGGCGATCCGCTGCGGTTTGAATATCTTATCTAATGTTTCCAGTTCTTCCATGTGTCAGCTCCAGAATCTGTCTCCAGGCTTTTTTAATTCTACCGGCATCGGGCCGGCCGAGGAAACATATTCAATTTTAATTTAAAATCCCCATGAATTGTAGTGCCTGCAGTGTTAATAAAATGCCAGAAATTGACATAGTAGCCACTCGAAATAGATGCGGCCGATGGTGTTTAATTTGATCACGGCAGATGATTTTTAGAGGTTTAGCAGGCAGATAAAGCTGAGCTATAATGTAAACTTGAGTTTTAGCTCAGGCTTTTGACCCATCCGAAATATGCCGGAGCGGAGAGAGGAGCTATGAAACAAAATTTGCCGCCTGACAGCATGAAGGAAGCACAGCGCCGGAGTCTTTCCTGGCAGTTGATTTTCATTCTGGGGCTGGTAAGCGCCCTGGGAGATGTGACTTACGAGACGGCGCGCGGGGTGTCAGGTCCGTATCTGCTGTTTTTAGGGGCCAGCGCGGCTGCCGTCGGACTGGTTTCAGGGCTAGGAGAGTTCATCGGGTATGCGCTGCGCCTGGTGAGCGGCTATTTAGTTGACCGCACGAGAGCTTACTGGGCCGCCACTTTTATCGGGTATGGCCTGATTCTGTGCATTCCGCTGCTGGCTTTTGTGAATCGCTGGGAGCTGGCGGCGCTCCTGCTGATACTTGAACGAATTGGCAAGGCGGTGCGCTCCCCGGCCCGCGATACGATTCTTTCGCATGCAACCGCTCAGACCGGACGCGGGCGGGGCTTTGCGCTGCATGAGTTTCTTGACCAGATAGGCGCGGTGGCCGGTCCGGTTCTCTTTGGCGTGATTTTTGCGGTGCGCCAGTCTTACCGCGACGGATTCAACCTGCTGTGGCTTCCAGGTCTTTTGATGATGGGAGCTCTTTTGCTGGCAAGAGTTCGGGTTCCGGTGCCGGAGATTCTCGAAAAAGAGAGGCCGGAGGCTGATGCCGCCGGGAAGAGGCTGCCAGGAGCTTTTCTCTGGTATGGTATCTTTACGCTTTTCAGTGTTGCCGGGTTCGCCACTTTTGCCCTTCTTTCCTTTCACTGGACGGCCAGGGAAATTTTCCCGGCGGGAAGGATAGCTTTTCTCTACGCCTTAGCGATGGGTGTTGATGCGGTGGCGGCGCTGGTTGTCGGCCGCATTTACGATAAAATCGGACTTAAAGGGATGCTTTTAATCCCGCTTTTAACCCTGCCGGTTCCATTTCTGGGCTTTTCTGGAAGCGCCACGCTGGCGCTGGCCTGCGTGGTCCTCTGGGGCGTGGTTATGGCTGCCCATGAGACAGTCATGCGGGCGGCGGTGGCTGACATGGTGGGGAAAGCTCGGCGGGCTTCTGCTTACGGAATATTCAACACCCTGTACGGCGCGGCCTGGTTCGTCAGCGGGGCGGTTATGGGCTTCCTTTATGAACGAACCTTAGCCGGAATTTTTATTTTTGTGGTCGCGGCTGAATTTCTTTCGCTCGCAGCCTTCGCCATCCTCTACCGCACTCTACCTGCGTCTAAACCCCAGCCTGAACCCTGACGCGGGTGTAATATAGTAATATAATCGAGTTCAAGATTTAATAATCACCATCTCCCTACGGCCAGCTTTTCTCTAATACGAACAGATTTACCCGCTCGATATTTTGAACCCGATGACCCTTTGGACTGGAAGGAAATACTTTGTTACTTTGCTTCGGCCGATGAAGCAATTCTGGCTGCGTTCAATAAATCTTCTCTTCTTTTCAGTATCTCTTGTACAACTTGTGAAATAAAATCTTTATGTTGATTTAAAAATTCTCTTATTTCTTTTCTCTGCAATGTCTCATCTGTGTATTTTTCGTCAGTTACATCAACACTTTTTCTAAACGAAAAGTGAACCCACCAGAAGGCCCCCTTTTTGTTGTTTTGCGTCAGGAATTTTAGTCAAACATTCGGCCAGAGTTTTTCGAACTTGCTCGTTGCCCGGGGAAATCACCGTTTTTAGAGTAATTTTTTTGGGCCAGTGATCCAGTTCAAAAGTAAAACTCTCTCTGTTTTTCCAGCCTGATCCTGTTTTAGGTATGATCTCAGCAATTTCCTTAGTCAGGAATCTGGCATATCCTTTGCTCTTTGTTGCCAGCTCATATCCCTGTTTTTTAATTTCATCGCATATGATATCTAATACTTCAGATAATCTGTCAGGTTTGTTTTCAAAAATGAGGTCAGGTGCTTCCTTATGTTTTTGGTAGATTTCTTTTGCCAGTTCAATTAATTCGTCCTCTTTCATTATTTCCCTCTTAAGAATGGCTAAATAATCTTTAATGTATATTTTTAATCCTGGCGAAAGAGATTCTCCGTAGATTTTTAAAATGGCTTCTAAATGATCTTTAATATTCTGGTGTGAATAAATACATAATTAATAGAATCTTCTTCCTCTTCCGGAGCTTCCCCATAAATATTCAGGAAAACAAAAACCTTCTTCTTTTTCGGAAATTCTCGATTTGAGGTTTCTCTATATCTCTTTAGTTGATTGGAATGTTCGGAGGAATAAAGTTTATTTTCGATGCATAAGACAAAGTCCGGGACTGAAATTAATAAATCGATGTTTAAGAATTCCCTTAACACATTTATGTTGCTCAGATTTAAATTATCTACTTGAAATTAGTTTATTCAGTCTACTGTTTGATCAAAAAATATGTCTCTTAAAAATCTTTTTAAGAAAATATCTGACAGATTATGACTTCCTCTCCGGGCTAATAACCAGGCTAAAAAGTTTGAATTACGAATTTCCTGGTCTTCGACCCTAAGGATAGAAAAAGGATAGAAAAGAAATTTGGCTTCTTCAGACTGAGTTCCAGACGCTCTAATTGAGGGTCTTTTATTAAATTGCCCAGTTATTCTTTTGTCCTGGAAACTTCAAACATCTCTTGCCCTTAAGCTCTTATCGGAACTATAACAAACTTGTTCCGTTTATTTCAAGCATTATTCTGAGCATCAATAGTAGACCGGGTTAGTATTGAAAAGCTAGATTTTTTTTGACTTTATTAATTGGTTTGGGTGAACCGATTTTCTTCGTTCTGTTCTGAAATCATAATTTCAGTTTGAAGCCGGTGGAGACGGTCAGGCCCGGGGAGCCGTAGCCGTAAATCAGCTCGTAGCGGGCGTTCAGCAGGTTCTGGAGGTGGAGAAACACGTTCAGCGGTTTATTCAGCTCGTAGTTCAGAATAAGGCTGGCGATGGCGGCTGGCTTCAGCTTAACGGTCTCTGCCGGATAAGTCGAATAATTGACGTCAAATCGCGAGCCGATGTAGTTGAGTTCTGCCGCCAGATTGAGCGAGCCGCGGGTGTAGCTCAGGTCGAAATGGAGCGAGTTTTCAGGGCGACGGAGAAGCGGAGTTCCGGAGTCGAGGTCGCGCGCCCGCAGATGGGTCCAGCTCGCGCGGAGAGCCAGCGAGTTCAGGAGATTTGCCTGAAGCGAAGTTTCCACACCGCGGCTTGAAGCCCGCCCGACATTCTGGTAACCCGAGCCGTAATAGAATTGAATCAGGTTGCGGTAGCGAGTTTCGAAATAGCTGAGCGATACAGAAAATCGCTCTCCGATTTCTTTCTCCACGCCGGCGTCCCAGCCGGTGTTTCTTTCGGGCCTTAAATTTTCATTGCCGATCGGTCCGAACATGCTTTCCGGAGCGTAAAGCTGGTAAAGCGAGGGTGCCTTGAAGCCGCTTCCGGCGGTAGCTTTTACTCGCGCCTGAAGTTCCGGTAGTTCAAAGCAGGCGGCCGTCCTGAAGGTTACCGCCTGGCCGAATCGCTGATGGTGGTCCGACCTAAAACCGGCGGTCAGAGACAGCCTGTTCCACAGCTTCCACTGATCCTGAAGATAGACTCCGAGGAGTGAAGCCGATTTTTGCGGAAAGCTGCTTTCAAAATCGCCCCAGGGGCTGAAATAAACGTAGAAGGAGCTGCCCCGCTCTTCCCGGAAATCGGCTCCGAGCACAAGCGTGTTGTTTGCGGAAAGATAAAAATTATTCTGCCAGTCAATTTTGAACATGCGGCTTTTGTAGAGTGCAGTTTCGGCTTCCGACAGATGCGACTCATCGGCGGGGTTGTCGTAATCGCGACGACCGGTTTCAAAGCCTAACACCAGCTTCTGCTCCCAGCGGTGATTCCACAGAAAACCGTTAAGCTCGAGACGGTTAAAAATGAACCTGGATTTCTGAACAGAATTCGGGTCGTCACCGTACGGGCCGCCGAACGCATCCAGCTCCGCCCGGTTAAAAAGCCCCCGGCTCTGCCAGGTCATTTTGAATACGGGAGAGGGTCGATAGGCAAGCTTCAAAGCTAAGCTCTGCTGATTAAAACCGTCGTTTTCGCTGTTTCCGGGATAATAACTGCTGGAAGAGGAAATGCCGGCGGTGCTGAAAGAATTTGTCTCGATGACGAAAGAAATGTTATTTTTTACCCGGGCTATCCGAAGATTGCCCAGACCTGTGCGGTGTGAGCCAAAAAGTCCGGAAATCGCTGTCTCATTCTTATCCGGCTCGGCGGTGATCAGATTCACCACTCCGGCCAGCGCGTCCGAGCCGTATAAAGTGCTCTGAGGTCCGCGCAGCACCTCCACCCGGTCGATGAGCGACAGGTCGAAAAGATTAAAATTGAACGAGCGCGACGGCGAAATCGGGTCGTTCAGTTCGAGTCCGTCAATCATAAACACCGTATGCTCAGAATTTGCGCCACGGATAAAAAGAGAACCGGTGCCGCCGGCCAGCCCGGGTTGCAGAAAAAAGACACCCGGAATGCCCGTGAAAATGATTTCCGGTCTGATGGTTGCGGCTGGTGGGAGATTTTCTATTCTGACCAGGCTTATGGCTGAAGCTGTCTCTTTTACCGGTGTTTCCAGTCTGGTGGCGGTGACCACGATTTCGTGCTGGATTTTTAGCGGCCGGGTCTGGTCATCGGCGCGCAGGGGCGCAGAATCGAAAACGGTTAGCGCCATGAAGATTGACAGAAATAAACCGATAGGCAGATGGGCAGGAAAGTGCTTTTTCATTCATTCTCCTTTCCCCCCGCTTTTTTTTGGTCTGGCTGGCTCCCTGTTTTCTTCCGCCCGAAGAAAACAAAGGCTGCCGGGTTCAAGGCAGGTATCCTGACTCCCGGGTCATCCTCCTCCCTGGCCTTCCCACCCCGCAGGGCAGTGGCCTTCTCAGGGATTCGTCGCCGGTTACAGTAGCGGGGGCTGTGTCCGGTTTTCACGGACTTCCCTGCGTCCTGAACCCCGAAGTCTAAATTCTAGCACTTTAAGGCAGGCAGTCAATACCGTAGTTTTTATTAAAGTGAAAACGGAAGATGTTTCCGTTGCTTATAAAATCCGGTCTGGCATGAAAACTCACGGATAAAAGATATTCTCCATTTTCGCTAAAGACATCAGCTTCTACAGAATCTTTTCTCTTTCGGCAGGCACGAGTATTAAAGACATATATTCTTCCCGCTTCATCGCAAAGAATCTGATTGAAGATGGGAAGCCGGAAAATGGCGGAAGAACGCTGGCGGAAAAAAAGCCCTGCCGGGATTAGCAGGGCCATGGGTGAAGGGCAAGGAAAGGAGGGGATCAGGAAAAGGAGGCTTCTTCAGGAAAACCTCTTCTCCCGGATGCTCTCTTAATCATTCTCGATGCTTTCCTTTATTTAAAACGTTTTAACTGGCAGGCGGGTTGCAGAGTGAAGGATGAAAAATGATGTGAATTCTCGAACATCTGCGTCTATTTACTGAAGACCGGTTGCCTGCCGGACGGAGGAGGATTAAATTGTTTAATGACAGGAACTTAAGCAAAAAAAACTGATTTTTCTATTGAATTTTTTTTATCCCCCCGCCAGCATCAAAAATATTATACCATAAAATTGAAATAAAAATCAAGAAAAAAATGCGAATTTTTTAAAATTGTCTGGAAGTTTATTTCTCATTGCGAATTTCAGCCTGAAATTGCTCCAGATTTTCAGTTTTTTCGCAAAAATAGTTTAATCTACCGCCCTTGAAGTATTAAAATACAGGTGAAAGGCTGAAAAAAGAGGGAATTCTGGCTGTAAATGGCCAGAATCGCCCCCAATTTCCGGGAGAAAGGCTTATGGATAGAGAAAAATTCAGAAAATACGGTTATAAGCTGGTCGACTGGGTGGCAGATTATCTGGAGACGGTCGAAAAATATCCGGTTAAATCTACCGTCGAACCGGGCGAAATCAAAGCGAAACTGCCCTCCTCGCCGCCCCAGCATCCGGAAGAGATGGACAGAATCCTGGAAGATTTTGAGAAAATCATCATACCAGGAATCACCCACTGGCAGCATCCCGGCTGGTTTGCCTACTTCCCGGCGAATAACAGCCCGGCTTCTATCCTCGGAGAGTTGCTTGCCGCCGGTCTCGGCACCCAGGGAATGGTCTGGCAGACCTCTCCGGCGGCCACAGAGCTGGAAGAGGTGGTTATGGACTGGCTGCGTCAGATGATCGGGCTGCCCGAAGGCTGGGCGGGGGTCATCCAGGATACCGCTTCCACTGCCACCCTCTGCGCGCTGCTGGCAGCCCGGGAAAAGGTCACCGGCTTCAAGGTGAACGAAACCGGGTTTGAAAAACCCCTGCGCGTTTATGCTTCGCGCGAAGCCCATTCCAGCGTGGAAAAGGGTGTTAAAATTGCCGGTTTCGGCCGGAAAAATCTGGTTTATATCCCGGTTGACGATGAATTTGCCATGATACCCGGCGAGCTGGAAAGGGCGATAGAAGAAGATTTGAGAAATGGACTCCAGCCGGCCTGCGTCGTGGCGACGGTCGGCACAACCTCCTCCGGCGCGGTCGACCCGCTCCGGCCGATTGGGGAAATCTGTCAGAAATACGGAGTCTGGCTCCATGTCGATGCCGCCTATGCCGGGACGGCGGCGATTCTCCCGGAGAAACGCTGGGCCCTGGATGGAGCCGAGCTGGCCGATTCGCTCGTTTTTAACCCGCATAAGTGGATGCTAACGAATTTTGACTGCTCGGCCTTTTTCGTAAAGGACCCGCAGGTGCTTACCAGAACGTTTGAAATTCATCCTGAGTATCTCAAGACCGGTGTGGACGCTGTGGTGAAGAATTTCCGCGACTGGGGAATTCAGCTGGGCCGGCGGTTCCGGGCGCTAAAGCTTTGGTTTGTGCTGAGAACCTACGGGGTGGAAGGGATCAAAAAAATCATCCGCCGCCACATTCATCTGGCTGAAATTTTCCGGGATGAACTGCAGCAGGACGGAAGGTTTGAAATAATGGCGCCGGTTTATTTCAGCCTGGTTTGTTTCCGACTTAAGGCCGGCCGTCCGGAAGAGGTGCTCAACGAGCTTAACCGGCATCTTCTGGAAAGGGTAAATTCCACCGGAAAACTGTTTATGACGCACACGACGCTTGACGGAAAATACACGCTGCGTCTGGTTGTCGGCCAGAGAACCACCGAGGAACGACATGTGCGTCAGGCGCTGGAGATAATCAAGGAGAAAGCCGGCGAACTGCTGGGCTCTTCTTAAAGCCAGACATCTTGTTTTAAACGGATTGAACTTAACCGGCTTTTCTGTATGTCAGCCGGACTCAGGTTTCATGGCTCTACCCCGGTGTATGCGTGCCGACATTTTTCAGGCAGGTCTTTGTTTTTTTCCCCTTTATCAAAATTGAGAACAGATCGCGTCAAAGCTTATTAATGGTCTGGATTTCAAATGGTTAATAACAAACTCTGTCCGGCAATGACAGAACCCAGAAGATACTTGAAGGCAAGTTTTTATTAAAATCATTCGAATTTTATTCGAATGATTGCCCGGTCAGAATTAAAAAATTAAATTCAGGGTTCTGTTCACGTTTATTTATCAGTCGGCCGGGCGCTCCAGCGGTATTCGCCTTTCGGGTCGGGGATGCGCAGATAATAACCCCAGCCTCCAGCGCCCTGGAGCACCTTGATCAGTACCTTGTTCCAGCCGGCTTTCAAACTGACTTTAACTCTATCCTGGTCGGGATAAGCGCCGCGATAGACAGGATTCGTATGGACGAGCTGGTCGTTCACCCAGAGCCGCACCCCGTCGTCGCTTCCGAGAAGAAGCACAACCTCGCGGTCTTCCGGCGAATAGAGATAGGTGAGGCTGTAGGCGATTGCCTGCTCGCTCGGCTGAATCAACTGGGCCAGGTTGACGTAACCGTTCGGCTGAGCTTTTATCTGCTTCCAGGTGATAACAAGATTTCTCTTGCCGGCGTACGTGCTTTTGAGCTTTATCTCTTTTTCCGGCGGATAGGGCGTCGTCAGGAAATTCATGTCCGGCGCTTCAAACGGACCGATCAGGTACCAGTCGAGGGCGAAATTCTGTTTCGTCGGGATGAGATTCACTCCAACTATCGCCAGGTCATATCCGCTCGACCTGACATCCTTTCCGGTCACTTCCAACCAGAAGGTGTTCTCCTCGGTGTTGAGTTCCAGGGCTTTAATCGTGATTGTCTCGATTGCTGTATCAATGGCGAAGGCATTAACTCTGGCCAGAGTCTGGTATTCAGGTTCCCGCGGCGCAGGCGGCGTTTCCTGTTCCTGTTTTTCTTCAGCCTTTTGCTCTTCTTCGGTTATTTTTTCTTTCTCTTCCGCCTTTTCTTGCGTTTCGTCTTTCTTCGTTTCCGCCTCCTCTTTCTGCGGCGAGGCGGGGATTTCTTTAAGCACCGACCAGGTGCCCATGGCCGGACCTTTCAGGTAGTATATCTGGATGTCATATATGTCATGCAGTCCGGCTTTGATGTTGAGTTTAACCCTTGTGCCGGCATTTGCGCCTTCGGTGGTTAACGCCTGGTATCTTTCACCCGTCTGGTCGTAGTAGGAAGTCAGAAGCTGGTGGAGAAGCGGTGCGGTAATTCGGGTGCCGCTGACGCTGTCTTCGAAAGTCATTTCGCCTTTTGCCCCATTTTCAAGCTTGACCCAGGTGGGCTGAACGAAGCCGTCGCGTGTTTCCAGGGCGAAAGGCAGCCGCTTATCGACCGATGGAAACGGCGGGAACGGCTTGTGCGGTTCGGTCTGGTACCAGAAAGCCACCGAACTCCAGTAATCCGCGCGGTCGTTGGCGTGGCCGTGTTCTATGGTCACGCGAATCGAGCGGGAGAATGGTATCGGGTCGGTCAGATGAAACCTGTAAACGGTGGCTTTCGCGCCAACCTGGAAATCTTCTTCCTGGATGGAGCACCCGTAATAAAGGTTGTTGCCCTCTCTCATGCCCCAGGCGTCCGAGAAATAATCTTCAGTTCCGGTGCCGTGTAGCGATGGGAATTCTTCACCGTCGACATAAATCATATCGTCGCCCTCACCCCACCAGCCCATCGACCTCTGCAGAACGCTCAGGACGCAGCCGACGTAATGGCCGCGGCCGACAGCATCGAGCACGGTGTAATTTTTCCCCGGCTCGCAGGGAAATTCCTGGCGGTAATGGGCGTGAAAGTAGGGAACATCTGGCTTGATGTCCTGCAGCTCTCGATAATCGATGTAATAGTAGAAAGAGCCGACCGGGCGCGTTCCTTCGTTGGTGACGGTGATCCGGGCGGACCAGCGAAACGGCATGTACCAGTAGCAGTTGAGAGATCTTCCTTCGGAGGAGCGGACGACAGGAATGGAAAAAAGATTACGGTTGAGTCCGTGTCCGACCGCGAAGAAATCGCCCACCGGCACTTCCACCGATGGGGTGTCTTCGCCGTCCCAGTAGATGCGAAGCACCAGTTTCCGTCCGTAGAAAGGTTCGGCGGAAATGGTAAACCAGATGTGGTGGATCGCCGCCGGTCCCTTGATTTCAGCCAGTACGGCGGTCTGTCCCGGCGGGATGCTGATGGCATCCCGGTTGCCTCCGGTCGGGTCAAAAGAAGAAATTCGCCTGCTGCGGAAATTCTGCTTTTCTCCGAGCGAGGAAAGGATGTTCTGGCTGTAAGCTAAGCTGATGACGATGGCCGCCAGGACTATCAGACTGAAAATAGTCGCCGTCAATTTTATCCGGCCTGCTTTTTTCTGAAAGAAGGCAGTCTTCATTTGAAAACCTCTTCGGAGATTTCCAGACGCAGAAAAAAATTATAACTCTTTTCTGCCTGCTCAATCCATAGAATAAGGCGGCCCGGGGATGATTTTTTATTCCGGGAGTGTGGCCACTAATCCCTGACGTAAGTCAGCCACCTTTCAAAAACGGGATTCTGACCGGTGACCACTTTTGTGTATTCTTCAGCTATCCTGGTGGTAATCGGTCCCGGACGGCCGTCGCCGATGTTAAATTCAACCACGTTTATCGGGTTGTCTGAAAGATCAGCCACCCGGACTATGGGCGTGACTTCAACCGCTGTGCCGCAGAAGAAAGCTTCATCGGCTCCAAGGAGTTGTTCTTTTTCTATCGGAGCCACTTTCGTTTTATATCCGAGGTGAGCGGCAATTTCCAGCAGGCTCGTCCTGGTTATCCCTTCCAGGATTGATTCCGAGCGGTCGTTCGTGTGGAGGATACCATCTTTTATGACAAAAATGTTTTCGCCCGGACCTTCGGCCACCCGGCCTTCAAGGTTAAGGAAAATAGCCTCGTCGTAACCGAGTTCCCTGGCGATCGTTCCGTTGATCATCGACTGGACGTAAACACCGCCAAGTTTCGCCGAAAGGTCAAGCTGCGAGTTGTGAATACGGCGCTTCGGGACGATGCAGGCTTTCACTCCCTCGCGCGCTCTGTCTCCGAGATAGGCGCCCCATTCCCAGGCGCCGATCACCAGCTCAACAGGTGAGAATTTGGGCACCAGCCCAAGGTTGCCGTAAGAATAAAAGAGGAGAGGTCTGATGTAGGCGCTCTCCAGTTGATTTTCCCTGACCACCAGACGGCAGGCTTCAATCACTTCTTCTCTGGTAAAAGGCACTTCCATTCTAAGAATTTCCGCCGAATGGAAAAAGCGGTCTATGTGTTCTTTCAGGCGGAATATGGCCGGGCCCCGGGCGGTGGAATAAGCCCGGATGCCTTCAAAGGTGCAGGTGCCGTAATGAAAGGCATGAGTCATCGGGTGGAGAATGGCCTCGGACCACTCGTAAAGCTTCCCCATATACCAGTATTTTTTCGCATTCTTGAAATGAGTATTAGGAAACATGCAATACTCCTTTTCGGGGTTTATTAAAAGACGGATTGGTAGCCAGGCAGGGACTAAAAAATGGGTCGACTGTTTTTTCTGAAAGTTCGATAATCACAGGTCAGACCTTATATTTTAAGAATACTAAATACCATAAATCCAGAAAAAATAAAAGAAAATTTTTTGGCGGAAGGAGGCTTCGTTGCTTCTGCAGGCTCCGGGAAGATGCCTGGAATTGGGTGTTTTGGACTGCTGACGGGTTGCGAGCGGGCGGTAATTCTTTTCGGCCATCTGATTATGTATCTAAATTTTTAATTTCGAAGTTTTTATCTAAGGGCATGATGGAATTATCGAAAACGCTCTCGAGCCAATAAGCTTTCCAGAGTTCAGAGTTCGGTGCATGAGAGATTAAACCATCCGCCTTGAGCGGCAACCTGTGAATCAGGAAAATCTGGAGCTTGTAAAAGGTCTTTTTCAACCGGATGATCTGCTAAAATGTTTTTACAGGAAAAATCAGGCGCTGGAAAATGAGGAGTTGCCCGAAAAATAATAAATAAAATAAGGTTGAAAGCTATGAAATCAAAGATAGCAAAAGCGTTCATTTTAATCATGATTGCGACCGTCATTGCTGCCGGAGTTCTGTATTCCGGACTGTCTTCCGGCGATAGCGGCCGCCAGCAGGAACAGAGCGCCCTCGACCGCCGGGTGCAGGAGTTTTTAGAGCGCAACCGTTACCGCTGGCGGGACATGAACGTTCCGGAAAGCGACGGACAGATTCTCTACAACCTGATCATAGAGCGTGGGTATCGTCGGGCGCTGGAAATAGGCACCTCCACCGGACATTCTGGCATCTGGATTGCCTGGGCTTTGAGCAAGACCGGCGGCCGGTTGATCACGATCGAAATTGATGAAGGTCGTTATCTCCAGGCCATCGCCAATTTCAGGGAAGCCGGGCTTGACCGCTTCATCGACGCCCGGCTGGGAGACGCGCACGAAATCGTTCCGGCGCTTGAGGGTCCCTTTGATTTTGTTTTCTGCGACGCCGACAAAGAATGGTACAAAAATTATCTGCAGGCGGTTCACCCGAAACTGGAACCGGGCGGCTGTTTTGCCGCTCATAACGTTGGTCAGGGAAGGGGAAGAGGCTGGCTGCCGCGGGGAATACGCGAATTTCTCGATTATGCTCTTTCCCATCCGGAGCTGGAGACAGTTTTTGCCGAAGGAAGCCGGGCGGGCATCTCGCTGAGTTTTAAGAAGAAATCCTGAACTTAAAAGAACAGGGAAAACAGCCCAGCCTGCGCGCGGCTTTAATTTTCAGTAGTCGATACGGGTGGCGGTTCCAGGACGACGCGCCGCTTTCCAGGGCTGCTTTTCGTTTTTTGCTCCTCTCTGGACAGTCAGGGTTCCTGTCAGCTGGGCGCCGTTAGCCTTTCCGCTGAAGATGAGTTCGGTATCGGCCGAGCCTGGCAGAAAAACTGAAAACTCAACGTTGTCTCCGACGACTTTCGCTTCCGGAAGCGGTATCCTGAGGTCATCGATGTACAGTATTCCATTGTAGAACTGATAAACCTGGCTGACTTCCAGGCGGCAGCTGTATTTCTTTTTTCCGAGTTCGAAACTCCAGTCCCAGATGCCCGAGATGTTCGCCGGGACTATCCACATGTAAACCGTGTGAACGCTGTAGTCGATGGGGACGTAAGTCATCCGGTCAGCCTGCCATTCATCCATGTCGAAATCATGAGAGATGATCCTGGTGCCCGGTTTCAGCTTCAGGATGGTCGGGCGAAGCCGGATGTTGACGCTCGGCAGAAGGTACATGGTGATGACCGTAGCCTCGCTGAAATCCGTCTCGAAGATGTCAGCCCTCCTGAATTCCACCAGATGCTCCACACCGGCTTTTTTCGCGTTTTCGCGGCTTTCCCTGATTCTTTCCGGGTCGATGTCGATGCCGACGGCTCTGATTCCAGCCCTTTTTGCCGCTTCGATCACGATGCGTCCGTCACCGCAGCCCAGGTCGTAAAGAATGTCCCCCTTTTTAAGCTCGGCAAACCGCAGCATATCTTCGATGACTTCGTAGGGAGTCGGGACGAACGGCACATCGAGCCTGACTTCCTGGGCCTGAAGCTCCTGTGCTACGGGAGAAAAGCCCCAGATAAAAAATATGAACAGAATAACCTGAAAGCTGCTTATCTTTCTTTTCATAGCCTCTCCTTCGAGTGTTTGCATGCGGAAAACTATGGCTCTTTATTACCACAGAGATTATTCCTTTGTCAAAGGCACAGCCGGGCGGAGAATAACTCCGGGACACACCTGCGCTGATAAAAAATTGCTCATTTAATGGTCAACCTGAAATCTCTCCAAAAAATTTCTTGACCCGGGAAAAGCCTTCGGATAGATTTTCGTCATACTGAGAAGAAGGATGGTCTGGACATGACCGGGAATTCGGATCATCAGCTGAAAAGAGCGCTCGGACCTGTTTCCTTGAGCAGCATAGTGGTGGCCAACATGGTGGGAGCCGGAATTTTCACCACCTCCGGCCTGCTCCTTCGTGACCTCGGACATCCGCTGCTGATGCTGGCGCTCTGGGTAGCTGGCGGAGTTATCGCCCTCTGCGGCGCTCTCAGCTACGGAGAGCTTGGAGCTGCGTATCCCAGGGCCGGCGGAGAGTATTATTTTCTTTCCCGGCTTTTCCATCCGCTGGTGGGATTTCTAAGCGGCTGGGTCTCGTTCTTTGTAGGTTTTTCCGCTCCAATCGCCGCCTCAGCTGTGGGGTTCAGCGAATACTTAGCGAGGGCTTTGCCCGCGCTTGATCAGCCGATTAATCTCGGTCTGAACATCGCTCCGGTGGTAACGAAAAAAGCTCTGGCCGTATTGATAATTTTTCTCTTTACTCTCATCCATATCCAGGGGCTGAAACCGGGCACGAAGGTGCAGAATTTTCTTACCGCGGGCAAGGTGGGGCTGATCCTTTTTCTGATCGTGGTCGGCTTCGCCAGCGGACGGGGCAACTGGAATCATCTGACGGATGGCGAATGGCTTCCAGCCGGTTTTCCCTCTCTGAAAGTGATTGGCCTTTCGCTGATGTGGATCATGTTTGCCTACAGCGGCTGGAATGCTTCGGCTTATCTCGGTTCGGAAATAAAAAATCCCCGGCGAGACCTGCCGCTGTCTCTTCTTCTCGGGACCGGAGTGGTTATTTTGCTCTACCTCAGCTTGAACCTCCTTTTCGTTTATGCGATACGTCCGGCAGAGATGAAGGGAGTGATTTCGGTCGGCGGGCTGGCCGCCGGAAAGCTTCTTGGCGCCGGCTGGGAGAAATTTCTTTCGATAATGATTGCCTTTGCCCTTTTTTCTTCGCTGAGCGCCTTCATCATCATCGGGCCAAGAGTTTATTACGCGATGGCCGCCGACAGACTGTTCTTCCCGTTTGCGGCTAAAATTCATCCGGTCACCAGGGTGCCGGCTCTTTCCATCTGGCTTCAGGGAGCGATTGCCGCGGTCATTGCTGTCTCCGGTGCCTTTGAACACATTCTGACCTACATGGGATTTTCTCTGGGAATTTTTCCCATTCTGGCCGTGCTGGGAGTTTTCAAGCTGAGAAAGCTTCAGCCGGAAAACTTAAAACTTCCCGGATTCCCGCTGGCGCAGATAGTTTATTTAGCTGCCGGTGTCAGCATCCTGGTGCTTGGATTTTTGCAGAGCCCCGGGCCTTCCGGCGTGGCCATACTCACGGTGATCGCTGGAGTTCCGGCTTACTTCTTCTTCAGAAAAAAATACAGCTGAAAATTTTTTCAGTTTGAAGCTGGCATTGTCCCGACAGCTCTTAGAGGCCAGGTCATAAAACTTCAGGCCGGCTCGAAGTAGTCCCGCCCGAGGTGCCTTACGGTTTTAATCAGTTTCTGTTCGATCAGTTTTCTCAGGTGAAGGCTCAATTCCTCTCTGGTTAATCCGAGAGAGTGTTCAAGATCCTCCAGGTTCACCGGCCTCCTCCGCACCATAGCCAGGATCGCCCGGGCGATATCCTGGGGAGCCGTTTCCTGCTCCTTCTTTCTGAAACTGGCCACCACCTCGGCCTTTTCGCCGAAGAATTCCTTCGCTCGAGCCATCTCTTCCGGCGTCAGCGGCCTCGCGCGCTTTTCCGCCGGCGGCCGGACGACCGTGTTCAGATGAATCCGGTCAGGGTTGATTTTTTCCACGGCTTCTTTGAGTTTTTTCAGGTGAGCCGGAGAGTCGTTTATGCCCCTGACCAGAAGAATTTCCAGCCAGAGCTGACCTTTGAACTGCCGGCGGAATCTGATGAGCCCGTCGATAATTTTCTCGACCCGAAGCGCTGGATGCGGTCGATTGATCCTTTTGAAAACCCCCCGGGTGGCGGCGTCGAGTGAGGGGACGACTATGTCGGCGGCCGCCAGCTCCTTCCGGACTTCCGGGCGGCTCATCAGAGTGCTGTTGGTCAGAACGGCCACCGGAATATCGGTAATTTTTTTTATCTTTCTGATCAGGCGTCCGAGGCTTCTGTTCAGCGTGGGTTCGCCCGAGCCGGAAAAAGTTATGACGTCGACCCGCGCGCCGCTTTTGAGAAATTCCTCAATTTCCTGAAGTATCTGCCTTTCCGGGTAAAACCTTCCGCGCCTGATGACGGTTTTCGGGGTATGTCCGAGCTGACAGTAAACACAGTTGAGGCTGCAGGTCTTGAAGGGCAGAAGGTCAACTCCGAGTGAATAGCCGAGGCGCCTGGAGGGAACCGGCCCATAAAGGTGGGGGAATTTTTTCTCAGGCTCCCTTATGATTTCCTTTCTGAATTTTTTCCCCTGATCTTCGTCTCGCTCTGGTTTTTTCATCCGGTCACCTTTCTGTCTGAGATCGCTCATCCTGGGTGAGCGGCCGATAATTTTTACTACTGAAACTCAACATGTTAAAGCCACGCACGCTTCTGCCGGCATCCGACCGATCAGTCTAACTCCGAACGATTAAAATATCTTTTATCGAATAGAGTATATCAGAAGGAATCTGTCTTCGGAAATTTATTTTGAGGCAGGAAGGGTTGCTGAAGTTAATGCTGGCGAAATGATTTAAAGCTGTCGGGCACGGCGGATTCTCTGACCCGCCGGGTTTTTATTCTTGCGCCCTTATCTCATGAACCTTCCAGTTTTCGTCGACCCATAACAGCCGGATATCCAGTTCAGGAAATAAATTTCGCAGTCTCTCGCCGGCCTGGAGAAGTCGCTCAATCTGGGTTTCTCGAGTAAGAGGATTGACGGCACAGTCGTGGTGGGCAACGATGGCCACCGCGGGCGAACAGTGTTTTTCAACCGAAACGGTAGGGCACCTTTGAATTGAAGCCGCCAGATATTCCGGCTCTCCGGAAGCCAGAATCCGAACCGGGCCGGGAGCGGTAGTGACGTCCACATAATCAACCTGGTAGAGATTTTTCAGCCAGCGGTTCACGCACTTCTGGACACGACCGTCCATGCAATTGATTGCCGTGACGAATCTTTTTTCAGACACCTGAGGTCTCCCGCCGATTTCAGCCGTTGTAAAGGAATTCGGGCGGCTGTTTCGCCTTGTTATTTTTTGTTTTTATAGATTTCTATAAATCTCTCGAGCGAGCGGTCGTAAGTTTTTTCGATGTCGTCGGGAAAGAAACAGGCGGGAAGCTGGCGCTGCCGCCAGTGGTAGGCAAGGCATTCGCAGCAGATACCCTTGCGTTCGCAGGGTTCCCAGGAACAGTTGCATCTTTTAAGGTTCTTCTGAGTCTGGCATTCTCTCATTCGTTCTCCTCCATTCCTGACGTCAGGTTTTGAAGCTTTCAGGTCGAGAAATTATAACAGACAGTCGCTGTCCGGTGAAATAAATTTTCTGTTTTCAGGTCTAAAAATTTCTTTTCCCGCCAGTTTATCCTTTCGATAATGAAGTCTTTCGCGCAACCTGCAGCCCGGATATTTATATTTCGTTTGCTTTCAGCGCGATAAACATTTGCCATTCCGATTTCCGCCCTGCTCTGCCGGTTCGAGCCCGGTTTTACAAACGTGTTTTTTTCGGCTATCATAGGTAACCTGACGACAGAGGCGAGAAGGAAAATGGCAGAGAAAAAATCAACCCGGAAATCCGAATACGGAGAAAAAGAAGCCCGGGCCGGTCTTGATGCCCGGCTTCCAGAAATTCATACTTTTCCGAATCAGTTTCCCGATTACGAAATAACGATTGAGGTTCCCGAATATACTTCCGTCTGCCCGAAAACCGGCCTGCCCGATTTTGGAAAACTCACCATCTGGTACATACCGAACAAAAAGGTCATCGAGCTAAAATCGCTCAAGATGTACATTCTGGCTTACCGCAATCTGGGCATTTTTTACGAGAATGCGGTCAACCGGATTCTCGAAGACATAGTCAGAGCCTGCCGGCCGAAAAAAGCTTTCGTCCGGGGCGAATTCACGCCGCGCGGCGGCCTCAGGTCGACGGTGGAGGCTCGCTATCCGCGGGGCAGATGGTGATATCCTTCCTCTGAATCAAAAATCCACAGGCAATGTTCCAGGAAAATATGACTGCAGGAAACCTGAAAACAGAAAGTTCAGAATTTACCTCGAAAACTGAAAAAGATTTTCCCGCTTTTGCCGGCAGAGCTAAAAACGGCGAGATTGCCCGGCCGATGCCGGTGATGACTGTCCAGCCGGAAAAGCCACCAGCTTTCGGTCTTACCGACCTGCTGATGATTTTGACCACGATGGTCTGGGGAGCTAACATTTCGGTCATCAAGGTTTCTTTTGCCGCGCTTCCGCCCCACGCCTTTAATCTCGCCCGCTTCCTGTTTGCGGCTGCCGTTTACAGCCTGATCATCTGGAGAAGCCGGGAAGGTTTTAAGGTTGACCGCAAGGACCTGCCGAGGGTGGTGTTTCTGGCGCTAACTGGAATTACTCTCTACCAGGTGTTTTTTATCGGCGGGCTGAGCCGGACGGCAGCCTCTCTGGTCTCTATGGGCAACGCGATGACGCCGATTTTTATCGCTGTGCTGAGCACGATTTTCGCCAGAGAAAAGCTCAGCTGGGTCGGCTGGCTGGGTATTTTTCTTTCAGTCGCCGGGTTTTATGCCATTATCTTAGGAAGACCGAACGGTTTTAACCTGAAGGCAGCTGAAGTTTCCGGAGTGTTTCTGATTCTTCTGGCCGGGCTGATGTGGGCCTTTTACACGATTTTTGCCCGTCCGGTGCTTAAAAATATGTCTCCGACGAAACTGGCCGGTCTGACCAACATCATCGGCACTTTTTTCTATCTGCCGTTCGCCTGGAGGGAGTTTGCGAGGGCAGATTTTTCTGCGGTGCCACCGTCCGTCTGGCTCGGTCTGGTTTATTCAGGTTCCCTTGCTCTGGTTTTTGGTTTTATCGTCTGGTATAAATCGGTCGAGCGGGTGGGAGGAGCGAGGACCGGCGTTTACAGCAACCTGACTCCGGTTTTCGGGGTGCTGACGGCCGTCATTTTCCTTGGCGACAGGTTAACCTGGCTTCAGGTTTCCGGCGCTCTGATAATCTTTCTCGGGGTTTATCTCACCAGAAACGGACATCAGCTTTTAAGAAAGAAAGCCTGAAAAATTAACCTTAAAAATAACTTTAACTCATTTAACTCAATCCTTCGTTCCTCCGATAGAATCGCCTGTTGCCAGACGGAGCAGGAACTGACCGACCTGTCTTTCGCCTGAATAAAAATTTATTTGCGGATAAAAGATTTCACCGATTATGCGATGAATGTTTTTTTCTTGAAGCTCTTAAAACTTTGCCCGGGCTTCTAAGATATTTCTCTGGTTCTGATGGAAGGTTTATGCCGGTGGAAGGCAAACTTTCGTTGCTGCGGGTTGAGGGAAAGGCATACCGGTCAGAGTAGCGTTTCGCGTGATATTCGGTTCGAGCAGGAAAGGGGTCGGAGCTATTTGATTCCGTAAATTTTGTGGAGCTGACAGGATAGTTTCAGCCCGGGAATCCCCTCATGCACGGCTTCCAGATAAAGCTTCCAGGCTTTCCGATAACTCCAGACAGCGGCCGATTGAGGCTGGAGAAAAACAGGCGCTTTATCCGGGAAAGCCTCTCTTACCTTTTTTATCTCTTTGAAGCTTAACTCCCTGGTGACCACAAGTTTCACTTCATCTGCCATCTTCCGGCAGCTTTCGGTAGCGAGGTAATCCGGTGGCTTCGGCGAAACCGTCAGCCAGTCCGGTCTGAAAACCACATCCTGCGTTCCGTTCGTTTCTATCTGGATTCTGAAGCCGGATTGTTTGAGCTTCCGGACGAGAGGTTTTAATTCCTGAAGAAGAGGTTCGCCACCGGTCAGACACACCCAGACCGCCGGAAATTTTTGCTTAATTTTTTCGACTGCCGAGGCTATTTTTTCCACGCTCATCTCCCGGCCGTCTTTCCAGGCGTATTTAGTGTCGCAGAATGAGCAGCGGAGGTTGCAGCCGGCAAGCCGTATAAAGATTGTTGGTTCTCCCTGCCGGCAGCCCTCGCCGGCGGCCGAGAAGAAAATCTCAGTTATCCTCAGTGTAGGTGGCTGCGGCATCCTCGGACTCCCAGACGGTGACCGCGGTCACCGGATAGAAAGCCTTCAACCGGCGGTAAATTTCCCGGGCGAGGTTTTCGGCCGAAGGGTTAAAATCGAAAACTTCATTGAGGAGCGTGTGGTCCGGAAGGATTTCAGCCAGCTTCTTTTTGATCTCGGTGAAGTCGATACCGATGCCCGTGCGGTCGAGCTCGCTGACGGTGATTTCCACTTCCACCTGAAAGGTGTGGCCGTGGAGCTTTTCACACTTGCCTTTGTATTCGCGAAGATAATGGGCGGCAGAAAATTTATCCCTGACCTTCAGTTTCCAGCTCATATTTTCCCCTCCTTTTCCAGGCGCACTATCAGGTGGTCCTTCTCTCCGGCTTCGGCCCAGGCTTTCTTCCGGAGCAGGCAGGAGGAACAGCGGCTGCAGGGCACTTCCCCTTCTGAATAGCAGCTTATAGAATAAGAGTAATCGGCACCGAGTTTCAGCCCCAGCCTGATGATTTCTGATTTTTTCAGCTGGATGAAAGGAGCGATGATTCTGAATTTGCGGCGGCTGAATTTAGCCCCGGTGCCCTCGTTTATCGCCCGGTTCATTGCCCGGACAAAAGCCGGGGTGGTATCCGGGTAATCCGGCGAATCGATCACGTTAAAACCGCAGATGATGTCTGAAATGCCCAGTCGCTCGGCCAGAGCCGCCGCCAGGGAGAGAAATATCCCGTTGCGGAAAGGCACGTAGGTGGGCGGGAGGATACCCTTAATTTTTTCCGCGGTCCTGAACGACGGCACCTTGATGCTATCGTCGGTAAGGGCAGAACCGCCGATCTGCCTCAGGTTAACTTTGAGCGTCAGGGGATTCAGCCCGAGCCTGCGGCAGGTTTTCCGGGCCATCCGGATTTCCACCCGGTGTCGCTGACCGTAATCGAAAATGACCGGCTGCACTCTGTCGTAGCGGCTGAGGGCCCAGTAGAGAGCGGTGGTCGAATCGAGCCCGCCGGAAAATAGCACCAGGCAGGAACTCCCGGCTCCTCTCCGGGCTGAGTTCTTCTGTTTTTTTCTTTCTGCGGCGCTCATTCTGTTATCCGTCCATCTGCCGGTTAAATCATACCGCAGGCGGACTTCTGTCTCAACCCTGCGTCCGGTTTGACAGAAAGCGGAGGCGGAACTTATTTTTAAACTGAACTCAGAAATTTTACTTAAAAGCGCATAGTATCAAATTGTCAGAGTCGGTTTAATGAAGTCACCTGAGAGGCGCTTCAGCCGGGAAATTTGGGGAGGCAGAAAATGAAAAAATTAATTATCATCATCGTATTAATATCCTTCATGACCTTTCCCGCTCAGGCATTTGAGTTCAAGAGAATCATAGGTCTGATGTCTTCGAGCTATTCTTCCCGCTGGCCGGAGTTCGTTTACAGCTGGGACGCCGAAAGCAGTCTGAATCCGTTCAAAGAAAACAGGGTTTCTTTTTTCGGCGGCGCCGGCCTGGGGTTTGCTCTCCGGCATAATTTTGAACTTGAGCTTGAGGTTCTCTACAAGGAGATTGGAAGCATTTATGCCTTCGAAACGCCTTATTATTTCCGGGAAAAGTATGAATACCGGATGGGAATGATCTCGGTGCCGCTTCTGTTCAAATACCGTTTTTTGAAAATCTCTCAGCCCTATCTGCTGGCCGGGGTGGATTATTCTTTTATTCTGTGGCATCGCTGTCAGGTGTTTTCGATGCCGGAAGGCAGCGCGGTTTATGAGAAGATAATCGAGGCTGACCTTGAAAGGCAGACGGAAAAATCCGACCTGGCGCTGGTGCTGGGAGCCGGAGTGAAAATACCGATGAATAGAAGCAAGGTCAACCTCGAAGTGCGTTATGAAATAGGAAGCGGCAACCTCTACAGGGGACCATGGCTCTCAGCCACAGAGCCCTATCCGGAGGTTCGCAGCCGCCAGTTTCTGCTGGTTCTCGGCTATTCAATTATTAGATAAGAATGGCCTGCAGACTTAATTGAACCCGCCAGATTCATCCTGAGCCTGACAGATAGATCTTAAAAAAAGGCGCTCACTCTCGAAAATCGGCCGATTTTTATTGACACTTCCTTCCTCAGATGTTAACTTATTTAATCCAATGTTGCAGATGGATCATGCTCTTCAGGTCGAACAGCTTGAGAAAAACAGCCGGTTAATCATTCGCGATGACCACTACGACCTGCCGGTTCTGGCTGACCTTCTGGAGACCGCGGCACGCAGGAAAGTTAAGGTAATCCTGCTGGATACCGGCCGGTTTGCTTGTGAGGAGTTCGAACGGCTGGCCGATTTTCCTTTTAATTTATATACGTCCGATAGAGCCCGGAAGGATTTTCAGCAGTTGAACCAGATTTTTTTAAGAGTTGAACCTGCCGGCTGCAAGCTTTTCTATTTTCTCCACGGGGAACTGGAGAACAGCCAGGAGCTCGGCGCCGGGGCGGAAATTTTTTCCTCCATCTATGTTTCCAGCCGGGAAAAACCGAGGTCGCTGGAAATGCTGGCCGCGCTGGCCGCAGAGATCTCCCGCCAGGACTGCAACCTGGTGTATTATCATCACGGAAAACTGGAAGAAAACCTGGCTGAAATCGGTCAAAAAAATTGCTGGGTTCATATCTCCAGCAAATATTTCAACGAAGAAGATGAAATTTTGTTGCTTGATATGTTAAAGACCTTCAGGAAAAACCGTGGCCGTCTGGTGGCGCACATCGAGCGGCCGGTTTCTTCCTACCTGCTGAAATTGCTCGAAAAGAACGGAGCGTTTCTGGTTTTCAACCTGCCACTGCTGGAATCGGGTTCTGAAGTTTCTCGCCTGGCAAAAACCTGGGAACGGAAAAAACTTCCGGAGAAAGCTTTTTACCTTTATAAAGAAGTTATGGCCTGATCGACGCCGGTCGTTACTTCCGGCCGGTAATCAGGTATTCTGTTCATTATAATAAGGTAAGCTGTTATAATTTTGAGAACACAGGTGAAAAATGAGCAAGGACGAAAAGATCGTTAAAGAGACTTCGCAGGAGCAGGCCGACGCCCGGAGAGCGCTCCAGGAGATAAAGAAGGCGGAAGAGCGTGCGCGTCAGATGGTGGAGGAAGCCCGCACCAGGACCGCTCCCGGCTTAATAAAGGGGGCCACGGCCGAGGCGGAAGAACTCCGGAAGAAAATCCTGGCTGAAGCCCGGCAGCAGGCCGAAAAGATCAAACAGGAGATCATCGAGAAAGCCAGGGCCGAAGCTCGGTCGATAGAGCAGCAGATTGAAGTCGAAAAGCAGCAGATATGGAAATCAGCCGAAGCTTCTTTTGCGGAAGCGGTGGAGAAAACCGCTGTTCGGTTGCTGGAAATTCTTAAAACGAAGAAGGTTTGAACATGGCTATTTCCCGGGTTAAAAGATTCGAAATCCTGTTGCCGGTTGAGCAGATGGATGGATTTTTGTCCTATCTACAGGAACTCGGGGTGGCCCAGCTTGACCCGGTGCCTCACGAAGAATTAGACCTGAAACCCACCGGAGTCGACCCTTCAGAACACGAGCGCTGGCTCTGGAGAATCGGCCGGATCATCCAGAATCTGCCGGAAACGCAGCCGAAGAAAGGTTTAGATAAGCTTCTTGCCCAGAAGCCGAAGTTCACCGCGAGTCTCAGACAGGCTCTTCTGGATTTTGATTACCGCAGGGTGGTTGAAGACTACGAAAGGCTTGAAGCGAGAAAGAATGAGCTGCTTCAGGAGATAAAACAGCTGGAAAGAGAAGAGGAATTTCTGAAGCCGCTGGCTGTTCTTGACATTCCCCTGCCGGAACTTTTTGCATCTGCGACCTGCGAAGCTCAGCTGATTCAGATCCAGCCGCAGGACCTGGAAATCATCAGGGAGAAGCTGCGGGATCTGGCGGCCGGGGTGTATGTGATGGTCAGGGAGAAGAGCCGGCTGTTTATCCTGGTTATAAACCATCAGGGTGCAAAGCTGGCGGTGGAAGAAGTTTTTTCCGAGCTAAAATCGATTTACATAAACCTAGCACACTACCTGGACCGGGCGGAAGAAGGTCAGACACTTTCGGATATACTGCTGGGAGTGCAGCGGACGATTGAGGAAAAAGAGCGACAGGTCGAACAGCTGGATAAAGAACTGGCCGGCTTTGCCATCCACCGCCAGGCGCTGATGGCTGTCCACGATGTGCTGCTGAACGAGAAGGAAAAACTGGAAGCGTCGGCACTGGCTGGATTGACCGAGAAGACAGTCTGCCTGCGGGGCTGGATCCCGGCGGCTGAGGCGGAGAAGTTTTCCTCTCATATATCACGATATTCCGATAGGATTTATCTGATTATCAGAGACCCGCAGCCGGAGGAAGTGGAAGAAGCGCCGGTGATTCTGGAGAATCCGGAGCTGGTGAAGCCTTTCGAGATAATCACCGGCCTTTATGGCTTGCCAAAGCCCGGCACGATAGAACCGACCGTGTTTCTGGCGCCGTTCTTCTTTGTGTTTGTCGGGCTGTGCGTCAGCGAAGCCGGTTATGGACTGCTGGTCTCCCTTCTGAGCTTGTTTTATTTGAAAAAGGCAAAACCGAAGGGCCAGACCGAACTTTTTATGAAACTTCTCTTCTACCTCGGTATTTCCAACATAATTCTGGGAACACTGGTCGGCGGCTGGTTCGGATTCCCGGTGAAATCGCTGATGCTAATAGATCCGCTGCAGGACCCGATTCCTTTTATGATTCTGGCTTTGGCTCTCGGCTTCATCCAGGTAATGCTGTCTACCTTTTTGAGCCTGCTCAGAGAATACCGGCAGGGAGAAAAGGTTGGAGCAATAGCCGTCAAGGGCGGCTGGTTGTTACTGCTACCTTCTCTCGTTGCTTACTTAGTGCTGAAGAAGCCGATATTCGGAATTTCAGCGCTGGTGGGTGCGGCCGGGATCGTGCTTTTTTCTTCTAAATCCAGGAATCCAATAGCTAGATTTTTCAGCGGACTTTATGCTCTTTACGGTATTTCCGGTTATTTAGCCGATACACTGTCCTATTCACGCATTCTGGCCCTTGGGCTCTCCACAGGGGTAATTGCCATGGTAGTTAATAACCTCTTCCAGATTGCCTGGAAAATACCCTATATCGGCTGGCTGGCGGCGATTGGGGTTTTCATCGGGGGGCATCTTTTCAATCTCGGCATTGGCTTCTTAGGCGCTTTTGTCCATTCCATGAGGTTACAGTTTGTGGAGTTTTTCACCCGTTTCTACCAGGCCGGCGGCAGGCCATTTAAACCTTTCAAGCTTGAAAGCAAATACGTGGAGTTTATCAGATGATAGATTTAATAACAGGGATTATAACAGGAGGAAGGAAATGACCTTAGGCTTAACACTGGCAATTCTTGGCGGCACCCTGGCGGTATTCCTGGCCGGTATTGGCTCGGCTATAGGCGTTGGTCTCGCCGGCCAGGCGGCTTCAGGGGTGATGAGTGAGGACCCCTCAAAATTCGGTTCGATGTTGCTGCTGTCAGCCCTTCCTGGCACCCAGGGCATTTACGGCTTTCTGAGCGGCTTCCTGGTGATCTTGAAGCTCGGTCTGATAGGCGGAACTGCCGCCTCGCCAACCCTGCAGCAGGGATTGCAGATCATGTTCGCCTGCTTTCCAGTGGCCTTTGCTGGTTTAGTCTCCGGAATACATCAGGGCAAGGTCTGCGCCGCGGGTGTTTACATGGTAGCGAAACAGCCGAAGGAAATGACCAAACCGATGGTTCTGGCAGCTCTGGTGGAAACTTATGCTGTTCTCGGTCTTCTGGCCACGGTCCTTATTCTTAACGGTATTAAGCTTTAATCGCGGCTGGAAAAAGAAATGAGTCTGGAAAAGATTCTGGAAAAGATAGAACTTGACGCCAGGCAGGAAGTTGAAAAGATTCTGGCTGAAGCTCGCGAGAAAGCCGAAAGGATAAAACAGGAAACGGAAAACCGCGCGCGGGAACAGGCTCAGCAGATTTTGCAGCAGGCGGAAGCAGAAGCCCGGCTTGAAGCCAGCCGCATCGTCACCCAGGCGCAGCTGCGCAAGCGCATGGAGCTTCTTAAGGTGAAGAGGGAGTTGATAGATAAAGTGCTGAAGGCGGCCCTCCAGAAGGAAGAACTCAGGCAGGCCAGTCTGAAAAAGGAAATAGTCTCCCGCGAGGGAGTGATAGAAGAATCACTCCCGTCTGAAAGAGTGATGGAGGAGCTTTCGAGAGAAGTCGAAAGCGAAATTATTGAGTGGTTGAAGGTCTGAAATGGCAGCCAGGGTTTCAGCTCTGAATTACGCTTACGCCGTTGGTCGGGTTCGCGCGCTGGAAAACTATCTCATTCACTATCAGATTTTCCGGGAGGCGGTCGAAGCCGAAAACGCCCGGCGGGCGATCGAGCTGATCTCGGATGCCGGGAAATTCGGTGAGGATTTGCTTCAGGTTCAGAATCCCGAACAGCTGGACAGAGTGTTGCTGAAGGAAAGAATCGCGCTGGATTTCAACCTGCAGGAACTCTTTCTGGAGAAAGAACTCTACTATGATTATTTAGCGGCTGAGACGCCGATTGAAATAAAGACGCGGCTGGAGACGGTGGGAAACGACTTTATCCGGAATTACTACAGGTTGCGGCTGGACCTGGCCAACCTGAAACTTTTCCTGCGCTGTCGTTATCTCCAGCTTCCGCCAGACCGGCTGGAAAAAAATTTCCTGCCGGGTGGCCGGCTGGAGAAAAAACTGTTTACAGAAAATTACGGCGTTTCCTTTGAGGATTTCTATCAGATTGTCCGGGCTACGGCCTGTGGCGAAATCTGGAAGGTAGCGGCAGAATTTCTCGCTTCTAAGGATAGTTTTCTGGCTCTCGAAAGGGAGATAGAGAACCAGCTGATGACTTATCTCAGGCAGGCTAAACAGATTACCTTCGGTCCCGAGCCGCTTTTCGCCTACGGTCTGGCCCGCAGGCATGAGCTAAAGCTGGTAAGAATCGCGCTGGCTGGAAAATTTTTGCAGCTTCCAGCGAGTTTTCTTAGAGAGAGGTTGAGTCAAACTTATGTCTGAAAAAGCAAGAATCGCAGTCATCGGAGACCGGGACATCTGCGCTCCTTTTGCGGTCTTCGGCCTGACTGTTTTTACGCCCGGAGATGTTGAAGAAGCCCGGTCAATGCTGACGCAGGTGGCAGAGGAGAAATTTCCCATCTGCCTGATCCAGGAAACCTGGCTGGAAACTCTGAAGGCGGAGGTGGCCGAGCTCAGCCAGAAAACAGCTCCGCTCTGCGTCGGGTTTTCTGATTTCCGGGCGATTTCAGAATCGGTGCAGAATCTTATGAGAGAACTTTCGATAAAAGCCACCGGTTCAGATTCACTTTTTGCCAGAGGAAGGAAAGAAAATGAAACAAGGTAAGATTATTCGCGTTGCCGGTCCCCTGGTGGTGGCTTCCGGGTGTCTCGGAGCCAAGATGTATGATATGGTCAGGGTTGGCCATATCGGTTTGATTGGCGAAATCATCGAGCTTGACGGGGATAAAGCTTACATTCAGGTCTATGAGGATACCACCGGAATCGGTCCGGGCGAGCCGGTCATCCTGACCGAGAAGCCGCTGTCGGTGGAACTGGGTCCGGGAATTCTCGGCACGATTTACGACGGCATACAGAGACCGCTGGATGTGATCCGGGCCAGGGTCGGAGACTTTGTCACTCGCGGGGTTGAGGTTCCGGCGCTCGACCGCGAGAAACGCTGGCACTTCCATCCGCTGAAAAAGGCGGGAGACAGGGTGCTGGCCGGAGATATCGTCGGCTATGTGCAGGAGACGCCGTTGATCCAGCACCGGATCATGGTTCCGGAACAGGCCGACGGAATAATTGAGGAGATAAAAGAAGGAGAATTTTCAGTAACCGAGACTGTCTGCCGGGTGAAGACGGACTCCGGCGAAATAAAGGAATTTACGCTCTTCCAGGTCTGGCCCGTGAGAAAACAGCGTCCGGTGAAGGAAAGGTTGATGCCGGTCGAGCCGCTGGTGACAGGCCAGAGAATCCTGGATACTCTTTTTCCTCTGGCCAAGGGCGGAACTGCCTGCGTACCCGGTCCTTTCGGCAGCGGGAAGACGGTGGTTCAGCATCAGCTGGCGAAGTGGTCGGACGCCCAGATCATAGTGTATGTTGCCTGCGGCGAGCGCGGAAACGAAGTGGCTGACCTGCTGCTGAGCTTTCCGGAACTCAAGGACCCGAACACCGGCCGGCCGCTGATGGAAAGAACAGTGATCATCGCCAACACTTCCAACATGCCGGTGGCCGCCCGCGAGGCTTCAATCTACACCGGGATGACGATTGCCGAATATTTCCGCGACATGGGTTATTCGGTGGCTCTGATGGCGGATTCCACCTCCCGCTGGGCGGAAGCGCTCAGAGAAATAGGCGGTCGCATGGAAGAGATGCCGGGCGACGAAGGTTATCCGGCCTATCTTGCCAGCCGTCTGGCTGAGTTTTACGAGAGAGCCGGCAAGGTGGTCTGCCTCGGCTCTGAGGAAAGGACCGGCGCGCTGAGCGTCATCGGCGCGGTCAGCCCGCCGGGAGGCGACCTGTCCGACCCGGTGGTTCAGGCGACCCTCAAGGTGGTCAAAGTGTTCTGGGCTCTCGACGACCGGCTGGCCAACATGCGGCATTTTCCAGCCATCAACTGGCTGCAGAGTTATTCGCTGTACCGGGACATTCTGAAAAAATATTTTTCAGAAAAAGTGGCTGAGGATTTCGTTGAACTCAGCCAGGAGGCGATGAAGCTTCTCGAGCTTGAAGCCGAACTCCAGGAAATCGCTCGACTGATAGGTGTGGAGTCGCTTTCTTACAAAGAAAGGCTCATTCTGGAGACCGCCCGGTCGATTCGCGAGGATTTTCTCCACCAGAACGCTTTCCATCCGCAGGACACTTACACCTCGATGCACAAGCAGTACCTGATGCTGCGGACGATTCTCCATTTCCATCACCGGGCGAATCAGGCTCTGGATGAAGGAAAAGAATTCAGCCAGATTGTTTCTCTGGAAGTACGCGACCGGATTTCGAAGATGAAATATTTACCCGAGGATGAGGAAGCGCTGCTTCAGGTGGAAAAAGAAGTGGACGCTTCTTTTAAAACACTTTAGGCTTGAAGGTGAGACCGATGCGCAAAGAATATTTAACAGTCTCCAACATAGTGGGACCTCTGGTCATCGTGGAGAAAGTTTCCGACGTAAAATACAACGAGCTGGTGGAAATTGAGGATTTGCGGGGAAACATCCGCCGGGGAACCGTGCTCGAAGTCTCGACCGAGCAGGCGGTGATCCAGGTGTTCGAGGGAACGGTCGGACTCGACATCGCCAAATCAAGAGTGAGATTTCTCGGCCGGTCGCAGCAGCTTCCGGTCTCGGAGGAAATCATCGGCCGCGTTTTTGACGGTTCCGGCCGGCCGCGCGACAACGGACCTCAAATCATCGCCCGCAAATACCTCGACATCAACGGCAGCCCGATCAACCCGGATGCCCGCGATTATCCTTCAGAATTCATCCAGACCGGCATTTCCGCCATCGACGGAATGAACCCGCTGGTGCGCGGACAGAAGCTGCCGATTTTTTCCGGAAGCGGTCTGCCCCATCCACGAATCGCCGCTCAGATCGCCCGTCAGGCGAAGGTTCTGGGGAAGGAAGAAAAGTTTGCCGTGGTCTTTGCGGCGATGGGCATCACCTTTGAAGAAGCCAATTTCTTCATCGAGGATTTCCGCCAGACCGGAGCTCTGGAGAGAGCCGTTCTCTTTCTGAACCTGGCCAACGAGCCGGCGATCGAAAGAATCGCCACGCCGCGTCTGGCTCTCACCTGCGCCGAGTATTTAGCTTTTGACCTGGATATGCATGTGCTGGTTATTCTGGTTGATATGACTTTTTACGCGGAAGCCCTGCGGGAAATTTCAGCGGCCAGAAAAGAAATCCCGGGAAGACGCGGCTACCCCGGTTATCTCTACACGGACCTGGCCACGATGTACGAAAGGGCCGGCAGGATAAAAGGCAAGAAGGGCTCGATCACGATGATTCCGATCCTGACCATGCCCGAGGACGACAAGACACATCCGATTCCGGACCTGACCGGTTACATCACCGAAGGACAGATCATTCTCAGCCGGGAACTGCACCGCAAGGGAATCTATCCGCCGATCGACGTTCTGCCCAGCCTTTCACGTTTGAAGGATAAAGGTATAGGAACCGGAAAGACGCGCGAGGATCACGCCGACGTCCTGAATCAGCTGTTTGCCTGTTATGCCAGAGGCAAGGAAGCAAGAGAACTCGCTCTGATTCTGGGAGAAGCGGCGCTGACCGACCTTGACCGGCTTTACCTGAAGTTTGCCGACCTTTATGAGAATGAATTTGTTCGACAGGGAGAATTTGAAGCCCGGAGCATCGAGCAGACGCTTGATCTTGGCTGGAAACTCATGCGGATGCTGCCAAAAACCGAACTGAAGAGAATCAGGCCGGAATTCCTGGAAAAATATTATTGATTAGAGATGCAAATAAGGAACCGGAGGCAGGATGAAGCTGAAAGTTAATCCAAACCGGATGGAACTTCTCCGGCTGCGGCGCCGTCTGGCGCTGGCTGAAAGGGGACACAAGCTGCTTAAGGACAAGCTGGAAGAACTCATGCGGCAGATGCTCGAAGCTTCGCGGCGTCTGGCCGAGCTCCATGAACGGGTTGACCGGGAATTTGAAATAATCACCAGAGCGACGGCTCTATTTCGAATCGGACACTCTTCTTCCGAACTTCAGGAAATTTTGCCTGAGGGAGAACTCGAGCTGGAGGCGAAGAAAAGTCGCCTGCTGAACCTGACCGTTCCGGATTTCGAACTTATCTCTTTCGATCCCGGCCATTATGATCTCGTTCAAACTGAAAGCGAGCTGGACGTGGCTGTTAAACATTTCCGTCAGGTGCTGACGGAGCTTCTGGAGTTCTGCAGCCTCTGGAAAAAACTTGAGCTCTTAGCTCACGAAATTGAAGTGACCAGAAGAAGAGTTAACGCTCTTGAATATATTTTAATTCCCTCCCTGAAAGAAACCATCCGCTCGATCTCCGCCCGCCTGGAAGAGATCGAACGTTCCTACCAGGTCCAGCTGATGCGGGTGAAGGAGATCGTCAGACACCACTAAAAATAGTGGTCTAAAATTTTTTTACACAAAAAAAAGTATAAAAATTGAAAAAAAAGTATTGACATAATAATAAAATGCTGTATATATACAATTGAAAAATGAAAAAAATGGATGAGACTGAAAGCAGCGATTTAAAAAATTTCGGGGGAATGAGTTCGAAAAAATTTTAACGGCGAGAAAAAACATGAAAATCGCTTTGCTTTTCAGCTCGAAAGAAGGGATGGCCAGGACGATACGGCCATTTCTTTTTGAAGAAAGGGCAGAGGAAGGCGAAGACCCTCCACCTGATTTGTTAGCTGAATGTGACAGCGACGAAACGATCGCTGCCGTTCAGCGAGCGCTGGAGACCTTTCACCGGGTTGTTCCGATCGAATCAGACGAACAGGCTTATCTGCGTCTGATGGAAGAAAAACCCGACCTGGTTTTTAACATAGCGGAAAGACTTTTCGGGCCGAATCGCGAGTCTCACATCCCCACCATTTGCGAGGTGCTGAACATTCCCTACACCGGGTCAGACCCGCTGACTCTCGGCATCTGTCTCGACAAATCGCGGGCGAAGGAAATTCTGAGTTATTACGGAATTCCCAACCCGCCTTTTATAGTTATCGAGAAGCCGGAAGATATTCCGGACAACCTTGTTTATCCGCTGATCGTAAAGCCACTGTATGAAGGGTCGAGCAAGGGAATCAAAAACAACTCGGTCGTTCGCAGCCGGACCGAGCTTGAAGAAAAAATAAAGGAGATCAACCGGTTGTATCAACAGCCGGCGATTGTGGAGAAATTTCTCAGCGGACGTGAATTTACCGTCGGCATTCTCGGAAATTATCCGGAAATCGAAGTTTTGCCGATTGTCGAGATAGACCACAGCCAGCTTCCAGAGGGAGCCAGCCCGATCTATTCGTACGAAGCCAAATGGGTCTGGGACAGACCGGAAAATCCACTGGAAATCTTCCGCTGTCCGGCGGAGATTCCGGAAGAACTTAAAAATCAAATAGAAGAAACAGTCAGGGAAACCTGCCGCATTCTCAGAATCCGCGACTGGGCCAGGATTGACCTCAGGCTGGATGAGTGCGGTGTGCCGAACATTCTGGAAGTCAACCCACTGCCCGGTATACTGCCTAATCCGGAAGATAATTCCTGCCTGCCGAAAGCAGCCCGGGCGGCAGGTTATACCTATGATCAATTGATCAACCGGGTGGTTCTGGAAGCCTGCCGGAGATACGGCCTGCCGGTGGAAACTGAATTCCCGGTCTTCGCCCGGTTCGCCAGTTCTCCCGGGCTCGGAGGAGCCGATGGCCACTGATGGTTTGAAGGTAGGAGTGGCTTTTAACACCTACGAGCCCTACATCTATCGCCCGGAAAAAGTTTCCGAAGATTCCGTAGCCAGAGTGGCTGAGGTGGTCTGCGAAACTCTGAACCAGGCGGGAGTTCCAGCGGTGCTGATTCCGCTCCAGCGCAGCATGTTCACTTTTCTCCGGCGTATAAAGGAGCTCGAAGTTGATGTTGTGGTGAATCTCTGCGAGGGCTTTTTTGGCCGTCCGCAGTGGGAAGCCAACGTGGCTGCGGTTATGGAAGTCCTGTATATTCCGTTTACCGGTAACGGCTCGAGAACGCTCGCGCTCTGTCAGGACAAACATCAGGCGAAGGCTATTCTCAGCTCGTTCAACCTTCCGGTGGCCCCAAGCCAGCTGATCACCTCGGCCGAGGAGATGGTCGACCTGAGATTTCCGGTGATCGTCAAACCTAATTCTGAAGATGCCAGCGTCGGTGTCCATCCGGAATCCGTGGTTTATGATAAAGAGGCTCTGGCCGAACGCGTGGAAAAAATCGTCAGGACTTACAGCCAGCCTGCGATCGTTGAAGAGTTCATCGACGGCCGCGAATTCAATGTGGCTTTGCTCGAAGATGGAGAGCCGAGGGCGCTGCCTGTTTCCGAGATAGATTTTTCCACGATGCCCGAAGGCTTTCCGCGGATCTGCAGCTATGAAGCCAAATGGTATCCGGACCATATTCTCTATAAAACAACCGTTCCTATCTGCCCGGCTCGGATCGATGAAGAACTCCGCCAGAAACTGCAGGAGCTGGCGGTCACGGCCTTCAGGGTTATGGGCTGCCGGGATTATGCCAGGGTGGATTTCCGGATGAATGATCAGGGTGAAATTTTCATACTCGAAGTCAACCCTAACCCGGACATCAGTCTCGATGCCGGTTATGCCCGGGCGCTGAGAGCGGCCGGCATAGAGTACGCCGAGTTCTGGAAAATGATGATAAGAAACGCCCTGAAAAGGAAGGAAAACAATGCTGCGGCCAATGGCAAAAGATGATCGCCAGCCGGTGCTTGAACTCATCCGGGCAACCGGTTTTTTCAACGAGGCGGAGATTCAGGTGGCGACGGAGTTGATCGATATTTACCTTAATAATCCTGACCAGCGCGACTACCACATTGTGGTGGTCGAAGATGAGAGCGGAAATGTGGCTGGCTACATGACCTACGGGCCGACCCCCCTGACCGAGGGGACCTGGGACCTTTACTGGATTGCGGTTTCCCCCGGGGCGCAGGGCAAAGGTTATGGCCGGCAGCTCGTCAACTGGCTCGAGGACCGGGTCAGGGAAAGCGGGGGGAGGCTGATACTGATCGAAACCTCTTCCCAGCCGAAATATCTGCCAACCAGGAAATTTTATGAAAAACTCGGATACGCCGAAATTGCCCGGATACCGGACTTTTACCGTCCGGAAGACGACCGGGTTATTTTCGGCAAATATTTTCGCTCAAAGGAGTGAAAAGAGGAGATCATGGAAGACTGGCAACGAATCCTGCGCGAGAGCCTGAGAACGCCCGAAGAAATTGCCGAGCGCTTCGGGCTGGAGGTGGAAGAGGTCAGAAAGATCGGGCGGGTGTTCAAAATCCAGATTACTCCCTACTTTGCAAGCCTTATCAAGAAAAAAGGCGATCCGCTGTACAAACAGGTGGTTCCGGACATGGCAGAGCTGGCTGAGAATTCTGGCGAGGAAGATCCGCTCGAAGAAGACCTCGATTCTCCTGTGCCCAGCATCGTCCACCGTTACCCCGACCGGGTTCTGTTTCTGGTTTCTCACAGCTGCGCTTCCTACTGCCGTTTCTGCACCAGAAAAAGAAAAGTCGGCGACCCGAGCAAAATACACCCGCGTTACATAGAAGACGGGATCCATTACATAAAGGACCACCCTGAAGTTCGCGATGTCATCATTTCCGGTGGCGACCCGCTGATTCTGAACGACGATAAACTGGAGGCGATCATAAGCAGCGTGCGAGCTATCCCGCATGTGGAGATCATCCGCATCGGCAGCCGTGTGCCCTGCTTCCTGCCGCAGAGGATAACTGAAAAGCTGGTCAACATGCTGAAGAAGTATCACCCGCTTTATATGAACGTACACTTCAACCATCCAGACGAGGTAACTCCGGAAGCAGCTAAGGCGCTGAATATGCTGGCTGATGCCGGAATCCCGCTCGGCAACCAGACGGTTCTCCTGCGGGGCATCAACGATGATGTCATGACTATGAGAAAGTTGATGCAGAAGCTGCTCGTGGTCAGAGTGCGTCCGTACTACATTTACCAGGCGGATTATGTTAAAGGAACCGACCACTTCCGCACGACTGTGGAGAAAGGGCTGGAAATCTACCAGGGACTCAGAGGCTGGACCTCAGGTCTGGCCGTGCCGCATTACGTGATCGACGCTCCCGGCGGCGGAGGGAAAATCCCGCTGATACCGGAGTACGTCCAGTCGATTTCCGACGAGAAGGTGGTTTTAAGGAATTACGTCGGCGAGATTTACGTTTATCCGCAGGTGAAAACGCAGAAGAAGAGAAGACCTCGCGCCCAGACTCCCTGTTACGCCGCTCAGAGCCAGCAGCTCTGACCCGGTTTAATCCAGGCTCGCAGGGGGAAAGAGCAGGGTCGGTTTTTTCCTCAAAGCTGCTGAAACTGACGCAGGTATTCAGCCAGCCCGACCTGCTGCAAAATGGCAAGAGCTTCCTCGTTGCTCACTCCTCTTTTCAGCCTGAGCGATTCGAGAATTCTGATTATCGACAGCGCCACTTCGGCCGTCTGGCCGGCCACCTGCTGTTTGTCCTTCAGA
Organism: Candidatus Saccharicenans sp.; assembly: GCA_030018265.1. Taxonomy (GTDB): domain Bacteria; phylum Acidobacteriota; class Aminicenantia; order Aminicenantales; family Saccharicenantaceae; genus Saccharicenans. Next base: position 40,309 of record JASEFX010000014.1, read on the forward strand.
AATTCAATCGAGTCGAAAAGCACGGCATTGGCTTCACCGTAACTGATTTCGGCTCTTCTGCCGTATTTTTTAATCCAGTCCGGTTTTCTCAGGCAGTCGTTCACATGTGATTGAATCAGGTAGGTGGCGCGCCCGATGAGCTTCAGGTTGCTCGGGCTGACGTTTGTCATCGTGTTTCCGATCACCCGACCGAGCCTGGCCATCACGGCGGTCGAATGAGCGTTGAGCACCATTTTAAGAGCGATGTTCTGTTTCAGCAGGAACGGGTCGTTTTCGCGGTCTACGTTCAGGCTGATGAACACAGGAGATTTCTGCTCTCCTGAGGCGAATTTTCTGTACGCCTCGTTTATTTTATTTTCCAGGGCTACCGTCTGTTTCTCGCTGAGGTTGTTTACGCTGACCACAACCAGACTGGCCTGTTTTCCCAGAAAAAGTTGAGCAAACTGGCTGAATGGAGAAGAGGCAGCCAGCAGTTGATTTTCTTCCGGGGTGAGACAGACCACCACGCCCAGGTCTCCGGGTTTTGGCCCTCGTTTTTTAAGATTAAATTCGGCAAACGAAAAATCGTAAAGGTCCTGCTGGTTGTCTCCGGCTTTTTTCAAGCTTTCCAGGGCAGCTCGCCGCAGGTACGGGTCTTCGACTTCTTCCTCGAAAGGCTTCCGGTAAAATTCTTCCCTCAGTCCCCGGAATGGTCGGCCAAGGAAGTTAAACCAGGCCTGTTTTCTGTCTCTGGCCGGAGTCCAGACCTGTATCCAGCATTTGCGCTCCGGCTCTTCCACAGTGTCCAGAGGAAAGAGTCTGAAGGTCGGGCTGCGCTCGGTGCTGTCGATGAAAACGGTGATGAGCGCTTTTTCCGCGAAGTAGGTTGAAAAGCGGTTGCTGGCGTAAGTGCTCGATTCGAGCTCGGTCCAGGCGGCGATGGCCGGAACCACGTTTTTAATCCTGTTCAGTATGCGGGGAAAATCTCTAAGAGTTTCCACCGGGTCGTATTTCCGGCTGAAGCCGGCTCTCCTCAATTCCTTTTCGTTCAGGAAACCCGAAAGGAGCTCATAAACAGCCGACTGGAGCGCGGCGCCCACGACGTAGGTTTCTATGGTGGTGGCCTGCATCCGGGTCGAACCGGTTATGGCCATCGGTCCGGTGGTCAGGTTGATTTTTGTTATTCCTTCTTCCTCAAGAACCCCGCGGCTGCGGTCAAAAGGACGCAGTCGGTCGTCCGGGTTGTTGTAAACGAAATAGAGCTTCTTCCGGCTTTCTTCCGGCCGGTAACCCGGCGATTGCTTCCACTGTTTCAGAGCTGTCAGGATTGTGCCGATGACCGAAGATGTTTCTCCGCCTTCGGTGACGCAGATGACCAGGTCTCCTTTTTTGATGCCGTGGTCGAGAAGCTGAAGACGCCCGATAAGCTGAAGGTCCTCAAAACCCTCGAGCGAGGAGATGAGCGCCCGGTCGCCTCCGGTCATCTCGCCGATCAACCTGTCGGCTATATCCGGACCGAGATTCTTTTCAACCTTCAGCCAGAGGTTCCTGTCCTGGCGCAGCGAATTCCAGAAGGGCCTCCAGAAAGTGCTTTCCATCTGTTTCGCCAGGCGTCCGGTGGCTCCGCAACCGTAGATGTATATCTTGTTTCCTTCAAGGATGGTCTTTCTTATTTCTGAAGAAAGCGTCCGGAGAACCGCGGGACTGGCAGCCAGCTGTTCCAGCCGGCTGACGATGTCCTCGTCGACTGAGAAAAGCATGTGCAGGCCGGCCGGGATGTCAGTTCTTATCCTTTCACTCAGGTTCCAGGTTTTCGGGTGACGCTGTTCGGTCAGAAGCGTATGGAGTTGAAACTGGGTTTTGTTCTGAATGTAGTCAAGCGATTCGGCCGGAACCTCGAGGCCCAGAAGAGCCAGCAATCCCGAGCTGGCTGAAACCGGTTGCTGTTCCTGCGAGAAGATGGCCGGAGCAAATAGAATACCTACTACAATAGTAGGAATTATCAAAATGCCGGCCAGCCGGGTCTGAAGAAATTTATTTCTCTTTGTTATTTTCATAAGGCACTCCGTACTGGTGAGTGTCGTCCAGGATGTCGTTTTCCTGCCAGTCTTTTATCCATTTATCCACCTGGAAAATCTCCAGGCCGCCCGAGGCGGTGGAGCAGACGACTCTCCTGAGACCGGCGTTGATGATCATCTTCTTGCAGATAAAACAGGGGAAGGCGTCGATCGGCTGCCCGGTGCGCGGGTCGCTGCCGTAGATGAACATGTCTCCACCGAGGAGGCTCACCCCGGCCCTGGCAGCGTTGATGATCGCGTTCTGCTCCGCATGGACCGAACGACAGAGTTCATAGCGCTGACCGTGCGGTATGTTCAGGCGGTCACGAAGACAGAAACCGTGTTCCAGACTGTCCCTGGTTTTTCTGGGAGCGCCGACGTAACCGGTCGAGATAATCTGATCGTCTCTTACGATGATCGCCCCGATAGAACGCCGGAAACAGGTGCTGCGGCGGGAAACTTCTCTGGCGATTCCCAGGTAATATTCATCCTTGGAAATTCTCCCGCTGGCGTTCTTTGCCGGGGACTTTCCTTTTCTGTTTTCTTTTTGAACCTTCTGGCGAGAGCTTTTTTTCATCCGAGTGCCTCCAGTTTTTTCCAGAGTTCTTCTAAGGTGCCATCGTTGATGATGGTGATGTCCGCCAGTTTCAGGCAGAGGTCGAGCTGCTGGCTGTTTTCCTGGCGGCTCTTTTCCTGTTCTTCTTTCCGGCGGAATTCTTCCAGGGTGGAAGCGGATTCGTTCCGGCCGCGCTTGCGCACGCGCTCGAAGCGGATTTCCACCGGAGCGTCAACCGCTATGAGAATAAAATCACCCAGGCTTCTGAGATAGGCGATTTCGGCGGCGTTGCGGATGCTGTCGATGACTGTCGGTCCGGTGATTTTTTCGGCTGCCCGGCGGGCCAGAACCTCCGGACCGAATTTCTCCCGCAGTTCGTTTCCGCAGGCGATCAGGTTATCCCGGCTGGGTTCAAGTCCGCGGGCCTGGAGTTCTTCCCTGATGACATCCGAGAGGGAGACGTATCCGTAGCCCTTCTTCTGAAGATAGCGAGCCACCTCGCCCTTGCCGGCGCCGTTGGTTCCGGTGAGTCCTATGAGTCTGTATTCTGTAAGTTTTTTCATCGAAAGCTCTGCCCGTTTTAATTTTTAAGGAGCTTAAAAAAAGAATATATCCTATCCTGAGAGAAATTCAAAGAGGGTGGCATGGCGGGCGGCGTTTAACCGGCCAGGTCGTCCGGTGAGCCGGCTCTTTCTTCTTCCCGCTTTTTCCGCTTCCGGTTGCGGCCAACCACAAGCGTTATCAGAATGCTTATCCCGTAGAGGGCGATCATCGGGACGGCCACTATCGTCTGGGTTATCATGTCGGGCGTTGGTGTTATCACCGCGGCGATGACGAAAGCGGCCAGAACCGCATACTGAAAATTCTTGATCATCCAGCGAGAGGTGATCAGTCCGAGCTTTGAAAGAAAATAAACTATCGTCGGAAGCTCGAACACCAGAGCGATTCCGAGCAGAACTTTCAGAGCGAAGCTGAAGTACTGGTCGACAGTGATGACCGGCGTGAAATCCCGTCCGAGTGTCAGGAAGAAGCGGCAGGCCCAGGGAAAAACGATAAAATAACCGAAAAGCGCGCCGATGATGAAGAAAAAAGAGGTGAAGAAAACAAAAGGAATGACGTATCTTTTTTCTTTCTGGTAAAGTCCGGGCGAGACAAACAACCACAGCTGATAGAATACGAAAGGCGAAGTTAGAAAAAGAGCGGCCAGAAAAGACACCTTCAGGTAAAGCATGAAAGGTGCAGTCAGCGTGGTGAAGGCCAGCCGGGTCCCTTCCGGCAGATATTGTGTCACCGGCCGGGCGAGGATGGCAAAGAGCTGACGGCTGAAAACCCAGCAGGGAATCACGCCTGAGATTATGGCCATAAAGGAATAGAAAATTCTTTTGCGGAGGTCTTCGAGATGTTCAAGGAAGGTCATCTCGTCAGGTGACTTTCTGGCCTTCCTCGGGCTCATCGTTTTCCAGGTCCTTTTTGATGGTCTCGGGGAGATGGGTGAAGCCTTCCTGCAGGTCGGTCAGGTCGGATTTGACTTCCTCCAGGTCGGATTTTATTTCGCTCGCCTGAATTTCCTCTTCTACCTTGCTCCGCAGCTCGTCTGAGGCTTTCTTAAATTCCCGGATCGCCCGGCCGACAGATTTGCCGACCTCAGGCAGCTTCTTCGGGCCAAAAACCAGAAGCGCGATGATGAGAATGATTATCAGTTCCGGCAGGCCGATTGATCCAAACATGCTTTTGTCTCTGATTTTTACCAATTAACTATAGCCTTTAAGCACAGGGCTGTCAACTGAGAAGGTTTTTATTGACAGTGGACCGGGTTGAGGTAAAAAAAAAAAAAAACATCCCTGCCTTCCGGAAAGCTAGATCTAGATATTTTGCGCTTCTCAGGAAATATCGTCAGGAGGCCGGAGGCTTTTCTACTGGCAATCAAAGGAGCGGTCCTTTACGGCTGGACTGATCGGTGGAAAAGAAACTGGCAGGGAACATCACACCGAGAATTCCAGCCTCCCGATTACTTCTCACAATTATGCGGCCATCGGGGATCGACTTATAAAGCGGGGTTAAGGGGGGTAGGTCCCGACGATCATCGCCAGCGCCAGAGCCCCGAGCTGTTATCGAACGAACGCAAGGAAAAATTCGCCGGCTGACCGGCTGAGCAGGCCGGGTCTGGCGAGAGCTCTTACCGGAGCGCTGAAGAGGGGTCCAGGGGTTATCTTCAGGCTATATTTATCTTTACTTTAAGTTAGCCCTCTGGTAAGATTTAATGTCTGTAAGCCGAAGAAACTGGAATAAAATATGGTCCGGACCACAAGAAAAATATCCCTTCTTATTCTTCTTCTTTTTCCTCTGGTTTTTTTAGTATGCCGGTCGTCGGTGGCGGTCGACCCCTGGCAGCAGGGCGTGAATAAAGTTATGGCCCTCAGCGAGCTGATTCAGAAAGAGTATTTCGAAGATAAAGACGCCCGCAAACTGACCTTTGCCGCCATCAGGGGAATGCTGGATACTCTGGACCCGCATTCCTACTTTCTTGACCCCGAAAGCGCCAGGACCTTTACCGAAGATTACACCGGTAAATACTATGGCCTGGGCATTCAGATTCAGAAGCAGGAAGACCGGCTGGTGGTTATCGCTCCGATCGAGGGCACTCCGGCCTGGAGACTCGGAATTCAACCGGGAGATGTCATCACTCACATTGACGGGGAAAGCACGAAACCGATGACCAGCACCGAAGCGATGCTGAAGCTTCGCGGAGAAAAAGGAACGAAAGTTACGATCACCATCCAGAGGGAAGGTCTCGACAAGCCCTTTGACCTGACGATTACCAGGGAAGAAATTCCGCTGAAAAGCGTGCCCTATGCCTTTATGATTGATGGGGAGAAGAAGATCGGTTACATTTTCGTGCGGAACTTCGGCCGGAACACCGTCGACGAACTGGAAGAAAAGCTGGAAGAACTCCTGGAGAAGGGTATGGAGAGCCTGATTCTCGACCTCCGGGGCAACACCGGCGGTCCGGTTTTTCAGGCTGTCGACATGGCTGACCTTTTCCTGCCTCGGGGCACGAAGATAGTCTCGATGAGAGGGCGGAATCCCGCCTACAACCGCGATTTCTTCGCCAGTCTTGATAATCAGTATGAGAACCTGCCGCTGGTGATCCTGATCAATCAGGGAACTGCCAGCGCTTCGGAAATCGTGGCCGGAGCGATCATGGATAATGACCGCGGTCTGATTGTCGGGGAAGATTCCTGGGGAAAAGGGCTGGTGCAGACGGTATTCCCGCTCGGGCCCGACATGGCTGTGGCCGTCACCACCGCGAAGTATCTAACACCGAGCGGCCGGGAAATCCAGCGGGATTATTCCCATCTTGAGGATTACATGCTGGCGAAAAGGGCTCCTGAGGAAAAGAGGGAAGTCAGGTACACGGCTAAAGGACGGAAGGTGCTCGGCCAGGGCGGCATCACTCCAGATTATGAAGTGAAAACCAGCTACAAGCCGCTGACGGTTGAGTTTTTAATCAGGGGAGCCTTTTTCAGCTACGGGCGTAAATTCAGTCAGCATCAAACTCCTCTCTCCCGCAATTATGTCTTTCCACAGGAATTGAAAAACGGCGAGAAACCTGCCGGCCGGAAAATATTTGACGAGAAATTCGAAGTGGGTCCTGAGGTGATTAAAGATTTTCTCGAATTCATCAAAACCACCGGAGTGAAGTATGACCTGAGCAAATTCTCCGAGGCGGAAGAGGAAATCAGGAACGAACTCAAGCGGGAGCTCTTTTCGGCCGTTTTCAACCTGGAAGAAGGAATTAAAGTTTTCAGGCAAAAAGATCCGGTTGTTCTTAAAGCGATTGAAGTGATACCGGAAGCGGCTCGTTTTCTCAGCGATTCGAAATAGGTTAAAGGCAAAGTTGCCGGGAATCGGACATATAATTAATTTCAGGAGAGCGAGATGAAACTGGCTCTGGCTTCCGACCATGCCGGGTATGAATTAAAAAAAGAGGTCATCCGCTATCTGCAGGAAGCGGGAATTAAGTTTACCGATTTTGGCTGCGGTCCTGGCGAAAGCGTTGACTACGTGGATTACGGGGCGGAAGCTGTCCGCCGGGTGGTCAGTGGCGAGTTTGACCGCGCGATACTTTTCTGCGGCACCGGACTGGGAATGGCTGTCGTGGCCAACAAGTTCCCCGGAATTATCGCCACACCCTGCTGGGATGAATTTACCGCGACGGTCAGCCGCACCCATAACAACGCGAACGTTCTCGCCCTCGGCGGTCGGGTGCTGAGCCCGGAGCTGGCGATCAGAATCGTCCAGATCTGGCTGGAGAAAGGTTTTGAAGGCGGACGGCACGAGCGTCGCGTGAAAAAGATATTCGATCTCGAAGCAGAACTCTGCCAGAAAAAATAGATCCCGAATTATATCCGGGGTAAATCGATGGCCGTTTCAGCCGGAAAACCAGTAAAGAAGGAGAAAACCTATGACTGATTTCATCAAGAAAATCAATCACTGGTGTGAAAGGATTGAACAGAACAACCTCTGGCGTCAGAAAAAATGCTTCAACCTGATACCTTCGGAGAACACTCCGTCTCTTTTAGTGAAGCTGGCGGAAATTGCCGACCCTTCCGGTCGCTACGCCGAACACCGGACGATGAAGGGTCAGGAAGTCTATTTTTATCAGGGGACTGATTTTATCCGTGATGTCGAGCTGGCGGCCAGGGAGGAACTCTGCCGCTATTTTGGCTGCACCGACGTTGAGCTGCGCCCGATCAGCGGGCAGATGGCCAACGAAGTGGTTTTCAAGGGCCTGGTGAAATTTGTCAACCGGAAGAGGAAACCGGGCGAGCCGTTCCGGCGACTGCGTATGGTGATGAATAACGACCTGAACAAGGGTGGCCACCTGAGCTCCCAGCCGATGGGGGCGCTCTTTAACCTGGTGGAGGAAGACCCGGCCACCGGGAAAGAAAACGTGGTGAACATTCCGGTCCGCCAGGACAATCCTTACAGAGCCGACCTGAATAGACTGGAAGAAATGCTGAAAACATACCGGCCAGAGCTGGTGATTTTCGGCAAAAGCATGTTCATCTACCGCGAGCCGGTCGAATTTGTTCACCGGCTGGTCAGGGACTGGCCGGACCGCCCGGTGCTGATGTACGACATGGCCCATGTGCTCGGGCTTTACGGCGTTTTTCAGGCTCCTTTCGCCGAGGGAGCCGATCTGGTCACCGGCAGCACGCACAAGACTTTCTTCGGGACACAGCGCGGGGTGGTGGCCGGAAATTTCCCCGGGGGCAGTCCACTGAAACAGCTCTGGACTGACATTCAGGGCAGGGCCTTCCCCGGTTCGACTTCGAACCATCATCTCGGAACGCTTCTCGGGCTGCTGCTTTCAGCCATCGAGATGAACGAGTTCAGGGAAGCCTACCAGACCCAGGTGCAGAAAAACGCAAGGGCTTTTGCCCGTTATCTCAAAGAAAACGGTATCCCGGTGGAAGGCGACGAAGCTGACGGCTTCACCGAAACCCATCAGATTCTCATCCGGGTTAAAAAATTCGGGAACGGCCAGGAAATCGCTCGCCGTCTCGAAAACAACAACATACTGACCAACTACCAGGCGCTGCCCGACGACACCACCTTCCTGGAAGCCTCTGGCATCAGAATGGGCGTTCAGGAGATGACCAGGTTCGGGATGAAGGAGAAAGATTTTGAAATCCTGGCCGGTTTGATCGCCGACGTTATCATCAGAAACAGGCAGGTGGGAGAGGAAGTCAGCCGTTACCGGCGGAATTTCCTCGAGATGCAGTACTGCCTGCCGGAAAAGCAGGCGCTCGAACTGGCCAGCCGTCTGCTGACAAGCATATTGCCTTCTCCTGGAGTGGCGGCGATGTTAGCGGAAAAAATGGCGGCCAGAGCTAAGGAAATGGCTGATTAAAGCTGAAAAAAGGAGGACAGATGAAGATTCTGCTGGTTGGGTCAGGCGGAAGAGAACATGCACTTGCCTGGAAAATAGTTCAGAGTCCACATTGCGAAAAACTTTACTGCGCTCCTGGAAACGGAGGGATGGCGCAGATTGCCGAAGTGGTCCCTATTGAGGACACCAACATTTCTCTGCTGGCCAGGTTTGCTGAGGAAAAGAAAATCGACCTGACAGTCGTCGGCCCGGAAGCGCCACTGGCTCTCGGCATAGTCGACGAGTTTGAAAGACGCGGGCTTAAAATTTACGGTCCAAACAAAAAAGCGGCGGAGATTGAAAAGAGCAAGGTGTTTGCGAAGGAATTCATGGCCCGGCATCGCATCCCGACCGGCAATTTCCGGGTGGCCAGCACTCCGGAGGAAGCGCTGAAAATTCTGAATTCCGGCGAGTTTGAGTTTCCGGTGGTGATAAAGGCTGACGGTCTGGCTGCCGGCAAGGGTGTGATGATCTGCTCCAATATCAAACGGGCTGAGGATGCCATCAACGAGATAATGGTGAGGAAGAAATTCGGGCCGGCCGGAGACCGGGTGGTAATTGAAGAATATCTTCAGGGACGCGAGATGTCGTTCATCGTTTTCACCGATGGCGCCCGGGTGCAGCCGCTGGTGACCACGATGGACCACAAAGCTGCCTATGACGGCGACAAAGGACCGAACACCGGCGGAATGGGAGCGATCTCTCCTTCTCCCTTCATCACAGAGAAACTCTTCACGCAGATAATGGAAACTATCATTTTCCCGACGATCACCAGGCTGCTGGAGGAAGGGCGCCGTTTCAAGGGGACGCTGTATGCCGGGTTGATGATAACCGCCGACGGTCCGAAGGTGCTCGAATACAACTGTCGCTTTGGCGACCCGGAGACCCAGGTGCAGATGTTGCGGCTGGAAAGCGACCTGGTGGAAATTCTGATGTCGGTGGTAAACGAAGACCTGCTGAAAGAAGAGATTAAATGGAGCTCTAAAACGGCCGGCTGTGTGGTGCTGGCTTCTGCCGGGTATCCCGGCTCTTACGAAAAGGGTAAGCTGATTCGAGGGCTGGAAGAAGCGGAAAAAGTGCCCGGGCTGGTGATTTTCCACGCCGGCACCAGCCTGGTTAACGGTCAGTACTACACCAACGGCGGTCGGGTGCTGAACGTCTGCACCAGCGAGGAGACTCTTCAGCAAACGATGAAAAAGATTTACGACAGCATTCCTTTGATAAATTTCGAAGGTATGTTTTACAGAAAAGATATAGGGGCGGTAAAGGAGGCAAAATGAAGGTAACGATCTTTCTCGGGAGCGATTCCGATTTTGAAGTGATCAAAGAGGGAATTGAGCTGCTGAAAGAATTCGGAGTGCCCTTTGACCTGGAAGTTACCTCGGCCCATCGTTCTCCGGAGAGGACGGTCAGGTTGATCAGGGAAGCCGAGCACCAGGGAACAAAAGTTTTTATCGCCGTGGCCGGGAAGGCAGCTCATCTTCCGGGAGTGGTGGCTGCCCATACGGTGCTTCCGGTGATCGGAGTTCCGGTAGAAAGTCAGGCGCTGGCCGGACTGGATGCGCTTCTTTCGATCGTACAGATGCCGAAAGGCATTCCGGTGGCCACGGTGGCTCTGGGGAAAACCGGCGGCGCCAACGCCGCTCTGCTGGCCGTTTCGATACTGGCCGCTTTCGATGAGTCGCTTCACCGGAAGCTTCTTGATTACCGGAAAAAGATGGCCGAAAAAGTTGAGGAGAGCTCAAAAAAGCTTAAAGAAAAATTATGACCTCGGTGTTCATCCATAATTTCGGCTGCCGGGTGAATCAGGCTGAAGCGTTCGACTGGGTTGACCGGCTGAATCAGGCTGGAGTGACTGTCGTCAGGGATATCAAAAGAGCGGATCTGGTCGTCATCAACGCCTGCGCCCTGACGGCGAGCGCCGAAGCTGATGTGCGGCAGTTTGTGAGAAAGGTGAGAAGAGAAGCGCCCGGCGCTAAAATCATTCTCACCGGCTGTCTTTCTGATAAAACCAGAGAGGAAATAGTAAAGAGCGGAGCGGTCAGCCTGCTTATTCCTAACACCAGAAAAGACACGCTCGTGGAGGAACTGCTGAAACTTACCGGCGCTGCGCGCGCCGGTTTCCAGAAAACAGCTTTTCGCTCGAGAGCGCTGCTCAAGGTTCAGGACGGGTGCGACTCGCACTGCACCTTCTGCATCATTCCTTCATTGCGGGGGAGAAGCCGCAGTCGGCCTCTTGAACAGGTGGTAGAATGCGCCCGGGCGGTAGTCGAGCGCGGCTACCAGGAAGTGGTTCTGGCGGGCATCCATCTCTGCGCCTACGGAAAGGATTTTCAGCCGCCGCTATCGCTGCTTGACCTTCTGAAAGCGCTGGTGAAGATTCCCGGCTTGAAGATGATAAGGCTGAGTTCGCTCGACCCCAGGCTCCTGCCTCAGCCGCTTCTGGAATTTATCGTGGGGGAGGAGAAAATCTGCCCTCATTTTCATCTCTCGCTCCAGCATGCCTCTCCGGCGGTGCTGAGAAGAATGGGGCGGAAGAGCACTCCGGAAGAATATTTCGAGATTCTGAATTTCCTGAGAAAAGGCAGACCCGAAGCGAGTCTCGGCGCTGATATCATCGTCGGGTTTCCTGGCGAGAGCGACTCTGATTTTGAATTTCTTAAAAATTTTCTTCAGAACTCGCCTCTTAACTATTTTCATGTTTTCTCCTACTCGCCGAGAGCCGGGACGCCGGCGGCCTCCTGGGAGCCCGTGCCGGCTTCTGTCCGGAAAAAAAGGTCCGCGGAGCTCAGGCGGCTTTCTCGGGAGAAGAATCTGGCCTTCAGGAAGTTGTTCGCCGGCAAGGAAGTTCCCGGAATTGTCATCAGAAAGAAGGAAAAGACAGCAGAAGTTCTTACCGGAAATTACATCAAGGTTATGGTTGAGGGCAGAGAAGACCTGAGACCGGGAGAGTACGTGAGAGTGAGAATTGTGGAGGTCGGTCCTGTGCAGGCGAAGGGAGAGGTGGTCGATGGGTAAAATCAAGGTTCTGCCTCCGGAAGTGGCCAGCAAAATCGCCGCCGGGGAGGTGGTGGAAAGACCGGTTTCTGTGGTCAAAGAGCTGGTGGAAAATGCGCTCGACGCACAGGCCACAGAAATCAAAGTCGAGCTGGTGGAAGGCGGGAAGAAGCTGATCCGGGTTCAGGACAATGGCAGCGGGATGTCGCACGAGGATGTGGCGCTGTGTTTTAAGAGGCACGCCACGAGCAAAATTTCTTCGGCGGAAGACCTGGAACGAATCTCAACCCTGGGTTTTCGCGGCGAGGCGCTGGCCAGCATTTCGGCTGTCTCTAAGATAACGCTGAAAACATCGGACGGCTCGGGCGAGAAAGGCTATCTGATAGAAAGGGAGGGAGAAAAACTCCTGCGTTTCAGCGAGAGCGCTTTCCCCGGGGGAACCCTGGTGGAAGTGAGGGATCTTTTCTTCAACCTTCCGGCCAGGAGAAAATTTCTGCGTTCAGAACGTTCGGAGCTGAGCCTGATTCTCAATTACATCACCACCACGGCGCTGGCTTTCACGGAGGTGCGGTTTGTTTTGATTAACAATCAGAAGGAATTGATCGACTGCCCGGCGGTTTCTTCGCTCCGGGAGCGCGTTTATCAGCTTTTTGGCAAAAAGACGCTCGACGGGCTGATGGAGCTGGATTATCAGGAAGAAGGCTACCGGATTTCAGGGCTGAGCTCCCGGCCGTTTTCCGGAAGGCTGGACCGGCTGAGGCAGTTGTTCTTCGTGAACCGCCGGCCCGTCCGGGACAGAATGTTAACCGCGGCGCTCGGCCAGGCTTATCTCGGGCTGCTGGAAAAGCAGAAAAATCCGGAAGGCTTCCTCTTTCTGGAAATTCCCTTCGACCAGGTTGACGTGAACGTCCATCCGGCGAAAGCCGAGGTCAGGTTCAGAGAGCCTCAGAAGGTTTACAGGTTGATATTGAGGGCGGTGGAGATGGCTGCCCGGGAAGAGAGTCTGGTCAAGCCGATCATCATAGATAAAAAAGAGGAAGAAAGGCAAATTGAAGAAGAACCTGTAAAGCCGGGCATTGAGACTGAACGCTTCCAGCCCGGGACAGCGGCGGGGTTAGATGCCAGGCTCTTCGACAGTCGCGCATTCCAGTCGGTCGGCCGGGCGGCGGCTGTGGCTGAAGATCAGAGAAGCGAGACGGAAGAAAAAGTCCGGGTGCTCGGCCAGTACCTTAATTCTTACATCATAGCGGTTTCGGATGAGGCCGTTTTCATCATAGACCAGCACAACGCCCACGAACGGGTGCTTTTTGAAAAGTTCAGACAGCTGGAGAAAAACCGGAACTGGACCTCAAGGCAGATGCTTTTCCCGGCGGTGGTCGACCTGAGTCCTGCGCAGCGGTTGAATCTGGAAAAGAGAAGTGAACAGCTGGAAAGTCTCGGTTTCAGGCTGGAACCGGTGGGTGGACAGAGCTTTGCCTTAAAGGAATATCCCGAAGTTTTCCGGGAGGAAGAGGCGGAGCACATTCTGCTGGCGCTTCTTGAGGAGGAACAGGCCGGCCCGCATGAAAACCTGAGGGAAAGGATGCTGGCCACGATGGCCTGTAAGGCGGCGGTGAAGGCCGGTCAACCTCTCAGCCCCGGGGAAATGAAATTTCTGGTGTCCGAGCTTTTTTCGGTGGAAACTCCTGGCCTCTGCCCCCACGGGCGGCCGGTGGTCATCAGGATAGACCGCTCGAAGATCGAAAGAACACTCGGCCGGATTCCGGAGTAGGAAGCCGGGTTCGGCAAATTGACAATTTCCGCCTGTTTCTGTTAACATTTTAGCTCGCGGTCGAGCCAGCGGGCTCTTTAGTTCTTTGATTTCTCTGACCCGGAAACGGGGAGTGGCGCAGCCTGGTTAGCGCGCCTGCCTTGGGAGCAGGAGGTCGTCGGTTCAAATCCGATCTCCCCGATTTTCTGATACGGTCTGACTGGTGCGCCTGTAGCTCAGCAGGATAGAGCAGCTGCCTTCTAAGCAGCGGGTCGGGGGTTCGAATCCCTCCAGGCGCGCTTTTTATTTTCCCCTCGATTTTAGAGAAAGAGAAATTGCGCTTTCCCCGGGGTTCCCCCGGAGTTAAGGTGAGCGTTTTTTTAAATCCTGAATTTCATAGTCCGCCAGCATATGAATGAATGTTCATATATCGAACGTCTTCGCTATGTAAAGAGGAAGAGGTCGCGGTGGCGTTCTTAAGGTAAAGTTTGCGGGGTTTTTACTACCTGAACGCCATGTAAAGTTATCACAGCGGGCGACAATCACGGGGCTGATTGTGTGCTGATAATGAAAGGACAAAAGTAGACTAAATCAGGCTGAGTGAAGGCTGAGACGGGTGATGATAATGCTGCGAAGTTAGCAGGCTGGATTTTATCGCTTTTCTGGAAGAGAAAAAGTAACTGATTGCAGGCAGAAAAAAGCTGGTTAACTGCGTGGGAGTTGATATTTTTCGCGCAGCAGGTCAACGCAGGCCTCAACCGCTTTCGGGTCGTAAAGCAATCCTTTTTTCGAATCTATTTCATGGATGACTTCTTCAGGGCTGAAGGCTGAGCGGTACGGCCGGTGGGAGAGCATCGCTTCGACCACATCGGCCACCGCCAGTATTCTGGCCACCGGATGAATCTGGCCGTTTTTCAGTCCGAGGGGATATCCTGAACCGTCGAGCCGTTCATGGTGCTGATAGATTATTTCAGCAACCGGCCAGGGGAACTCTATGGTTTTCAGAATCTCATACCCGACGCGCGGATGGTCCTTAATCAGGTTGAACTCATGCTCGGTAAGGCGACCGGGCTTGTTGAGGATTTCCGCCGGAACCGAAATCTTCCCCAGGTCGTGAACTAGCGCCGCCAGGCGGATTTCATCTATCTGTTCGTCTGGAAGAGACAGCCTTGTAGCGATCGAGCGGGCCAGGTCGGAAACCCGGCGTTGATGACCGGCGGTGTAAGGATCCCTCGACTCGATCGTCAGGGAGATCGCCTGAATCGTGGCGGACATGGTTTTTCTCAGTTTATCCAGCGTCTGGTTGAGTGCCTCTTCAGCCTTTTTTCTTGAGGTGATATCTCTGAGAATCGTCAGCGTTTGATCAGGATTCTCTTTAAGGCGAGAGGTGCTGGCCTCGACGTATTTGAGCTCGCCTTTTCTGGTTATCAGCCTGAATTCCACCAGACTGGAGTCGGGTAAAGAACCGATTTTTGCCGGCCGGGCTTTCCCGCTCACAAAAAGATAGCGGTCTTCCGGATGGACCAGCTTCAGAAAATTGAACGAATTCGAGAGAACCTCTTTTTCTGTGTAGCCGGTAAGGTTCAAGAAAGCCGAGTTAACGAATTCAAATCCCCTGGAGGAAACCACAAAGATGCTATCTCTGGTGTTGTCGATGATCGCGCTGATTATTTCCTGTTTGTTGTTCTTGATATCGTCAGCGGTCATAATGATATCTTTCTCCGCTTCCAAACAATTAGTCGGTTGAAATGACAAAAAGTTGAAAAATTTTTTTCGAAACTTGAAAAAATTCTCCTTCTGGAGTATGTATATTCATCGTCACGGTTGTGCTGGTGATGGCAAAAGGGCAGGATAAAAGGTCTTTGAGCTGTTACAACGCTATCCCCCTCTTCCAGACCCTCAGGGGTGAGACAAAAAATGTTATTTTCACCCCCCGAATAGTCGGGTTTGAGTATTGACCGGAGGACAGC
>JASEFX010000015.1 GCA_030018265.1 Candidatus Saccharicenans sp.
CCTTCTCCCTTACCGGCTGGAAAACAACCGAGCCCACCCCCCGGAGGAGGACAAAAACAATGTCTTCGCCCTCTCTTTTTTTATCCAGCAGAGCTACCGGAACACTCTGGCTGATCTCATCTCCAGATGTACCCATCAAAGCTCTGACCTCGATGCCGTCCTCCCAGCCGGCCGGACAGGCTATTCTGAGCGCGGCATATACCCGTCGCGCTTCCGGCGGTAGCTCTCCAGCCGCCGGGGAATAAGTTCCAGGATTGTAACCGTAAACACTGGCCATGGTCATTTCACCTGAAGCGAACACTTCATTTGCCCGATCATCAAGCCTGAGAATCAACGGAGGGTCGGCATACGGAATGACCGGAAGATTCTCCGGAATTTCCACCGGGACCCGACCGCGGGCAGCTTTTCCATTATCCATATTTCTCATGACCAGGGCGCACTCATACTTCCCCGGCTTTAGGGGCAAAAGAAATGAGGGCAGAAAAGAATCGTTTTCTTTTTTGTCTTTCTCTGAAACAGCCACCCTGAATTTCTTTATGCTTATCAGGTCGCCACGCTCGTTAAAAATGAGACTGTAAGCTTCAGTCCTCGGTCCAAGCACTTCTTTCAGAACATCGCCCGAAGCCCTGGCATACGCCAGAACCGTCGGCCAGCCTCTTTCCACCACTGTCAGCCCGGAAACGGGCATGTCAATCGGCAGATAGGGCCAGGGTTCCTCTGTCAGAGCCACTTCAATCAAATGAAGCAATTTCTCAAAATTATCGTATTCTTTAAAAGGCTTCGGGTTAAAATAACCGGCTTGAGAATAAACCTTATAACCCTTTTTCTTAACATTAACTTTAACTTTATGGTACTTGCCGTCCCATTTTTCATCCACCTTAAAGCCCAGGATGTAAAAATTCCTGGTGGTGTTGACGATTTCTTCCATGGCGTTCTCGAGGTTGACCGTGCTGGCATAAAACTTTCCGCCTGTTTCTGTGGCTATAAGCTTCAAGGAATCTGACCCCTCTATTTCCCTGATTCCAGGAGCGGCTCCGGTAGAATCTTCAACATCAAGTTCTTTATGAACCCGGGAAATATCCACGGTAAAAACTTTGCAGTTGGAATTTTTCAACTCCTTGAGCAGCCTGGTAAAATCGCTGCTCAGTCCAGCGTCAGCCTGAGCCGCATCGTAAACGGCGGTTTGAGCCGCATATTCTTCAGGAGTGGTCCAGCCGCCAACGGTGGCTCCACCGGTGCGTCCGAACAGAAGCTGCTTGGCCAGCCCGGCCGAGAACAGGATGATGTTCTTATAACCGGGAACAGTCTTCAGGGATTTAGCCAGGTTGTTCAGGGCCGCTAAGTAAAAACGCGCCTGATCGACATAACCCTGCCTTCTGACGGAATCGAGCATACGGCCCGTTTGCAATCTGGCCTGGTCCACAAAAAAGCTATCTTCCGGCAATGTGCTCACCTGATCACCCTGAAAACTCATCAGGGTATCCGAATAGAAAAAATTAGCCAGGTTCTCCGCTCTCCCGGCCACGCTCTTCAAACCGAATGATTCTATTATTTTTCTGATGCGCTCATGATCCCTGGTCATGTACTCATGAATCGTCAGACCGCGCATGGCAGTGTAGGTTATCAGAGAAATTTCGTCGGTCGGCAGGATCGACTTTTCCATAAACTTAAGGGCGGCATTTCTGGCTTTCATCAGGCCGCGAGCATCGGTGAAAGCCAGGTCAAAAAAGAGGATAAATTTTCTGGTTACCGCCGGACGGGGCTTCTCAGGCACCGGAGCTAATTCCTCAGGAAAATGCTTCTCAAAATGCATCAGGGGGACGGGTTTGTTATTGTCATAAATTTCAAAATCTTCTGCCGTCAGGTCGGCCGCCGGCTTGCCTTCTCTGTCGGTAACGTAAACCTGAACCAGCTTCACAGCCACCGTCACCTCATGTTTCGGCCTTATTTGAAGTTCCTTAGGCAGCTGCTGTTCCTGTGATTTTGCCTGTGGCCCGGCCTCCAGAGAAACCGGAGACATCAGCCATAACGAGGCTAAAATGAAAATTGACCATAAGAAAACAAAAGTTTCGCGTTTTTTCATTATTCCTTCCCCTTTTTATATTCTCCCCAATCAGGTTATCCTGTCAAGAAGACGGGCAGTATCCGAATAAAAGAGAGTCAGCCAGGCCAACGGATCAAGAGTTTCCAGATAGACTTTTCAGCGCACAGGCTGAATCTTTATTTTTCGGTTTTATTTTTGAATCACTGCTGAATATAATACCGCCATGAACACATCTTCAAAAAAAGAATGTCTGCTGGACCTGGCTCTTTTTATGGGAACTGTCTATCTGGCCCGACAGGAACGGTGGCTGGCTTCAGACCTTGTCTGGTCGCTTTGGATTTCAAGCCTGGCCGTGGGCTATTCTTACATCCTGGTGTCAATAGGCGGCATGTTTGCCGCCCGGATAAAGAAATATTCAGAAAGCCACCGCGCTGTCAATTCCTTCCATGTTTAGGAAAAGAGAATTGACATAATGTCCATAATAATTTCATTCATCCCCGCCCTGATTATCGGCATTATCAGCCGGAAGTTTTACCCCATAAGTCTTGCATTATTTTTAATGGAGCATCAGTCTGTTGACCGTCGTCGGACGTTTCCGGAAGAGAAAAGGCCGGGGTTTTCTTATTACCCGGCTGAATCGCAGGATTACTGCCTTTCTGCAGGTGCTTCCAGCTGGCCTTTTTATGTTAGCCTTTTTCACTGTTCATTTTCTCGGGTTTCATTTTGTCCACAGTCTTTTCCAGACCGAATTCTTCCCCCTTCCGGAAGCCGGGGCCCGGAGAGCAATTTTCCTGGGAGTTTTCCCTGTTCAGTAATCTGGTGGCTATAACTTTAAGGAAGTACTCGGTATTTGTCCTGGCCAGCGCCTTTTCCAGAATGCAGGCCTGCAGAAAAGCCTTCAAACAGACAGCCATGTGGATTTCGTTTGGCTTCGCTTATGTCAACGTGGCGAGAATGCATCTGCTGATTATAATAATTGGCTTTCTGTCAGCCACCGGCTTGCAGGATTCCTATCTGTATCTGATACTTTTTCTTTTCTTCTTTCCTTTTGATTCCATTTTATACAGAGTTCTGAAGAAAAAGGCTTAACCCACAAGCCGATTTTAAGAAGCATCAAAAAAATTCTTTTATATCATTTATCTCGGATCGAGTTTCATGATTTCCTTACCGGAGGGTTCCGCAGATATCTATTGCAGATTAACCCGCTCGGTATGCAGAAAGTGACCTGAAGCCCGCCTTTCAGCCCGGGTCAGCCGGTCAGGAACTTTCTAATTCGCTCCTACAGGTTAAGCACAAATGAAGTGGTAAAGAAGGTGTCAACCTTGCCTCGCGGGATAAAAACTTTTATGCCGGTGTCCAGGCCGTTCAGGTCAAAAAGCGGGACAGACAGGTCAGGCGGTCTGTTGTTCCGGAGGATACGAACTCCAGTCTTCAGCGAGAGCTTTTTGTTGATGGGAGCAGCCACGTTAAAGTTCCACTCGTACCTCCAGTCGCTTATCTTAGTCAGATTATCGTCGAAAATGAAAGCGGTGGCAAAGGAAGCGTTATCAAATAGCTTCTGTTCCCAGGAAAAGCTGTAGCGAAAACCAAGAAAGGCGCTGACCGGTTTCTGGCTGTATTTTCTGATGGTGAAGCTCACACCGGCCTGGGAGCGCATTCTTGTTTTCTGGTTATCGGCTATGACCAGACCGGCTCCTGCGGTCCACAGAGCCCGGCTGAGCACTCCGGAGAATTTGTTTCTATCCCAGACAAAGGCCAGGTTGGTGGTCAGCCGCCCGGTCACCCGGTGATCATATTGCCCTGAAAGAATGTAATTTTCTGCTGACAGACGGCGATTTTTTTCTTCTTCAACTGAATAATTTTCAGGAGTTCCCACAGCCATCCTGGTTACTGTGGTCGAATGGCTACGCAGCAGAAAAGTTTTCAACATGTAGGTATTCTTATCGTTGGGAGAACGCGTCAGGTTGGCTCCAAAGCTAAAAGAAGACGAGAGAGTATTACCGCCGGTCACCACATAGCTTAACTCAAGAGTCTTTTTCCAGGGATCCAGCCAGTCTGTTATTTTCTTTTTTTCTTCAGGCACGGGCTGTTTTTCTTCCGTCTCCTGCTGCTCCGATAATTCCTGTTTTGGCTGTTCCTCAGATTCTTTTTGAATTTCTTGCTCTTCCTTCTCACCGGTCTGTTCCTTCTTCACCTCCTGTTGAGAATGAGACTTCTCCTGATTCCAGTCCGCTGTCTGATGACTTCCGGCATTCTGATCAGCCGGGAAAATAACCACAGAGATAACCTCTGGAGCAAAATAAACTTCGCTGGCCCTCAGCTCGTAACTGGAATTATCTGACCCCTTATCGTCAGATAAGCCAGCAGCTGACTGCGCTGTCAGTAATGACAGAATGCCTGAGATTACGAGTACCAGAAATCCCTGCACAAACTTTCTGTTTATCATGATATGACCTCTCCTTCAATTTTGCTTTAGTTTTACCGGCAATATCCTGAAACTCTTCTTTATGCGACCCGTCAGGGAATTTAATCTTTGACAAAAAAATTTTTATTTTTCATTTTTTCGGAACAGAGAATTTTCAGAATAGATGAAAAAAATTCTGTGTCAATACCTCAGGGTGTTAAAAATTCCAGCATCTTGCCAGCGCCGGCTCCTTCAATCTTTTAATACCCGGAAAAACCAAATTTAGTTTCACAGCTGAAAATCATGGCAATTTATAGTAATTCTTCAGTTTACCTGAAAACACAATAATTTTAGAGAAGAAATTTATAGCGGAGCACCCTAATCGCTCAGGAGATGCAGGTTGCCCGCATGAACTCTTCTTAAGTAATTCCTGGCTGCTTTCAGAGCAGCTTCCACCTGGCTTCGGGGTGTTACCGGAAGGTCATTCATTCGATCCTCCGGATGAAAAACCAGAAGCGAATAAGGAAAATCCGGACTCAGTTCAGCCAGAAAGCAAGCTATGTTTTCAACTTCACTCTCATCAACATAGTAAGGCACAAGAAGAGTGGTCGCGGTTAAAAGTTCGGGATTCTGGAAATGATTCCATAGGAGTCTGAGGTTTTGATAAGTCCTTTCGATGGAAACTCCACAGAGAACCTTACCGAGTGACGGACTCCAGGCTTTCAGGTCAAACTTGACTGTACCGCCGCTGTCATGGCTTATTTCCACCGCCTGTTTCACCAGCGCCGGATTACCAGCACCGTTCCATTCCCAGCAGATATGAATTCTCCGCGAAGATCTCTGGATTATTTCACGGGCGGCTTCGACAGCCAGCTGAAGCTGGGGCTCGGGAGAACCTCCAAAAAAGCAAACGCACCTGACTTCTTCCCGAAGCGCCGCCTTAACCAGATGTTCTAAAGGGATATGCGGAGCGGAATCCACCCTTCGATGCGAAGCATTCTGGCAGAAAAGACAATCAAAATTGCAGCCATAAAGAAAAACGGCCAGGTTAACTCCTTTTTCCTTCGAGCCCGGGCAGAACCAGGCTGCGCAACAGTTGGTCGGGAGCGGATCATAGTAAAAATCAGCCAGAATAACTCCCTCCGGAGCGATTGATCGGACCGCCCCGTTTCTGTTTGCCCTGACTCCACAGAATCCGGTACTCCCCTCATCAGGACGGCAGAGATTAGAACACAAAGAGCAGACCGGAGCTCCGGCTTCACCGGGCGGAGCAGCTGGCAATCCGAATTTCGCGCGCGAAATGTGACTGTTTCTTTTCAGTTCATCGGTATCAACAGCCTGCAAGCAATCCCTGCAAAACCCCAGTATTCTGGCAGCTCTCCTCCGGCCGCAGGACAGGCAAAAGAAATCCTTTCCGCTTCTATGAAGCATAGCAGAACTTCTATCCTTAATAATATATTTTTATGCAGACCGGCAAGCGCTGGCAACAGCTGTTCGCAGCCGTTCTTCTGAAATACATTGAGACTGGACATTCTTAAAATTAAGGTCAAAGCGACTCCTGTAAAGCTGGAAGCTAAAATTTCTCGGCCATCGCACTGTTTTCAGCTTTCAGACAGGCAGAGACATCATAAAGCCGTCAGCAGTTTTAGACCGGAATTCGGTTTCAATTTCAACCATAAAAAAGTTCTTGACTTGAACAAAAAAATTTTTTAGCTTATTTATGCGTTAACGTTAACATCATGATTATCGTTAACATAAAAACAGGAGAGAAAAGCAGGTCGGGCGGCAGACGAGCCATGACTGCCTGCTTTTTTCCTTTTAATAACAACGTTCTTAAAAATTCAAATTCAAGGAGGATTTAGCATGCGCAGGTTAAAACTTCCTGCAACTCTGGTTTTTGTCATCATCTTAAGCACCGTCCTCCTGGCTCAGATTACCCGTGAGACTGGCACGGTCAGGGGTGTCGTCAAAGACAGCGATGGCCTCCCCTTGCCCGGTGTGACTATCACCCTGTCCGGTCCCAGTATGATGGGAAAGGCTTCCGACGTGAGCCGGGAAGATGGAACCTTCAGGCTGCCGGCTATTCCGCCTGGAGTGTACACCCTGACCGCTGAACTTCAGGGATTCAGGACAACCACTCTTAAAGAAATCGTGGTCAGGGTGGGCACATCCATATTTCTCGAGGTGAAGATGCAGCCAGCGGCGGTAGAGGAAGAAGTCACGGTGGTAGCGGCCGCTCCCTCGATCGACGTCCAGAAAACCAAGGTGACCACCACCATCACCAGTGAGGTCATTCAAACTCTGCCGGTCAACCGGTCGTTAACCGGTATCATGAATCTCGTTCCCGGGGCAGTCGGAACCATCGCCACCTATTCTGGAGCGATTCACGGCACCCTCTGGCGTGGCGTAACCTATGAAGTTGACGGCATTAACGCCAACTGTCCGACTACCGGCGGCCCCTTCGGCACTCCGCAGTTTGACGCCATAGAAGAAATTGAGGTGGTGACCGGCTCCCTTCCCGCTCAGGTAGGAACGACCGGAGGCGCTTTTGTTAACATCGTAACCAAATCCGGCGGTAATAACTTCTCAGGCCAGCTTCAGACCTATTACACCAGCAAAGACCTGGCCCAGGTTCTCTTCCCCGACGAGAAACTCAAGGTGATGAACATCGGCAAACCCACTTTTGCCCTTTACAGCGTGGACACTTCCGCGATTCTTGGCGGCCCGATCATAAAGGACAAACTCTGGTTCTTCACCGACATGTCCTTCACCAAATCCAGCCGCTGGAGTCCTTTTATCCCGGCCACTATCCTGGGCCATTTTTATGATCAGTACAAAGTTCCCAGCCAGAATGTCAGAGGCAACCTCAAACTGACCACGGAATTTTCCAAACATTTCCGCTTCTACACTTATTTTTCTTACAGCAAGAGCAAGAACATGTATGAAGCCCAGGCGAAGAAGACGGAAGAAACCACCTTCTGGGCAAAGCCCGCACAGTACGTCGGCACGGCCAATCTGACCTGGCTGGTCAGTCCGAATTCTTTTGTCGATTTTCGCCTTAACGTTAACCATCTTGATTATCCTATCACCACCCGCAAAGAATCCGACGCCAACGTCTGTTACTGGGATGCTTACACCGGATACATCTGGAATGGAATACAATCCTGGCAGAGCTTCATCATCAGGCATACCAGCCAGGCGTCCACCCGCCTGACCCATTTCCAGGACAACTTCCTCGGCGGCAATCACGAAATCGGAGCCGGCGCAGAATTCCAGTTTGGCTGGGATAGATACGCTTACGCCAGAACCAACCCGATGAACTGGTATTACTACAACGGCAACCCTTACTACTGGCGTGGATATTATCAGACCAACGAAACCACAATAATGGGAGACGGATTGCTGGCTTTTACCAACTGCGGCACCGGACGGAACGACAGCTGGAAGGACCTGATGGAATACCGGGTCGGAGCTTATTTCCAGGACAGCCTGACGATCAAGAACCGTCTTACTGTTAACCTGGGTCTTCGTCTTGATTACTACAACGGCTGGGGCGGCAAAGCTAAAACCACTGGAATTACCGGTCTGCCTTTTGCCATAGGACAGACGCTCGAACCGACACTCGGCTTTAACCCCTTCGGTCCTTTTGAAGTCGCGCCGATCAAGGGAGTTCTGGACTTCCTGAATTTCTCCCCGAGAATTGGCCTGAGCTACGACATCTTTGGCAACGGCAAAACAGCCTTCAAAGTTTCCTATGCTCATTACTCCGAACATGTTCCGGTTATGTTTTTCTCTGCCGTCTCGCCGGCAGTTATGGCCCAGTATCAATTCAACTGGTGGGACCTCAACAACAACGGGCAACCGGACATGCCCGGCGTCGACTATTACGAATATCGTTACGGTCTTGGCGACTTCACCAGACCCGACCCCGACTACCTCCGCCGGCTGGTTGACCCCAACTTGAGAGCTCCTGTTCACAACGAGTACATGGTCGGCTTCGAGCATCAGCTGTTCAAAGAATTGGCCGTAAAGGTTAACTTCATTCATAAAAAAGAGACTAAAATCTACGGCTCAGCCAAGTACGACCCGGTCACCGGCAAATACTGGTATGCTCTGGAACAGGCTCCCGAATGGTATGTACCTTTCACCACCATAGTTCCGGCTTATGGCGTGTTCCCTGAACAGGAAGTCACTGTTTACTTCATGACCTATGACTCCGCATACAACCGTTCGATCAACATTCAGAAAAACATCCCGGAAAACTTCAGAAAATATAACGGCCTTGAACTTCAGTTTGATAAAAGGTTCAGCCATGGCTGGGCTCTGGGCGGTTCGGCTGTGTTTTCCAGAGCCACTTCTATGGAAGTTGGCAATAATCCGAACCAGTTCCTTTTTGCTCCGGGCCGCGATGGTCTGGATGTTCCCTTTCAGTTCAAACTCTACGGCACCTTCAGACTGCCTTACGGGTTCATCAGCTCTTTTATACTCCGCTATATGATGGGTACTCCCTGGGGAAGGTCCATCACCATCGTTCCGCCGACCTCCTGGGCTCAAGCTCATAATGTTGTTCCCTGGTCAGTCAGTGTGAGACTTGAACCAGCTGGCACAAGGAGAAACGAAGACCGTACCTACTTCGACTTCCACATCGAGAAAGAGTTCAAACTCCCCTATGGCCGGATAGCTGTTCTGGCTGACATCTACAACCCGTTTGGATTCAGGTTTGTGGACTTCGGCCAGAATCCGGCAGGCACCTGGAGACCGGCTGACGAAAACAATGCTTCCGGAAGCTACACCGTTGACTACAATTACGGCAAGGTTACCGGAATCGACGCTACCAGAACTTACCAGCTGTCGATCAGGTACAAATTCTAACAGCTCCCTTATTCTACTATCGGCGGGGGATGAGCCGTAAGGCTCTCCCCCGTTTTGTTTTTAAAGCTGTGATTAAAGTTCTCTGTGGCTAAATAATCCGGAATAACATCAGAAGTGATTTTTAACCCTCTCCCCGGCAGATTATATTTACCGGAGGTGAATACGCGGGAAAATAGCTCCTTCTGAATTTCTGCTTCTCCTTTCCTCTCTTCTTACCAGAAAAAATTTGTATCTGCTCGCTTTCTCTTGAGATAATTGTAATCTCTTCCAATAAACAGATATGGAGGCTTAATAAGGGCGAAAATCGGAAAAACCAGATCGATAAAATTCATCATGGCCCCACCTGCTGTCCCGATGGAGCTGAACCGATCGAGGTAAGTTCTTCCAGGATGATCAGCAGGCGAAATTTTCTAAAAGGCATCGGTCTCGGCACACTCGGAACGATTACCGCCCGACACCTGAGCTGGGGTTCTCTTCGTTCGAGCGACACTCAGGCCGGCGTGGCTGTCCAGCATGACCCCAGGTCTGCCCTGAGAGTCAAACCGATTCTGGTCTACAGCACGCCCGAACAGGCTCCGCAAACGAGCTGGAGGGCCTGGGGAGGCATACAAACCCGGCAGGAAGCGGAAGAGGAAATCGCCCGCATCCAGGGAGAACTCGCCGCCCTCAAAAAGAAGGCCGATTTTCCGCTGGAATTCCTTCCCCTCTCAGCTGTGCGCCAGCCCGCCGACCTTTCATCTTCTCACGCTTCTGATATCGCCTCGGCGGACGCCATCATCGTTTACGCTGCTGGTGGCTGGATGGACGTCTTCCACCATCTCGAAAAAACTGGCAGGAGCTGATATTTTTCTGCCGCCATCGTTCGGGGCCAGTCTATCTGTGGTATGAAATCATAAGCCCCCGTTATCTCCGTCATCACACTGATTATCCTGCGCTCGAGAGGGTCACCGATGACGATGTGGTTATTGACAGCCAGGAAGAGCTGAAATGGCGTCTCCGCGCTCTCTGCGGACTCCGCAACACTCCTGGCGCTAAAATAATCGCTGTCGGCGGACCTGACGCCCGGGCTCAGCCGCCGGGAGTTGTCCCGAAACTGGTCGAAGAAAAATGGAAATTTGAGATAAAAACTATTTCCTGCGATGAGCTGGGAAAGCTGATTCAGGAAGCCAAACGCGACCGTAAAACGGTTAATGAAGGCCGCCAGGCCGCCCGCGATTACCTGAAGCTTCCGGGCACCAGGTTAGAAACCGACCTGTCCTTTGTGGAAAATGCCTTCCTGCTGGAAAAAATTTTACTGGCGCTGATGAAGTCTGCCGGCTGCCGGGCCATCACCATAAACGGCTGCATGGGGACGATCATGCCGCTGGCTGAAACCACTGCCTGCCTGACGCTGAGCCTGTTGAACGACGCTGGCTACCTGGCTTTCTGCGAATCTGATTTTGTGGTCATCCCTTCCGGGGTGCTTCTCTCGAACATCTCCGGCAAGCCTGTGTTTCTGAACGACCCCACCTATCCGCACGAGGGCATCATAACGCTGGCTCACTGCACAGCTCCGCGCAGGATGGGCGGAAGACAGATGGAACCGGCCAGGATATTAACCCATTTCGAATCTGATTACAGGGCCGCCCCGAGAGTTGAAATGAGCCGCGGCCAGGTGGTCACCAACATCATTCCCGATTTCGTTTCCAGAAGATGGGTCGGGCTTCGGGGAAAAATCGAAGATGCACCCTTCATGCCGATCTGCCGTTCCCAGATTGAGGTCAGCTTCGAGGCCGACAGCCGTGAGCTTGCCCGCCGCATGCCCGGCTTCCACTGGATGACCGGTTACGGTGATTACCTGAAAGAGGTCGGCTACGCCCTGCGCCGCGTCAAAATCTCCTGGGAGCAACTATGAACTAACAAGAATAAATTTAACGGTTCTATGGTTTCAGACTTTCATTTACAGCTCGCCTTGAATATTTTCCATCAGGCTGTTTTCCTGCTTTTGAACTGTACACAGATTGTTCCCGAAACTTCAGGGAAGCCAGGCCGCGCTCTATCAGGTGATTGAGAAGCTGGTTCAGGCTGATATTTTCTTTTTTCGCCAGCTGGGCCAGATATTTTCAAACAATTTCAAGCAAAAACCAGAAAAAATGTGACGGCGATTCAAAAGTGCTATTTAAAATAAAATTGGCTCCTCGGGCAGGACTCGAACCTGCAACCTAGTGGTTAACAGCCACCCGCTCTGCCGATTGAGCTACCGAGGAGCAGGTGAAATATTTATAACAAAATTCATCGTTATTTTCAATATCCGAGAGAAAAATAACCTTGAAAGGACGATTTTTTCTTTTCTTACCTGACCGAATCAAACTCTCTATGCTCAAAAACGATAACTGGCTTGCTTGGCCACCTTGCGGTAATCTTCGCCGGCAATGTTCACCACCTTGCACATCTCGTACAACCGGCTTCTCAGACGCACGCCGATTCTGTCGACCAGGGTTTCGTCAACCTTTTTGTAAAAACTTTCTCGCCGGTCAGGCTCTTCCTCGATGTCCAGATAATTTGAGGTGAAAATAGTAATCCTTTTCTGATTGTAGCGGTAATTTATGATATAGAATATAGTCTCTTCCACCCAGGCCGTGGGCCTTTTAGCTCCGAGTTCATCGAGCACCAGGACCTCGCAGTTAAACACCGGAGCCAGGATATCCGTTTCGCTTACCTCGGAATCAGGAGTATAGCTATTCTGAATATCCCGGATAAGTTCCCTGAAGTCATAAAACAGGCAATACGCTCCTTTTTTCAGGATGAGTTCTCTGATGACGGCTACAGCCAGATGAGTCTTGCCCACCCCGCAGGGCCCGATATACAGAAGTCCTATTTCCTGCGCCGGGTAATTTTTGACGAATTTTTTTGAAATTTTCAGCGCGTCCGCCTGGCTCGGATGATGAATCTCGTAATTATCCAGCGTGCAGTTTTCGTAACGTCTGGGAATCCTGGCCTGCCGCAGCAAAAGCTGTACCTTCTGTTCGCCGAAACAACGGCAGCGGCGGGCCACCGGACCTTTTTCAGTCTGTTCTACCACCCAGCCGGTACCCTGACAGATGGAACAGACCTTTTCTTCCTTCAATTCAAATATCCTCTCAACTGTTTGAGTTTTTGCGAGCTGGCTAACTTGCGCATCGCTCGCTGTTCGATCTGTCTTATCCGCTCCCGGGTTAAGCCGAGGCGGTCGCCTATCTCCTGAAGCGTCATCGGCTCATCGCCGTCAATTCCGAATCTCAATTTTAGCACAAGCGCTTCGCGCTCATCCAGCTCGTCCAGGATCTCCCGGATCTGCTGTTCTACCGAGCTTCTGATCAACTGGTATTCTATAGAAGGCTCCATCTCGTCGGAAATCCGGTCTCCAACTTCCAGGTCATCGTCCTCGCCCAGTCTGTCGGAGAGCGAAAGCCCCTTCTCCTGCATTATCTCCATCTCAGCCACTTCTTCAGGCGTTATGTTCAGCCTTTCGGCCAGCTCCTCCCGCGTTGGCTCGCGTCCGAGCTCCTTCTTAAGAATTTCCCTCTCTCTGTTCATTCTCGATATTCTGTCAGAAACTTTCTGCGGCAGGTTGTAATAATGAGAAGCCTGCGAGAGAGCATGAACTATGGCCTGTCTGATCCACCAGACAGCGTAGGAAATAAATTTTACGTTGCGGTCAGGGTCAAACCTGCGGGCAGCTTCTATCAGACCGAGATTCCCTTCGTTGATCAGGTCGAGCAGACTCAGCCCCATTCCCTGATATTTTTTGACATAAGAAACCACAAATCGCAAATTCCCTTCCACCAGGCGACGGATGGCTTCAGGATCACCCTTTTTAATATGTTCTCCCAGCTCCTTTTCCTCTTCCTCGGTAATAGGCGGAATTCTGGAAATCTCATCCAGGTAAAGCTTCAGGTTTCGAGAGTCGAGATAATCCTGATATTTCATAAAGACACTTTTGCCTTTGATCTTATGTTCATTATTTTATGCAAGCTGCTTTCATTTTTATTTTAATATTTTTTCTCTTCAGTTTCCAGCCTGCCGGACTGAACAAGAATTGGAAGATTTTATCAATTCGAGCCGGCTGTTTTATCTACTTCATCCAGGTCAACTGATCTTAAATTACCAGGCAATAACCTCTTTGCTGGCCGGACGGCTGGCTGAAATAAAATCGAAAATTAACCGAAAACATTACCGGTCAGAGCAAACGCACTATTACTTTTCGGACTTATTTTCTATCTTCCCTGCGGGCATTGGCTTGGTCACCGGCAGATGTACCAGACTGCGCCTCTTCGCTTCAAATTCCTCTTCCCGACCTTTGTAAAACTCTTCCTTAATGAAATCCAGAAGCTCGTTAACCTGAGCCTCGATCTGCTGCAGCTTCTCTCTCATATTAAGAATCACCTCGACCCCGGCCAGGTTGACCCCCAGGTCACGGATCAAGTTCAGTATGAGCTCAAGTCGTCTGAGGTCCTCTTCGCTGTACAGGCGGGTGTTACCCTGGCTGCGCGAAGGCTTCAGCAACCCTTCCCTTTCGTACAGTCGCAGGGTCTGCGGATGAATGTTGTACATTCGGGCCACCGCGCTGATGTGATAATATCCGGTCAAAGTTCTGGTCTCTGTTTCATTTTTCTTCTTTCTTCTGGGCATCTCTGTCCTCCTTCAGCTTTCATCCGGCAAAATTCAGCTCACGAGATTTTTTCTGATATCCGGGTCGTAGAATTTTTCCAGTTCCTTCATCAGCTCCCGCACTTTCTGGTCCACCGCCGGCGGCGGAACTATCGTTACTTCAACGTACATATCACCACGGCCGCTTCGCCCGCACACCGGCGCGCCCTCGCCTTTCAGTCTGAATTTTTGCCCGGATTTTGTGCCTGGCGGGATCCTGATCAATTTCTTCTCTCCGTAGACCGTCGGCACTTCAATCTTGGCGCCAAGAGTAGCTTCAGGCACGGTGATAGGAATTTTTATATAAATGCTGGAACCCTCCCGCTTGAAGAAAGGATGTGGAGTCACTTCAAGAATAATGTAAAGGTCACCGGGAGGTCCTCCTTTAATTCCGGCATTTCCCTTTCCAGGCACCCTGACCTTTGAACCGCTATCAACACCGGCCGGGATGCGCACGGTTATCGTTTCGCTGCCGGCAACCCTCCCTTCGCCGCGGCACTGACTGCAGGCCTGCCCGCTAACCCTGCCTGATCCCAGACAGGTTGAACAGGTAGAAGAAAACTTCATAAAACCTTTCTGCACAAAGGTTCTCCCTCTTCCGCCGCAATCAGGGCAGACCCTCTCTCCGCCCAGGCTGGCCTGGCCGCTTCCTCCGCAGACCGGACAGGGAACCATCCTGTTAACTCTGATTCTTGTCTGCAAACCATTGATGGCATCGGCAAAACTTATGGTCATCGAATAATTCAGGTCTTCGCCGCGCCGGGGGCCGGCAGGCTTCTGCTCCATGCCGAGGCCGCCAAAGAGATTTTCAAACAGGTCACGAAAAGAGGTGCTCCCGTATTCTGAAAAATCAAAGCCTTCAAACCCCGCGTTGAACGGACCCGGACCGGCTCCCGCGCCTGCTTCAGGGCCAAAATCCCCGACCATGCCAAACTGATCGTACTGGGCTCGCTTCTTAGGGTCGCTGAGGACTGAATAGGCCTCCTGTATTTCTTTGAATTTAGCTTCGGCCGCTTTGTCTCCAGGATTCAGGTCAGGGTGGTACTTGCGAGCTAGCTTACGGTAAGCCTTCTTGATTTCAGCCAGAGTGGCATTGCGGGGAACCCCGAGAATTTCATAGTAATCCTTTCTGGCCATGGCCGCCCTCTTTTTCTCTTATGGACTCCCTTTTCCGCCGGGCCCGATCCCGGCCCATCGGAAAAACTGGAAGTCCGGCTTAGCCATTCGCTGGCTCAGTGCTTCCTGTCGTCGTCAACCACTTCCGCGTCGATCACTTCATCGTCCGGGCCGTTGCCCTTTCCGCTGGAAGCGGGGCCACCGCCCTGGCTGTAACCCTCATAACTGGAACCTGGCTGCGACTGAGAAGATTGCCGGGCGCCAGCCTGACGGTAAAGAACCTCGCTGATACGGTGAGATGCTCTCGCCAGAGAATCGATGGCCGCTCTGATAGTCTCCAGATTGTCGCTCTCCATCGCTTTTCTGGTGTTGGCGATTTCCTGTTCCGCTCTGGTAACTTCATCGGCCGGTATCTTGTCGCGATTATCGCGTATCAGCTTTTCCACGCTGTAGATCAGCTGGTCAGCCTGGTTGCGGAGTTCCACCACCTCGCGACGGCGCCTGTCCTCGGCCGCGTAAGCCTCAGCTTCCTTGACCATTCGCTCGATCTCTTTCTCATCCAGTCCGCTGTGACCGGTGATGGTTATCGATTGCTGACGGCCCGTGGCCAGGTCCTTGGCTGAAACATGGAGAATTCCGTTAGCGTCGATGTCAAAAGTAACCTCAATTTTAGGAACTCCGCGAGGAGCCGGCGGGATGCCATCCAGGTGAAAACGACCCAGGCTGCGGTTGTAGGCAGCCAGTTCACGTTCTCCCTGAAGCACATGAATTTCCACCGAGGTCTGGTTATCGGCTGCCGTGGTGAAAATTTCAGTCTTTCTGGTGGGAATTGTGGTGTTGCGCGGGATCATCCGGGTAAACACGCCACCCAGGGTTTCAATACCGAGAGAAAGCGGGGTGACATCGAGCAGCAGCACATCCTTCACCTGGCCGCTCAGTACCGCGCCCTGTATGGCCGCGCCGACAGCCACAACCTCGTCCGGGTTGACTCCTTTATGCGGTTCCTTGCCGAAGAAATCACGAACCACCTGCTGAATCCTGGGCATTCTGGTCTGACCGCCAACCAGAATGACCTCGTCGATATCCTCGGGTTTCAGGCCGGCATCTTCCAGAGCCTGTCTGACCGGCGGAATCGAGCGCTGAATCAGATCCTCCGCCAGCTGTTCGAGTTTAGCCCGGGTCATCTTCATCAAAAGATGCTTCGGGCCGCTGGCGTCGGCCGTGATGAAAGGCAGGTTAATTTCAGTCTCCATCATCGTGGAAAGTTCGATCTTGGCTTTTTCGGCGGCTTCCCTCAGGCGCTGGAGAGCCATCTTATCCTGGCTCAGGTCAATGCCAGTTTCCTTCCTGAACTCGCTTATAATCCAGTCGAGAATCCTCTGGTCGATGTCATCACCGCCCAGATGGGTATCGCCGTTGGTGGCTTTTACTTCGACCACTCCATCGCCCACTTCCAGAATGGAGATGTCGAAGGTGCCGCCGCCAAAATCGTAAACGGCGATTATTTCATTCTTTTTCTTATCCATGCCATAGGCCAGAGCTGCAGCCGTCGGTTCGTTGATAATCCTGACGACATCCAGCCCGGCAATCCGGCCCGCGTCTTTGGTCGCCTTTCTCTGGGCGTCGTTGAAGTAAGCAGGAACGGTGATAACGGCTTTTTCCACCTTATCGCCCAGATAATCTTCAGCCGCCTTTTTCAGCTTCTGCAGGATGAAAGCGGAAATCTGTTCGGGAGAATATTCCTTGCCCTGCGCCACCACCCTGACACCGCCATTCGAAGCTTCAACCACTTTATAGGGGACCTGCTTTATTTCATTCAGCACCTCGCTGTATCTTCTGCCCATAAACCGCTTGATGGAAAATATCGTATTTTCCGGGTTGGTAATGCGCTGGCGCTTGGCTACCTGGCCGACAAGTATTTCTCCCTTGTTGGTAAAACCTACTACTGAAGGGGTGGTCCGGCCGCCTTCCTCATTCTGGATGACCGTAACCTTATCCCCTTCCATCACGGCAACTACTGAGTTGGTAGTACCGAGGTCTATTCCTATTATTTTGCTCATCTGTAAACCTCCTGTTATTATTTAGCTCTATTTTAATATAAAATTTGAGTATGAAATTGTCAAGTTTTTTTGAAATTTTTATTTTATTTATTTTCACATATTTGCAAAATAATATCCTTTAAAATGTGCCTTAATTAAAATTTTCGCTTAAAAATTAATGGAGTTATTTTCTTAAGATAGGTGCAAAGCTGCCGGGCACGGGTCAGGAATCGGCTTAAATGTTTAACAGGTTATTTTACGGATACCAGATTATACCCTTGATCCCATCCACAAATGCCCAGTATATTCCCTGGGACTGGCGATGGGTGTCAAAATAAAGGATGAGCTGAGGCTGGAGCTCGCTTTTTCTGTTAATCAGATACTTAACCGGATTCCAGGCATACCAGAGAAAATTCTCCTTTATCCGCCTCCATTTTTCCCTCGAATCAGCCGGAGAGCGGACATAAATTCGGAGGTCGTTATCAAAATTGAGCTCAAAAGAAGAGGGCATGTCTGTTATCTCAAGAGCTTCAACTTCAAAGCTGTCTGTGGCGGTCCTGGCTGTTTCCTGACTTTCGCGTTTTTCTTCCTTTTTCTTATTCTTATTTTCTGATGTGGGAGCACCGGTCTTTTTCTCCGTTTCCTGCGGCTGTCCTGCGCCGGGCTTCACCACTTTTCTTTCTGGCGGGTTAAGAGCAGTTTTATTCTTCAGAGAAGTTACCTGAAGCGGCACCGGTTTTCCTGTATAGCGAATTTTTTTGGCTTTCCATACTCTTAAAACCATGCCCCTGGCCTTAAGTTCGAGCATTCCGTCCCTCAAGTTTAAGACAAAATAATACTGAGGAGTCCGGGCCAGTTTTAACTCTTCTTCCAGAAACCTGTTTTCTTTAAGTACTTCATGCGTTTCTGGCGGAATCTCTTTTAACGAAACAGAAAGCTCTTCCGATTTTCTGGTTCCCGGCTGAAATCCTGCCCTTTCTTCCTTTCCGGCTCTAACCGGCACGGCCGGGGGCTTATTTCCGGTTACCGCCGGATTTTCTATCAGCATGCCTGATTGATATTTTTCTTCCGGGAAACCTGTCTTGAAAACCAAAAAAGTAGATAAGAACAGACAAAAGACGAGCACGCCTGTTATTCTAACCGCAACCTGACCGTCGTCTTTTATTCCCTTTCCGACACTTTTCATAAAATTACTCCCGAATGTTCAATCCGCCCCTCTGTTTTTCCTCTTTTTTTTCGTATTGCTGATTGCTCATCTGCAGATGCGTTCGTTTTACTCTTCACCCGAGGATAAATTCCCGGCAATAAAATCATCTGGCATTCTGTCTTGCTAATAGATGTAAATTCTTGTGCCTATCTTTGCCACCTTGAAAACTTCTTCCAGGTCCTTATCAGCCATTCTCACGCAGCCGTGAGTCACATTTCGTCCAAGAAGTCTGGTGTAAAGCGTTCCGTGGATAAAATACCCCTGACCGAATCCCAGCGCATAATCACCCAGCACCCCGGCCTCTATTCTGTCCTCCAGCCTTCTGGGTATAGGCTCGTTCTCTTCGATAAAGGCCCAGTCGGGTTTTACCCAGTACGGATTTTTGATCTTCGATTTTACAAAAAATTCCCCTTTCGGAGTGTCAAACACCCAGCTCCTCTTCCCGGTCGGGTCAACCAGAACCACGCCGCTTCCGGTGGAAACCACCGCCTCCTTGAGGGTCTGTCCATCCTTTCTCAGGTAAAGCCTGTTTTCGGCGGAGTCAATCACGATATAAACATCTTTTGGCTGAAGTTCTTTAATTTTTTTCTTAAGCGCCGCATTCTGGGCTTCAGGTTTTACCTTGGTCTTCGGGTCAAGCTGAAAACTCCACACAGTTTTCCACTCTGAACTGAGCCGGAGATGATGCACCCAGGCCACAGAAAAAATCCCCAGCGCTCCCAGATAAATCAAAACCGCCAGCCCTAACAGCACCTTCCAGAACTTCATTTTCGTTCCTTTTTCAGAATAGCTACGATTTTATTATTGCTGTCAGTGGTTCCAACTATGGTCACGGGCGTCCCCACCGGAATCATCCTGAATAACTCTTCCATCTCCCCGTCATCCAGGGCCACACAGCCCCGAGTCAGACCATCTTTGCCGCCGCCATGAATTTCAATCAGGCCACCTATCTGACTTCCGGGTGTTAAACGCCCATTTTTCCTGGCTTCGTTAAATCTTTTTATATCTTCTTCATTAGGATAATTTATCAGAAGAGCCCGACCGAACTGGCTGGCTGCAATTTTCTTTATTATTTTATATTCACCTTCTGGAGTGGCATTGTCGCCGGCGTGAAGTTTATCGTTCAACCCGTTAAACCCGAGCCCCACATCATAGGTCCTGATCGGTATACCACCTTTATAAACAGTCAGTTTTCTCTCCAATTTACTTACCAGAATAACCAGCTGATTTCCGCTTCTGGATTTTTCAATCGCTCTTTCGGCCAGCTTTTTCCAGCGGGCTATTTCTTCTTCATCCATGTATCGCCCCAGCTGCTGTCTCAATATATCTTCCGCCTGATTCAGAAGGTATTCAACCGTTTTGACCCTGGCGCGCGCTTCATCGTATTCTTCTTTTTCCAGCAGGCGCTCTGTTTCTCTCAATATGACATCAGCCTGGCTCAACTGATTCCTGGCGAAACTTCTCTGACTCAATTCCAGGCTGAGAGAGTTGAGCAATTCAAACCGCGAATAAAGTTCCTCCAGAAATTTTCTGATTTCATTCTGCTGGCTTACTTTCCTGCTTTCTACCAGGGACCTGATTCTCTCTCCTTCTGCCAGAATTTTTGAAAACTCCTCCTTCACTCGCCTGTAATCCCGGAAAAACCCTATTTTCAGCTCTTCGCGTTCGTAAAACCTTCTGGCTGCCTTAAGGTCTTCGCGGTAGCGCTCATACTCTTCAGCTGCATAAACAGAGGCACCGGCCCTCCAGAGGTCCTGCTCCTGTTTCAGGGCTTGCTGTACCTCTGAAGGTGCCGGTGCTGTTTTGCAGCTTGCTCCAGCTAAAATCAGGCTAATCTGAACTGCGACAATAAGTGCTCTTATCCGCTTCCTCACTAATAAACATTGCTCCAGATGGATTTTCTTCTGTAATTACTTTCTGCCTTTTACTTTCTCGATAGCGGCTTTCACCTGCTCGGAGATGGCGGCAGCTTTCTCTTTAATCGACAGAGCTTTATCTTTAGCGCCAAAATAATCTTCAGCATCGATGGCCGCCTGAACTTCATTCAGAGCGCTTTCGAGTCCGGCCAGGTCAGCCTTCATCGCTTCGATGTCAGCTTTCGTGCCTTTTCCTTTCGGAGCTTTCTCCAGAAGAGCCCTGGCTTCTTCATAAGCAGCCTTAGCTTCATCCATGGCAGCCAGGGCAGCATTCTTGGCTTCTTCTTTTCTGGCCGGGATCAGCGCCTGCACCGATTCAGCGTCAGCTTTAACTTTCGCCAGCATCTCCTTGGCTTGGCCGTACTTCTTGAAGAGCTTCTTTGACTGGGCATTCACCTCGTCAAGTGCAGCCTGCAGGTCATCGTTCAGCTTTTTCAGCTCTTCTTTCGCATAGATGTTACCACCCGCCTGAACCACAGCATCGATGGCCGCCCTGGCTTCATCAATCTGCTGGGTCGGCTGCTTGGCGCAGCTGGAGAACAGAAAAACAACCAAAAGGCCGAGGACTGAAAGTTTCATCAGATTTTTCATCTTCTTACCTCCTTTCTGATGAATTTTTTTATGATAAATGGCCTTCCTCTAATCTGGATTTCTGGTATTTCCCTTCTTGGATACTCCTTCAGAATAAAATTATAAATTATTTATGATTGCAGATGACTATGGAGGGCTTAAAAAGTCCGGGAGAGAATTTTCTCCATCTCCACTCATGGTAAACCTTCTTCTCTTCGTCTTACTGACGAAGACTGATAAAATCATTATCACAAAAGAAAAGCCTTGTCAAATCTTCGCCAGAATCATCTCATCCAATTCCTGGAACTTCAATCCTGGAAAATTTAAGAGATAAATCAAACCGGGTTCAGCATTAAATGCTATTCAGATAGCAAGGACAGTCAGTATGTTTCAAGTAAAAAGCTTGACCTAAAAAATCCAGTCTTTTTCCGGCTGGTACTGAGAAGACAAAAATTGAGATTTTCAGTCGCCAGTCAGAACTTTTTTCATGTGTTTTCAATCATTCTTTTACGATTTTTTAAAAATAAAAAAGCCCGGGCTTCCTTTGCCCGGGCTTTTTTGACCTCCACTCAGCTATTACTTGTCCGGGTCGACGATGAAACCTTCCTTCATCAGGAACTGGATTTGCTCGCGGGCTGTGCGTATGGTATTTTCAGCCATCCTGTACAGTTCGTCAGCCGGAATATCTTTCCTGGCCACGCCCTGCTCTATTGCTTTGCGACCAACGGCCACCGCCTCTCTCGGGAAGACTTCCCACTGATCCATATTCGGAATGATGTATTCTTCACTCAATCCATAGTCCTCAGCCACCCTGGCCAGCTCGTAAGCGGCGGCGATGCACATTTCGTCGGTGATGGTTTTCGCTCTGACATCAAGGGCGCCGCGGAAGATTCCAGGGAATCCCAGAGAGTTGTTGATCTGATTGGGGAAATCCGAGCGTCCGGTGGCCACGATTCTGGCTCCGGCTTCCTTGGCTTCCCAGGGCCAGATTTCCGGAATCGGATTGGCTTCAGCAAAGACAATCGGATCCTTCGCCATGGTCTTGATCCACTCAGGTTTGATAACGCCGGGCCCCGGAGTGGAGACACTGATCAGAACATCTGCTCCGCGAATCGCATCCGGAATTCCACCCTTGATGCACTTCGGGTTGGTTTTCAGGCAGAGGTCCCATTTCTCCTTAAATTTTGTCTGGAGAACATCCCGGTCTTCGCGGTCTCTGGAAAGAATTCCTTTAGAATCAACTGAAAGCATGTTTTCCGGATTAACGCCGGCCGCCATCAACAGCCTGGCAATGGCGATGCCGGAAGCTCCGGAACCGATAACCGTAACTCTGACTTCATCGATCTTTTTGTTGACAATTTTCAGAGCGTTAATAAGTCCGGCCACGGTCACGCAGGCCGTTCCCTGCTGGTCGTCGTGCCAGACGGGAATTTCGCATTCCGCCCTCAGCGTGTCGAGTATATGGAAGCACTTCGGATGTGAAATATCTTCCAGGTTGATTCCGCCAAAAGTGGGCTGCAGCGTTTTAACGATGTAAATGAACTTGTCCGGGTCTTTTTCATTTATGCAGATCGGGAAAGCATCGACACCGCCGAGATATTTGAACAGCAGCGCCTTGCCTTCCATAACCGGCAGTCCAGCCAGAGGTCCGATATCGCCCAGTCCGAGAACGCGGGTGCCATCGGTGATGACAGCCACAAAATTTCCCTTGTTGGTCATCTCATATGCTTTTTCGGGATCCTTCTGAATTTCTTTGCAGGGGGCAGCTACACCGGGAGTGTACCAGATGGCAAAATCGTTGAAATCTCTCACCCGGCACTTCAGGGTAATCCCCACCTTTCCTCTGTAAAAAGGATGAAGCCGAAGAGCATCTTTTGATGGTTGTTCGGCTTTAGCCAGCAATTCTTCCACGGTTACTTTTTTCTCCATACTTTCCTCCAAATATAATTTTTGAGAGTTGATAATAAATTAATTCGCGAATTTAGTCAAACAAAATTTCTTTCCTTTGCATGCCGGTATCCGGGAATTTTAATATCAGATTGATGGCAGGATAAGCTGCTGAAGACTGCGTTTAACAATCAGCAAACCCGGAATAAATGACGAACAAACGCCTGACCGCCGGGCGTTTGCCCGTTTCCTCCGGTATGTTTTAATCAGAAAGAGAAGATCTCTTTATTGATTCAAAATGTGAAGTGCCAGGCCGCTAGCCTTCAGAGCCGCTTCGGGTATCGCCTCCGATATCGTCGGATGTATGTAAATTATGGAATCGAGGTCTTTGAGTTTCAGCCGGCGAGCCACAGCCATCGTCAGCACCGGCATCATCTCGCTGGCATGTGGAGCCACCAGATGAGCGCCGAGCACTTCATCTGTTTTCTTATCGGCAATCACCCGGACAACCCCTTCGGTGCTCTCGAGTGTCACTGCTCTGCCGTTTGCCTGGAGGGGAAATTCACCAACTTTTACCTCAATTCCGAGCGCCTGAGCATCCTCCAGAGATAATCCGACCGTAGCCAGTTCGGGTTCGGTGAAAATGGCTGCGGGAATTGCTCTGTAATCAAGGTGCGATTCATGTCCGGCAACGTTTTCCGCGGCCACCAGAGCATCATGATAGGCTTTATGGGCCAGCAGCTTGCCGCCGATCAGATCCCCTATGGCATAAACATCCGGAATTGAGGTCTGGCAGCGGCTGTCAACTTCGACGAAGCCGCTCTTTTGCAGACGCAGAGGACTATCGTCCCGGACGATTCCTTCAACGTTCGGACGGCGTCCGGCGGCGATCAGCACTTTCTCCGCCTTAAACTCGAACGGACGACCGTCTGACTGAGAAATTCCCTTCAATTTTACCCCGTCATCCTCAAGCTCAGCCGACTCTATCTTCATCCGGGTATAAATTTTCAAACCCTGCTTTTTAAGAATCCTCTCGAGCCTCTGAGCTGTAGCCACATCGGTTCCGGGCAGAATGTTCGGCATGATTTCTAATATGGTCACATCCGTTCCGATCCTCTGATAAACTGAACCGAGTTCAAGTCCGATCGCCCCGGCTCCTACCACCAGCAGACTGGCCGGTGGTTCCGGTAGAGAAAGAGCTTCAGTGCTGGAAATCACCCGCTTTCCGTCAAAGCGAAGAAAAGGAAAATCGGCCGCCCGGCTTCCCGTGGCCAGAATGACCTTATCAGCTCGCAGGGTAAACTCCGAATCAGAAGTTGTGACCTTAACCTCTCCGGGTCCTTCCAGCCGGCCGCGCCCTTTCATTATCTGAACCCTGTTCCGGCTTAAAAGAAATTCCAGACCTTTCACCAGGCGGTCGACGACCGTCTGTCTTCCCTGCTGCACTTTTGACCAGTTGAGCCTGAACTCAGCCAGCGGCCCCTCAAAGTTTTTTCCCGTTTTCAACTGATGAAACAGCGCGCTCTGATGGGTCAGGTATTTCGTCGGAATGCAGCCAACGTTGATGCAAACACCACCTACCCTGTTCTCTTCAACCAGGGTAACATTCAAGCCAAGCTGGGCCGCCCTCAGAGCCGCGAGATAGCCACCAGGACCGCCTCCGATGATCATGAGATTTTTTCTGTCCATGGTTTATTCCCTTATGATTATTAATTATGAGAAATTTTTATATCAATTCATCTTCAGAAACCAGCATCAGCGGGCAAGAATTTCCCTGAAAGCTTTTATCGCTCTCTCCACATCTTCGTCATCCACATCTTTATGAGTAACCAGTCTTACTCCGCCGAAAACAGGCAGACAGAGAATGCCTTTCTCCTTCAACCTGCTCACCAGCTCCGGGATGGTCATCGTTGGATGGTTGAAGTAAAAGATAATGATGTTGGTCTCAACCTCTTCCGGATTAAGAGTAATTCCTGGCAGGTCATATATCGCCTGTGCCAGACGCCTGGCCCGTTCATGGTCTTCCCTCAACCGGTCAACCATCCGGGTAAGAGAAATAATTCCACAGGCTGCCAGCAGCCCCGCCTGTCTCATTCCTCCGCCCAGAGCCTTCCGTATCCGGCGGGCATATTCTATCGTTTCCCGGTCAGCCACCAGAAGAGAGCCGACCGGAGAGGAAAGCCCTTTGCTCA
Organism: Candidatus Saccharicenans sp.; assembly: GCA_030018265.1. Classification (GTDB taxonomy): domain Bacteria; phylum Acidobacteriota; class Aminicenantia; order Aminicenantales; family Saccharicenantaceae; genus Saccharicenans. The sequence goes on from JASEFX010000015.1 coordinate 24,916, forward strand.
GGCAGAACATCACAGAGTCGCAACAACGGGCGTATTCTTTAACCGGAACGTCCGAGGCCAGACTGGCGTTGAAAATCCGGGCTCCGTCCAGGTGAACTTTTATTCCAAATTCGTCTGCTATCTTTCTGATGGCTAAAAAATTTTCCAGCGGCACGACCGCGCCGCCCCAGTTGTTATGGGTGTTCTCGAGACAGATAAGCGAGGTCCGCGGCGTATGCACCGAGGGCATCCGGATATGTTTCCTGACCAGCTCCGGAGCGATGGCACCCCGGCGGGACGGCAGAGGCCTCGGAGTCACCCTGGAGATGAAGGTCATATGGGTCGATTCCATGTTGTAGATATGGGATTTTTCTTCAACTATAACCTCTTCCAGCTCCCGCGTCCACATTTTTACCGCTATCGAATTGCCCATCGTGCCCGAAGGAACAAACAGAGCCGCTTCCTTGCCGATGATCGAGGCGGCCAGTTCTTCCAGCTTTTTGACGGTCGGGTCATCTCCCAGCACATCGTCCCCGACTTCAGCTTTCAGCATGGCCTGAAGCATTTCTTCCGTCGGTCTGGTGACCGTATCGCTTCTGAAGTCAGAATACGGTTTCATCTGTTTCTCCTTCCGTTTTCTCCAATATATGAAAATTCTTTCATATATTATCTTCTGTCTGGTCCAAAATTTCTGCCACGGAATTCCATTCCGATGGCTGTATTATAGAATGATTTCTGCGCCTTAACAACCCGCCCATTCTTTAACTTCCGGGCAACCTCCGTCTTATTTACTCGGTTAAGAATATATGATATTAATAATGCTGTAATTTTGTATAAAAAAATTTATAACCCCATGGGCGAGAATAAAAGCTACTGGTACCTGGACCTCACCAACGTCGTTCTGCTGACCCTGATTTTCTTTTTTGGAGGGGCAATAATTTCTTCCGAGATTATTATTCGCGACGAAATGGTTTACGTTCCTGATGTCACCGGCAAAACCGTGGAGCAGGCCCGTCAGGAGTTGAGGAAAAGAGATCTGGAAATTACCGTCGTCGGCCAGGAATTTTCTGATGAGGTGGGCCGGGGAAGAATCATCACCCAGGATCCGGCCTCCGGCTCCAGGATTAAGGTAAATCAGCAGATAAAAGTGGTGATCAGCATCGGGAGTCAGGCAACAGTCGTTCCCCTTTATACGGGGAAAAGCCTGGAAATGGCCACGGCCGATTTGAGACAGAAAGGCCTGGCTCGAGGACCGGTTTCTCAGATTCATCACCGACGTTACCCGGCCGGAAGAATTATCGCTCAGAATCCACCTGCCGGCACCATGGTAGAAAGAAACCAGCCGGTGGGTTTTCTCGTCAGCCAGGGCGAGCCGGAAGTAAAGTTTCTGATGCCGGACCTGATCGGCCGCCGTATGGAAAAAGTTCTTCTCTGGCTGCAAAAAGCCGGGTTTAAGGTAGAAGATATCAGGAATGTTTATTATCCCGGACTGGAGAAAGGGATAATCATCCGGCAGAATCCGCCGGGTGGCTATCCTATCCAGAAACGAAATCCGATCAATCTGGAGGTTTCCCGCTAATATGTTTTACATAGCGCCTTCGATCCTTTCGGCCGATTTTTCCCGTCTGGCCGAAGCCGTGTCCCTGGCTGAAAAAGGTCAGGCTGATATGGTTCACCTTGATGTGATGGATGGCCATTTTGTGCCGCCGATCACCTTTGGCCATCAGCTGGTTTCAGCTCTCCGTGAGAAAACACGCCTGCCGCTCAACGTCCATCTGATGGTGGAGAACCCTGGAAGGATGATTCCGCTCTTTCTCGAAGCTGGAGCTGACTGGCTGTCATTTCATCTCGAAGCCTCGCGCCATATCCACAGAGACCTCAATCTGATCAAAGAAGCCGGCTGCCGGGCGGGACTGGCCCTCAACCCGGCCACTCCGATTGAGCTGCTGAGCGAAGTTCTGGATGATCTTGATTTTGTCCTGATTATGACCGTCAACCCCGGCTGGGGCGGACAGAAATTTATCCCGGCCACCAGAAATAAGATCCAGCGGTTGAGCCGTCTGATCGCGGAAAAAGAACTCCCGACGCTGATTGCCGTTGACGGCGGGGTGAAAATCGATAATCTGGCTTCCCTTTTTGAAATCGGGATGAACATCGCGATCTGCGGTTCGTCTGTCTACGAAGCCGCCGACCCGGTGGCCATCATCCAGAAAATGAAACAGATCGCCGAAGAATTCAACCGGAAACACAGCGGTCATATTAAAAGTGAATAGAGGTTTTCAAGATGAATAAAAAATTATTTTCGCTTCTTCTTGTCACCTTGCTGTTAATCTCTTTCTCCTCCATCTCCTGCCGCAAAAAACCCCTGACCCTGGAATCTTTGCCACAGGAGACCCTGGCCTCTGACGAATCACTCTACAAACTGGGGGAAACTTACATCAAAAAGGACTTTGAAAAGGGATTGCTGTTCCTCAGGCAATTGATGGATTCCTTTCCCCGCAGTTTCTACGCTCAGAGAGCTAAACTGCTTATAGCCGATACTTACTTCAGCAAAGGCGACGAAGCCAACATGATTCTGGCCGCCGCTGAATACCGTGAATTCATCGCTCTCTACCCGACAAGTCCGTCTGTCCCCTACTGCCAGTACCAGATTGCCATGACTTTTTACAAACATGCTCTAAAACCCGGGCGCGACCAGACAAAAACGGTTCAGGCTCTAAACGAATTCAAAAAAGTTGTGGCCAACTACCCGAACAGCGAATACGCCAGCCTGGCGGCTGAGAAAATCAGAGATTGCGAAAACCGGCTGGCCGCTCACGAACTGGAGGTGGGCGAGATTTATTACAAAATGAAATCCTACCGGGCCGCCCTCGGCCGGCTGCAGCCGATCATTACCACCTATCCAGAATTTCCCCGGCTCGATGCAGTTTATTTTTACATTGCCGATTGCTATTTCCAGACAAAAAAATATGACGAAAGTCTTCCCTATTTTAACAAACTGATAACCGATTACCCGAAAAGCAAATTTGCCAGAAAAGCCGAGAAAAGAATAAAATTCATAGAGGCTGTCAAAAAAAATGAAGCCAGTAAATCTTCGCAGCCAAAAAATAAAGGGAGGAATTTATGAAATCAAAAGGCACCGGGGCAAAGGGATTGATCCGGCTTCTGATTCCGATTCTGGTTTTGCTGACGCTCGGAGGCGGCCAGTGGCTGCTGGCTCAAAGTGAAAGCAAGCCTGTCTGGGAATTCGGCCTCTCCGGCGAACTTTTCAGCCGCGGAATTAAGTGGCAGGAAGAGAGCTCGACACTGAAATCGACCAATGCCACCCTGGCCTTGAGAATAAGTGAAATCGCCAGCATCATAAACCTCACCGTTTACGGCGGAATCGGAATGCCCAGGCCGAACGGCATAGTTTTTGACCGCCTTCCGCTAACGCTCGAATACCAGGCGGGAAGCCTTAACGGACTTCTGGCCGGGGTGCGGGCAGAAGCCAGAGTTCTTCCGGCTTCAGACTTTAATTTCGGGCTGGTGGCTGAGGTTACTTCCTTTTCCGGCTTCAATAAGAATTTTGAGCTCAAGGGACTGGTGGTTCCGGCAACCGCCACCGCCAGGCTTTCCTGGATTCAGGCCACTGCAGGATTCATCGTTACCTATGACGCTCTGGAAAACAGCCAGCCTTTCCTGGAAATCGCCGGTTCATACCTCCAGGGCAAATTCAGGATGAAAGAGGTAATCGAAGACCTCAGCGGAGAGCAGACGGTGACGATAAAAAGTTCTGGTTACGCCTCAATCACCGCCGGCTGGAATTTCTACCTGGTCGATCAGATAACCGTTGTCCCCAGGGTCAGATTTATGCCCGGGACCAGGAGCACATTTGGCGGCTCCCTGAGCATTTTTTATGGTTTTTGACAAACAGGAAGGAGGATGACCATGATTTCAGCAAAGAACCGGAAAAAATTCAGGCTGCTGCCAGCGGCCATATCGATAGTATTAACGCTTTTGTTCCTTGTGTTTGCCTGGCAGTCTGAAGCCCGGAACAAGCTCAAAGATAAATTCTCCCAGGCGGGCGAAAAAAACCAGGGACGTCTGGAACAGGCGCTTAAATCGAGAATCTCGGCCGGCGCTCCAGCCAGACTGAAGGTTATCAGCCAGCAGGCAACACCTCCCTCCGGACAAAAATATTCCCCGGAAAAAATACTCGTGAAATTTAAGCCCGGACTTTCCACCCAGTCGACCGAATCGATCCTGCGTGCCTATCAGCCGCGCGAGTTTAAGTTAATTCCAAAAATAAATGTTTATGTGGTGAAAGTTTCAGAGCAAACCACTGTGGAAGAAACCCTGTCTGCGCTGAAAAACAATCCGGACGTTCTGTATGCCGAGCCGGATTACAAAATCAGGCTGGCAGTTCAGCCGAACGACCAGCTATTCCGTTATCAGTATGCGCTTCACAACCCGGGCGGCGTCCTGCTGCTGCCAGGCAGCCCTACCGGGAAGTTGCGGGCGGACATCAAAGCCACCGGCGCCTGGGATTTTGTCAAAGGTGACCCGGATCTGTTGATCGCTGTTCTTGATACCGGAATAGATTACACGCATCCCGACCTGGCCAGCAAGGTCATCACCAGGGGATGGGACTTTGTGAACGACGACAACGACGCTTACGATGACCACTGGCATGGAACGCATGTGGCCGGAATCATCGGCGCCGCTACCAACAACTCCGAGGGCATCGCCGGCGTCGCCTGGAACTGCCGTTTGCTGCCGGGCAAGGTCATTTCCGCCGAGGGCGAAGGTGATTATTCTGACCTGATTGAAGCGCTGATCTGGGCTGCCGACTATGTCCATGGAACAGCAAAGGTGGGCGTGATCAACATGAGCATAGGCGGTGATGAACCCTCCACTGCGCTGAGATCTGCCCTGGAATATGCCTTCAACAAAGGAATAGTCCTGGTGGCCGCGGCCGGAAACGACGGCCAGCCGGGTGTTCTTTATCCAGCTGCCTATGACGAATTCTGTCTGGCGGTGGCCGCCAGCGATTATAACGACGAGGTGGCCGATTTCAGCAACAGCGGTCCCCAGGTTGATGTGGCCGCTCCGGGTGTCTGGGTGCTGAGCACCATTCCGGTAGCCATAACCGAGCCTGGATACCTTCCCTATGCTTTCGCCACAGGAACCTCGATGTCCACTCCTCACGTGGCCGGGTTTGCCGCTCTGATTAAAGCGAGCAAACCCTGGCTTGGTCCGGCTGAGATCATGAAATTGATAAAATATACCCCCGACGACATCGGCCAGACCGGACGTGACGATTACGCAGGCTATGGCAGAATAAACTGCGAGAGAGCTCTCTCGCCCTTCAAGCTGGTAAAATGATTTAAACCGGAGGTCATAAGCGCCGGCTTTACTATGATTCGCTATCTGAGAATTAGAAATTTAGCCACCATCGAAGAGCTCGAACTGGAACTCGAGTCCGGTTTTACCATTCTCACAGGAGAAACCGGCGCCGGAAAATCAATCATCATCGACGCTCTTAAACTGCTCCTGGGGGAAAAAGCCACCCCCGAGCTGATCCGCACTGGAAAGGAAGAAGCTTCGGTCGAGGCAGTGTTTGAAGTTTCCGACGCACGTGAATTACCGGAAGATTTAGCCCCTGACGAAGGCGGTCACCTATTCATTCAGAGAACAATCTCGGCTCAGGGACTGAGCAAGTCTTATCTCAACGGTCTCCTCGTGCCGCTGAAAAAGATCCGGGAAGCTGGAGGATTTCTGCTCGATATCTACGGCCAGAACGATCATGTTTTCCTTCTCGACCTTTCCAGCCATCTTAAATTTCTGGATGAGTTTGCCGAAGTGGCTGAACTCAGGGAAAAAGTAAAACAGACCGCGGTCAGGCTACGCTCTCTCCTCCGGGAAAAAGAGGAATTGATGACCAGACAGCGGGAGCGTGCACAGCGTCTTGATTTCATCAATTTTCAGATAAAAGAAATTGAACAGGCGGAGCTGAGGGCGGGCGAGGATGAAGAATTGCTGCAGGAAAGGTCGATCCTGAAAAACGCTGAAAAGATCGCTCTCCTCCTGAACCAGGCGATAGACATCTCCTATGAAAACGAGTTTTCTCTGGTGGCCGGTTTGAAAAGGGTGGAAAACGCCATTTTCGAGCTGAGCCGATTTTTTCCGGAACTGGAGACCTGTCACCACCAGCTGGCCGATTTTGAAGTTTTCCTGAAAGAGCTGGCATCAAGTCTGATCGACCTGCGGGAAAAGTATTCTCCCTCCCCTGAGAGACTGGAAGAAATAGAGCAGAGATTAAATCTGATTGAGAAACTGAAAAGAAAGTACGGAACCACCATCGAAGATATTCTTACTCATTACGAAAATATCAAAAAAGAAAAAGAAGAGCTCGAAAGAAGCGAGGAAAAACTTTCCGGTCTGGAAACGGAAATTAAATCAGTCTTCGATGAGTATCTCCACCTCTGTCAGCAGCTCAGCCAGAGGCGGCAGGAAAAAGCCCGGGAACTTGAAGAGCTGCTGGTAAAAGAGCTGGCCAGGCTGGCCATGCCCAGGGCCAGTTTCCGGATAGAATTCCGTCCTCTGCGCCCGACACTTGAAGACCCGGCCACCATCAGGGATCAGGGAATGGAGGAAGTGGAATTCCTGCTCTCAGCCAACCCTGGAGAAGACCTGAGACCCCTGCGGCGAATCGCTTCCGGAGGAGAGCTTTCCCGCATCATGCTGGCGCTTAAATCCATCGGCAGAGAGGAAGAACGCGGAAGAACCCTGATCTTCGATGAAATCGACTCAGGCATCGGCGGGAAGACGGCCGATTTTGTCGCCCGCAAACTGCAGCAGTTAGCCCGCCGTCACCAGGTAATCTGCATCACTCACCTGCCGCAGATTGCCTCGGCCGCCAGTCATCATTTCCGGATAGAAAAGAAAATCGAAAAAGACCGAACATACACCCAGGTTAAAAAACTGCCGCCGAAAGAAAGGACAGAAGAAATAGCCCGACTGATAGCCGGAGCCCGGATAACCGAAGCCAGCCTGCGGATGGCCAGGGAATTGCTGGAGCAGAACGCCGGTCGTGATTAAACCCGGTATATTTCTCAGAAACAGCCAGTTTTAATCCGGCCCGATCACGGAAAGTCATGGTTTAAGCTATAATACGTTCTTGAATAAACTGAAAAAACTGCCATGCTCGAAGGAAAAACGTTTTACATCCATACCTTTGGCTGCCAGATGAACGTGAACGATTCCGAGCACCTGGCCAGCCTCCTGCTGGCAGAAGGAGCCAGTCCGGCCAGTCGTCTCGAAGAAAGCGACTTCATCCTGATCAACACCTGCGCGGTACGGGAAAAATCGGTGGAAAAGCTTTTCTCTTACCTGGGGCGACTTAAAGAATATAAGGAAAAAAGGAAGGCTGTTATCGTCTGTCTGGGCTGTGTGGCTCAACTTTACCGCCAGGAGCTGCTGAAAAAGTTTCCTTATCTTGATCTGGTGGTCGGCCCGCATCAGTATGCGGCCGTGCCTTCTCTCTTAAAAAATCTGGCGGAGGAAAGGAAAATTCTTACTGCCTGGAAGAGAGGCTGGACTGACCTGCCGATACTCCCGGAAAGCCGCGAAAGTCGGGTTTCGGCATACGTTACTATTATGGAAGGATGCAACAATTTCTGTTCCTTCTGTGTGGTTCCGTTTGTGAGGGGAAGGGAGAAGTACCGGCCTCTTCGCTCGATTCTCGATGAGGTCAGGGCGCTGGCTGACCGCGGCTACCTGGAAATACATCTACTCGGACAGAACGTCAATTCCTACCGGGATCCCGAAAGCGGAACCCGTCTTCCTGAATTGCTGGAGAAAGTCTCTTCGATTCCGGGGATTGAATGGGTCCGCTTTCTGACCTCCCATCCAAAAGATTTCGGCCCGGAGCTGGTTGAAGCGATGGCCTCGATTCCGAAAGTCTGCCATCAACTTCATCTGCCGCTTCAGTCGGGATCCGACAGAATTCTGGCGCTGATGAACAGAAAATATACCCGGGAAGAATACCTGGAAAAAATTGAGAGTCTCAAGTCCAGGATGCCGGATATCAGCCTGAGCACCGATATAATTGTCGGCTTTCCGACCGAAACGGAAGACGATTTTCAACAGACTATCGAAATGGTGGAAAAAATTAAATTTACCAGCATTTTTTCCTTCCGCTATTCCCCTCGACCCCGGACAGCCGCCTCCAGGCTAAAAGACGACGTGCCTGAAGAAGTTAAAATCGACCGTTTGATAAGACTTCAGAGCCGGCAGAAAGAAATCCAGCTCGAACTTCACCGTCAGCTTGTCGGCCAAAAGATGAACGTGCTCTGCAGCGGCCCGAGCAAAAAGGGAAACCTTCACGCCGGTCGCAACGAAGCCTATCAGGTAATCAACTTCTATTCTCCGGTTGACGTAAGCAACCGCCTGGTGACCGTCAGGATCACCGGCTACGGTCCTTACAGTCTTCAGGGCGAACTCGAGGACTGACTTCAGCTGTTTAATTGCAACCTTTCCTCTTTTAGGATATAATTTCTATCCGTTTTAGCCGGATCAAGGATAATCCGAAATATGAAAGTCAACGTTTGGAGCACTATCAACCAGCTCAGCAAGGAACGCGGAGTTCAACCGAAAGTTATCATAAAAGCCATAGAGGAATCTCTGCGCATCGCCGCCAGCAAGCATTTCAATAAAGGCGAGGATATAATCGTCGATTTCAAGCCGGAGAAGAGCGAACTCAGAGTTTACGTGGCAAAGAAAGTGGTGGAAGAAGTCACTGACCCGTCTAAAGAGATTTCGCTGAAGGAAGCTGTCCTCCACGATCCCGAGGCCACCATCGGGAAAGAAATTGAAATAGAGCTTCCTGCGGAAACACTCGGAAGGATAGCCGCCCAGGCGGCCAAACAGGTGATTTTTCAGAAGGTGCGTGACGCGGAAAGGGAAAAAGTCTACGAAGAATTTGCCCCTCGCCTGGGAGAAATAGTTACCGGAGTTGTTCGCCGCTTCGAAAGTAACGGAACCATCCTCGAAGTCAGCAGGACTGAAACTTTCCTGCCGAACAAGGAAAAACTTCCCGGCGACCAGTTTCGTCCGGGCGACCTGGTCAAAGCGGTCATCACCCAGGTCCAGAAAAATTCACGGGGACCGCAGGTGCTGCTTTCGAGAACCTCTCCCCGATTTCTGGTTAAGCTGCTCGAGCTGGAAATTCCCGAGATTGCTTCAGGAACCATACAGGTAAAGGACGTTGTCCGGCAGCCGGGTGAACGGGCAAAGGTGGCTGTTTACAGCCAGGACAAAGAGGTCGACCCGGTGGGGGCCTGCATCGGAGTGAAGGGAAATCGTATCGCGGCCATAACCAGAGAGCTTAACGGAGAAAAGATTGACATTATAGAATGGTCCGCCGATCCGGAAGTATATGCCAGATCTGCCCTGAGCCCGGCCAGGATTAAAAAAATTGTGATCACCAGCAAACAGGCAAAGGAAATGGAGGCCAGGGTGGAGAAAGATCAATTCTCTCTGGCGATAGGAAAGAAAGGAATCAATGTCCGGCTGGCCAGCAAACTGGTTGGCTGGAAAATTTCGATAATTCAGGAATAAAAGGCATAAGAATAAAATATGGAAAATACGAAAAGCAAAACGGCAAAACCGGGTCAGGCTGAGAAAAAGCCTGAAGTCCAGAAAAAAGGCAGTCCTGCCCCGTCTCAGGCAGCCAAAGCTCAGCCAGGGAAAAATTCTGCGGCTGAGAAACCACAGTCCCGGAAACAGACGGCAGCTCCAGCCGCTCCCGGTACTCCTGCTCCGTCAAAACCGCAGGATAAATCCGCTCCGGCAGCCAGAACTGCTGCCACCAAAGCTACAGCCGCTCCGAAACCGCGCCCAAAAATTCACATCCAGGAAGGTATGTCCATCAAGGACCTGGCAGAGCGGTTCAGGATAAAGCCGAAGGACCTGATCGACCATCTGCAGGCGGCCGGCTACGATGTCAGCGCCTCCGACCTGCTGGATGAAACTCTGCTTCAGGCCATTTCCAGGATAATCAAAGTGGACCTGGAAATGGTTTCACTCGAAGATGACATCCGCAAGCTGGCCTTCAGCCTGAAGGACGACCTGGTTCCTCGTCCCCCTGTGGTAACCGTCATGGGTCACGTTGACCACGGCAAAACGACCCTGCTCGACGCGATAAGGTCTACCAATATCGCCGAAAGAGAAGCTGGCGGCATTACCCAGCATATTGGCGCTTACCGTGTAAAATACAAAAATCGCTACATCACCTTTATCGACACCCCCGGCCACGAAGCTTTCACCCAGCTGAGAGCCAGAGGGGCTCAGGTGACCGACATAGTGGTTCTGGTGGTGGCGGCCGACGACGGAGTTATGCCCCAGACCAGAGAGGCCATAAGCCACGCCCAGGCAGCCAATGTACCGATAATTGTGGCTATCAATAAGATAGACAAGCCTGAAGCCAACCCCGAACGGGTAAAACAGCAGCTGGCAAAAGAAGGGCTGATTGTCGAAGAATGGGGCGGCAAGACCATTTGCGTGGAAATTTCGGCCAAAGAAAAGAAAAACATAGACGAATTGCTGGAGATGATTCTGCTGCTCGGCGACATCATGGAGTTGAAATCCCATCCGTACGTTCCGGCTCAGGGAGTAATCTTAGAATCCAGACTTGACCCTCAGAAAGGACCGGTGGGGACGGTAATAGTTCAGCTTGGCACCCTCACCCCCGGTCAGGCTTTTATCTGCGGGACCACCTACGGTAAGGCCCGGGCTCTTTTTGACGAATGGGGAAAACCGGTTAAATCGGCCGGGCCATCGGTACCGGTGGAGGTTCTTGGTTTCGATTCAGTGCCTGAAGCTGGAAACATTTTTCAGGTGGTCACTGACCTGGAAATAGCTCGCCGCATTTCAGAATTCAGGATCGCCCGGCTGAAAAAAGAACCTCCGAAAAAGGAAGTGCCATTAACCCTGGAAGACCTGTTCAAGCAGATTGAAAAAGGTCAGACCAAGGAACTGCCGGTGATCGTTAAAGCTGACGTTCATGGTTCGGTTGAGGTGCTGAAGAGCCTGCTTCCGACCCTCAGCACCGACCAGGTAAAAATCAACATCCTTCAGGCATCCACCGGCAACGTTACCGAAGCTGACGTGCTTCTGGCTTCGGCTTCAGGAGCGATCATCATAGGATACAACGTCAAAGTGCCCTCTAAGATTCAGGAACTCGCCCGGAATGAGAAGGTGGAAATCCGGTTGTACAGAATAATCTATCAGCTGACAGAGGACATGAAAAAGGCGGTGGCCGGGATGCTCGAACCGGTCATCAAGGAGACCGTTCTCGGCCGGGCACTGGTAAAGAAAATCTTTCAGATAGCTAAGGTGGGCACGGTTCTCGGCTGTCAGGTGGTCGACGGAAAAATCGTCAGAAATGCCGAGGCCAGGGTGATCCGGGGCAACAGCGTCCTCTACCAGACCCGTATCTCCTCTCTTAAACACCTTAAAGAAAGCGTCAACGAAATCAGCAAAGGTTTCGAATGCGGAATCGGGCTGGAAAAAACCGAAGGGATTCAGCCGGGTGATGTAATTGAAGCCTTTGTCAGAGAAAAAGTTAAAGCTTGAAAAACACCTGAACCATGGTCGTCGGTGTTCTAACCTTAGAGTTTTTCCTGGAGTACTCTCACTCCCTCAAGGAAAAACGTCGCTTCATAAACAGTTTCACCGACCGGGTAAAACACCGCTACAACGTTTCCATCTCGGAAATTGATTTTCAGGACAGCTGGCAGAGAACGATTCTGGCCATCGCCATGGTTAACAGCCAGGAAAGAGTTGTGCAGCAGACTCTCAACCGGATACTGGAGGAAGCCCGGGTGGTCTCCGGGGCTCTTCTTTCCGGTCATCAGATCACTTTTTATTGACTCGGTGAAATTATAAGATGTCAGCACATCAATCTTACCGCCCGAAAAGAATAAGCCAGCTGATTCAGCAGGAAATCAGCCGTCTGCTGATTACCGAGCTGCCGGAAATGGTCGGTTTTCTGACGGTAACCGGAGTGGAAATGCCGCCGGACCTGAAGACGGCCAGAATCTCCATTTCAGTCCTGCAGAAGGAAAGAAGAGAACCTGTCCTCAGATTGCTGCAGAAAAGGGGTTCCTATTTCCGCAAGATTCTTGCGAGCCGGCTCAATTTAAGATATAATCCAGAGCTAATTTTTGTCCTTGACACCTCTGTCGATTATGAGGAAAGAATCGACCGTTTACTCGACGCCATAAAGGATAATGAGCCAGAAGATAAATATTGAAATAGCCAGAAAAATCCTTTCCTGCCAGCATATAGCTATCACTTCTCACCTGCGGCCGGACGGAGACTCCATTTACACCAGCCTGGCTCTGGCCGAGATGCTCGAACTTCTGGGTAAAAAGGTTCAGGTGGTCACCCATGACCCTCTCCCCTTTCCTTTTTATGAATTCCCTGAAACTTCCCGGATCAAGATAGGCCAGATTGACCCGGAAGGGGTCGACCTGGTAATTCTTCTTGAATGCGTGGACGTGGCCCGCTCCGGACAGACCGGCATAGAACATCTGCCGAAAATTAACATCGACCACCATTATTCAAATTCTCCATATGCCGATTTAAACTGGATCGACCCGGAAGCTTCTGCCGTCGGTGAAATGGTTTTCGAACTTATCGAACCGCTCGGGTTAAAAATAACTCCGAAAATTGCTGAGTATCTGTATTCAGCCATTTTCTCCGATACCGGCTCTTTCCAGTTCTCCAACACCACTGCCCGGACCCTGCGCACCTGTTACCTCCTGGCTGAAGCGGGCGCCAGCCCGAATGCGATCGCCGAGAAACTTCTTAACAACAACACAGCGGCAAAAATCAGGTTGATCGGCCGGGTGCTCACCAGACTGACCCTCAATGCCTCAGGAAACCTGGCCTTTCTGGCCATGTTCCGCCGGGACCTGGAAGAGGTGGAATTGAAAGAAGTGGACGTTGAGGACATCACCACCTTCGCCCGCTCGATAAAAGGAGTGGAAATGGTTGTATTCTTTAAGGAAATTGAGCCGGGCGTGTTCAGGGTAAGCCTCAGGTCAAGGGGTAAAGCCAATTCTGCCCTGGTGGCTGAAAGCTTTGGAGGCGGCGGACACCTGCACGCGGCCGGATTTACCGTCCACGGGGAATTTGAAGAAATTTACCGGGAAATACCCAGAAAAATCGAAGAAATCCTTAACCGGGATCGCCAGCCTTCCTGAAAGCCTGGAATGAGGATGCCAAACCTCGATGGTCTCATAGTGGTCGACAAACCGGCCGGACTGACCTCGCACGACGTCATCCTGAAAATCAGAAAACTGCTTAAAATTAAAAGGGTCGGTCATACCGGCACACTTGACCCTGTAGCCACCGGAGTGCTGCTGCTGACTGTCGGGCGGGCTACCAGACTTTTTCCCTATCTTTCACGCCTGAATAAAACCTATTCGGGGGAAATAAGGCTCGGTCTGGCCACAGATACTTATGATGCGGAGGGCAAACCGCTCGGAGAAGAAAATCACAACTTTCCCGACATGGAAAAACTGCTGGAAACGATCAATTCACTTACCGGAGTGATCCGGCAGAATCCGCCGCCCTTTTCGGCAAAAAAAATAAGCGGGCAGCCTGCTTTTTTGCTGGCGCGTCAGGGGGTTAAACCGGAACTTAAGCCGGTAACGGTGGAAGTTTACCGTTTTCTGGTTCTCGATTATCAACCTCCTGTGGTCAGTTTCTTAGTGGAATGTTCTTCCGGCACATACATACGTTCGCTGGCTCATGACCTCGGTCAGAAACTCGGGTGTGGAGCCCACCTGTCATCGCTCAGAAGGATCGCTGTAGGATTGTATACAGAAGAAGAAGCCCTGCCTCTTTCTAAAATAGAAGAATTCGCTGCCAGCGGTAAATTTGAAGAGTTTTTAATTCCAGTAGAAAAGCTTCTCCCTGAATATCCGGCCATATGGCTCGATCCCTCCGGCAGTAAATCTTTTCTCCATGGTGCCAGGATTCCGATTCGCCAGGTATCGAGAGCCAGGCTTCCTGCCCATCGCCTGTCCACCCCGCTCGTTTACCGGGTATTTTCTGAAGAGGACAGGCTTCTGGGGCTGGCCACCTTCAGAGCTGAACAGCAGGTATTTCAGCCTCAACTGGTCTTCCCCCCTCCTGATAACTGTCCATACAGAAGAAAATTTTAACCTTACCTTAAAATTTTTTTACAACCATTCTTGAAATTTAACCCGGCCTGATATATTTTATATAAACGATGAGGCTAAACAGGAACCAGATAGAACATTTATCGTTCGTAATTTTAAGAAAGCTTATTAAAGAGGGGAAAATTCTGGTCGAAGATAAAGCTAAGGTGCTGGAAGAAATGATTAATCTTATTACCGAAGAGTTTCTGAAGGAAGACCGGCTGGATCAGGAAGTGAGAGAAATTCTCAGCAAACACATGGATGAAATACGCCGCGGCAACGTTGAATATCAGACGATGTTTAAGATGATCAAGAATAAACTGGCGAAAGAAAGGAATATCGTCCTCTGATGAGCCGTCTGTCAAGAGAAAAAATCCATCATCTTTCAAAACTGCTGGTTAACGCTCTGTATAAGAATGACCAGGTTGATTTTCTGGCAGAGCCGAACGAAGTCCGTCTGACCATAGTTAAGGCAATTGAAGAGGAAATGAAGCTTTACGACGAAATTGACCGCAAAGCCAGGGAAAAAATAGCCTCGCAGAAGAAGCAGATTGAAGAAGGCTCACAGGAATGGGAAATTCTGTACCGCAAATACTACAACGAAGAGCTATCGAAACTCACTAAACTGGCCGAATAATCCCCTCTCTTACCATATTCGTTTGTCATATCCTCTTATTTTGTTTCTTTAGCTTTGTATTAATGAATTTTCAATCCACTTGAAAATCAATTTAAAAATAAAAAGGGGCGGTTTTTACCGCCCCTTCACTCAGCTGATTTTCTATTAGAAGCAGTATCTGAAGCCGATACCCATCTTGTGGTGATCTTCAAAGTTCCGGCCTATCGGTGCCCGGAACTCAAAGAACAGGTGGCTCATCCTGACATAATTGTTGAACAGGGTCACACCAAGCTGACCGACTCCGTCCACTCCGCTCTTTCTGTTATACTGGTCGCTCAGTTCCTTCGTGCTGAATCCAGGTCCCAGACCCAGATAAACTTTGCCGAAATGGAAATTCGCCAGGAGTTCGCCCATAATCACCGCTTTCCAGGGGCTGCCTTTAAGCGGCATTCCTGCTCCAGCCGTCAGGGTCATGCTGACTTTGTCCGGGTTCAACCATGCGAAGAAACCTGGCCTCAGATAGAGGTACGGGACATAGCTGGGCAGGTCATACTGGCTTCCGCCATGGGCCAGCATAGCTCCAGCTTCGATCACTCCGAAGAATTTCTTCCTGGTAACGGTAAAGGATTTTCTGGAGTCTTCCGTTGCCGCTGAAACCGCACCGTCGCTGTCATAGGCAGTGACGCTCACCGTAAAGGTGCCTTCTTTGTAAAGTGTCTTCTGCCAGGTGAACGGCTTGCTGGTAGCGTTGTAAGAATCTATTACCTGACCGCTGGGATCCTGAAGTTCAAAAACCACCCTGGTAACCTCACCGTCAGGGTCGGATGAACCGCTGGCATCAAAGGTTATCGGTTTGCCGTACATATTGGTGCAGGTGGTGCAGCTCGGTTCAACTTTAGCTACTGGAGGATAATTAATGTAAACCTTCGCCTCGCACGGATTGGTTGAAGGTTTGCCGGCCACATTTACAGCTGAACCCTTGAAGGTGTATTCGCCCGGGTTGTCGAGTTTTGTCTGCCATCTGGCGGCTTCAGGAGTTAAATCCTTGCTGGCCACTCTGTTGCCCTGCTTGTCAAAAATTTCGACCTTCATGCTTTTAGCATACTGAGTGCCGCTCATATCAACAGTGATCGGGTCGTTGATGTTGGCTTTGGCCGGAGAAACCTTCAGCGAGCAGATAGCCTCCGGGATTTCTTCCACCATGCCTTTAAGAGCAATGTTTCCGCAAGGCTTCGGAATGATGAAGGTATAGGTTTTGAAACCATCCTTCACTTTGATGGCAAACACTTCAACCGGTTTTTTCCCGGCCCACTCGAGCTCTCCGGAAACTTTAACCATTCCCTTCGACCGGAAAAGCATCCATTTTACGGTTTCGCCCACATTCCAGGTGGTGTCCTCAAATTGAGCTGTCTTCAGCTGCTCGATGAAGGGCTCGTACAGAAAGCCATAGCCAGCCTGCTCAAAGCCGATTTTAATATCGGCCGAATAGCGCTCAACCAGCATTTTCATAACTTCAGGAGTCGGGATTTTTCCCCTGACTCTGGCGAAGGTATACTGGCCGATGTTATTGATTTTTTTCGCCTGAGCGGCAGCTTCCAGAGAAAAAACCAGAATAAGTGCGATCGTCATAACCACCAGCAATTTTTTCGATCTCATATTACACACCTCCTTTGTAATTCTTTCTTTATTTAATCTAAAACTTCTCCTTCTGTCAAGAAAATTCTTCTCGGTTTTTCCTTTTTTTACAGCGCAATAAAATTCCGGCTTATCGTTCTTATCCAGCCATCGTCCTGCGGGTTTGAATTGAGCGCTTGTTCTATCAATTCTCTCCCGGGAAAGCCTTTTTCCAGGATCCCTCTCAGCAGCTTAACGGCCGACGAGGGTTCAATTTCTGGATGAGCCTGAAGGCCCCAGACGCTTTTTCCTTTCAAACGGAAGGCCTGAATCTGACAGTGCCGGCTGCTGGCGAGTATTTCAAACCTGTTTTCATCCAGATGGCATACTTCATCATAATGGGAAGAAAAAACCATGATGCGGCCTGGCTCTCCGAGCAGAGGATCTTTTTTCAATAATTCAACCTCTATCCAGCCTATTTCAGGCACTTCAGCCCTTCTGATGGAACCAGGCCCGGCCAGAGCTAAAGCCAGAAGTTGATGTCCATAGCAGCTGCCGAGGACGGTTAAATTCCTTTCGACCGCTTCCTGAACCAGAGAGACTTCCGCCAGCACCCATGGCTCCAGGTTGAGAATCGAGGCTTCCGAACCCGTAAGTATCAGATGGGTAAAGCCGTCATCAAGATCCGGCAGATATCCATCCACCGCCCGGAAGGACCTGTGTGGCAGGTTGACCCAGGCTGTCCAGTGCTCAACCGGATTGTAAATTTCCGGCCACAGCGAATTGTCGATGATCGCTAACTTGGCCATTTCAGCCGCCGTTTAAAAAAACAGTTGAAATTATAAAGGAAATTCTGTAAAAAAAATAGGTCAGTAAATTTAAGGCATAATTTAGAAAATCTAAGGTTAAGTGGCCTTAATCTAATCACAAGGAGAAAAAAGTGAACATCGTTAAAGAAGAAACAGAGTTGCATGTGATCACTCCAAACGAACCGGGCATTTTCGGACGGGTTCTGAGCACCCTGGCCAACGCAGGAATAAACCTGAGAGCCTATTGCGTTCTCTCTGAAAAAAATCGGGGGCATTTCAAGCTGATTACCTCCGACAATAAAAAGGCTGAAGCCGCTCTGAAAGCGCTTCGCTATAAAATAAAAACCACCAGAGTAATTACGGTGGAAGTAACCGACCGGATCGGAGTGGGTGCTGAAATCGGGGCGCTGCTCGGCGGCGCCGCCATCGACATAAAGTATTCTTACGGTTCGTCTGCCGGCTCAGGACGGACGCTACTGGTGTTCAAGACCAGCAATAACAAAAAAGCTCTGAAAACTCTTCAATAAAATCCACCCCGTCTCTTTTCATATCAGGAAGCAGCGGGTGTTGAAGCCTTCTGTCTGGAAAAAGTTTTTACAAAAAGAAAAACCACCCCGACCGCCAGTCCGAGCAGAACGGCATCTGCCGTCAGAAGAACATAATTCTTTTTTTCCAGATAAGACCTCATCAGAATAATCAACGAAGCTATGGTGGTTATCAGCATAAACACGCCCGGGATTATGGTAAACCAGTTGGGTTTTCGGCGAAGAAGCAGCCAGGCTGAAACCGCAAACAGCGTCAGAGCCGCCAGCAACTGATTGGCCGTGCCGAAAATCGGCCAGAGCACATTAAAAGCGTTGGAATAAGCGAGAATCCACATCAGGATCACCGCCAGTCCGGAATTCACCCAGTAGTTTTTTAGCAGGCTGGGCGGATTCTTGAAGACTATCAACCACAGCTCTTCGAAAAGATACCGATTCAACCTGACGGCCGCATCCAGGGTGGTCACCACAAACCCTTCCACCTGCAGGATGCCAAAAATCGTTCCCAGCGCCACGGGGATTCCCAGACCCATGTTCAGCATATGCCCCACCGCCAGAGAAAACCCGAGAATCGGGTTGGACTTAACCGCCGGGTCGAGCGGCCAGACGATGGATTTATAGTCGCCAAAATTCAGCGCTGCTCCGACCGCCAGAACCACGCAAACCGCCAGAACCGACTCCAGCAACATCGCGTTGTAACCTATCCGGCGGGCATCCTTTTCGTTCGGCAGCTGCTTGCAGGTTGTTCCGCCGGCCACCAGCGCGTGAAACCCGGAAATGGCTCCACAGGCGATCGTGCAGAACATCATCGGCCAGATAAGACCGAGATGCTGAATTCCTTCCTGCAGGTTAAAAGCTGGTATCGAGACTTTCAGCCCGTGGATTCCGGTGGAAAACACTGACAGCACGAGTAGAATTATTCCGCCGTACAGAATCTGGACGTTTATAAAATCTCTTGGTTGCAGGATAACCCAGACCGGGACTCCGGCGGCAATCAGCACATATAAGGAAATAATAATCATCCAGGTCCTCTGGTTAAGAGTTACCGGATAGTGAATTCCGGCAATAACTGAAATCACCCCGATGGCCAGCGCCAGAAGATAGGCGATCGAAGTTTGCATCCTCTTCCTGTAAAGCAACCAGCCAAGGATCGGCGAGAATAGTGTGATGATGATCACTGAAGTGGAAGCGATGCCTCCGATACGCCCCATGACCACGCCGTCTACAACAACCGTCTTAAGAAAGGTTTCCCCCTCCCTGACACCGATTTTGGCCAGCGGCCAGAGAGAGGTCAGAGAGATGGCTGTGGCGTTCAGAAAAGAAGAAGTAACCAGCACGATCATCACAATGGTGAAACCGATGAACAGGTTAAAACCGGCTGATCCCAGGGTTTTACGGGCCACCTCAGCCATAGACCTGCCCCCCTCTCTTATACTGACAAAAAGAGCAGTGTAATCGTGAACCGCTCCGATAAAAATGCCCCCCAGGACAATCCACAGCCAGGCCGGAACATAGCCATAAAGCAGAGCCATCGTCGGCCCGAGAATTGGTCCGGCTCCGGCTATGGCTGAAAAATGATGGGCGAAAACCACATAATTCTTCGTCGGCACATAATCACGTCCGTCATTGCAGGTGACGGCCGGAGTCGGGTTATTCGGGTCCTCGCCGATTTTCCGGGCGATATAACCCGCATAAAAACGGCTGGCAAAAACAAAAAGAATAACAGCTATGAACAGCAAAAAGAGGACATTCATCGGGTCCTCCCGTCAGGAAAATAGACAGGGATATACCACAGACCCGAAAAAAAAATCAAAGAGCCAGCGGTGCCGGAAGGAATCAGTCGATAACCGTTACCCTGAATTTAACACCTCTGGGATCCGGGCAGGTCAGAATCTCTGTTTCGGCAATCCAGTCATCCTGAGGCAACTCGTCCTGGCGCTGTTTGGCAGTAAGGAAAGGAAACAAGCTGTTAAGGGCATAAAGACATACTTTTTTCCCTTCAGGGATCTCCAGCAAACCCTCTCCCCGGATGAAAAAGCAGTCGCCGACCTTATGCCGGGCGCCGCAGCGGGAAATTATTTCGACAACTTCAACTTTTAAGTCCTTCATCCCTCCTCCTTTGCTTCTATCATATCCACAACCTTAACAAATTTCAAACAACTGTTGATTCCCGGCCAGAAAAATTGGATAATAACCTCCTGAATTTTCTTAAAAACGGCTGGTTTTATTTGACAAACACGGCTGTTTGAAATAAAATCAAACCTTAATAACATAAAGGAGGATAGTATGGCGAAAGCTGAACCCAATGTCGTTCCGCTGTGCGATGTATTGCTCGTTCTGTTGATCATTTTCATGGTTATCACACCCATGGTTCAGATGGGTATCGACGCCAAGCTGCCCGAAGTTCAGGCAGAAGGAAAAGGCGGACAGGATCCCAACGTTATCGTCCTGACTGTCAAGAAAAACGACCAGGTTGAAATACAGAGGAACCCCCTCGAACTCAGACTCCTGCTGGAAGAGCTCCGTCGTCTGTATTCCACCCGCCAGGATAAAACCATCTTCATCCGGGCTGATGCCAAGCTGCCTTTCAGCAAAATTGTCGAAGTGCTGGACATCTGCAAAGGAGCCGGCATAGAAACGCTGGCCATCATCCCTGAGAAATTCGAAGAATAATAGTCGCTCTAAGTTTTTTCCCGTCGCCAACGGAAAATTAAAAAGGGGCCAGTAAATGGCCCCTTTTTTTATATTTAGCTGGCAGGACTTATTTCTGGATTATCGGGCCGATAACTTCCCGCGAAATCACCAGCCGCTGAATTTCATTTGTTCCTTCGTATATCTGGAGCAGCTTGGCGTCGCGCACTAGTTTCTCCAGCGGATAGTCTTTCATGTAACCATACCCGCCGAGAATCTGAAGAGCTTCCAGCGTCGCCCACATCGCCAGGTCCGAACCGAAACATTTCGCCATGGCCGAATAAATCCCGCTTGGTTTACCCTGATCCACCATCCAGGCCGCCTTCCAGACAAGAAGTCTGGCGGCTTCTATTTCGATGGCCATCTGGGCAATCTTGAAGGCAATTGCCTGAAAGGTGGCAATCGGTTTCCCGAACTGCACCCGCGTTTTGGCATACTCCACCGCATACTCCAGAGCTGCCCGGGCCACCCCCACGCCGGCCGCACCGACAGCTGCTCTCGTCCGGTCAAAAGTCTTCATGGCAATCAGAAATCCCTGTCCTACCCTTCCGAGAACATTCTCGGCTGGAACCCGAACATCTTCAAAGAAAATCTCGGCCGTGTTCGAGGCCCTCTGCCCCATTTTATCTTCAATCTTGCCTATGGTGATGCCAGGAGTTTCCCGGGGAACCAGGAACGCAGTAATCCCGCGGGCTCCTTTCTCCGGAGCGGCGTTGGCAAAAACCACATAAAGGCTGGCCACTCCTCCGTTGGTGATGAAACATTTTGACCCGTTGATCACATAATCAGATCCGTCTTTCCGGGCAATGGTCTTGATGGCTGAGGTGTCCGAGCCGGCCTCTCTCTCAGTCAGACAATAAGAGGCAAAACCCATCTTCCGGGTGAACGGCGTGAGGAATTTTTGTTTCTGCTCTTCGGTTCCGAACAGAATGATCGGCGTAAAAGCCAGGGAATTGGCCATCATCGTGGTGTACATCCCGGCGCATCCCCAGGCCAGCTCTTCGGAAATGATGGCCATCTCCAGATCGCTCAAACCACCGCCTCCGTATTCCACCGGAATATTGCAGGTGAGGAACCCGGCTTCAAAGGCTTTCTGCATGACATCTTCCGGAAACTTCTCTTCGCGGTCGTAATAGGCGGCTTTGGGCCTCATTTCCTTCTCGGCGAAGGAATGGGCCATTTCCTGCAGGGCTTTAAGTTCTTCAGTTAACTCAAACGAAATCACCTTGCACCTCTCTCCATAAATTTTATTTAATTATTCCTTAACATGACTTGAATAATTCGCTTTTTTATAATTTATTGAGCGTTTTTTGTCAACCCAGAAAAACGACACAGGATTGTTGTTCTTCAAAGGAGCAGCTGACAGAATCGGCAGCAGATTTTCAGTTTTTCTCTTAAAACTATTCTTCTGATAAGAGAAACAGACAGGCCGGACCTGAAGAAATTTTTTTTTTTTTTGACCGCCCGACCATTTCAGAAGAAAGAAAAAGTGCCTGAACAACAGAAAGATTTTTTTTAAAAATAATCGCCTGAAATAAGTATCCCGCCCGATTGAAAAATCACCTTGCTTATTATATAAAATTTTTCCATGAAAAATTTAAGTCATATTTACCGAAAGGAATCATAAAATGAAAAAATTTGAATCGCTCGGTATGGCTATCAGTAAAATTCTTCTTCCGGCGGAAAACATCGACCTGCAAAAATGGGCGGTGATTGCCTGCGATCAGTACACATCTGAACCCGAATACTGGCACAGGGTAGAAGAATTCGTCGGCAACGCTCCGTCCACCCTTCATCTTATTTACCCGGAAGTCTATCTCAATTCCCCCGACAGTGAGAGCCGGATTGCCCGCATTCAGAGAACGATGAAAGACTACCTCAAGCGGGGTCTTTTCCGGGAAATTTCCGGGATGGTCTATGTCGAAAGAGAAACTGCTCATGGCTGGCGTCGCGGGCTTCTTTTCTGTCTGGACCTTGAAGCTTATGATTACCGTCAGGGAGCCACCAGCCTCATCCGGGCAACCGAGGGCACCATCCTGGAAAGAATTCCGCCAAGGGTCAGGATAAGAGAAGGCGCCGTACTCGAAATCCCTCATATAATGATTCTCATCGATGACCCGCTTAACCTGGTTATCGGACCGGCCACCGACCACCGTCAGGATCTGTCACCGCTTTATGACTTAGAACTAATGTTTGATTCCGGACGACTCCGCGGTTTTTTAGTAAACCAGCCGGATGTGGAAAAAATGATTCTGGATGGCTTGAGCCGTCTGGCCAGCCAGAAAGAATTTCAGAAAAGATACGAAGTTCCCGAGGGCACTCCCCTGCTCCTTTTTGCCGTCGGCGATGGCAACCATTCGCTGGCCACCGCCAGAACCATCTGGGAGAAAGCGAAGGCCGGAACTGCTGACCCGGAATTCCTGAAAAATTCTCCCCTGCGTTATGCCCTGGTGGAAGTGGTCAATCTGCACGATGAATCTCTGGTTTTCGAACCGATCCACCGGGTTCTGTTTGAAGTGCAGCAGCCGGAAAATTTTGAGAAGGAGTTAAGAGAGTTTTTCAAAAACGAGGTTGAAATAACCAGACATGATGACTTTGAGCGGCTGAAAACAAGAGTAACCTCCAGCCATGGCCGCGAGCAGGTTTGTGGTTTGATCAAAGAGGATGGATTTTATGAAATTAAATTCCTGAAACCGGCACACAACCTGACAGTCGGCTCGCTGCAGGCTTTCCTCGACGAATTCCTGAAGAAGAAAAACGCTTCCGGTCTCGATTACGTTCACGGAGATTCTTCCCTGCTTAACCTGAGCCGCAAAAGCCCGCGCAATTTCGGTTTTTACCTGCCGGCGATGGAAAAAACGCAGCTCTTTCCGACGGTCATCCTCGACGGCGCTCTTCCCAGAAAAACCTTTTCGATGGGAGAGGCCTGGGAAAAACGGTTTTATCTGGAAGCCAGGAAGCTTGTCGACTGACCGGGGGCTGAAGTTAGATTGTCCTCAGGCATATTTTGAGCGTGGAAGCAGAAAAAAATCGCTCTCAGGATTATTCTCTGAAGCGCAGCCAGATACACCTTCTTCCGGAGCGAGATGATATATGAATATTTATTCATATATTAATCCTGAATGACGTGCTGTTTTTGCTATTTAATATGCATCACGGGTACTATTTCAGAAGTGCGGCAAATTCTTTTCGGGAAACAAGCTGCTCTTTGAGCTCTTCCGGAGTCGTTCTCGGCCCGACCTGTAGCTCCAGCACCGGCAGGCCCTCCCGGCGGAGAAATTCCAGCAGCGGTGCGGTTCTCTGGAGATACTGACGGTAACGTTTTCTTACAACCTCCGGCTTATCATCCTGACGCCCCCGTCGTTCATCCTGAAGGTTTGTTAAGATTCTTGCCAGGGCCACCTCCTCCGAACACATCAGATGGACAACCAGGGCGATCGAAAGCAAGCCCTGAAGCCAGAAAAACTGGGAGCTGTGCCTGGGCAGACCGTTGAGGACGACCACGTCCCTGCAGCTGATCTTTTTGCGTGCAAAAAAACGAAGCAATATTTTTTTAACCAGCTCCCTGTCCGATTCCTCAAAAAGCGCGGCGGTCTGGAGAGATTTTTTTATTCTGGCCAGTTCGGCCGGGGTAAAAGTCAGGACTTCACCCTGAACCCGGGAACACTGATTTGAAGAGGCGACATTTCCCTGATTATCATCTTCTCGCCCGCTGTTCTGGCCGGCGGATGATTCAACTATCTCTCGCAGCTCCCGGCCGAAATCAAAATGCCAGAATTTTTTTTCACCGCTCAGATTCTTCTCTAAATAATCTCCGAGGGGAGTTTTGCCGGCTCCGGGTGGACCTGAGATCAGGATGGCTTTCATAAGTTGAAGGGGAAAGAATGCGCCCGGCAGGGCTCGAACCTGCGGCCTACTGATTCGTAGTCAGTCGCTCTATCCAACTGAGCTACGGGCGCGCGCATAAAAATTAAGGCGAATTTATATTATCCTATGACGAACAATTTTTCAACCCGTCGTTAAGACAATAAACCTACTCAATTTTAAGAACTGCCGCGCCGTTGAGAGCGCTGTGCTTGACCGCCTGCAGCGCCCGGTTGGCTTCTTCCAGGGGAAAAATCGTTATTTCCGTGGTCACCGGAATATCCGCGGCTATGGTTAAAAACTCGTTTCCGTCCTGGCGTGTGGCGTTGGCCACGCTTTTCAAGCATCTTTCATGGTAAAGTTCGCTTTTGTAATCCAGCTCGGGAATCGGGCTCATATAGATTCCGGCCAGGGCCACCGTCCCTCCCCGCTCGATCGCTCTGAGCGCCAGACGGGCGACTTCCCCGGCCGGAGCAAAAACGATCGCGCCGTCAAGCTTTTCCGGCGGCCGTTCATCCAGCTTCCCGACCCAGACGGCGCCAAGCTCGAGCGCATGGCGACGATGTTCGGCGCTGCGAGAGAAAACAAATACCCGGCAGTTCCAGTGCCGGGCCACCTGAATGGTCACATGAGCCGAAGCCCCGAACCCGAAAAGACCGAGTTTTTGTCCGGGTTTCACCCCGCTCAACCTGAGCGCTCTGTATCCGATGATACCGGCGCAGAGCAGCGGAGCAGCTTTTTCGTCAGGAAAATTATCAGGTATTTCGTAGGCGAATTCCTCAGGAACCACCATATACTCGGCATAGCCGCCATCAACCTGATAACCGGTAAACCTGGCCTCGCGGCATAGATTTTCCCGGCCGCTGCGGCAGAAATGGCAGCGGCCGCAGGTGCTGTAAAGCCAGGCGATTCCCACCCGGCTTCCCTTCCGGAACATGGAAACTTCCTCGCCTGTCTCCTCCACCGTTCCCACCACCTGATGGCCGGGAATCCGCGGAAGGCTGACGTCCGGGAGTTCTCCTTCGACCGTGTGCAGGTCGGTATGACAGACTCCACAGTATCTGACTTTCACCAGAAGCTCCCGGGGTCCGGGTTCCGGCCGATCCACTTCCATGAGTTCCAGCGGGTTCTCTTCCGCCGGCCTGAACTCAGCAAGCACCATCGCTTTCATCATTCGGCCTCCTTTTTTAAATCCCGGCTATCTTCTAATCTCTGGCTCAACCTTTGAATCTTCTGATTTAACCTGTCCACTCTCCGCCTGAAATCCTGTTCATACTTCAGATCCCGCCCCTGAGAGAGAGACAGGCCGTCAAGGGCGTACTTCAGAGCCTCTTCCGGGTCCTTCCGGTGATGCTCATAATAAATGGCCAGCTGGCGGAAACACTCCAGGTCCTCCCCGGTCTCTAACAGATTCTGCCACAGAGCCACAGATTTATCCCATAACTTCTCGCGCTTGAAATACCGGGCAAGATTTTTTTTCACGCTGGATGAGAGTGGACCCGGAAGCTCCCGCTCGAGCGCTTTTTCATAAAAAGTTACGGATTTTTCCACCTGACCGGCTTTTTCCAGAATCTTCCCGACGCCCAGGAGTTCCGCTCCCTCCAGCTCAACTTCCTGTTCGCTCAGGGTGCGATAGACCAGCACCGCTCCGGCCACCACCACTCCATAAAGCGAAAGCAAATCTTCCTGATTATGGTAAAGAATCGGCTCGACCAGAGAGAAGTCGCCGGACCTCAGATATTGAAAATAGCGCCAGGGAATTTCCTCTGAAGGGATGTCCTCGCTGCGGCTGGCCCCGAGATGGTTCAGAGCGAGCTCGCACAGCCGGCAGCTTTCATATTTGTGTTTCCAGAGATGTCTGGCGGTGAAGAGAAAATCAAGATGGGGCAGCTCTCCGAGGCTGAATCTCAGCCGGTTTAGAGTAAACCTGGTCTCGAGCAGAGGAAGGTCAAAGCCCTTTCCGTTGTAAGAAATAACTGAAGTAAATTTCTTTTCTTCGAGCAGCTGCCTGAGCTCTTCGAGCATCAGGCCTTCAGACGCCAGGTCATTCAAAAAATACTGAACAATCCTCAAACTATCCTGCTCGAGAAAAGCCAGGCCTATCAGAAACGGAATAGTCCCTGTACCTCCGGCCAGCCCGGTGGTTTCCAGGTCAACAAAGACCGCTCCGGAGAGCGAAAGCGGCTGAAAATCCTCATCCCGGGCCAGGATCGCCAGCACCTGTCCCGGAATGTTAAGCCCGAGCGAAAGAGGTATCTGCCCGTACCGTCCTTCCAGACGGTATCTGTTTTCCATAACCAGAAAAGGCGGGTTGACAGCGCCCCGACCGGGTTGCTTCATCCGCTCTCCAGTCTGTTCCCGGTCTTCCTTTTTTACCCTGCGGGAAAGCTCGAGCAGCTTTTCCAGTTTCTCCCTGGTGGTCAGATTATTCTGCGCATCTATGTTCTTCCACAGTTCCTTTACACTGTCGGTGGACTGCCGGGCGTTTTTTTTGCGAAGTATTTCTCTCAGGTCGTCAATATCCATGTTCCACTCTCAAAATCAGTCTAATTCAAATATATCCCATCCGGGCAAAGGTTTCAAAGGAAAGGCCTGATCTGGTGAAAAGTTTTTCTTCTTTTTCTGTCCATTCAGCCCGGAAGTTAAGGGGCACTCTGCCCGGCTAGTTTTTTCTGAGATGATCAGCAAAAAATTTTTCTGGAATATTTATTTATCGGACGGATAGAATTAAAATATTGGAAATTAAAATCAGGGTTGGTCGATGAGTAACTCAGGAGAAAAGAATATTTTTCTGGCCTTTGACCTGGGAGCCGAGAGCGGACGGGCGATGCTCGGAGAGCTCGAAGGTCATCGTTTGAAGCTCCGGGAACTCCACCGCTTTCCCAACCGCACGCTCTATCTTCAAAATCGCCTTCACTGGAACATCTATTACCTCTTCGAAGAGATAAGAAACTCGCTACGAAATTGCCGCAAAGAGGGGATCGAAATCATCAGCCTCGGAGTGGACACCTGGGGGGTGGACTTCGGCCTGCTTGATGAACGCGGAAACCTGCTCTCCCTGCCCTACTGTTACCGGCATCGCTCTTTCCCGGCAGCCACGGAAAAATTCTTCAAAATTTTTCCACGGGAAGAACTCTACCGTCTGACAGGCATACAGTTCATGCCTTTCAATTCTCTGTTCCAGCTTTATTGCTACCTGGAAGAAAACCCCGGTTTGCTCGGTTCTGCCCGCAAGCTTCTTTTTACTCCAGACGTAATAAACTATCTACTTACCGGCAGGCAGGCTACCGAGCTGACCATCGCCTCCACCTCGCAGCTGTTATCTCCTTTCACCCGCACCTGGATACCGGAACTTCTCGAAATGATCAGAATCCCACCATCTATTCTTCCGGAAATAAACCAGCCGGGTCAGAGTCTCGGGAAAATCTCTTCCTGGCTGGAAGCCGAAGGGCTCCCTCCGGCCGAAGTTATTCAGGTGGCCAGCCACGACACGGCCTCAGCCGTGGCTGCTGCGCCGGGGAAAGGAGACGACTGGCTCTACATCAGCTCAGGGACCTGGTCCCTTGTCGGGGTTGAACTGCCGCAGCCGGTGGTGAACGAAGCCTCGCTGACCGCCAATTTTACCAACGAGAGCGGACTTGGACAGACGATTCGCTTTCTGAAGAATGTCACCGGGCTCTGGCTTCTCCAGCAATGCCGGAAAGTCTGGGCGAAAACCCGGGAGTTAAGCTACGAACAGCTGGTGGAAATGGCTTCCGGCGCCCCTCCATTCCAGCTTTTCCTGGATCCGGACGCGCCCGATTTTCTCCATCCGGAAAACATGGTCGTGGCCATAAACGACTATGCCCGGAAAACCGGCCAGAAAGAGACCGAAGATATGGCCACCACCGTCAGGGCTATCCTCGAAAGCCTGGCCTTCAAGTACCGGCGGGTGGTGGAAGAGCTCAGCCGCCTGACAGGGAAAAAATTCCGGACGATCCACCTGATCGGGGGTGGCTCCAGGAATCATCTGTTGAATCAATTTACGGCTGAAGCCACCGGACTCAGAGTGCTGGCCGGACCTGATGAGGCCACCTCCGCCGGAAATATCCTTGTTCAGGCGATGGCCGCCGGAGCGATCAGGGATCGCCATGAATTAAGGGAAGTGGTCAGAGAATCTTTCGAAATCAAAGAATTCATCCCGAAGAATCCAGAATTGTGGTCAGAAAGGTACCAGGATTACCTGGAAAAGACCGGCCTCGGCTGAACCACCGGCTCCGGTTTCAGACTTGACACTCAATTCTGAAAAATAATAAAAGAAGTAAAAAGGGAGGTTGATAATGGAACTCACGCTCGTCGATCGACGTTACCGGCAGGCGAGGGAAATTTACGGAGAATTCGGAATAGACACCGAAAAAGCGCTCTCTGAACTCGAGAAATTTCAGCTGAGCATCCACTGCTGGCAGGGAGACGACGTTCAGGGTTTTGAATGGCAGGAGATCTCATTCGGGGGGTCAGGTTTGCAGGTTACCGGAAATTATCCGGGGAGAGCCAGAAATGCCGCCGAACTCAGGCAGGACCTGGAAAAAGCCCTTTCCCTCATCCCCGGCCGGCACCGGGTAAATCTCCATTCGATCTACGGGGAATTCGACCGGCCGGTCGAGAGGAACGAATATGAACCCGCCCATTTCCGGGGCTGGCTGGAGTGGGCCCGGAGTCTCAACCTCAAACTTGATTTCAACGCCACCTGCTTCGGACATCCACGGGCGGCTTCAGGTTTGACTCTGAGCAACCCGCGCAAAGAAATCAGGAAGTTCTGGGTAGAACACGTAAAATGCTGTCGCCGGATTGCCGCTTATTTCGGCCGGGAATTAAAGTCGTATTCAATACACAACCTGTGGATTCCCGATGGCCTCAAGGACATACCGTCGGACCGCTGGCTCTACCGGGAATATCTGTATCTATCTCTCGAAGAAATATTTGAGCAGGAATTTTCCAGCAACCTGCTCAAAGATTCTCTCGAAAGCAAACTGTTCGGAATCGGAAGCGAAGCCTTCGTCGTCGGTTCTCACGAATTCTACCTGGCTTATGCGCTGAAAAAGGGAAAAATGGTCTGTCTGGACCTGGGACATTTCCACCCGACCGAATCGGTGGCCGATAAGCTCTCGGCCATTCTTCAGGTGGGTCAGGAAATTCTGCTCCACATCAGCCGGGGCATACACTGGGACAGCGACCACGTGGTGATCTCAAACGATGATCTTGACACCCTGGCTGAAGAGATTGTCAACTCACCCTGCCCGGAAAAAATCCATCTGGCGCTCGATTATTTTGATGCCTCGATGAACCGGGTAGGAGCCTGGGTACTCGGTGCCAGGTCAGTCCTCCGTAGCCTGCTGCGGGCGTTGCTCCTGCCATGGGAAGCCATCAAGCAGGCTGAGCTGGCCGGAGACAGCCTGACGAAGCTCTCCTGGAGGCAGCTGTCCAGAGACCTTCCGCTCGGAGCCGTCTGGGATTTCTACTGTCTGAACCACAACACCCCACCGGAAAATCTGTGGCTGGCCGAAATCAAGGATTATGAAGACAGGGTGTTGAGTCAGCGCTGAATTCGATCACTCT
>JASEFX010000016.1 GCA_030018265.1 Candidatus Saccharicenans sp.
GGAAGCACCATCGCCGTAACTTATACCTGGTATAACCGTACGACCGGGATCATCATCGAATTCGACATGATGTTCTATGACGGCTGGAAGTATTTCAGCTTTGACAATGCCTGCACCAGCGCCTGCAACGGCGGATTTTACCTGAGCATCATCGCCGCCCATGAATTCGGCCACGCCATCGGCCTGGACCACAACGACTGCACCAATTCCTTAATGTACCCCTACGCGGATTATTGCGAAACCGAACTCACCCGGGATGTGGATATATCCTGCGCCCGGACGATTTACTGAGATAAACTTTTTCTGTGCGCTGTAAGCTGTAACAGGTTTTCGAACCTGCCAGGCAAGCTGAAGGTAAAATAACTGTTTCTTATCCTTCAGTAAAAGAAGTTGAGGAGGGATTTTCAAGCACCTGGAATTTTTTTTAGCGCCGGGTTTTCTGCTGCCAGTAGCCAATCCTTTAATCCCGATGTCACCCCGAATATCAGTCTGTTACCCGGCAGAAATTATTAAGTTTCATGCTCTTCGCCACCTTCAGGCCTTCTTTCACTCTAAAAATCAAATAGACAGGCATCCTCAGTTCAACCACGACCTGGTTCTTTTTTATGAAATAATAAAAATTATTAAAAGGTATCTTCTCCTGTGCTGCCTGATTCTCTCTCTTTCGGGCCATCAGGACTTTATCTTTGATTTTTATATCGGTTGATAAAAAAATAGGCTAAAATTTGAGTGCGGAAAGGCTTAAAAATGGGTGCTTGGCAGGAAGGAACGCGCCATAAATCGGCCGAAGCCAGCAGAGCCGAATTTCTTCGCCTGCGTGAAGAAATCTCTCGCCTTCTGCCTGAAGCAATGCTCCGCGATTCCTATGAGGTTCAGAAAAAGCTGGTGGAACTGCTGACCGGCCGTCTCCCCCGGGCGAACCCGACAAAAGCCTGCGAGCTGCTGCGCAGGATGAAAGAGCGCCTGGAAAAATCGGTCGAACAGAAAAGAGCCCGGAACAGAAAAAAGCCCCGCCTGTCGTATCCCCACGAACTGCCCATAAACCGCTACCGGCAGGAAATTGTCCGGGCGATCAAAGAAAACCGGGTGGTCGTGGTTTCCGGAGAGACCGGCTGCGGCAAAAGCACCCAGCTTCCAAAAATGTGCCTCGAAGCCGGACGCGGTCTGGCCGGAAAAATTGCCTGCACCCAGCCGCGCCGTTTAGCCGCGATGACCATCGCCCAGCGCATTTCTGAAGAGCTGGGCCAGCCGCTCGGGAAAGTTGTCGGCTACAAAATCCGCTTTCAGGACCGTACCTCTCCCGAGGCTTACGTCAAAATCCTCACCGACGGCATGCTCCTGGCGGAGACCCAGGGCGACCGTCTGCTTACCGAGTACGACACGATCATCATCGATGAAGCTCACGAACGCAGCCTGAACATAGATTTTCTCATCGGACTCTGCCGCCGGCTGCTGGAAAAGAGACCGGAGCTTCACCTGATCATCACCTCGGCCACCCTCGAAGTGGAAAAGTTCCTGAAAGCTTTCAACCATCCGCCGCTTTTCAAGGTCAGCGGCCGCCTGTATCCGGTCGAGGTGATGTATTTCCAGCCGGGAAACCGCAACCAGAGAAAAGAAGAACCCGATTACGTCGACCTGGCGGTCGAAGCGGTCGATTTCTTAAAAAAGGAAAAACCGCCCGGCGACATTCTGGTGTTCATGCCAACCGAGCAGGACATCCTGGAGACCTGCCAGCGGCTTCAGGGCAAACATTATCCTGATTCGGTGGTTCTGCCCCTCTACGCCCGGATGCCTTCCCACCAGCAGAAGCAGATTTATCATCTGAAGCAGGGAAAAATCGTCGTGGCCACGAACGTGGCGGAAACTTCGCTGACCATCCCGGGGATTCGTTATGTGGTTGACACCGGACTTGCTCGCATCTCCCAGTACCAGAGCTCTTCAGGAATTCACAGCCTGCCGATCCTGCCGATTTCCAGAGCGAGCGCCGAGCAGAGAAAAGGCAGATGCGGCCGGGTGAGCGCCGGGCTCTGTCTCCGCCTCTATTCCGAAGAGGATTTTCTCGCGCGCCCGGAACACACCCCGCCGGAAATCCTGCGGAGCAACCTGGCCGAAGTCATCCTCAGGATGTTGAACTTAGAGCTGGGTGACCCGCTGAAATTTCCCTTCCTTGACCCGCCGTCTGCCAGGGCTGTTCGCGACGGCTACCGCACGCTGCTCGAACTCGGCGCGGTGGAAAAAACCGATTCCGGTTATGAACTGACCGAGCTTGGACGAAGGATGGCTCGACTGCCGCTCGACCCGCACCTTTCCCGCATGCTGCTCGAAGCGGCCAGCCGGGGATGTCTGCCGGAGGTGGCGGTGGTAGCGGCCGCCCTGAGCATTCAGGACCCGCGCCTGCGTCCTCTGGAAAAAGCCGCCGATGCCGACCGGGTGCAGTCAGTCTTTCAGCATCCTGAATCCGATTTTCTTACACTCTATAACCTGTGGCAGGCAATTCAATCAATCACCAGGAACGAAGCCGCCCCGGCTCAGGCCCTGAAAAAATTCGCCCGCGAATACTTCCTTTCTTTCATAAGGCTGCGCGAATGGATTTTTGTCCACGAACAGATTCTGGAAATCTTAGAAGAGGAAAAGATTCGCCTGACCTCATCCCGCTCCAGAGCAGGAGAATCCGACCGTTATGCCGCCATTCACAAATCAATCCTCAGCGGTTTTATTTCCCACATAGCTGCCCATAAAGAGAAAAATGTTTATGAGACTGCCCGCGGACAGGAGGCACGGCTCTGGCCCGGCTCGGCGCTGTTCAAAAACCCGTCTTCCTGGGTGGTGGCAGCCGAACTGGTAAAAACGAACCAGCTTTACCTGCGCACTGTCGCCCGCATCTCCCCCGCCTGGGTGGAAGAAATCGCGCCGCATCTCTGCCGCTATTCCTACGAGGAACCTTACTGGGACAGAGAGCGCGAACAGGTGCGGGCGAAGGAAAGAGTCACCATATTCAACCTTAATCTCATCTCTGACCGGGATGTTCCTTTCGGTCGTCAGGATCCGCAAACCGCGCATGAAATCTTTGTGGAAGAAGCTCTGGTGAGATTTCAGGTTAAACGACCGCTGCCTTTCCTCGAACATAACCGCGAACTGGTCAGCCGCGTCAGGTTGCTCGAAGAAAAACTCCGCCGCCGGAACATTCTCATTCCCGAACATTATCTTTTTGACTTCTATTCCGGACGTCTTCAGGGGGTCTACAGCCTGGAAAGTCTGGAGCAGAGAATCAGAAACGCCGGCGGAGACGATTTTCTAAGGCTTAAGGAAGAAGACCTCTACCTGTGGCATCCGGAAAAGGAGCTGGTGGAAAAATACCCCGACACCATCAAAATTCTCGGTCAGAGTTACGGGCTGAAATACCGTTTTGCGCCAGGTGAGGAAGATGACGGCGTAACCATCATCACCACACGGGCGCTCCTCGACCGGATTCCGGAGTTTCTTCTGAGCTGGCCTGTGCCGGGGATGCTGGCAGAAAAAGTGGAAGCCTGCCTGAAAGCCCTGCCGAAGGAATACCGCCGGCTTCTGCT
This sequence comes from Candidatus Saccharicenans sp., assembly GCA_030018265.1. GTDB lineage: Bacteria > Acidobacteriota > Aminicenantia > Aminicenantales > Saccharicenantaceae > Saccharicenans. The sequence goes on from JASEFX010000016.1 coordinate 3,570, forward strand.
TCCGGCAGCCGAGAAAGCCCGGGAAATCGCCTTGCGACTTAAACCCGCTCCTGTTTCCTTCTTCGAGGCCCTGGGAGCGGTCATCAAAGAACTCTACGGAATTGACCTGCCCCGCCAGGTCTGGGAAAAACTGGACATTCCCCGTTACCTTAAAACCAGGATAGCGGTGGTCAACGAAGCTGGAGAAGAAATTCTCGCCAGCCGGGACCTGGCCTTTCTCAAAAAAATGCTGAACTCTCGTTCTGCCCCGCCGGAAAGCGAGGAATCACCCGGATGGAGAGAGGCCCGGGCGAAATGGGAAAAAGAAGACCTGAGCGACTGGGACGAAACTCTCCCTGAAATTCCCGAAGAGGTGGTCATTGACGATTTTCTCAGGGGATATCCAGCGCTTCAACCGGCGGGAGAAAAGTTTCGGGTGAAACTTTTCCAGAACCGCGAAGAGGCCAGAAAAGCCCATCTTCAGGCAGTGGCTGAACTCCTGAGCCGGAAGTTTCAAAAAGACCTGAATTTTATACTGAGGAGCTATGTCTTTCCGGAAGAGCTCCATCCACTTATGCTCTATTTTGGCGGCGAGGCAGCTCTGCGAAATCGTCTGCTGCAGAAAATCAAAACCGAAGTATTTGGAAAAAACTTCAGACGCCGGGATGAGCTGCAGGAGTTCGTCAGAAACCGTGCGCTTAAAGAACTGTTCGAAACCGGACATCGTCTTTTCATCGCGGTTCTGGAAATCCTTCAGGAATACGGCAAAACCAGAAATCTGATTCAGGAAATGGAAGAGGCCAGAAAAAAAATCGGCGTTATTTCCACCCTGCCCCAGATACTGAAACAGGAACTGGAACAGCTGGTGCCGGCAGAGTTTTTGCTTATCTATCCTCTGGATTTTCTTCTCCGTCTGCCGCGGATGGTGGAAGCCCTCGGAATCAGGGCGGAGAGAGCCCGGCTTTCCGCGGAGAAGGACCGTCAGAAAGCCTCCCGCCTTGAACCTTTCCTCCTGGACTATGAGCGACTGGCCGGTCAGGCCAGGAGAAAACCGTCTGCGGAGAAAGAAAAACTCCTGCTGGAACTGCGCTGGCTGATTGAGGAATTCAAAATTTCCCTTTTTGCCCCCGAAATAAAAACCGCCTTCCCGGTCAGCGAGAAGCGGCTGGCTGAAAGGATAAAGGAGATTGAGACGCTAATCGCTGAAGGATTATAGCATGCGATTTCTCCGCGCAGCTCTGCCTTATTCTCAGCTATTCGGTCACAGTTGATCAAAAAGTTTTTTTGTTCAATGCGTTACCGGCGCCGTAGAGAGCCTTTATCCCGGATCCCGGGTTCTTCCCCAGGCAAAGATAGACCGGGAAAACGACTCCGAATCAGTTTCTCCCCTGGCTTCCGCCAAAATATATGAAAGTTCATTCATATATTCCCAAAAATCAAAACGGTTGAATTGTGAGCGAAAAACTAATATTTTTATATAAAGCCGGGAGATTTTTCAGGAAGGATGCTCCACCCGGTGTCGGCTTCAGCCAGTTTATGGCCAGCCTGAAGCAGGATAACGCCGGCCTAAATACTGAAAACGGAGGTATCAGATGGCAGAGGAAACAAAAGAATCAACCTCAAACAACATTTCGAGCGCGGAGGAAAAAACCGTAAAACCACGGCATCTTAAAAAAATGCTTGGCCAGGAATTCTGCGTTTCCGACTGGCTGACTATGACTCAGGAGAGGATAAACGCCTTTGCCGACTGCACTGAAGACCGTCAGTGGATTCATGTGGATGTGGAAAGAGCCGCCAGGAGCCCTTTGAGAAGCACCATCGCTCACGGTTTTCTGCTGCTCTCGCTTTTGCCTTACTTTCTTTCTCAGTCTCCGCTGGCCCGGATAAAAGTTAAGATGGTCTTCAATTACGGCCTCGACCGGATCAGGTTCATCCAGCCGGTCAAACCGGGCGACCGCATCCGCAACCGCGCCGTGCTCCGGGAAATAAGAAGAAGAGGTTTCCGCCGCTGGCTGGTAAGGATTGAAAACACTCTGGAGATCGAGGGCACTCCAAAACCGGCGCTGGTGGCGGACCTGCTGGTGTTTGTGATTTTCTGAGTTTATCTCCCCGCCGCCAGCTCTTTGAGTATCTCAACCGTCCGGTCTATTTCCTCAAAAGAATTATAAATGTGAGTCGACTGCCGGACGCCGTAAACTTCGCCCATCGAGCGCACCCTGAGCCGGCCCCGCTTCCAGAGTTCATCCTGAAGGCAATTTCCGGTCAGTCCTTCGATGGTATAAACGGTTATTCCGGCGCACATCGAAGGGTCGAGCGGACTGAAGATTTTTATTCCGGGAACTTCCAGCAAACGAGCCCGGAGGTAATCACCAAGCTGTTTTATCCTCGAGTAAACGCGATCCGGCCCGAGTTCAAAATGAAAATCGAGCGCTTCATCCAGACCGAAAAGCAAAGATAGATTACCCGTTCCTCTCTGGCTCAGGCGGAATCCATGGTCTTCCTGATTGTCCCACTGGGTGCTGGCCAGAGTGGTCCAGATTTCCCTGGCTCTTTCCTTTCTCAGAAAAAGAAACCCCGTTCCCGCGGGAGCGCAGAGCCATTTGTGAAAACTGCCGCAATAAGCGTCGCAACCAATTTCTCTTAAATCAACCCTGATGTGACCCGGACTCTGAGCTCCGTCTATCACCGTAAAAACTCCGCGCTTTCTGGCTTCGGCGCAAAGCTCTCTGACCGGAAGGACCGCGCCGCTTCCGGTGATGATATGCGGTATGGCCAGCACCCTGGTGTTCAGTCCGATTGCCCGGACGAAAGTCTCAATCACTTCTTCCGGAGATTTTATCGGTTTTCCCACGGGAAGCTGGCGGTAAACCACGCCGCATCGCTTCGCCTTGAGCTTCCAGGCAGATTCACCTCCGGGATGTTCCTGGTCGGTTCCGAGAACCTCGTCGCCAGGTTTCAGGTCAAGACCGCAGGCTATATAATTGATGCCAGCAGTGGCGTTTTCCGTAAGGGCTACTTCCTTTGTATCGCAGTTAAACAGACGGGCGATTTTTTCCCTTATTTCGTCAAAGGGCTGATAGCCGGAGATCCAGTCGGCTCCGTAGTAATCCCATTCGGCGATTTTTTCGGCGGTCTGCCGCAGATGGTTCACCACCCGCTCAAAAACTCTTCGCGGCATAGTCCCGAGCGTCCCGCTGTTGAAAAAAGACTTCTCCGGGTCCAGAAGAAATTCTTCTCTTACTTTCGTCCAGAAACCCTTTTCCGGGTCAACCTTGCCTATCATTATTCCACTCTCCGGCCTGATTTAAGAATATTATTTTTCTTTCCGGCCATCGCTCGCGCAGGCTTTTACAAAAAGAAATCGGGCTCGATTCGATCGCGGGCGATCGAGTCCTAAGCTTCAATATTAGCAGACAAGTTTAACTCATTCTCCATGAAAATTAAAGAACCCTGCAGCCTCATCAGGTATCCGGGTTCCGGTATTTCAACACTTCCATCGCTTTCCACCACACGCCTCAAACGACTTCCCGCTGCAACTCCGGCTGCTCTGTTTTCTTTTGATAATCGATAAAAAATGGCGAATATTTTATCTCAATTCTGCCCGCCGGTTTCGCCGCGCTATGCTTAACGAGAATAAGACTTTTCTATCGACTGATAGACCATCGTCCGGAACTTGTTCTGAAGGTCGCTCATAGACGGCGGAACCGGCAGCAACTGAATCATGAACACTGCCACGAGCTTTTCCACCGGGTCAACCCAGTAACTCGTATAATAAGCGCCGCCCCAGCCATAACTGCCGACGCTGCCGGGGATACCGGATTCGCCGAGATTTTTCACTATGGAAAAACCAAGTCCGAACCCGACCCTTCCGCCTGAATAGAGCTGCCCCGCATGGTCAGCCACCATCAGCTCGACCGACTTAGGGCTGAGAATCCGCACGCCGCCGAGTTCGCCGCCATTCTGGAGCATCAGAAGGAAACGTGCGTAATCTTCCGCCGTGCTCACCAGCCCGGCTCCTCCAGAATAGCATTTTCGCGGTCCGTAAACGTAGGGACTTTTTATCGGGTCATCAACCATCTTCAGCTGGCCGTCTTCGTCCGCTCCGTAAGCCGGCGTCAGCCGTGAGGCCTTGCTCTCAGGAAGGAAGAAATGCGTGTCGTTCATCCCGAGAGGTCCGGTTATCTTCTTTTCAAAAAACTCTGCCAGGCTCATTCCGGAAACTACCTCCACCAGGTAACCCAGGATATCGGTATTATATCCATAGACGAATTTCTCACCCGGCTGAGCATCAAACGGAAGAGAGGCGAGTTTTTTTACCAGCTCGCCGATGGTCAAATCTTTATCGGTGAGGAACCAGCCATGAATTCCAGCCTTCAGATATTCTTCCCGGGCAGGCCCGTCTCCGTAGGAAATTCCGGCCGTATGGGTCAGCAGATCACGAATGGTGATCTGTCTCCTGACCGGAACCAGGCTGTATCCGCGGACATCCTTCCCTTCGGCTCTGACCGCCACCTTTGTCTCCTTGAATTCGGGTATGTATTTTGAGACCGGGTCGTCGAGCAGCAGCTTGCCTTCCTCCATCAGCATCATCACCGCCACCGAGGTTATCGCTTTCGTCTGAGAGGCGATGCGGAAAATCGCTCCGACGGGCATAGGATCCGCTTGATCGAGCCTGAACCGGCCGAAAGCCCGATGATAGGCTACCCTGCCGTTCCGGGCTATCAACACCACCATACCGGGCGCCCCTTTTCCGTGGCAGTATTCCTGAAGCACCTGGCCGAGACGCTCAAGCCGGCTGGCGGAAAGGCCCACTTCCGCCGGGCGAGCTGACGGCAGATTCGCTGCAAAAATAGAAAGATTAACAAACAGAAGCAGGACCAAGAGGAACAGGGCAGAAAAAGCTTTTCTGGCATCGATCCTTTTTCTTCTCTTCCTCAGCCAGCAGTCGAATCTGGAGCCGAATTTCTCCTCTTGAATACCGGCAAGGCTGCGGTTATTTTGAAAAGAAACAACAGCTGAATTTGATAAAAAACTATTCTTCATGATTTTATGCCTCCCCTTAGATTTCCTTTTTTCTTAGTTGCTAACAGGCTCCTCACCCGGTTTACCCCTGTCCGGGAAACCCAATCTCAATACTTTCCTTTTGATTATATTCCACCAGCGTTGTGCATATCAAAATTTTTAATCGCTGAACTTTTCTTTGAATTTTAAACGCATCCAGATTCAACTTCATACCAGCATTCCAGGAACAAATGGCAAAATCAAGGAGAAATCTTACATCAACCTGAGCTCTGTCGCCCGGAAGCAAAAAATTAAAATCAGGCAAATGTACGGGTTTTTAGTTGCGGCTCTCGATGAGGACAGTGCTGTATCTGCTTGCTCTCCAAAAAATGTCGCATCAAGCAGGCCCGGGTGTCCAGTTTCTTGACTGTCATCAGCCGGGCATAATATACTCAACCGCGTGAAAGAAGAAACTTCTACCAGAATCTGGGAAATAGATTTTCTTCGCGGTCTGGCCATCATCCTGATGGTCGGCTATCATTTGCTCTACGACCTGGGTGATTTTGCCGGCGTTGAAAAATTCCTCATATTTTCAACCGACCTGACCACACCCGGCTGGCTGATTGCCCAGCATCTCTTTGCCGGGCTCTTTGTGCTTATCTCCGGAATCAGCTCGAACTTCAGCCGCAATAATTTCCGGCGTATGCTGAAATATCTGGCGGTGGCCCTGCTCATCACTGCGGCCACCTATCTTTTCGACCCGGAATCAGCCATAATCTTTGGAATAATTCATTGCCTGGCTTTTTCTGTATTGATTTACGGATTATTCTTCAAGAACTCCCGTCCGCTGACCTGCTTCGTCTGGGGAATAGTCATAGTTTTCCTGAACGCTTTTCTCCCGTCGCTTCAAAAAATTTCCGCCTTCAGAACAAACTGGTTACTTCCGCTCGGACTGCATCGTCCGGATTTTGCCTCTTTTGATTATTTTCCCCTTATCCCCTGGACAGGCATTTTCCTGGTCGGCGCGGCCGTCGGAGGCTGGCTGTACAGAAGCAAAAAGAGCCTTCTCCCCTCAACCCTTCGACCAACTTTTGTCAACTGGTGCGGCAGAAATTCCCTCTATATCTACCTGCTGCATCAGCCGGTGATAATGGGCATCCTCTATTTACTGGGTTATGTGCGCCTCTGATTGAGCCGGCGTTTGATGGCGCCCGAAATTCGCGGACTTAAATATTTTTCAGCAGCTTCTGGAAATCGCTTTTCTTCAGCATCTTTTCCATCTCAAAAAACTGCTTCAGCAGCTGGTTGACTTCCTGAACCGGACGGCCGCTCCCCCGGGCGATCCTGGCCCTTCTGCTTCCGTTGATGATCCGCGGATTTTCTCTTTCCTGTGGCGTCATCGAATTTATGATCGCTTCGTAATGCAGGAGTTTCTTATCGTCAACCTCGAGCTGGCCGATTTTCTTGAAAGGACCCATCTTCGGCAGAAAATCAAGCAGGCCCGAAAGACTGCCCATCTTTTTCAGCTGCTGGAGCTGTTTGCGAAAATCTTCCAGGGTAAATTGATGTTTTTTGATTTTCCTGGCTAATTCCTCAGCTTCTTTGAGGTCAGCTTCCTTCTCCGCTTTCTCGATCAGGCTCAGGATGTCGCCCATACCGAGAATCCGGGAAGCCATCCTCTCCGGATGAAACACTTCCAGCCGGTCGAATTTCTCACCGACGCCGATGAACTTTACGGGCTTCCCGGTGACGTAGACGATAGACAGCGCAGCTCCTCCACGAGCATCTCCATCGAGCTTGGTCAGGATGATCGAGGTCAGCCCGATTTTTTCCTCAAAAACCCGGGCGCTGCGGACAGCGTCCTGGCCGGTCATGGCATCCCCCACATATATAACTTCATCCGGCTGCAGGATTTCCCGCACGAGCTTCAATTCTTCCATAAGTTCCTCGTCCACGTGCAGGCGGCCGGCGGTGTCGACGATCAGTGGGTCATAGCCGCGGTTTCGGGTGTAAGTTAAGAGCTCTTTCAGCACTCCGGCGGGGTCTTTCATCTTCTCAACAGTCATCTCGTAAAAGGGCAATTCCAGAGACCTGGCGATTATCCTCAGCTGGTCCTGGGCGGCCAGTCTTTTCAGGTCGAAAGAAACCAGCAGGGGATTCCGACCGAGCGTTCTGACATACCGGGCGAGTTTCCCGGCGGTGGTGGTCTTCCCGCTTCCCTGAAGACCGACGAGCATAAAAATTGATGGCGGCTGACTCTTAAAATTGAGCGGCCTGGCCTCCTGTCCGAGGATCTCGGTTAGCTCGTCCCTGACAATCTTTATGAAATGCTGGGCCGGGGTCAGGCTAAGGAGGACTTCCTGGTTCAAGGCCCTGGCCTTCACCCGGGCTTCAAACTCCTTGACCACCCGGTAATTGACGTCGGCCTCCAGAAAGGCCAGTCGGAGCATTTTCAGGGCTTCCGCGATATTTTTTTCTGTAATCTTGCCCTCGCCCTTTATGTATTTGAGGGTTCTCTGGATCCTTTCGGTAAGCTGTTCAAACATCGGACTCACCTGACTGCCTTAAATCTTACGCCAGCGTGTTCCCAGGGTCAACAGTGCAGTGCATGCGGATGGGGCTGACTCCGGGAAGGTTCAAACTTGACTTTCAGGCCGATTACAGGTAAATTTTAGCTAATTTTAAGGAAGGTGCATGATGACTCAGAAGAACGGTAAAAGAGTAGAGGCCGGCGAAACCGCCTTCCCCGCCTCTAAAATTGATTTTGAAGAATTGCGCCGGTTGATAGCCCTGCTGGAAGAAAAAAACCTCTACCTGTTCGAGCTCGAGGTTGAAGGTTTCAAGATCAAAATCAGCAGGAATCAGACTGCCCCGGTATCTCCAGCTCCGCTGGTAATCACCCCCGCTGGCACTGAAGCAACCAAGATAGCCCCAGCTTCCGGCTCAGAAGCTCCACAGATAAAGCCTGCGGAAGATAAAAACATCCATTACATAACCTCACCGATGGTCGGCACTTTCTATCGGGCTCCTTCTCCCACCTCGCCGCCGTTCGTTGACATCGGAGACACGGTAAAAAAGGGTCAGACCCTGTGTATCATCGAGGCGATGAAGCTGATGAACGAGATTGAGAGCGACGTCAACGGGATTGTCGTGGACATTCTGGCGGAAAACGGAAAACCGGTTGAATACGGGCAGAAACTATTTGCCATCAAGGTCAGTTCCTGAGGAACATGTTTTCGAAAATACTCATTGCCAACCGCGGTGAAATAGCTCTGAGGATCATCAGGTCCTGCAAGGAACTGGGCATAAAGACTGTAGCCGTTTACTCCGAAGCTGATCGAAACTCGCTCCATGCGATGTTAGCTGATGAAAGGATCTGCATCGGACCAGCCAGAGCTTCTGAGAGCTACCTGAACATCCCCAACATCCTCAGCGCTGCCGAAATCACCGGGGCTGAAGCCATCCATCCCGGATACGGCTTCCTGGCCGAGAACGCTAAATTTGCCGAAATATGTCAGAACTCCGGGCTGGTTTTTATCGGACCGCCGCCTGAAATCATCAGGCTGATGGGCGACAAGAGCAAGGCCCGCCAGGCGATGAAAAAGGCCGGCCTGCCCGTCATCCCCGGCAGTGACGTCATCCTCCAGGATGTGACTGAAGCCAGAAAGATTGCCCAGAAAATAGGTTATCCGGTAATCATCAAGGCCGCAGCCGGCGGTGGCGGCAAGGGAATGAGAATCTGTTACAATGCCGCCCAGCTCGAAGAGCAGTTCCCGATGGCCCAGAACGAGGCGAAAGCGGCTTTCGGTGATCCATCGCTCTACCTGGAAAAATACATCACCGGCGCCAGACATATCGAAATTCAGGTCATAGGAGACAGTAAAGGAAACGTAACCGTTTTCGGGGAAAGGGAATGCAGCGTCCAGAGAAAATACCAGAAAATAATCGAAGAAACCCCCTCGCCTTTCATAGATGAGCGAACCCGGTACAAGATGATGAAGGAAACCAAGAAGGCGGCCGAAGAAATTGGCTACCGCAGTCTCGGGACCTTCGAATTTCTCGTCGACGATAAGAAAAGATTCTATTTCATGGAAGCCAACACCAGGGTTCAGGTTGAACACCCGATCACTGAGATGGTTTACGGAATCAACCTGATCAAGGCCCAGATCCGGGTGGCCGCGGGCGAAAAATTAAATTTCCCGATCGAGCTTGAGATGCGTGGCCACGCCATCGAATGCCGGATTAACGCTGAAGACCCGGAAACTTTTATTCCCTCACCCGGGAAAATCGATTTTCTGGTTTTCCCCGGTGGCGAGGGTATCAGGGTAGACTCAGCCGCCTATGCTGGCTGGGAAATTCCACCCTATTATGATTCCCTGTTAGCCAAGATCATCGCCTACGCTCCATCCAGACAGCTGGCCATTGCTAAAATGAAGGCGGCGCTCGAGACAACCACCATCGTCGGAGTAAAAACCAACATCCCCCTGCTGTTGCAGATCCTTTCGAGCGATGATTTTGTCAAGGGAAATTACAATACTCAGTTCTTAGAGAGGTTTCTCAGCCGCCGGGAGGCCGCTTCCTGAAGTCCTTCCTCAGAGGACAAGAGCAGACAGATAAGTTTCTTTAATCTGATTTTTTCTTAAAAATGCCAACCGTGAACTGACCGTCATTATCGGCATAAACGTTGTCATTAACTCCGAGATAGAGCTTTCCTTCGAGCGTTATCTCCACCTCAGTGCCGGCTCCAATATAGAACACCGTCGAGACTTCCTCCCGCCTTTCTTCGCCGGTTTCCTCATCCCGGGTTACGCTGATAACTTTGACCACCTTCCCCACAAGCGCGCCCAGGTTCCGGTCAGGAAGCGGCTGCTGGGGAGACTGCAGGTCTAAACCCTCAGGACCGCAGGCAGCAATCGGGTTGCCCCGCTGCAGGGAAATGGTGCCGCTGGCTCTGAATACCAGCTTTTCCCCCTCTTTAACCTCAATACCGGTATCCACCCAGCCGAGCTCAGCTTTAACCTCAACCAGTTTAACAGGAGTCAACTCTTCCTGCCCGCTCTCACTCAAGACAGGAAAACCAGATATTTGAGCCGCACCAAGCAAGAAAATAAAAATAAAAACACGCCCGACCGCTTTCATTCTTTCCTTCCCCGGCATTTATTTTACCGATTCTGAGGCGATGATTTCCAGCATTGAATTATGAATCAAACCGTTGCTGGCAACTATGTTCGGACAGGAAAACACAAAGGTATTACCCTGGAAATCGGTTACCCGGCCTCCGGCTTCCTTCACCAGCAGCGCTCCGGCAGCCAGGTCCCAGGGCTTCAATTTCATTTCCCAGTAGCCGTCAAACCGCCCGCAGGCCACGTAACAGAGGTCGAGAGCAGCCGAACCCAGACGCCTGACCGCCTGAGCTTTCACCGCAAACCTGGAAAAATAATTCAGATTATTGTCCGGGCTGGTGCGAACGTCATAAGGAAAGCCGGTCGCCAGCAGACTCCTGTCGAGCTCTGAAGTGGTCGAGACTCTGACCTGGCTTCCGTTGAGATAAGCTCCCTGACCAAGCCCGGCAGTGAAGAGCTCATCCCGGCAGGGATCGTAAACCACGCCGGCTATTATCTCACCTCTGTAAACAAGAGCGATAGACACACAGAAAACGGGCAGGCCGTGGGCATAGTTGGTGGTACCATCCAGCGGGTCGACCAGCCAGCAATAATCGGAAGCTCTCTCCTGGCGGATTTCTTCCTCAGCCAGAAAGCTGTGACCGGGAAACGCCTTTCGCAAACGTTCATAGATTATCTCTTCCGAACGCCGGTCGAAATTCGTCACCAGGTCAATCTGACCCTTATAACTTATGTCTTTCTTCCGGTTAAGGTTTTGCAGCAGATAGTGGCCGGCTTCTTTAGCCGTTTCGCTGGCAACCGATATGAACTCCACCAGACTCTCCATGGTAAAAATATTACCAGCAGGGCTGACTTCTGGCAATAAAATAAAACTTTCAACCCAAAACTCCGTAAATTAAAGTATAATAAAAGCAAAAATACCGTTTTAAGGAAACCCGAAATGACTGAGAGGAAAAGTTCAAAGAAGAAAAAACGGATTCTGCTGTTTGCTGGCATTATCCTGATCATAGGGTTGATCATTCTGCTGAACCTTCAGGCATCAAGAGAAAAAGCGGTGAAAGTCACGGTAGAGAAGGTCAAGAAACAGGATATCACTTCCATCATTTCCGCCTCAGGCGAAATCAAACCGAAGAAAAACATAAACATCAGCGCGCTGGTGGCCGGAAGAATAGTGAAAATCGGGGTAAAAGAAGGGCAGATGGTTAAAGCTGGAGATTTCCTGCTGCAGATTGACCCCACCTACTATGAAGCGCAGGTTGACAGGATCAGGGCCGCCATCAATCAGTACAAGGCTGAACTCATCCGGGCAGAAGCTCAATACCGTCGGGACAGGAATTATTACGAGCGTCAGAAACAGCTGTTCGACAGCGGATTGATCTCACGCGACCAGCTGGAAGCAGCCCGGGCTCAGTATGAAGTTTCTTCAGCCACCCTTCAATCGCTGAGATATCAGATCAAACAGGCAGAAGCCAACCTGAAAAGCAACCTGGAAGACCTGAAAAAAACCACCTACAACTCGCCGATAGACGGAATGGTTACCAGCCTGAGGGTGGAAGAAGGCGAAGTAGCCATAGTGGGCACGATGAACAACCCGGGAACGGTCCTTCTTACCATCGCCGACCTTTCGATCATGGAAGTTGAGGTTGAAGTGGATGAAACCGACGTGGTTAACGTGAACCCCGGCCAGCTGGCCCGGGTAAGGGTTGACGCCTTCCCGGAGCAGACCTTTCAGGGGCGGGTAACGGAAATAGGAAGCTCTGCCCTGGAAAAGCTCACTGCCGGCTCCAGGGAATCGCGAAACTTCAAAGTGGTGATTACTCTGGAGGATACCGACCACCAGCTGAAACCCGGCCTTTCGGCTTCAGCTGATATCATCGTGGCTGAGAAGAAAGATGTCCTGGCCGTTCCCATCGCTGCCCTGGTCATAAGACAGCCTGAAAAAACCGACGATAGCAATAAAGCAGCTGCCTCCACCACAACAGAAAAACCAAAAGAGGAAGAAGGAGTTTTTGTTGTGGTAAACAACAGGGCAAAATTTCAGCCGGTGAAAAAGGGAATCATGGGCGGCATGATGGTGGAAATTCTGTCCGGACTGGAGGAGGGACAGGAAATCGTGACCGGCCCCTATTCGGCTTTGCGCGACCTCAAGGAAGGAACACTTCTTAAAGTGGAACGAACATGAGCGAGACACTTGTACCTTCAAACGACGAGCTTATACTGGCAAAGGATATAAAGAAAATTTATCAACTGGACAAACAGCAGGTTGAAGCCCTCAGGGGAGTCAGCCTGACCATTAAGAGAAACGAATTTGTGGCCATTATGGGTCCGAGTGGTTCGGGCAAATCAACTCTGATGAACATTCTGGGCTGCCTTGATACTCCCACCTCAGGCGAGTATTACCTGAATAGAAAACTCGTCAGCACCCTCAGCGAGGATGAGCTGGCTTACATCAGGAATAAAGAGATTGGCTTTGTTTTTCAGGTTTTTAACCTGCTGGCCAGAGCCAGCGCCTTTAAGAATGTCGAGCTGCCGCTGATATACGCGGGAGCGAAGAAGGAAGAACGGGAGGCCAGGGTCAGACGGGCCCTGGAACTGGTCGAAATGAGCCACCGTCTTCACCATCTTCCGGCAGAGCTTTCCGGAGGCGAAAGACAGAGGGTGGCCATTGCCAGAGCGCTGGTGAATGAACCTTCCCTGCTCCTGGCCGACGAACCAACCGGAAACCTGGATTCCAGGACCGGTCAGGAAATACTGAAGCTTTTTCATAAGATTCATGAAAACGGAAATACCATCATCATGGTCACTCACGACCGTGAAGTGGCCAACCACGCCCAGAGAATAATCTACATAAGAGACGGAATGATAGAAAAAGAAGAAAGGAAAGGAGTCTGGCTATGAATTTAGGGCAAAGAATTACCGGCGTGTTCGTCACTCCCCGGGAAACCTTTTCCTGGCTGGCAGAAAAACCGATCTGGCTCGACGCGATGATCATCGTCCTGGTGGCTTCTCTGATTTACGGATTTCTGGTAGCCCCATTCTCAGCCCGTGATCAGTTTGAACTCGCCAGCAACAGTCCCAAAATGAAGGAATTCCTCAGACAGAGAATAGGGGAAGATGGCTTCAATAAATACATGGAAAGAATTCAAAAAGAAGCGGAAGCGCCATCTGCCTCCCTGAAAATTCGCAGCGGCCTGTCTGTGGGGATAATGGCTCTGATTGCCGTTTTTATTCAGGCAATTCTGCTGCTGATCATCGCCCGCCTTATAACCGGCTCAACCCTCGGGAATTACCGGCAGTTGCTCAGCGCCCTGTTTCACGCCAGTTTTATTAACGCCATCGCCGGAAACGCTCTCAAGTTCATCCTGGTTTCTGTCAAACAGTCTGTCTATAAAATTTCCACCGGCCTGGCCGTGTTTTTCCCGAAACTCGAATTCACCTCTGCACCTTACATAATACTGAACAACATCGATTTCTTTCAGCTCTGGATGTTTGGAGTTCTCGGATATGCCCTCTCAGCCATCTTCAAGGTTGACCTGAAAAAATCTCTGGTGACTGCTTATCTGTTCTGGGCGCTGAACACAGCGGTGAACATCGCTCTGACGTTGTTCAGCCTGAGGCCCTATCAGTAATCCGGAGTGTTGACAACTCTCCCGCCGCTCTATAAATTAAGGCTATGACCGAACCATACGGGAAAAATGACCCTCTTTATTCTCTTCCTTTTTACCTTTTTCATCTGTGGGAAAACCAGAAAACTGGGCGTCTTCTGCTGAACCCCGGCCCTTATGAAAGGCAATTCTGTCTGGTTAAAGGAGAGCTGACTCCGGTAAAAAAGTATTTTCCGGAAAAAGATTTCCTCGACTGGCTGCAGGAGACCCGCAGGATCGAGCCGCCGCTGAAGTTCAACCATCATCTGCTGGGTTCAGAAAGAATTCCTTCGATCGTGGCCCTGCTCATAGAGCAAAAATTCCTTCAGCCGGCCGAAGCCCTCGAGTTAACCCGCGAATTTCTTTCGTCAAGATTGATAGAATACTTTAATCTGCCACAACCGAAGCTGCTCTTCATCGAAGAAGAATTTCCCGCGGAGGAAATTCTTATCAAGGGGCTTTTTACCCCTGACCTCATCCTGAAGGGTTTCCGCCAGACAACCCGTTTTGACCAGTTTAAGAGGTTTCTTCCCGCGGAGAAAGAAACCATCGCCCGGCAGGTTCCAGCCTATGCCCGCCGGCTCGATTTGAAAAGTCACGAACTTTATCTCTGGAATCAGCTTCAGAAGCCTTTAACCTTCAACCAGCTTCTGGAAAAATCATGGCTCGGACCGACTGAGACCGGGAGGACCCTGCTGGCGCTGGCCTGTTTGAAACTGGTTGATTTCAATTTCAACCCGGCAGCGCTGGAAAACAACGGCCGCAATTTTCTTCCTGACCTGGAAAAGAGTCTGCAGGCTTTTAACGAAAAAAGCGCTTTCATCTGCCGCTACCTGACCAAACAACTGGGGCCGGTCGGATTCAATCTGATAGAAAAGTGTTATCGGGAAATCCAGGATTATCTCGACCCGATTTTCCGGAATCTTGAATTCCGGCCGGATGGCAGCCTCGAACCCAGAGCCATGTTGAAAATGAGCCTGAATGAACTCAATCCGGAAGACAGGAAAAACCTTCTTCGCGGATTTGATGAAATACTGGCGGCCGAGCTGCTGCTGGTTAAAAAGAATCTCGGCAACCAGCATGAGGAAACCGTGGCCAGATATCTTTCGAGAACCGGAGAGATTATTTGAAGAAAAAACAATTATTAGGGCTGCTGATCATCCTCAGCCTGATATTTATCTATCTGGTCATCAGAGCGAGCCTTGGACATTAAAACAGGAAAAATTCTTATAATCGTCGGGCCGACAGCCGTCGGCAAGAGCGAAGTGGCTCTCTGGCTGGCGAAAGAATTCAGTGGAGAAATCATAAGCTGCGATTCGATGCAGGTTTATCGGGGATTCGACATCGGCACGGACAAGCCCGGGCCGGAAGCCAGGCAGGCCGTTCCCCATCATTTAATCGATATAATTGAGCCGACCGAACAATTCTCCGCGGCTGACTTTGCCCGGCTGGCGGCGGAAACTGCCGAACAGATTATCAGAAGTGGGAATCTGCCGATTGTCGCCGGCGGAACCGGTCTTTACCACAGGGCTCTGGTCGAAGGTCTTTTCCCCGGTCCCGGCCGCCAACCGGAGTTGAGAAAGAAGTTGCGGCAGGAAGCCGAAAAGGAAGGTCTTGATAAACTCTACCGCCGGCTGCAGCAGGTTGACCCTGATTACGCCAGCCGTATTTCCGCTACCGATAGTGTGAGAATCATCAGGGCGCTTGAAGTTTTTTTCCTGACCGGCATACCGCTATCCCGCCAATTTGAACGAACGAGCTCGCCTCTTCGTGAAAGAGGTTTGAATCCGGTCCAGATTGGGTTAAAATTAAAAAGGGAGGAGCTTTATAGAAGGATAGAAGCCCGGGTCGAGCGCATGTTCGCGTCCGGAATCGTGGAAGAGGCGAAAGCTCTGCTCCTGCGGGGTGTTCCGGAGAATGCCGCTCCTTTTAAGGGACTCGGTTACAGACAGGTTCTGCAGTATTTACGAGGGGAAATAACCCTGGAGCAGGCGATCGAGAAAACCAAGCTGGAAACCCGGCACTTCGCGAAGCGTCAGATGACCTGGTTCAAGAAATCTCCAGGCATAAACTGGTTTGACGCCGGCGATCGCGAAGGCATCAGGCGTTTTGTCGAAAATAACTTAAAAGGATGACGATGGAGAAAGCCATACTGGTAAATCTGGCCATCACCAGAAATGACAGAGAAGAAGCCGAAGAATCGATGGCAGAACTGACCGGACTGGCTGTATCGGCCGGGGCAACGGTGGTGGAGAAAGTCTTCCAGACAAGAAACAGCATTAATCCAAGGTACTACATAGGCGAGGGCAAGGTTGAAGAGCTGGCTAATCTGTTAAAAAAGACCGGCGCCAACCTGGTTATTTTTGACGCGAATCTGACCCCGACCCAGCAGAGAAACCTGGAAGAAGCTCTCGGGGTGAAGGTGGTCGACCGCACCCAGCTGATCCTCGACATCTTCGCCCAGAGAGCCAGGACCAACGAAGGAAAACTTCAGGTGGAACTGGCCCAGCTTACCTATCTTCTGCCGAGGCTGAAGGGACACGGCCAGGCTCTCTCCAGACTGGGCGGCGGCATCGGCACCCGTGGCCCTGGCGAAAAGAAACTGGAAGAAGACCGGCGCCGTATCACCGAAAGAATTACCAGAATCAAAAAGGAAATAGAAGCCCTCCAAAAGAGACGGGCCAGACAGAGAGAAGGACGGAGAAAATCGCCGGTGCCGACAGTTTCGCTCGTTGGCTACACTTCGGCCGGCAAATCTACACTTTTCAATTACCTCACCAGAGAAACCCGTTACACCTCTCCGCATTTGTTTGCTACACTGGACCCGACGGTCAGACGGGTAACCTTTTCCGACGGGCTGTATTTTTTCCTATCCGACACCGTCGGTTTTATCAGAAAGCTGCCGGTGGAATTGATCTCGGCCTTCCGCGCCACCCTGGAAGAAATCCGTGAGGCTGATTGCCTCCTGCATGTCATCGACATAACTTCCACCGAAGCGCTGGAGCAGGCGGCCGCCGTCGAAGGGATTCTCGAGGACCTCGAAATCTCAGACCTTCCGGTGGTCAGGATATTTAACAAAATCGACCTGTTGCCGGAAAAGGAAAAGGCAGAGCTTCTGGCTTTAAACCAGGAATCAGGCAGTTCTTCGATCTATCTGTCGGCGGTTACCGGAGAAGGAATTGAAAGCCTCAAGGGACGACTGCGCCGCCTGCTGTTCGGCAATTATGAAACTTTCAAAATTCGCATACCCCGGACCAGGGCGGAACTGGCCATGTCGCTTGCGCGTCAGGCAATCATCATCACCAGGACAGAAACTGATGAAGGCTGGGAATATCAGATAGCCACCGAGCGCAGCCGGGTAGTTCCCTACCTGCCTTATCTCGAAAAAGGAGAAGCCAGATGAAGGAGAAAAAAATCATCGCCGTGCTGGCGCTGAGCGGATTGATTTTTCTTCTCGATTCCTGCGCCACCCTGCCGCTGAAAAAGGAATACGAACCGCCGGCCTTTCATCTGGAAAATCCTCAACCGCTCGTTCTGGCCGAATTGAGCCTGAAAGAGCGACTGGCTTTTGAAGAAGGCTGGAAAAACCTGAAAGAAGGCAACATCGACAGAGCCAGGAGGGAGTTCGCTCAGCTCGGCCGGGAAAACGCTCTTTTCAACCTCGGAGAAGGCTATTGCCGGCTGTACGAACAGCATTTAGCTGAGGCTGAAGCTTTTTTTCTGAAGGCACTGGAACTCAACCCTGAATTGCTTTCAGGCCGGGCTGGCCTGGCCATCGTCTATGAGAAGCTCAATCAGCCGGAGAAAGAATTTTTGCAGTTGCGGGAAATTCTGAAAAAAGTCCCGGACCACTCCTGGGCAAAGTCCAGATACGAAGAGCTCCGTGTCAGTCTGACTGAAGACCAGCTCCGGGAAGCCAGAAGCTGGTTGAGTCAGAATCGCCCGGAAAAAGCCAGGGAAGCTTTTCTCAAGGCTCTCTTCTATTCTCCGGACCATCAGGAAGCCCATCTCCAGTTAGCCAGAATATATCGGACTGAAAAAAAATATTCTCAGGCGCTCATCCATTATCAGGCTCTTTACAACCTGCAGCCAAAAAACAAACAGCTTCTGACTGAATATGCAGAAATGCTGGAAGCGGCGGATGAGCTGAGCAGGAGTCTGGAAATATATGAGAGGATCAAAGAACTGGAACCCGGAAACAAAAAGATTCAGGAAAAGATTGAACAATTAAAGAACACTCTCGGTGTAATCGAACTTCCGAACCGGTTTAACGAAATCCCGAATTCCCAGGCCATCACCCGGGAGGAACTGGCTGCCATCCTGGCTATAAAATTCAACCAGTTCCTGCCGCAGATAACAACTCCGCCGATCATAGTGGATATCGGAACCAGCTGGGCGGCAAAATTTATCCTGAGAGTGGTGGCCGCCGAACTGATGGATAAATATGACAATCATACTTTTGAACCGACCAGGAAGGTAACCAGAGCGGAAGTGGCTGACGCTTACAACCGTCTGATCAATTATCTTAAAAGCAGAGGAAAAAAGCTCGTGCCGTTGATTCCTCCTGAGAAAATCCAGATTAACGACCTGCCGGCTGATCATTACTATTACCAGCCAGCGGTGAATATGATTTCATACCAGCTGATGGAACTGGCACCCCCGAGGCGCTTCAATCCGGATCTGTCTGTTTCAGGAATTGAGGCTTTGAGAATGGCTGACATTCTGTTAAACTTCTTAAAATAGTGAGGAAATGGTGACAGATGAACCGGACTGCCGATAACACCTCCAGGTTGAAATCGACCTTTGGCACCATTCCCAACTATCTGACGCTGCTGAGGATTGCTCTGGTCCCGGTATTTGTGTTTCTGCTTCTAAAAAACAGGCAGGCGGAAGCCTTTTTCGTCTTTCTGGCGGCCGGGCTGACAGATGTTCTGGACGGGCTGGCGGCGCGACTCTGGCATCAACAGTCGGTGGCCGGACTCTGGCTGGACCCGATCGCTGATAAATTGTTGATATTCAGCAGTTTCTTTCTCTTGAGTTTTTCCGATTTTGCCTATCCGAACACCATTCCCTGGAGGGTTTTCCGGGTGGTTCTTGGCCGGGACCTGTTGATAACAATCGGAGCAGTAGTTCTATATTTTCTGAAGATAAAGCAGAATTTTCCTCCAACCATGCTCGGAAAGACCAGCACCGTATGCCAGGTGGTTACGGTGCTGGCAGTGCTCTTCTTCAATTTTCTGCAGAAACAGACCAACCTTCTCAGCTGGCTTTACGACCTTACGATACTGGCAACGGTGCTTTCCGGACTCCAGTACATTCAGGTCGGAATTTCAGCTCTCAGAAGAAAATAAGATACCGGAAATTACTCTCTCAAACTTTTCTTTCCAGTGAGAAAGGCTGTAATTATTCAGTATATGCTCCCGGGCTGAGCTGCCTGTTTCTCGAATCTTCTCTGGATTCCGGATGAGCATCTTCATCGAATCAGCCAGAGCAGCATAATCGCCTGGCTCAAACACAAAACCTGTGGTACCGGGCAATACCATTTCCGAAGAAGCTCCCTTTTCCACTACCACCGGTACCTCAGCCAGGCCGGCCTCAAGCACGATCCGGCTGAGCGGGTCAAAACCGGGAAAAATGACCACCGTCAGGAACTCTTTCCAGTTAGCGGACAACCAATCCCAGGCGGCAAATTCCAGCAGAAATTTAAGGCCGGAAACTTCGCGCGAGACCCTTTTCTGAAGATTCTCCTGCTTCTCAGATGAAAGCCCGGGGAAAACCAGAAAAACCCGCCTGACCTGCGCTGAATTTCCTTCCTGACCTTCAAGCACTCCGTTGACTACTTTCAGAGCTTCCCGCACCCTTTTAAGGTCCGGTCCGCTGAACACCAGCGCCAGAGCCGTCCGCTGCAATCCGCTGTTCGGTTCAACCAGCTGACCATAAAATTTAGCAGGGTCTACAGCCGGAGGCAGTACTTCCGCTTTTTCCCTGGTCCTTTTGCGGCGAAACATTTCTGCCGCCAGAGATGACTCGAGCAAAATCTTCACCGAAAGGTCGTTGGCCAGCCGGCTGGCCAGCCACCTTCCCCAGAAAAAATTCAGCCAGTTTGAACGGCTCGAGAGAACTTCCCTTATAACCCAGAGATGCCGGACTCCTTCCTGGCGGGCAGCCAGGGCTCCGGTCCAGTTGACGAACGACAGACTCACCACCAGCACCGCCCTCTTTTCTCTTATGACTGAAGAAATTTTCACAAAACTGTTCAGGTTGTAAACCCAGGCGATCGGTTGTTTCCAGAGATTCCTGAATTCTGTGAGATAATCAAGGCTTTTAATTATCCGGCAGCTCAAACCAGAAGCTAGAGCGTTATCCGCCAGACGCCCCGACGAAGGGAAAATCAGAGTGGCTGAAAAGGACTTTTTTTCCGGAGAGCTGAGATAATCAAGAAACTGACATTCTCCGCTGCCGTATTCTCCTGAACCAGCCACAAACAGAACTTCGGGATTATTCTGAAAATCCAATCTGCCCTCCGATGATGGATTGAGCATGAATGAAAAGTTTTTATCTTTATTTTATCCGTCATGTGTTTTAATTCAAGTCAAACCATTTCCTGCCAGTCCATCTTCGTCTGACTTTTTCCTCACCTCAGCCCTCACCTGGATTTCCTGTTTTTGAGACAATGGAAAATAAAAGAACCATCAAGTAAGACAGCTTTTGAACCTGAAAAAAAACAGGAATAAATCGTAACCAGACATTTCCATCTGGCTGAAAACATGTCTGGCCGGGCTGGAAGTTTTGTCTTGAACAAAAGTCAGCAGTGATGTTATCATCAGACTAAACAAAAGAAGGAGTAATCAATGCCTGATAAAAAGAATTTTAACCGTCTGGCAAAAAGGATTGAAAGCTTTCGCCAGGAAATGGTTGACCTTCAGGTCAAACTCTGCGCCATTCCGGCCATCTCTCCCGCCAGCGGAGGCGAGGGAGAGGCCAGAAAAGCCGAATTTCTCGAATCTTACCTGCGGCAGTGCGGGTTCAACGAGATTATGGTGGTCAAAGCTCCTGATGAAGAGGCACCCTCCGGTTATCGGCCGAACATCCTGGCTTTCCTTCGAGGCCGCAATTCCAGCAAGACCATCTGGGTTATGACCCATATGGATGTGGTGCCCGCCGGCGACCTTTCGCAGTGGCGGGGCGACCCGTTCAAAGCCTGGGTGGAGAAAGGCCGCATCTACGGCCGTGGTGTCGAGGATAATCAGCAGGACATGGTAGCTTCCATTTTCGCGGCCAGAGCTCTGATGGCGGAAAACCTGAAACCCACCTTCGATGTCGGTCTGGCGCTGGTGGCTGATGAGGAAACCGGCAGCAAAAAAGGGATAGAATATGTCCTGAACAACACTGAAGTCTTCCGGCCGGATGACCTGATTATTGTGCCGGACGCCGGCAATCCGAACGGAACGATGATCGAAGTGGCGGAAAAATCAATTCTCTGGCTTAAAATCAGGACACTGGGACGACAGACTCACGGCTCCACTCCGGAAAAAGGAATCAACAGCTTCAAAGCAGCCAGCTTCCTGATAACTGAACTCAATAATCTTTACAAAATCTTCAACAGAAAAGACCGCCTGTTCAACCCGCCTGTTTCCACCTTTGAGCCCACGAAAAAAGAAGCCAACGTGCCCAACATCAACACGATTCCGGGAGAGGATGTTTTTTACATGGATTGCCGCATCCTTCCGAATTACAGCGTGGAGGAAGTGCTGAAAACCATCGAAAAAATAGCCCGAAAGATAGAAAAGAAGTTCAGAGTTAAGGTCGAGACTGAAATCGTGCAGAAAGCGTCGGCCGCGCCTCCGACTTCACCCAGAGCTCCTGTGGTTCAGGCACTAAAGAAAGCCATCCGGGAAGTCTACCGGAAAGAAGCTCGGGCTATGGGCATCGGCGGCGGAACGGTAGCGGCCATCTTCCGCCGGGCAGGTTTTCAGGCTGCCTGCTGGTCGAGACTCGATGAAACTGCTCACATGCCCAACGAATACTGCATAATAGACAATATGGTTGGCGACGCCAAAGTTTTTGCTCATATTTTCACTCAGGAGTGAGCTTAAATGGCAGAAAACAGCGATGAACTGATCCTGGTTATAACAACCTTTCCTGAGGCCGAAAAAGCTAAGGAAGCCGCCCGCCATCTCGTCGAGCAAAAACTGGCCGCCTGCTGCACTCTGCTACCGGGAACTTCGGTCTACAGCTGGCAGCAAAAATTGTGCGAGGACAGTGAAACCATCATCCTGATAAAGACCCGCCGTGAGCTCTATGCCAGTCTCGAGAAAAAACTTAAAGAAATCCACCCGTATGAAGTGCCGGAAATCATCGCGCTGCCGGTAGTGGCTGTGAGCCAGAGCTACTCAGACTGGGTTAAGGAAGTAACGGCAAGCTGAGTTTTTTTCCAGGCTCTGATCGCTTCTCTTATGGTGTTCAGATGGATGTTTACCGTCTCCTCAATCTCTGCCGCGTAACCGCCTCCCAGCACCACCGCCACGGGGATGCCGAGTTTTCTGGCGCCTTCGATTACAATCCTGTCCCTTTTCTTGAGCGCAGCCGCTGAAACATCAAGGCCGCTGAGCATGTCCCGACGGTAAGGGTCGGCTCCGGCAATATAAACCACCAGGTCCGGTCGGAATTCCTCATAAAGGCGGGGGAAGTAAGAGAGAAGAGGCTGGAGATAGGCAAGGTCAGCATCTCCCGACCACAGGCCAACATCAACGTTGCTCGGGGGTTTTTCTGACGGGTATATATCCATTTGATGAATGGAAAAGGTAAAAACATAATCCTTTCTGGCAAATATATAAGCCGTTCCGTTGCCCTGGTGAAGGTCACAATCGACCACCATCGCCCTTTCGATTTTTCCCTCTTGTTTGGCTTTCTCTATGGCCACGGCCACATCGTTAAACAAACAGAAACCTTCTCCGTGATCCGGAAAAGCGTGATGGAATCCCCCTCCAAGATGAACAGCCAGACCTATTCTTAAAGCCTCCTCTACGGTCTGGATCGTTCCTCCGGTCATCAGCATAAAAAAACGGAGAACAGCCGGCGAAAATGGCAATTCCAGCGCCTGCAACTCAAGGGAAGACAGATTTCCGCTCATCGCCTTCCTGACATATTTAGGAGTGTGGACTAGCAACAGGTCCTTTTCGCTGACCGGCTTAGCTTCGATGAAATCTCCTCGCCCGGCCCCCAGCGCTATGACTCCTTCATAAAGAAGGCGATATTTCCTGACAGGGAAAACATGCGGGCCTATATCCATCATCCAGTATTCGTTGCTGTAAACGAATTTGAACGGAAGCTTCCACCCGAGAAGCGAAAGGATTGAATCTACCAGAGCAGCCATTATTACTTAAAATAACAAAAAATCGCTTTTCTTAAAAGAAAATAAAATAAATAATCGCCCGTGCCCGGTCATGATCAATCCTTTTGTTTCTTGCTTTCATCCAGAACAAAAAGAAAGCCCCGGACGTTTTTCAGTCCGGGGCTTAAGCTTCAGTCTGACCTTTATTTGCGGGATTTTTTACCGGCGACCTCAGGTTTGCCTGTGTTTTTAGCCGCGCTCTTTTTTCCGGTTGCTTTTTTACCGGCAGCAACCTTGCTTTCAAACTTTTCCTGAATGGCAATCTGAGCCGCAGCCAGACGGGCAATCGGTATCTGATAGGCCGAGCAGCTCACATAATTCAGGCCAACCCTGTGGCAGAAGACGATCGACCTGGGGTCGCCTCCATGAACGCCGCAGATACCGACTTTCAGGTTTGGTCTGGTAGCCCGGCCTTGTTCCGCCGCCCACTTCATCAGAAGCCCAACGCCTTTTTGATCGAGAGTTTCGAAAGGATCGTCCTGCCAGATGCTGTGGTTGAGATAATAATTAAGGAATTTCGCGCTGTCGTCGCGAGAGATGCCATAGGTGGTCTGGGTCAGGTCGTTCGTGCCGAAGGAGAAGAACTCGGCCTCCCGGGCAACTTCGTCAGCCGTTAGAGCCGCCCTTGGAATTTCCACCATCGTGCCCACAGAGTATTTGATTTTAACTCCGTATTTCTTCATCACTTCTGCGGCCACCCCGTCAACGATGGCTTTCTGATTGGCCAGTTCCAGAACATCCCCGACAAGAGGAATCATTATTTCCGGCAACACCTTGTAACCTTCTTTCGTCAGCTCGCAGGCAGCCTCAAAAATTGCCTGTGCCTGCATCTCGGTAATTTCAGGATAGGTAATTCCGAGGCGGCAGCCGCGGTGACCGAGCATCGGGTTAAACTCAGACAGAGCTTTGACCCTCGCCAGAAGCTTCTCGAGTTCAGCTATCTTTTCAGCAGAACCGCCGGTGGCTTTCAGCACGGCCAGTTCGACCATCAGGTCTTCTTTCTTCGGCAGGAATTCATGCAGCGGCGGGTCAATTGTTCTGATGGTGACAGGATGTCCCTTCATTTCCTTGAAAAATTCATAGAAGTCCTGCTTCTGGAACGGCATGAGTTTCGCCAGCGCCTGCCGTCTTTCCTCTTCGGTGTCTGCCAGGATCATCTCGCGCACAAGCGGCAGCCGCTCCGGACCGAAGAACATATGTTCGGTTCTGGCCAGACCGATGCCTTCGGCTCCAAAGGCGAAGGCCACCCGGGCATCAGCCGGAGTGTCGGAATTAGCTCTGACACCCAGCTTCCTGAACTTATCAGCCCAGGAGAGAAGCTTGCTGAAATACTGGTAAATCTTTGACTCTTCCGGCTTCAGCGTGCCGTTTATAACCTGCAATATTTCCGACGGTTTCGTCGGAATCTGTCCCTCAAGAACCTCGCCGGTAGAACCGTCGATCGAGATCCAGTCGCCCTGGCTGAACTTCCTGCCGTCGATATAGAAACATTTTTCTTCTTCATGCACCTTGATAGCGCCGCAGCCAACCACCGCCGGTTTTCCCATCTGCCTGCCAACCACGGCCGCATGGGAGGTCATTCCGCCGGTGGCCGTCAGAATTCCCTGGGATACGCTCATTCCATGTATATCATCGGGAGAAGTTTCTTCTCTCACCAGAATCACTTTTTTGCCCTGGCTGGCCCACTCAACAGCCTCGGCCGCCGTAAAAACAATCTGTCCGGTAGCCGCACCAGGGGAAGCAGCCAGTCCTCTGGCCAGAAATGGATGCCTGGCTTTTTCTTCCAGGTCAAAAACCGGGTGAAGCAGCTGATTCAGGGCGTCAGGTTCAACTTTAAGGACTGCCTCTTCTTTTGTGATCAGGCCTTCCTCCACCAGGTCGACGGCGATTTTCACCGCGGCCATTCCGGTCCTCTTGCCGTTCCTGGTCTGCAGCATGTACAGCTTGCCTTCCTGGATGGTGAACTCAAAATCCTGAACATCACGGTAATGTTTCTCCAGCTTCTTCACCACCGCCATCAACTGCTTGAAAACAGCCGGCATTTCCTTTTCCAGGTTCTTCAACGGTGATGGAGTTCTGATTCCAGCCACCACATCTTCTCCCTGAGCGTTAACCAGATATTCTCCATAAATCTCTTTTTCACCGGTTGCCGGGTTGCGGGTGAAGCCAACTCCGGTGGCTGATGTCGGCCCGAAGTTGCCAAACACCATTTGCTGGATGTTAACAGCCGTGCCCAGATTATCAGGTATATGGTACTTACGCCGGTAGGTGATCGCACGGGGGTTGTTCCAGGAGTTGAAAACCGCCCCGATGGCCAGCTTCAATTGCTCGAGCACATCCTGAGGAAATTCACGCCCGGTCTCCGCTTTCACCAGCTTTTTATATTCGCTCACTATTTCTTCAAGCAGAGACTCGGTCATTTCATGGTCATGCTGGATGCCGGCCGCTTCTTTTTTAGCTCTTAGAATTTCTTCAAACTTTTTCTTCGGAATATTCAGAACCACATCGCCAAACATGTGTATCAGACGGCGATAGCAGTCAAGGGCAAAGCGACGATTGCTGGTCTTTTTAGCCAGGCCCTCAACTGTGCGGTCATTCAACCCGAGGTTGAGAATGGTATCCATCATCCCGGGCATGCTGAATTTAGCCCCGGACCTGACCGAAACCAGCAGCGGGCTGGCCGGGTCTCCGAATTTCATCCCCGAAACCTTTTCCAGCTTCTTAAGGGCAGCCATTACCTGCTGCTCTACTTCCCGGGGAATCTTATTCCCCGCCTTGAAAAAGAGGGTGCAGACCTCGGTGGAAATGGTAAAACCCGGCGGCACCGGAAGGCCTATACTGGCCATCTCGGCTAAATTGGCGCCCTTGCCGCCGAGAATGTCCTTCATATCCTTGTTGCCTTCAGCCATTCCAGGGCCGAAAAAATACACATATTTCTTAGTTTTCGCCATGACACTCACTCCTCCACAAATCTCATTAAATTCAAGAAAATATACACTTTTATCGGAGAAAATTCAAGGATGGAAGACTTAAGATATCTAAAATATCTGAGAGGGTTTAGCTATTGCTTCCTGCTTCTCTTCAGCAAACAGAAATCATTTCCCGGAGAAAGCAAGAGCACCATAGCCATCACCAGCCAGACGGTATCCTCAAATATCAGCCAGAGGTCAGCTTTCCGGCTGAAAGTGCCGAAACAGCCGCAGGTTACGTCTATGCCCCTGATAATCGTCACCGTCACCAGAAGGATGAAAAAAACAAGCAGCCCGCTCACCACCAGAGCGCTCGACCTGGGGAAAAATCCGGCAATCAAAAAAACCCCGGCCACAAGCTCTATCCAGGGCAATGTGATGGCCGTGAAAAAGCTTAAAGTTTGTCCGACCAGCCGGTAATTTTTCACATCACGGGCAAAACTCAACGGGTCGGCTATTTTTGTCACCGCCGCCAAGATAAATATCCCCCCGACGACGATCCTGAGAAGAAGCAAGATCAATTTATTATTTACCAGGTTTTTCATCTTCTCCGCTCACCGGCATTCCTGTCCCGGTCCATTCGGTCCAGCCTCCGCTGAACACCCTGAGGTCACGGTACCCTTGCTCCGACAGAAATTCCGCCAGAAGAAGACTCGTCTGGCAATCGCCACCTTCACAGTAAATCACCAGCGGCCGATCCCGGGGAATTTTTTCTAAAAGGCTCAGGTTACCTCTTTTTATCTCTTCAAGCGGCACAGAAATAGCCCCGGGAATATGTCCGCGGGCAAAATCAGCGGCTGCCCGGCTGTCTATGAACACCGCCAGGCCGCTATGCCACAGGTCTTCAGTCTCAGCCAGCGATACAAAAACCAGCCCGGGATGTCTGTCCGGAGAAACAAAAGCCTGGCGGAATTCTCCGGCCATAAATCTTTTTATCAACCCGAAATTGACGACGGCGCTCAGCATAAAAGACAGGCCGAGGATAACTAAAACGCCGCGCCAGGTTTCCCTTTCAGTTAAAATTCTCTTCAGGGGCATCCATCAACCAAAAAGTTTCCGGTACTTCTCCAGGCTCTGACGGAGAATTTCGATCGCTTCCACCAGGTCCTCTTCTTTTAAGACGTAAGCTATTCTCACCTCATCCTGACCACGTCCCGGCGTGGCGTAAAATCCCGGGCCGGGAGCCACCATAACAGTCTTCCCGTTCAGCGAAAAATCAGTCAGCATCCACTGAGCGAAATGCTCGGAATCTTTTACCGGCAGCCGGCAGATAACGTAAAACGCTCCCTGCGGTTTCCGGAGGAAAACCCCGGGGATAGAACGCAGTCCCTCATACAGGACGTCGCGGCGTCTCTGATACTCTGTTCTTATCGGCCTGAAATAGTCCCTTCCCATACGGTAGGCGGCCAGAGCCGCCAGCTGCTCCACCGAAGGCGGACAGAGACGGGCCTGGGCGAATTTCAGCACCGCCTGGTAGATTTCTTCATTTCGAGTGATGATCGCTCCAATTCTGGCGCCGCAGCAGCTGAACCGCTTGGAAATACTGTCGACGACAATCACCCTGTCTTCAATCTCCTTGAATTCCAGAATGCTTTTGTGCTGGAGTCCATCATAGACAAACTCCTTGTAGACTTCATCGCCGATCAGAAAAAGATCATGCTTTTTTACCAGCTCAACCACCCGCTGAAGTTCTTCTTCGGTGTAGACGGTGCCGGTCGGATTGTTCGGGGAACACAGAAGTATGGCTCTCGTCCTGGGAGTAATCAGAGCTTCAATCTGCCCTGCCGGAGGCAATCTGAAACCGTCTTCCACTTTTAGCGGGAGCGGAACGATCCTCACATCAGCAAAAGTGGCGTAGCCGTTGTAGTTGGTGTAAAAAGGCTCCGGAATGATGATTTCATCTCCCGGGTCAGCCACCACTGAAAAAGAGAAGTGAATAGCCTCTGAACCGCCGATGGTGATCAGCACATTGTCGGCAGTAAGTTCAATGCCATAACCAACAAAATAATCGGCAATCGCCTGACGCAGCTCTTCAAACCCCTGGGAAGGGCCGTAACCGAGAATCGGTCCGTTATACTGATGAAAAGCCCGGATCACTGGCTCCGGAGTCGGTATGTCGGGGTCACCGATGTTCAGATGGAAAATATGAATCCCCTTCTTTCTGGCCTCATCAGCGAACGGTTTTAGCTTCCGGATGGGAGAGGCCTGGATTTCTTTGGCCCGGCGGGAGATAAACATTTATGATTCCTCCTGGATAATTATTATTAAGTTAAATTATAAAAAAATGATACGGTTAATACAACTTTTAATTTCTTCTCCTGTCACCGGCATCAGGCGAAGAGTCGTCGGATATCTTCTTCAGATATCTGCTTACAGCACGTCAACGTTTCGGAAGGGAGAACTATTCTGCCAGCGCCATGGATTTTGCGCCGCCCGCGAGTATAAAAAGGCGGTCAGAAGGTCGTAGTTTTATTCCTTGATAACGACCATAAATCCCGCTCAGGGAAAAGAAGCTTTGAGATTTTATTTGCTATCAAATTTTTTTTCTGGTATTAAATTCAAGAAAGCCAGCAAAAAAATGTCGAGTGAAATTTATAATATGGTTATTGACAGAAACGCCCGGCTGGTTAAGGTAGAAAACAGCGGAGATTACTTCCTGTTTACGTTCGAGTCTCCGGAAATTTCCCGCCTGGCCAGACCGGGGCAATTCCTGATGGTTAAAGTTTCAACCGGAGTTCAGCCTCTCCTTCGCCGGCCGATAAGCATCCATAACGCCGAAAATTCGATCCTGCAAATATTTTTCCAGGTGGCAGGAGAAGGCACCAGGTTGCTGTCGCTCAAAAAACCAGGCGATACGCTCGACCTGCTCGGTCCACTCGGCACCGGATTCTCAATAAAACCTGAATTCAGCGGAAGACTGATTTTCTGTGTCGGCGGAGGTCGGGGTATAGCTCCGCTTTACTTCCTTGCTCGAAAGCTCAACGAAGCAGGTGCCACCCCCGTTATTTTTTACGGCGGCCGGACAGCAGCTGATGTTCCGCTTAAAACACATCTTGAATCAGCCGGTCTGGAAACTCTGACCTCTACCGACGACGGCAGTCTTGGTTTCCATGGACTGGTGACTTCACTCGTGGAAAAGGAACTCGCCGCCAGAAAGCCAGCTTTCCTTTTCGCCTGCGGCCCCGAAGCGATGATGGAGAGACTGGCTGAAATCTGTCAGCAGAAAAGAATACCGGGAGAATTCTCTCTCGAATCAATCATGGGCTGCGGGTTTGGAGCCTGCTGGGGATGTGTCCGAAAAATCAGAAGAAATGGTCGGACTGGCTACCTTAAGGTCTGCCAGGAAGGACCGGTTTTCCCGCTGGAACAGATCGTCTGGCAGGAGGACGAAAATGGTTGACCTGTCAGTGGACCTGGGTTTTCTGAAGCTTAAAAATCCGGTGCTGGCGGCCAGCGGGACCTTTGGCTATGGACTTGAGTTCAAGCCTTTTTACAACCTCGAGCTGCTGGGCGGGTTCGTGGTGAAGGGTCTTTACTTCAACCCCAGGGAAGGCAACAAACCGCCCCGGCTGGTTGAAACTCCGTCCGGGTTGATAAACTCGATAGGTCTCCAGGGAATTGGAGTCGAAGCTTTCTGCCGCGAAATTCTGCCGCAGCTTGCCGACCTTGACACCGCAGTAATCGCCAACGTCTGCGGCGAGGATGAGGATGAATATGCCAGGGTGGCAGAATACCTGAGCCGGCATAATGGACTCGCCGCCCTCGAATTAAACATCTCCTGCCCTAACGTGCGGGAAGGGGGACGCTGTCCGGCTCAAAATCCTGAAGCCACTTATCGCACTGTGAAAAAGGTAAAGCAGGTCACTTCGATCCCGGTAATCACCAAATTGTCCCCGAACGTGACTGACATCACCTCTGTGGCGCGGGCGGCGGAAGAAGCCGGCAGCCAGGCGATTTCCCTGATCAACACCATCCTGGCCCTGGCTGTGGACCCGGAGACAAGAAGACCGAAGCTGGGAAACGTGATGGGCGGGCTCAGCGGCCCGGCCATAAAGCCGGTTGCCCTGAGAATGGTCTTTCAGGTATCCAGAGCGGTTAAAGTGCCCGTAATAGGAATGGGTGGAATTACCTCAGCGACTGATGTGGTGGAATTTATGATAACCGGAGCAGCCGCCGTCCAGGTGGGTACAGCCAACTTCGTCGACCCTGACGCCTGTCTGAGAATAATTCAGGGACTCGAAGATTGGGCCCGGAGTCATGGAGTGGAACGAATCAGCGAGCTGACGGGAAGCCTGAAAATTTGATCAAGGGAAAGGCTGTATGAATAGCCTGGCGCTTACATAAAAGTGTGACGTACATTTGCGGTCAAAAAAATTAAAATAAAATTCGTGGAAAGGTAACGATGATGAATCAAAACAACCTTGAATTATCCAGGAAAATAATAATTGCGCTGGATGTCAAAAATCGGGATGAAGCCCGAAAGGTCCTGGAATCCCTCCCGGAAGCCAGGATTTTTAAGGTCGGACTGGAACTTTATACGGCTGAAGGTCCGGCCATGATTGAATTGGTGAAAAGCTACGGAAAGGAAGTTTTCCTTGACCTCAAGCTGCACGATATTCCGAACACTGTTGCCGGAGCGGTCAGGTCGGCCGTCCGCCATGGCATATCGATGCTCACGCTGCACACCTCGGGCGGCCGGGAAATGATGAGTAAGGCAGTGGAAAGCGCCAGAGAAACCGCAGAAAAAGAGGGAAAGCCTGTTCCGCTTCTGCTTGGAGTTACTGTCCTGACCAGTTTGAGCGACAGCGAGCTGGAAGAAATAGGATACCGACTGGACTCAAAAAATCAGGTTCTGCGGTTAGCCAGACTGGCGCTTGATTCGGGACTTAAGGCCATAGTCTGTTCTCCTCAGGAAATCGAGCTTCTGAGAAGCGAACTCGGGTCGGAGATAAAATTAATCACCCCGGGCATCAGGCCGGCCTGGGCAGAAGCTCAGGACCAGAAGAGAATCATGACTCCGGCCGAAGCTATAAGTAAAGGCGCAGATTTCCTGGTAATCGGTCGACCGATTACCCGGGCACCGGTACCCCGGGAAGCTTTCAGCAGGGTGGTGGAAGAATTAAAGGCTTCCGTAAAAAGAACTTAAGGAAAACACAGCGGTTACAATCAACGAAACAACTAACATCAAAATTATGCCGACGATCAGAGTTATCACAAAATATCCCATCACCTTCTCCGGCGGCGTTTCCATCAACCCGGCCTTGAAACCCAGATAGAAAACATAGAGGCTGTAAAGGCCGGCCAGAACGGTCAAAATAGAAAGCACAGGAACCAGATAGAAGACACCAGCTAAATAGTAGGGCGCCAGGCTATAAGCGGCCAGTTTGAGCGCTTGAATCTGGTCGGGCCGGGAAGAGAAAGTTGGAGCCAGCGCGTTAATGATCAAAGCCAGGATGAAGACCGCCGCCAGGCTTAAAATATAAGATACCACAGCCCTGGTGAGAGAAGTGCCGAAACCGATTCGGACCCATCCCCTGACCGGAAGTGGAATACCTATCAACCAGTATCCGAGAAACTGAGCCGCTGCCGGTATCGCTGCCATAATCATCAGGTAGGATTTATAAATATCAGGCACGGTCGCGGTTTCGGGTTTTATTTTCTCCCATTCTTCTTTTGGTTTAAGCACGAGTCCTTTTACTCTGGCTACTAAATCCATGTTGCCTCCTTCATTAAGCCTAATTTATAAAAAAACATCTAAGCGGTCAAATTAATTTTTTCAGATTAAAACAGGAGCCTGCGAGCTCAGGCATCCGGGGACCGGAGCCATATTTTTACCGGAGCGCAGGTGCCAGTCCTGGTTATTCGCTTAAAAGAATTTACGAAAAACAGGCTTCTACCAAAAACAGGAGACCGGAAAATTTTTCAGGAGAAAGGTGTCATTATTAATAGAGAGGGCAATAAAGATTAAAAAATGGAGGCGCGGGTCGGACTCGAACCGACGAATCGAGGTTTTGCAGACCTCTCCCTTAGCCGCTTGGGTACCGCGCCGTTTGCTTCATGACTGATCTTATCCCAAAGAAGGTTATGGAGCGGGCGATGGGACTTGAACCCACGGCCTTCTGCTTGGCAAGCAGACGTTCTACCACTGAACTACGCCCGCTCAGGCCTTCAATCAGTATAGAAAAACTAACAAAAATAACGTCATCTGTCAACAGAAGGACCTCAGGTGAAAAAAAATCTATGAAAAATTAAGATTCACTTAACCTGGACCGTGTCTCCCTTTTCCACCGCTTCCCGGGATGAAAGAATCCTGACGGTGGAGGTGTTCTCCTGCACATCCACCACCACCACGTTGGCAATGGCTTCCCGCGGCAGATTGGTCTTATTGCTGCGCCGGAAAACCGTCAGCTGCTGGCCGGGCTTGATTCCATGGGAAGTGCCCAGGTCGATCAATGCCCAGTGGCCGGAAGAAACTATGTTGAAATCTGTATCAAGATATATGATTTTGCCTTCCAGGCTTTCTCCCGGTTTAAGTTCCTGGTGGTAACCCTCATCCCTTCCAAGCACCGCCGGCTTTTCCTCAAAAGGAATAAGATAATGACCTATTCTGATATCGCCGCAGCCTTTTTCCACTTTGCACAGGCTCACATGATCTTCAAGTCGGATGATTCTGACTTTTCCCTTTTTCTGGGCCAGCAATCCCAGCTTGCCGACGGGCTGGCTGATTTCCAGAGCCAGGAACATCTGCCCGATTTCCATTCCCTCTTCCCGTCCTTTATTTATGTAAAAGGTGTCAGAATCGACCATCATCGCTCTTTCAAATTCCCTCTCTGAACCGATAATCTGAATTTCCGGCAGCCTTTTATCCCAGATTAGAAAAGAGCAGTAAAGGTCAGTGTCAGTAAGAAGCTGATACTCCTCAGAAAAAATCTTCGGTTTCTGGACCTGGTCCTGCTGCGCCTGCGCCATGGCTGGATAAAGAATCAGCGAGAGAACAGCACTGACAAAAAAGAAAAATACTGCATAATTTAAAAACCTTTTCTTCATATTAGCACCTCTTGTTGGCTTTATTTCTACCACCCTGAGGCTATTATAATTTTGCCAGTTTTAGCCTGTCAACATAATTTTAGTCGGACTGCCATCTCTGCCGAACAATCTTTTTTTTTGCTCGAAAATGGGCTAAAATTCAGGAAATGAAACCTCTGTTGACGGTGGCTTTGATCTTTGGAGGCCGTTCGGCCGAACATGAGATCTCTCTGATTTCAGCCCGCTCGATTTACATAAACCTGAATCCCCGGAAATACCGGGTAATCTCCGTTTACATCGACCGAGATGGCCGCTGGAAGCGGGTTCCCTCTCCTGAAATTCCTGCCGCAAGACTAAAAACTGGCCGGGGTTTTTCTTTCCTGCCCTGGGAAAGCAGGTCTATAAAAAGCGCCTTAAGGGCTGATGTTTACTTTCCTGTGCTTCATGGGCCCTACGGAGAAGACGGAACCATTCAGGGACTCCTGGAGATGGCTGACGTGCCTTATGTTGGAGCCGGAGTGCTCGCTTCAGCCATTGGCATGGATAAGGCTGTGTTTAAAAACCTGCTCAGCCAGCTTGGTTTGCCGGTGGTTCCTTACCTGGTGGTTTATGAAAGCGAGTGGAAGGAAGGCCCAAACCAACTGCTCGGGAAAATTCGCGGGAAACTCTCTCTTCCGCTTTTCGTCAAACCGGCCAATCTGGGCTCGTCAGTTGGAATTTCCAAGGTAAAAAAATTAAAAGAGCTCGACCCGGCCATTCGAATGGCATTTCGTTACGACAGAAAGATTCTGGTGGAAAAAGCCATAGTAGGTCGTGAGATAGAATGCAGCGTCCTGGGAAACGAACAACCGCAGGCTTCCCTGCCCGGAGAAGTTATTCCCCACCGTGAATTCTACGACTATGCTGACAAATATCTTGAAGGAAAAACTCGTTTCCAGATACCGGCCGAGCTGCCAGAACCAACCGTCAGAGAAATTCAGAAGCTGGCGGTGGCGGCCTTCAGGGCAATCGATGCCTGCGGAATGGCCAGAGTCGACTTCTTCCTGGAAAAGGGCACTGAAAAAATCTACATAAACGAAATAAACACCATCCCCGGCTTTACCGAAATCAGCATGTATCCGAAGCTCTGGGAAGTAAGCGGACTCAGCTTCTCTCGCCTGCTCGATCGTTTGATCCAGCTGGCTCTTGAGCGTCATCGCCGGAAAAAACGCTGTCTGGAAATAACCTGAGCCATGGGAAGAATTTTAGCCATAGATTACGGAGACCGTCATCTTGGACTGGCTCTCAGCGACCCGCTCCACATTACCGCGCAACCTTTCGGCAATTACACCCTGAAGGAAGATGAAGCTGAGAACATGGCTTTTTTTCAGAGACTGGTTGAGGAAAAGCAGGTGGAGGAAATCGTCATTGGCTGGCCTCTGCGTCTTGACGGCAGCGAAGGACGCCGGGCGGAAATAACCAGGGAATTCGCCAGCTGGCTGGAAAAAGTCACCGGCCGCCCGGTAACCCTCTGGGACGAAAGACTTACCACCCTCCAGGCCTTAAAAAAACTTGAAGGGTTCAGCGGAAGCTTCAGAGAAAAGAAAAACCGCGAAGACCAGCTGGCCGCGGTGATAATTCTCGAAGCCTACCTTGAAAAAAAACGCTACGATAATGACATTCCGGAAAATAATTGAGTTGTTTCTGATAACCCTCATCGTTGCTCATCTGGGGGTGTCTTATTACCTCAGCCCTCAGATGAACCGGGAGGTTCCGATTACCGGTTCGGTTTTTATAAAAATAAAAAAAGGTGAGACAGCCACTACCATCGGACACCACTTAAAACAGAATGGACTTCTGGCTTCTGCCGGAGCATTCCGTCTGGCCTACTCTCTCTATTTTTCCCCCCGATACCTGAGAGCCGGAGAGTATTTAATCGAATCCCCGTCGAGTCCAAAGAAAATCATGCTGCAGATGATTGCCGGGCAGGTCTACCTGCATGCCATTACCATCCCGGAGGGGCTGACGATCAAAGAAATAGGCGAGCTCCTTGAGGCTAAGTCTTTCCCCTACGAAGGTTCGTTTGCTGAAGCTTGCCGTAAAATCCATCTGATAGCAGACCTCGACGACGAAGCTTCAGACCTTGAAGGCTACCTTTTTCCGGAAACCTATTATTTTCCGGCCGGGGTAAGTGCTGAGGAAATAGTCAGGGTGATGGTCGAGCGTTTTAAGAAAGTATTCCATCAAGGATATCTGGTCAGGGCAAACGAGCTTAAAATGTCTGTCAGAGAGGTGATCACCCTGGCTTCTTTAATTGAAAAAGAGACGGCCAGAGCAGAAGAGAAGCCTCTGGTTTCGGCCGTTTTTCATAACCGGCTCCGGCTGGGGATGAAGCTTGATTGCGACCCGACAATTATCTACGCTTTGAAACTCGAAGGCAGATTTGACGGAAATATCAGGCTGAAGGATAAAGCTCTGGATTCTCCATACAACACTTATCTCTACCGCGGTCTGCCGCCAGGTCCGATCTGCAATCCCGGCCTGGATTCGATAGAAGCAGCCCTGTACCCTGCTCCGGTTGATTACCTTTATTTTGTCTCACGCAACGACGGAAGCCACGTATTCAGCCGTTCCTATCAGGAACATCAGAAAGCCGTCACCAGATATCAGTTGAAAAATAGGGGTAAAATAAGGTAAAATTAAAAAAACGATTATTAGAATTGAGTTTTTAAAATTTAATTTTTTATTTTGTAAAATAAATTTACAGAAAAGAGAAAAAGAAAAGAAAAAAACCCCCTTCTTAGCTGGCACAAATATTGCAGTTAAGAAGAAGGTGAAAGCATATTAACAGGAGGAAAGATGAACTTCAAAAAATTTTTCACCTTTTCGCTGATCCTGGTGCTCGCCCTTTCTTTAGCCGTAAGTTTTGTTCAGGCCGGGCCCCAGAAAAAGGATCAGAAAAAAGACCAGAAGGCCAGAACCGTTCTGCCCGCGGACATTAAAGCGATGCTGGAGCAGGGTCTGGCTACCAGACAGGCAAAGACTGACCTGCCCTTCAACTTTATCGGCCACTACATTCTGCCGGCTAAAGGCACCTACATCGCGATTTTTATCACCACCATCAAGAACTCAGACCTGGAATACGCTCCGGTTCAGTCACCGACCTCCGGCGATGTTTATCAAACTGACGCAGACATTTTCTTCCAGGTTTACCATAATAATGAGAACGCACCTAAACTGATTGCTGAGAACAAAGCCTTCAGCCAGTTTACCACTCCCTCAGCTGAATACAACCCTGAAGGAGAAAGCTATTATTATCTCGGCTACCCCCTGCCTTCCGGAAAATACATTCTGGCCGCAGCTCTCGGCAACAGAAAGACCAAAAAGCTGGGAACAACCTATTATGAATTCGAAATACCCCGTTTTGAAGACAGCTACAAAGGCGATCAGCTCCTTACCAGCAGCGTGCTTGTTCTGAAGAATTATGACCAGATGGATACTCCTGAAAACTATCCCAACTTCCACAAAGATTACTTCAGCTGGATGATTCTGAAAGTTTACCCCTACACCCAGTACAGATTTAAACCGAACGAGCAGCCTACCCTGATGTTCATGATCTACGGTAACGGCTTTGACAGCAATCAGAGAGCCCAGCTGGAGATCAACTTTGATATACGCAAGGGAGACACCAAATACGTGGCCTTCACCCCCATGACCTACGAATCGCCGTTCATCGAGCAGCCGATTCCGATACCTTCTTCCAAGCAGGTTAAGGTAACCGACGACAAGGGAGAAAGAATTGAAACTCAACCGCTGGAAGCCGGTGGTTATGAACTGGTTATCAACATCAAAGACAAACTCAGCAACAAAAGCCTGGAAAAGAGAATTCCCTTCGAACTCGTGAGAGACTAATTTCAGAAACTGTCTGACCTTGACAGAAGGCAGCCAGAGTTTTCTGGCTGCCTTTTTTTATCTGGCAAATTTCCGGGAAATTTCAGTCAGAGCAAATTCAATCCCATCCTCACAGGGATTACTTTGATCCATTTTCGGGCCTAATCTTCAATCAGCCAGAAAGGAGAATATCATTTTTTAAGAAACTCCAGCAGCTGACGGGCAAGAGCGGCCTTTTCGTGTTGAGGAGCCAGCTGCAGGAACTTTTCCAGACAGCTGATGGCCGACTCCCTGTTATTCTGACTTATAAGGATTGAACCCAGCGCAAAATAAGCTTCGGCATAATCTGGCTTCAATTCAACTGTTTTCTGCAGGTGGGTCATAGCCTCTTCACTCTGCCCGAGATTCATCAGACAGGCCGCTAGATTGTAACGGGCGTCAGGGTCGTTCGGGCTGAGCTCAACAGCTTTCCGATAATAGACAGCAGCCGTCTCGTACTGTTCTTCCTTCGCCAGCAATTCTCCCATTTCTTTGTTCGCGCTGAAACTTCCCGGATTAAGCTCCACCGCTTTGCTGAAAGCTTCCCTGGCTTCAGCCATCTTTCCAAGTTTTTTATGGGCGAGCCCGAGGTTAAAATAATAAGCCCAGTTATCCGGACTGAGTTTGATGGCTTCCTCATATCCGGCTATCGCTTTTTCGTACTCTCCCTTGTTATAAAACTCATTGGCTTTGACGAAGGTTTTATCGGCCGCAGAAAGATTCTTAACCACCTGCTCGCTGGCTGTCTCCAGGGTGACCGTCCCCAGGTTCGTATCCCCTTCAATTTCCACATGAACTTCAAAAACCTTCGGCAGATAACCATCTTTCTTGATGGTCACCTGATAGTATCCGGGATAGATTCCGATCTGGGCAAATCTCCCGTCCTTATCAGTCCTGGTCTCATACCTCTGGCTGGCCAGCCTGGTGGAAACAATGGTTATCGTGGCTTTATCCAGCGGATTGCCGCTGGCATCCACCACCACTCCCCGCACCTTACCCCTTACCTGTGCTGTTCCACTGAAAGCAAAAAAGCTGATTATCAAAAGAATTGTCAGAAAAATCAAAATCGGCTTTCTTAACATCGTTTTCTCTCCTTTTATGTTGATGGGTGTTTCATTGCACGCCCTGAAAAAATTAATTTTTTTACTGGAATAAACAGTAAGCATTGCACTTCTTTATTATTTATCTTTCCCCTTCAAATTGTCCAGCCAGGATTTTATTTCAGGCTGGTCCGGGAGAAGAGAGAGAGATTTTTCAAGACAGGAAATCGCCTTTTCCTTCTCTCCCAGATTCTGGTAAATTTCGGCCGCCAGATTCAGAACGCTTATCTCCGTGGCTTCCGAAAGCAGCTGCTCGACGTAAATTCTGGCCGAAGCCCAGTCCTTTAGCCTTACATAATCAATGGCAATTACCTTGGCCGCTTCACGATTTCTGGTGGATTCAAACACCTTCAGCGCCTGCTCCAGCGAGTTCCGGTAATCGCCGAGGGCAAAAAGTGTCCTGGCCAGAAGCAGGCGACTTTCAGCATCTTCCGCAGCAGTCAGAAGTTCTTCTAAAATTTTTCTTGCCTCTTCATAATTGCCTTTTAAGAAATGCTGGCCGGCCAGGATTTTCAAAAATTCTGGCGAAGGCATCGAACGATGCATCCGGCCAAATACCCAGGGAGCAGTGATAACCGATTGCGAAAGAACTATCAGATTTTCCTTAACCGAAGCCAGTACCCGATTGCCGTCCTGAAGTGCAACTTCCAGACGATAGTAACCGGGTTTTACCTGGTTTAACTCCAGCGGTTCAAACTTAAGAACGCTCCCCTCTGAAAGGATATCTTCAAGAAGCCAGCTGCGCGACTCTGCGCTGGTGTTACTATCAAGGCTACGCAGAACAAGTTGAACCCGGGCTTCAGGGGATAAATTTTTTCGGCTGAGCAGCCGGCAGAAAACCTGGAGTTTCTCACCAGGGTTGAACTCATTGCGGGCACTCACCAGATATTCTTGAGTCCCAAAAGAGAAAGCTTTAACCTGACCCGGCTTAAGCGGACCGGCTGAATGGTAAAGCACCAGGGGGCTGAGATATTCCCCGCCCTCAGCCGGAGGCACTTTCAGATTGAATTCGACCGAAGTGAAATCCTTAGCGGTTTTATTTTTCAGCAAAATCAACAGCTTGTATTCTCCGGGGATTA
Organism: Candidatus Saccharicenans sp.; assembly: GCA_030018265.1. GTDB lineage: Bacteria > Acidobacteriota > Aminicenantia > Aminicenantales > Saccharicenantaceae > Saccharicenans. The sequence continues at coordinate 42,794 of JASEFX010000016.1, forward strand.
TCGGAAAGAGATCCTGGAAAGCCAGCCTCTGTCGTGAACGGGTTTCAAACTGCTGCCGGTTCAACCTCAGCGGCACTTCTTCCGTGCGGCTGAAAACCGGCTGGCCTTTCAAATCTTCCAGTCTTACGACCAGTTCGAATATCGCTGAATACGTCCCGGAAACTTCGGCAAAACTGATTTTATCGGGTTCCACCGACCAGTGGACAAAATAATGCCCCCCTTCGGGCATCACCCGGACGAGAGAGCTTGAAGATATGTAATTGTGAGAATAATCAACCTCCACCAGGTCCTTATAGCTCAGATAATTCCTGACATAGGCGCTTGAAAACTTTTTCTCCGGAAGAGATTTAATGGCCGCGATTATGCTCTGGGAAGACAGCGAGCTGAAAGTATCCTGTCGGTCTTCAGGCAGGTAACTAATAGCTGCTTTTGCCAGCTCGGAATTTATTCCCTTCAATATTTCTATCGCTTTGCTTCTATTAAGCGCCTGTGTAGTTATCGACGGGATGACCAGTTTCTCAGGGCCCTCAACTCCAGGATAATAAAGCCGGTAATCTCCGGACCCTTCAGGCTGATAAAAAATAAGATAGAAATAGCCGGGAAGCCCGTATCCGGGGTCGCCCTGGTAAAACCACAGTTCCATCGGCCAGACGTCGGAATGGGTGGCAAAAATCTGCCTTTCCAGGGGCTTGCCAAGAAGCAAATAATAAAAACCACGCTCTGTCAGGCAACCCCTCTTTGAAGAACCGATGCCAAAATAGCGGTCGGCGAAGTTAACTCGCTCCATGTATTCCCGGTAAAATTCGTTCTCTTCTGTATCAGGATTTGTATCCCTGACCTTCCAGAAGATGCTGATGAAGCGGTCTCGCTCCTGAGGTGTTTTGAGCTTAAGGAAAACCTCTCTCTCCGCCTCAGTAATGATCGGAGTAACTATCTCCAGCCATTCTTTCTGAGCGGGTGTCAGTTCTTTGATCACGTCTTTTTCTTTCTGAGCAAAGGCATTTCCGGATAAGGTCAGTACTAAAAATAAAAATGCCAGCGTAAACAATACAAACCGGCTACCCTCAGCGCGGAGCCGCTCGCAACCTATTTTTTTTGAAAGCTTAAATGTCTTCATTTCATCACGGAAAATCATTTTTCTATTTGTTTTTTTAATTTTACCAGATTCCCGGAAAATAATCTTCTGATATCTTTCGATAATCCTGGTTAGATCACGAACAAAACTTATACGCGTTCACACATAATTTGATTTCTTTTAAATAAAACATAATTTTCGAAAAGACCGTTTCTTTCAATCCATGTCTCTAATACCTTTGAGCCTTCAGGCTGGAAATTATTCCAGAACCCAACGGCCTGAATTTGCCGGCTTCAGCCATTTTTTTCATATTTTTATTATCCAGATCTATCTCCATAGCTGTAAATTAATTCGCCTTTTTGGATTATGCTTATTCAAAAAATTGAATTTGAATAAGCTGCTTTCTCCTGCCTAATTTATAAATTATTTACTTTCAGTAAAATAAATTATTTTCCCAATCAGAAAATAAATGGCACAAAAATTGCTTGATTTTAGATCGAAAATTTAATAAAAAAATGGTGAATGTTAGTGTTTACTTCCCATAAGGAAGGAGGTGAGAAAAAAAGGAAAGAAGGGCAAAAAATATTGGATCGAGGGAAATTAATCTCATCTTGAAAGGAGGAGGAAAAGTGATTAAAAAGTTTCTGGTTTCATTGATGATTGTGTTGATGCTGACTCCTCTGGCTTTCTCCCAGTCCAGGGAGACCGGTTCTATCACCGGAACCGTGACGGACGAATCGGGTTCTCCGCTGCCTGGAGTTTCGGTAACCATTTCCAGCCCAAGCCTTATGGGCACCAGGTCAGCGGTAACCGATGCCAGAGGCGTCTACAGGTTCCCGGCTCTGCCGCCTGGAACTTACACGGTTAAAGCCGAATTGCAGGGCTTTGCCACAGTTGTATATTCAGACATCCGTTTGACCACAACGGTAACCCTGACGGTGGACATCGTCATGAAGCCGGCTGCACTGGCTGAAGAAGTTACAGTCGTGGCCAAGGCGCCTACAGTTGACGTTAAGTCGACCGAAACCGCTTCTGTCTCTCTGAGCAATGAGCTGCTGCGCAACATTCCTTACAGCCAGTTTACGGCTGACATCGTCAATATGGCTCCTGGCGTTACCAATAACGTCGCTTTCGGTGCTTCTCAGAACACCGGTATCGCCTACACCATGGACGGTGTCAACGTGGCCGACCCTGAAGCCGGTTCTGCCTGGGTGTTTTCAGACCACAATATAGTGGAAGAAGCCAAGATCATGGGCGTCGGACTTCCGGCTGAGTACGGCAACTTCACCGGCGTCATCTTTAACCTGATCACCAAGTCGGGAGGAAACAACTTCTCCGGCCATATGGAATTCGACTTCCAGGGACGGAAAGATGATTTCCCGAAAGGCTTCTGGGTTACCACCAACAATAAAAAATACGTCAACGATTTCCCCACCATTACTTCACCATTGCTCAAACTGATGGATGCCAACGCTCATCTGGGCGGCCCGATCATCCGGGATAAACTCTGGTTCTACGTTGGCCTGCAGTACTACAGGACCTGGCGTTATCCCACCGGGTTCCCCGAGGCAGTTGATTACAAGCAACCAAGGAGCTTCTTAAAAATCTCAGCCCAGGTGACGCCTTCACTCAGCATGTTGGGTTCTCTGCAGATTGACACTTATGACGGAATTAACCGCGGAGCGGGCGCCAATGTGTCGCCTGAAGCCACGGTGACCCAGAAATCCCCAGAAGTTGTCGGTAATTTCAGCCTGACAAAAATAATAAGCTCCAAAACATTCTTCGATCTGAAAGGCGCCTATTTCTGGGGTTATTACTATCTTGATCCTGAAGTTGGTATGGAACCCTATATGCATTTCGATTTTGCTGAAAACTTTAGACGGTATAGTTCTGGTTATTATTTTTATGCCGACAGAACCCGTTTCCAGACAAATGCCAGCCTGAGCCATTACGTGGAGGATTTCTACGGGTCCCACGATTTTAAATTCGGTGCTGAATTTGAAAGGTCAACTGTCAGAAACAGATATGGCTTTACCGGCCAGGGTGGAGAACTTGGCGATCATGTTCAATACTACGATTATTATGGATATCCATACCTCGCCTATCAATATGCCGGTTATGACACCCGCACAAAATACACCCGTCTCGAAGCCTTCGCCCAGGATTCCTGGCAGGTTACCAGACGCCTTAACATCAGCGCCGGAGTCAGATTCAGTTTCTACTGGGGTCAGGTAAGAGATATTTCCGGAAATGTTTATACCAACAACAGGATAAGCCCGAGAATTGGTTTCACCTATGACCTGTTCGGTGACAAGAGCACCGTCCTCAAAGCCCACTACGGACATTTCGCCGAAGCCATGCTGGCCAGCTATCACGACCGCCTGAATCCCGACAGCGCTTACAATGATTATGTGGGATATTACTTTGATTACGATATCGGGCAATGGGTTGAATGGTTCAGAATTGTGCACGAATCACTCTACAAAATGGATCCAGATATCAAGCATCCCTACATGGAACAGTGGACGGTGAGCATCGAAAGAGAGCTATTCAAGGACGCTTCCTTCACCATCGCTTACATCAACCGCAGATGGAAAAACATAATTACGCCAATTGACCTTAATGCTGATTACATTGAGACAACGGTCAGCGTACCCAATTTCGGAGATTACACGGTTTACGAGCGGACTCTGGAAACGCTTGAAAATCCAGATTATCTGATAACCAACATCGAAAAAGCTTACAAAGATGGATATCCCTGGATAATGATGAAGCCATACCGGAGATACCACGGTATCCAGTTCCAGTTCAACAAACGTTTCTCCAACCGGTGGCAGCTGCTGGCTTCTTACACTCTGTCGAAAGCCTGGGGCACTCTGGACAACGGCTTTGCCGACGATATCGGTTGGGGTGGTGACCGTTACGATCCCAACTACTGGATCAATGCTGACGGAAATTCCACTTACGACCCGACCCATATGATTAAGATTCAGGGCACTTACGTTATCCCGTGGATTGATCTGAGTGTTAATGTTTATTATCACGGAACCACCGGTAATACCTGGACCACAAGATACAGAACTCAGCGGTTCAACCAGGGCAGAATCACCTTCTTCATCGAACCCAGAGGTTCGCATCACTATCCGATGGACCACCAGATAGACATTCGACTGGAAAAGATTTTCACCTTCCAGAACAAATACCGCCTGGGTTTGATAGTAGACATCTTCAATCTGCTCAACGTCGACACCATCACCTCCTGGGGTACGCGCTGGATGTATGACTGGAGGCCCACTCAGTGGCCTTCAACCAACGGTCACCAGCTGTACAGCATCGTCAACCCGAGACAGGCTCGAGTCGGTATCCGCTTGATGTTCTAAGATCCAGACTGAAAAATACAGGGCGGCAGGTTTTCCTGCCGCCCTTTTTTTATGCCTTTTCTATTCCCTCTGAACAGCAGTCACAGAATATATTCGATAAAAATAAAATAAATTTTCCGGTTCCAATCCCTTCTTATCAACCCATAATCTACTTCTCAGAATCAAACTTTTCTTTCCTGAGAAGAGCCCTGTGATATAATTAAAAACGATGTCCAGAAAAATTTTATTGATGCTGGCAGCCCTGTTTCTGGTGGGAGCAGCTATTTTTCTTCTTATTATAAGTAAAAGCCCGGGGCCCCGGGACCTTCGAGGCCATAACGACTTCAACGTCATTTTGATCACCGTTGACACCCTGCGGGCAGATCGAGTGGGATGCTACGGTTTTATCCCTGATGTGACTCCGACCATGAATAAAATGGCTGCCAGCGGAGTTCGCTTTGAAAAATGCATCGCTCAGACTCCTTTAACCCTTCCCTCTCACACCACCATTCTCACCGGCACCCTGCCTGTTCATCACGGCGTTCGCGATAATGGCGGGTTCGTCGTCCCGCCCCAACTTCAGACGATGGCTGAATGCTTCAAGTCGGCCGGCTACACCACAGCCGCCTTTGTTTCCGCTTACGTGCTGGATTCAAAATGGGGACTGAATCAGGGATTTGACTATTATTTTGACCGGTTTGACCTCGGACGGTTTGAAAAAATTTCTCTCGGAGAAGTCCAGCGACGAGCAGAGGAAACCATCAACGAAACCCTGAACTGGCTCGAGAAAAACAGAACTCAGAAATTTTTTGTCTGGGTACATCTCTACGACCCTCATACTCCTTATGACCCTCCGGAACCTTACAGAACTCAATTCCAGGACCGTCCCTATCTCGGTGAAATCGCCTACACCGACAGCCAGCTGGCTCGATATTGGAGTTATCTGGAAAAGGAAAAACTCCTCGACCGCACTTTCGTTGTGCTTGCCTCAGACCACGGAGAAAGCCTCGGCGAACACGGAGAAGCCACTCATGGCTTTTTTGTTTATCAGGGCGCGATCAGGGTTCCCTTAATTTTCGTCACCCCCTTTCCCCGATATCAGGGAAAAACCTATGAGGGAGTGGTTACCCTTGCCGATATCATGCCGACTGTGCTTGAAATGACCGGTTTGCCGGTTCCCTCTGAAGTTCAGGGCCAGAGCCTGCTCCGTTATTTCGGTGGCAGGCGAAAACCGGAAGAGAGACTGGCTTATTCTGAAACCTTTTATCCACGCTACCATTACGGCTGGTCAGAACTCCGCAGCTTTCAGAATAATCGCTATAAATTAATCATCGCTCCGATCCCCGAGCTTTATGACCTGAAAAACGACCCTGAAGAGCAGAAAAATCTGGTCTATATCGAAAAGAACACCTACGAAAAACTTACCAGACTGGCCGAAGAATTTGAAAAGAAGGCCGGGGAGAAAGCCATCGAACCTGATTTTGCCTCGGTTGACGAAGAAACCAGAGAAAAGCTGGCCGCTCTGGGCTATCTCGGTTCGTTTATCGACCCGGCAAAACTTGCAGGGAAAATTCTGGCTGACCCGAAGGATAAGATTCATATTTTTAATGAAATCTCCGCTGCCCGAGAAACCGGAATGGCCGGCAATTTCGAAGAAGCTATAAGCAGATTAAAAAAGATACTCGACGATGACCCGAACATCAGCGATGGTTTCTTTGCCCTGGGCAATATTTACTTTAAGGCTAAAAGATTCAAGGAAGCAGCGGAAGCCTTTCACCGGGCGCTGGACTTAAAACCTGACGATTCCTTTGCCGTCATCAACATCCTTAACTGTTATGCCGCGCTCGGCAAACTGGAACAGGCAGAAGAGTTTGTGCTAGAACACATAAAAAAGGGTTTCGAAGATCCACAATTTTATTACGCTCTCGGTTCTCTTTACGCCCTTAGAGGAAATTACGATAAAGCCCTGCCTTACTTTGAAGAATGCCTGAAAAAGAATCCACGTTCAGCTTCTGCCCACAATGCCATAGCCGCCATCTGTCTGAATCGCGATGACCTCAGCTGCGCCGAAAAACACCTGAAAGCCGCCAGGGAATTAAACCCGACTCTGCTCAACCTCCGCTACAATCTGGCCCAGCTCTACGAAAAACAAAATCGCCTGACAGAAGCCATGGAACTTTACCGCCAGGAAATTGCCGATTCTCCAAACCACTTTAAGGCTCTTTTCAACCTGGCCCGTCTGTACCGCCTTCAGGGCAGAGAACAGGAAGAACTGGAAACCCTGCAGCGAGCCCTTCAGGCCAATCCGGATTTTCCGCTAACCTACTTTTACCTGGCGCGAATATACCTGCGTCGCGGCCAGAACTACCGGGAAGCTATACAGCTGGTGAAAAAAGGCCTTGAACTTAAACCGGAAAAAGACAACGAAGCTTTCGGTTATTTCCTGCTGGCTGACCTCTACAACCGTCTTGGGGATTACGTTTCTTCAGAAGAATACGCGCGACTGGGGAAAAAACTGGTTAACTCTCCCCGCTGAATGCCGGCCGCAAATCAGGTAATAATTCAGCAGCGATATCTGTCCTAAAATTCGAATTTAAGTTTCTTTTCCGATTTTTTCTTTTCTGTCTTATTTTCAACTTCCACTTTTAAGGTAAACGGCGATTTGCCCCTGATTTCTGCCTGAAGTTCCAGCTCATAGCTCCTGTCAAATTTCTCCTTAAGTTCAGCCGGCGTGAGCGAAATTTCGGCCGTGCGGCTGCCCTCCCAGATTTTCTGTCCTCCCGCATCTTCTATCTCAGCTTTAACTTCAATGACCGTTTCCAGTTTATTCTGAACGGCTTTAAACCAGATCTGGTTATAGGGCAGGCTGACCACAATCAGAGCTTCCCCCGATTCCTTTCTTTCCATTCTGACTTCAAAATCGATGGTCCTGCTGCCCTCAAACATTCTCCCGCCGGGCTGGTTCCACCTGACCTGGGTCTGGGTAATCTCGGCAATCTGCCTGGCGTTCGCAGGGTCAAGCTGATAGTCGCCGTTCCAGAACCGGTCAACAAAATATATCTGATAAAAACCGTAATGCCATATTTCCACCGGATAACCGTAAAAACTCTGCCCGCGGGGATAAGTTTCCCTGTGGTCTGGAGGACCGAGTGTCACCCAGATCCGGCCGCGGTCGGTGAGCCAGCCAGGTCGGCCCCCCTCTCTGAACAATCTGTTCGCCTGTTCAATCCGAAGAAAATATTCTTCTTTGAATTCGTTAACTTCGGTTTCCGGCACAGGATCGCGCCGCCTCCAGAATTCTTCAATGAAGTTTTTTCTTTCTGATGGTTGAAGGTTAAGGAAAGTTTTTCTTTCTTCCGGCGAGATTATGTACCTTACCACTGAGAGGAATTCTTTATCCTCAGGGCCGAGCGATTTCTCCTTCTGTATTGACTGGCAACCGCTGATGAAAGTCAGGATAGCCAGAAAATAAAACAAAAAAAGATATTTCTCAAAAAAGCATTTTTTTCTCATGATTAAATCTACCCTCTCGAACTTTCAGACAATTTCATTATACCTTAATAAACCAGATTTTTCTCTCCGGGTGGCATTAGACTGCAGTCAGGGCAATTCTCCGCTTAATTTACCTGCCAGATACCAGACTTCAGTTATTTTAGATACCGTCTTTCGTTTTTACAGAAAAGTCTGCCGCTACACCCGATTCCGGGAAGTTAATTCTCCATATTCTCCGCCACACCTTTTCTCAACTGAGGGAAAACCGGGCGCAGGCCTTTAAAAAACCAGTGCCGCTATGCTCACAGGTCTGGAATTATACCTCAGTATCGCAGGAGAAGGGCTTCCAGCAGGGAAGGGCTTCCTTGACAATTGCCGGTATGGAATTTATATTAAACTCGTAGGGAAAGGGAGAAAGCATGGAAATTCTGATGAAAATCAAAGGTCTGGTGGTTGACCCCATTTCGAAAATGCCGATTGTGGTGCTTGAAGACCCCCTTTCTGACCGGATATTGCCGATCTGGATCGGAGTTTTTGAAGCCAACGCTATCGCCCTCAGTCTCGAGGGTATTCCCACCCCGCGCCCGATGACCCACGATCTTATGAAGAACATTCTCGAACAGCTCAACATATCGGTCGAACGGGTGGTGGTTAACGACGTCCGGGACAACACTTTTTACGCCATTATCTACTGCCGCCACAACGACATACCCTATTTAATCGATGCGCGTCCTTCAGATGCCATTGCCCTGGCCCTCAGGCTGAAAGCCCCGATATATGTGGAGGAGGAAGTCATCAAAAAGGCTCACCATTCAAAGAATGAAGACAGCCTGGAAACATCCGAAAAACTGAAAGAGTGGCTGGAAAGCCTCAAGCCTGAAGACCTGGGCAAATACAAGATGTAATCGGCTATCAGGTTTTAACCTTCAGTAACAGATAAACCGCGGTCAGAATAAAAATTGCCGGTCCACTCCAGGCGGCCACTGCTGGCGCCAGCAATCCGGAGAGCGATACCCCTCGCAAAAGAGCCATAGTCTGCCAGTACAGAAAGGCTCCGGCCAGGCTGACCGCCAGCGGCAGGAGGAAACCTCTGGCCGCTAAAACTCCGGCTGAAGCGCAGGCCAGAAGGATCATAACCAGCGCCGATAAAGAAAAAGCCCGACGGAAATCAGCCTCTACCTGAAAACGTCTGGCTGGAAAACCGGATTCTTTAAGCTCCCGGGCAAAAAGATCCAGCTCAGAGAGGCTCATGGCTGCAGGTTCTTTCCATTTTTTAAGAAACAAATCTGCGGTCCCCGGAAGTGCCGTCTCTTTAAAATCAAAAAGGCTGAGACGGGCCTCGTCGTCAGAAAAATCCCTCTCCCATCCGTATCTGAGAATTATACTGTTATTTTCAACCCGAGCCTCCCTGGCGAAAACGATTTTTTTGAAACTGGATCTGTCAGGATACGTCTCGAGCATCAGGAATCTGCCAATCAGACTCTTTTCAGGAGACAGAAGCTCATAATGATAAAAGGTTCCCGCCTCCTTAACCCGCAGCCAGTACCGGCTGAGATAACTGAAAGTTCTAACCGGCTCACCCGATTCCCGGCTCCAGAGCTCTTCTGCCTCAGTGTTGCTGTAAATCAACACTCTGTCCTGCCAGAGAAAAATTCCAGGGATAAGGAGCAACCCGGCGATCA
>JASEFX010000017.1:0-12293 GCA_030018265.1 Candidatus Saccharicenans sp.
CCTGTAGCCGTAAGTTTTCGACCACTCTATCCGGTAATTGTCCATTACAGCCAGACTGACGCCCGGGACGCGGTAAAAAGCCATCCGGTCCGAAAGCCTGAGCTTCTCCGGTCTCTGGCCTTTAAAATAAATCGGTCGGAGCAATCCTTTTTCCAGCGATTTGATGCGGCTTTTTGTCAGCGACTCCGGCGTCTGACATGAAGGCCACAGCAGGAAGCTGGCCACCAGAACGAGAGCTGCCCGGAAAATTTTCCGGTTAAAAATTTTTACCCTGCGGCTCATTTTTCCCCTCACAGAAAAAAATACGCTCTATCCGCCAGAAAACAATGCTGCTCTACATTTTCCAGGTTCCGGCGACGAGCAAATTAACTCCGGTGATCTTTCCAGCTTCTTCAGAAGCTAAAAAAGCCACGGCCTCAGCCACATCTTCCGGCCGTCCGAGCTGCCCTTCCTTTATTCTGGCTGCTGGAGGAAGTTCTCCGCCTTCTATCAGACCGGGTGAAACCATATTTACCGTAATGTTATTTTCCGCTTCCGACACAGCCGCAGTCCTGGTGAGGATCAGGAGACCGGTCTTGGCGACAGCGTAAGGAAGAACGCCGGGAAACGAACCGAGTCGCTCAACCAGATGAAATCCGATGTTGATGATTCTTCCCCATCCTGACTCTCTCATGATCGGCAGAGCATGTTTGAGGCAAAAATAAGCGGTTTCCAGGTTGGAACGAAAGATTTCTTCCCAGTCGTTCTGATCGAGGCTATCCCAGTTCTTTGTCCTGATGGCGCCGGGAACATTAACCAGCACATCAAGGCGGCCAAAATGCTCACGAACACGGGTCATCAGCCCGGCTGCCCCCTCCTCCCAGCGCAGGTCTGCCTGAAAAATTTCCACTTGACCATCTGGTTTCGCCAATTCCTGCTTCAGCGCGCTGGCTTTTTCCAGATTCTGAAAGAAATGAAGCGCCAGCCGGTTGAAATCCCGGGCGAGCCGGCGGGCGATGAAAGGCCCCAGATGACCGGTGCTTCCAGTTACCAGCACCACTCTATCGGGCATTTCTGTTCTCACTTCAGGGGTCCGACCACTTTCTCCACCGCTTCCACAATTTCCCCGCTTTCGACCACTTCCTTTAGCCGGTTTATGTCCGGGAACAGCGGACGGTCTTCGTCCAGGAAAGCCACGTATTTTCTTATCACTTCATAAGCTGCCTGAACTCCCGGACTCGGTTTCAGAGGCCGGCGAAAATCGAGCGCCTGGGCCACGGCGATGTATTCGATGGCCAGAATCGCCTGGGCATTGTCAAGAATCTGTCTGGTCTTCAGCGCGGTGGTCATGCCCATGCTGACGAAATCCTCCTGGTCAGCGGCTGCGGGAATCGACCCGGTAGCTGCGGGATGCGACAGCACCCGGTTTTCACAGACCAGCGCTCCGGCCGTGTACTGGGTAAGCATCAGACCGGAAAACATACCGGCACCACGGGTGAGAAACGCCGGCAAGCCGACATTCAGATGGGGATTCATCAATCTGTTAACCCGCCGTTCCGATAGAACGCAGACGGTGGTTATGGCTGTTCCCAGCAGCTCGAGAGCAAAAGCCTGGGGCACTCCCTGGAAATTAGCTCCGGTGAGCACCACGTCCTCTTCCGGGATGAAAATCGGGTTGTCAGCCGCTCCGTTCAGCTCCACTTCAATCATGTATTTCGCCCACTGCCAGGCGTCGCGGGCGGCGCCGACCACCTGAGGAGTGCTTCTGAGACTGTAAGCATCCTGGACCTTCTTGCCCGGCTGCCGCAAAAGCTCGCTGCCTTCGGTGATCCTTCTGATGTTCTCGGCGGATACAATGGCTCCAGGATAACCGCGAACTTTATGCACCCTTTCATCATAAGCTTTCATGTTCGCGTTAAGCGCTTCCAGAGTCATCGCCGCCACAATTTCTGAATTCTTTATCCAGCGCAGCGCATCGTGAACCGTAAGGGCTCCGAGCCCGGTGATCACGTTCGAGCCGTTGATCGTAGCCAGACCATCTCTAGCCTGAAAAACGATCGGTTTTAAGCCAGCTCTTTCCAGGGCTTCCCGGGCAGGAAGTCTTTCGCCCTTATAAAAGGCTTCTCCTTCACCCATCATGGCCAGGGCAATCTGGGACATCGGAGAAAGATCGCCACAGGCACCGACCGAACCTTTCTCGCAGACCACCGGCGTGACACCCCGGTTGAGCATCTCAGCCAGCAACTCAACCACTTCCAGACGCAAACCGGAGTAGCCATGACAGTGGCAGCTGATTCTCGAGAGCATGGCTGCTCTGACCGCCTCGACCGGAAGGGGTTTTCCGTAACCGGCCGCATGGCTGTATATGATGTACCGTTGAAATTTTTCAATCTGATCCTGAGTCAGGACCACGTTGGCCAGCTCGCCAATTCCGGTATTCACCCCGTACATTATTTCATTCTGCCTGATTTTTTCATCCAGCAGCGCCCGGCACTTTTTTATGCGAGCCTTAGCTTCAGGATGAATTTCCACCGGTTCATTATGACGGGCCACTCTGACCACCTGCTCGATGGTCAAATGTCCATCTACCACCACGCTCATCATAACCTCCTGTTTATCGATAAATTACAACAGGAATAAAATTTATAAGAACTCACGAATAAAGGCAAGACCGGAAGAAATTTTCCGGGTTTTATTGACTTCTACCTTTCTTCGGGATATAAGAATTTCTTCAAAAATCGAACCCGACGAGGAGTAAAAATGACCCCTGACAGCGACACTATTCTGGTTACCGGAGCAGCCGGCCAGATTGGCTCTGAACTGGTCCCGGCTCTGAGAAAGATCCACGGCGACAGCAGGGTTATCGCTACCGACATAATTCAACCCTCGCCAGCGCTGGCCGGTTCAGGTCCTTTTGAAAAGCTGGACGTAACCAGCCGGCAGGAGCTGGGAGAAATAATAAAAAAACACCGGATCAAAATTATTTACCATCTTGCCGCCATCCTTTCTGCCACCGGAGAAAAATCACCTCAAAAAGCGTGGGAAGTTAACATGAACGGGCTTTACAACGTGCTGGAAGCTTCACGAGAACTCGGAGTGAAACAGGTGTTTTGCCCGAGCTCCATAGCGGTTTTCGGACCTGCCACTCCCCGGGTCAACACTCCCCAGGACACCATTCTCAGCCCGACCACCATCTACGGAGTGACCAAGGTGGCCGGTGAGCACCTGGGTGAATATTATGTCCGGAAATACAACCTTGATGTCCGCGGCTGTCGATTTCCCGGAATAATCAGCAGCGAAACGCTTCCGGGTGGCGGCACGACCGATTATGCCGTGGCTATTTTTTATGAAGCTATCATTCATCGCCGTTATACCTGCTTTCTCAAACCGGAAACCCGTCTGCCGATGATGTATATGCCGGACTGTCTTAAATCCATACTGACGCTGATGGCGGCCGACTTCAACCGCCTGAAGCATCACACCAATTTCAACGTGACGGCGATGTCTTTCTCGGCGGCTGAACTGGCCACAGAAATAAAAAAGCATCTACCCGATTTTGAAGTCGAATACCGGCCGGACTTCCGTCAGGCTATCGCCGACAGCTGGCCGGAATCGATAGATGACCGGGCAGCCCGGGAGGAATGGGGCTGGCAGCCGGACTACGACCTGGCCAGGATGACCGCCGAGATGCTGCAGATTCTCGGAGAAAAGCACCGCCAGGGGAAACTCGCCTACCCGTGAAAACCTTAGTCAAAATGGAAGAAAAGAAGGAAGGGAGCGTCAGAATAAAAAGGAGGTAAAAAAATGAAAAAGCTTTTTGTTTTTCTGCTGATTCTGGCTACCAGCGGATTGCTGGCAGTCATGGCCCAGGTTAACGTGACCGGTGAATGGACCTTCACCATCACCACCCCGCGTGGAGAAAGAACGAGCGACATCAAGTTCGTTCAGGAAGGCGAAAAATTGACCGTCACCATGCAGGGAATGCGTGGTGGTGAAATCACCGCCGAAGGCACCGTAAGAGGCAATCAGATCGAATGGTCGGTCACCAGGGAGACTCCCCAGGGCACATTTACCATGACCTACAGGGGAAAGATAGAAGACGCTAACACCATCACCGGCGAAGTGGAAATGGGAAACTTCGGCACGGCCACCTGGAAAGCTGTCAGAAAGACCGGTTAAGTTTTTAAGCTTTCAGGCAATTCAATCGACGGAAGGGGAAATATCTTAAGATGTTTTCCCCTTTTTCTTTTTCTCTTTCAACAGAAAAGTTTCCACCAGGAAATTATTAATCACCCATAGACTCAATATCAGCCATTTTCTCCGGATCTCTACCATGAAGGTAGTCAGTTCTCTTTCTGCGTCTTTTCATTCGACTGACGGAATCCTTTTAACAGGTCCCTCTCTGCTGTCGAAAACGATTCAGAACATTTTTTGATTTGAAAAAAATAAGCAAAATGAAAAAATAATGTCAGAAGAAAAACGGTTCCGGGAGGAGATTATGAAAACGAGCAAAAAAATGTATCCGGCGCGTCATTATTTCCTGTTAATTATCCCGCTGGCTCTGATGTTTTTAATTGCCGTTTTAATTTCCGGCAAATCGCTCAAGACCGGTCCGAGCAGCGCAGGTCAGGATTCAGGCCACTTGCTCCGACCTGTTGCCACTTACTCCATCGTGGCATACGACAGAGAAACCGGCCAGCTGGGAGTGGCCGTTCAGTCCCACTGGTTTTCGGTCGGCAGCATTGTCAGCTGGGCCGAATCTGGAGTGGGAGCGGTGGCCACCCAGTCGTTTGTTGACCCATCCTACGGACCGCTCGGACTGGCCATGATGAGGGCCGGCAAAACCGCTGAGGAAGCTCTGGCCGGTCTTCTTCGGTCTGACCGCACGCCGGAAGTCAGGCAGGTGGCCATGGTTGATGCCGCCGGAAGAGTGGCTGTCCATACCGGGAAAAAGTGCATCGCCGAGGCCGGCCATTTCCAGGGAGACGGATTCTCCTGTCAGGCCAATATGATGCTTAAAAAGACCGTATGGGAAGCTATGGCCAGAGTCTATCAGTCAACACGGGGAGAACTGGTCGACCGTCTGCTGGCCGCCCTGGAAGCGGCGGAGAAAGAAGGCGGCGACATACGGGGAAAACAATCAGCCGCAATCCTGGTGGTCAGCGGTAAAAGTTCCGGTGTCTGGTGGAAAGACAGGATATACGATCTCCGGGTGGAAGACCATCCAGAGCCGGTGGAGGAACTTAAAAGGCTGGTGCGGATCGCTAAAGCCTACAACCACATGAACCGCGGTGATGAATTTATGACAGAAAATAAAGTACGGGAAGCGCTGGAAGAATACAGGCGGGCGATGGAGCTTTACAGCGGCAATCCGGAGATGATTTTCTGGCCGGCGGTGACGATGGCCGCCAGCGGTCAGGTGGAAGAGAGCCTGCCTCTTTTCAAAAAAGTTTTCGAAGCGGACCCTAACTGGGCTTTGCTCCTGGAGCGACTGCCCGGGGTCGGCCAGTTTCCAAACGACCGGAGTCTTCTGAGAAAAATACTCCAGCAGAAACCGAAAAAATAGCCGTGGGATACTTCGTCTGAAACTACAACATTACAGAAACCCTATTTTTCCCGGAGCGCCTGCTTCATAAAATTCGGAAGGGCAAAACTGGCCAGGAAAACCTCCCGGTTGAAATACTTAAGTCCTGCCGGAATCCTTAATTTTTTAATTTTCAGCGGGTCAATTTTATCTGACAGGAAGGTGTAACACCAGGTACCAGCCGGGTAAGTGGGTACTGGAGCCGAGTAGAAGCGGCAAACTTTGAACATCTTTTTGAGAAATTTAGCCTTTTTACTATGCTCCTCAAGATGCAGCCACTGCGAGCCGGCCTGAGCCACGATCACGCCTCCCGGCGCCAGTATTTTTTTCAATTTCAGATAAAAATCGCGCTCATGCAAAACTGTCGACGGCCCGACCGGGTCGGAAGAATCGACGATTATGGCGGAAAACCTCTCGGTCGTCTGCTGGATGAAATCAAAACCGTCAGCTATGGCCAGCTCGGCTCTGGGGTCTGACATGGCTTCGTTCAGCCAGGGGAAATATTTCTGGCAGGCTCGGATGACTTCCTGATCAATTTCCACCAGCCAGGCTTTTTTTAACGGATGCTTTAAAGCCTCTCTCAGGGCTCCCCCGTCCCCGCCCCCGATGATCAGCACCTTATCCGGACGGGGAAGGCAGGCCAGAGCCGGATGGACGAGCATTTCATGGTAGAAGAATTCATCCCGCTCGGTGGTCTGAACCAGTCCGTCAAGAAAAAGTACCCGACCGTAAAATTCGTTTTCCACAACCTCTATCTTCTGGTAGGGAGATTTTTTTTCGTACAGAACCTTTTTCACCCTGAAGAATACCCCTGAAGAAGGTGTCTGATATTCCCGGGCTTCTCTGCGCTCAGTCGATAGCGTACTCTTCTTCAATTCGTCCTCCAGTTAAATATATGAAAATTAAAGAGTATTTTAAGGAAGGTTTCCCGGTAAGTCAATTCAGTCAAAGCCCGGATTTTTCTCCGCGGCTTCAATTTCACAGAAAATATTTCAGCAGAACAATAGCTGCCAGTCCCAGCCGGTAGACAACGAAAGGAATAAGATTTCTGGTCTTGAGGAAGGCCAGGAGAAATTTTATCGAAATAAAACCAAACACGCTCGAGGAAATTAGCCCGACGAGAAAAGGTCCGTCCACCGCTGAAAGCGAAATCCTTGGAAGTTCCAGAAGCCCGGCACCTACGATCAACGGCGTGGCCAGGAGAAAAGAAAATCGGGCCGCCGCCTCCCTTCTGTATCCGAGAAAAAGGGCGGCCATGATGGTTACACCGGATCGGGAAGCCCCGGGAATAATGGCCAGACTTTGCAGAAGGCCGATGAAAATGGCTTCGGGAAGCGTTAAAGAATCCAGGTTTTTTCGGCTGGCCGCCAGCCGGTCAGCCAGATAGATGAAAAAAGAAAAGAAAATCAGGCTGCCGGCGATCACGCTGGGCTCGCGAAAAACGGTTTCAGCTTTTTCCTCCAGAAAATATCCAGCCAGAGCTCCCGGAACCGTGGCCGCCAGAATATACCAGAGAAATCTCCCCTCTTTTTTCTCAGGCTTTAATATTCCATCCTGGATGACGCGGAGCCAGTCTTTCCAGAAATAGGCTACCACCGCCAGGAGGGTACCAAGATGCAGCATTACATCATACTGGAGGCCCTGATACTTCCAGCCCGATAAGTAAGGAACGATCGCCAGGTGAGCTGAACTGGAGATGGGTAGAAATTCTCCCACTCCCTGAAGAAATCCCAGTATGAGCGCCTGAAAATAGTTCATCTCTTTTTTTCCAGTGTTTTTTGCGCCATCGATTAAAACTTTCTTCTACAACGGTTTTGATACTGCTGTCAACCTCCGGAAGTCGAAAGAAAGAGAAATAAACTTAATAAATTTTTTCTATTTTAACGTGGCGATAATAATGGGTGAGAATTTCTCTGTAAGTAGCACCGGCCACGGCCATCCCGTAAGCACCCACCTGACAGAGCCCGACGCCATGCCCCCAGCCGCGCCCGCTGAAAATAAAATGCGAGAGCTGTCCGGACGAATCGAACTCACGGTCGATGGAAAAAAGAGTGTCTTTGAGATTCAGAACCCAGCGGACCTTCAATCCCTGAACCACAGCGCTATCTTTATCGCCTATAATTTGAAGAGAAATTACCCGGCCTGATTTTCCTCTCTGGAGAACATTCAGGTCAACCAGGCGACCGACCTGCGGATAATATCTGCGAACGTTCTTTTCGAGTTCTTCTCGCGAGACCCGGACATTCCAGCGGTAATAGCGTGAATTCCGGTCGAGAACGTTGGTGTCCGCCGGATAAATAACTTCCAGCAACACCGCCCGGCCGTCTTTTTCCAGCCAGCGTATTTTCTCCCCGCCGAGCAAAATCAGGCGTTTCGCCGGATACGTCCCGTCCACCATCGTCCTCAGAAGATAAGGTTCCGAAGATAGCTCAATAAGCCGGGTTTTGCCATTCTCCAGAATCTCAAGGGCCTCACCCTTTTTTGCGAGAAACGTCCCCTGCTGGTAGAAATCTTCCAGCCAGCCAAGAGATTTTTTCAGGATAAAAGCTGCTTCCGCCCTGGTCACCGGACGGAAAAAATTATCCTCATGCAGATAAGCCGGAAAGATGCCTGACTGCAGAAGATAAGCCAGAGCCCGCCGGTCAGCTTCTTTCAACTCTCTGTGTTCCGGCTGGCCTTTTAGCAGGAAATCAATTTCCTCGCGAAAAAGCAACAGCCGTGTTCGGTCGTGCCAGCCCAAAAAATCCACCAGCGCCCGTGCCAGCTCAATAAAATTAACTGTGCTCAGCTCTGGCAATTCAACCGCAGGCTTCCCTCCATCCATCTTTCTGAAATTTTCCACATTCTGCAGCCAGTTGAAAATTTCCCTGCCGCCCGCCGGGAGGTCAAAAAAATCTTCCGGACTGTTCCATTCAACAATGTTAAAAGCCAGTAGCGGAAAAACCTGAGTCCGGACGTCGGCCTGGCGAATTTTAACACCCGGATAAGAGCGATTTGTTTCGACCCCCCATTCCGGTTGCTTCTCATAACTACAGCTGACGCTCTGGAGATAAGGAACCGGCAGACCGGAAAAAACTTTTTCCGCGTCTTCAGTCTGACCGCCACAGGTGCTGGTGTACAGGGCGTTGATCAGCTCGTTTTTGTACATGATTACCTCGCCGGCGGTCTCTTCCACTGCGCGGTTGCTGAGCGGCAGCTCAGCCGAAAGTCCTCCGTACACCTGGGTGCTCTGGGTGTCGGTCAGGTCAAACCCGAGGTTCCGATGCCGGCCAAGGTTTTTCAGAGCATAGGTCCTGGCGGCCACCGCCTGCGCTTTTAGGGCTTCAAGAGCGTTGAAAGTCTGCGGAGACATCTCCAGCGGCACCACGCCCTTCAGATAATCTTCCAGATTAAGAATGTTAATCAGAGCCAATCCTTTGCCGGTATTTTTTAATTGAAGAATTCCGCGATAACTCCGGTCGTTCAGACTGAGGAAACTTTCCGGAAAGCTCGGAATAAAATAGAGTTCAGCTTCTTTATTAAACGATACCATTTTATGGTCTATCAGCAGCCAGATATGACCTGGATCAGGCAACGTTACAAAATCGCGTATGATCCAGACATCATGGTAACCGAGCTTCTCCAGAGTTTTTATCGATTCCAGCGCCTGGCCTCTGGTAAAAAATTCGCCGTATTTTAACTTATAAACTTTGCTTCCGGCTTCGACCTTTTCTTCCACCGTCACCTGACCGGGAAGTTTCTGGCTGAGGTCTGCAGCGATCAGTTCGGCTTCCTGCTGGTCGTTCGTCTGAGCGATGAGGAGCAAAAATTTTTCGGTAAGATTTTCCTTTTCCACCCTGATGACCACTTCTTCAACATCTTCAGCCAGGAGCCGGTACTCGCGGTTAATCTCATAAACTTTCATCCCGGAGGAAGCCCTGATGGTGGCCTGTTTTAAGCCAACCAGAAGCCCCACTCTTATCACCGGGCGGGGAATCAGGTATCCCTGAAAGAAATTGTTTTCCCGGCCAAATTCAGCCGGCTGACCGGCTATAAAAAAAAGCGCCAGAAAAAAACCGACAAAATATTTAAGGCGACGCCATTTTCTCACTTTTATTCGTTTCATACTGATTAACCGCTTGCTATCGTTTTCCTTAAGAATCTAAAGGAAAAATGGATGGTAAAAAACCGAAGGGCTAAACTGGCAGGTCAAAATATTCCTCCACCATAACAATATAATCCACTCTTTTTTAAGACATACAACATATTGTGTTCCCTCTGATTAATTTATTTCAAAATTTTTATCTGTCAAGAGATACAGTAAAAATTTTTTCCGTCAAACCTATTTAATTTTTATTTTAATAATTATACCAGAAAACTACCTTTTTCTGAATCCCCTGCGATACCGTCGTTTCAACTGCTCGTATTAATTTAACTCAAAAATTTTGCTTCAGACTTAATGCCATTCTGCCGAAATATGAATGAAATTTCATATATTGAGTAATGGCGATACCTGAATTTCTAAGTCAATTACCTGGCGGGTGTGAACCTGGCCACCGCCCCACCGCCCGGAGCCAGTTTCAGCTTTATGCTTTCTCCCGAAACCACCCGGAAACTTTTCCGGATAAAATCAGAGGCAAAACGGTCAGCATTCACCCCATCTTCCCAGAGTTCCACCACCCATGATTTCCCGGCTTCAAGAAAATCAAGCTTCAGCTCAAACTCCCTCGGGCTCCAGTCGGTCATCGCTCCGAGATACCAGCGTTCTCCATTCTTCCTGGCCACCACTGCATAATCTCCAATTTTAGCCTCCAGAGCCACCGTCTCCTCCCAGACAGTGGGTACACTCGACAGAAATTCCATAACCTCCGGTTCCCTGAGATAAGCGGATGGAGAGTCACAGAGCATCTGCAGCGGCGATTCATAGACCACATACATGGCCAGCTGGTGGCACCTGGTCCCCTGACTCATCGGCAGGTCAAACACCGCCCGGAACTGTTTCTCCTGAGCGTTGCGCATGGCTCCAGGAGTGTAGTCCATCGGCCCGGCCAGCATCCTCAAAAACGGCAGCATCAGGTCATGCTCCGGCGTCACCAGGTTACTCCATTTGCTGTATTCGAGCCCGAGCACGCCTTCTTTCGTCAGAATGTTGGGAAAGGCACGCCTGAGTCCGACCGGTTTATGAGCTCCGTGGAAGTCAACCAGAAGGCGGCGTCTGGCGGCCGCGGCCGCGCAGCGGCGGTAAAAATTGACCATTTTCTGATCATCGCGGTCCATAAAATCCACCTTGATTCCCTTGACTCCGATTTTCTGAAAATAATCCAGAGCTCTGTCCATCTGCCGGTCGAGCGTTAACCAGACGCACCAGAGAATGATCCCGACATTTTTCTGCTGCCCGTAGCGCACGATTTCTTCCAGATTAATTTCCGGATTTACCCTGAACAAATCTGCGGGATCCGACCAGCCTTCATCCAGAATCACATATTCAATGCCATAACGGGAGGCAAAGTCGATGTAATATTTGTATGTTTCAGTGTTGATGCCGGCTCTGAAGTTCACGCCATAAACGTTGTTGGCATTCCACCAGTCCCAGGCCACCTTTCCCGGCTTTATCCAGGAAGTGTCCTTGAGCTCGAGTGGAGGAGAAAGTCTGTAAACTATATCCGTGTTGATGAGGTCGGCATCTTTCTCCGCCACCACGATAAGCCGCCAGGGATACTGCCGCCCTCCCCTGGTTTCAGCTATGTAATCGGCTTCCTTTACCACCTCCAGTTCCCGGTCGCTGTTCGGACGCAGCTTTTCTTCCAGAGGATAAGGAGCAAATTTTCCGACCAGACCCGGCAGTCCCTGCGGGTTTCCGGTGAGAAACATTCCCGGATAATCGTCGACGTCAACGTCAGTAATGGCCACCTTTGGTCCGCCCGGGATATCAACCACCACCGGCGCGAAGCCAAACCTTTCTGTACCAACTTCTTTAAGCGGAAGGTAGCTGTAAGTGCTTTCAAAAGAAGTATGAAAGCTTCTGGTAAACGGAAAATAGACAGAATAATTTTCCGGGAAATTGAAGCTGGCCTGCTCGGACCTGACCTTGATCGGCACTCGATATCCCGTGTAAAAACGATAGGCCACACCGTCGTTGTAGGCGCGGAATATCAGACCGAAATTACCCCTCAGCTTGATATTTACTTCATTATACCTGTCAACTATCACCGCTCTTTTTTCCTGAACCGGCGGTTTGATAATGCTGTCCCCTTTTGTCCGGCTGACATTTTCCACCACCGGTCTTCTTCCGAGTATCACGTTGTCGTTGATGGTCATCGAAACCGGCGAGGGAGCCAGAATTTGTTTTCCGCCAAAAAACACGGAATAAACAATCTGGTCTCGAAATTCTATTTTAACTTCTATCCGGTTATCCGGAGAATTCAACGAAACTGCGGTCACCGGCCGGCCCTGAGACCCGAGTTGTATCGAGGCCGGTATAATAATGAGCGAAAATAAAATTGCAGGTAATATCTGCTTTTTCAAATTCATAAGCCCTCCTTTACATTATACAAAAAACAAACCCTCCGGAAACAATTTGAAAATTTTCTGTCTCTTCCTGCCCCTGGCGTCCCTTCCTGTTTCCAGGTTCTCATAAAATATTATCCACACCCTGCACTTCTTTTACAAGCAATTTTTCCGGGCTTCCGGACATTCCTGGCTTTAGATTTTGTCGGCCGGGAAGGAAAATTTCTTAACCGTCTGCTGATTA
>JASEFX010000017.1:12303-50053 GCA_030018265.1 Candidatus Saccharicenans sp.
AATTATTTTCTTTATTAATTGTTTTCATTTCCTTAATCTTCATCCCGGTTGAAATTTTAAGCCAGAATCTCAGTCTATTCCGGCTGTATCAACCCGGGACGATTCTGCTGGATGAGGACGAAGATGGATTCCCGGAGAGAATCGAGCTGACCATCATTCTGCCTGACGACCCCCTGCCCGAAGAAATTGCTCTGGCCGCTGAGATAGCTGCCCGGGTCAACCTGGAAAGTCTCGCGCTGAACTTTGACCTGGTGGTCAGAGAATCAGAAATAAGTAATTTTCAGGAACTTAAAAACCCGATCCTCATCGGCGCGAGAACCGGAATTGCCAGGAAAATCATTCAGGCGGAAAAGCTGAACTCCGTCAGTCTCAAGGCAAACCAGGGGTTGATCGCTGTTTTTCGGCTCCGGACAAAGACGGGAATAATCTGTCTCGGCGGCACTCCGGAAACCCTCCTCCGAACCGGGCGGGCTTTTTTCCTGCGCTGGCCCTATTTCTGGGAAATCTGGGGACGACAGTCCGGCCATACCTTCGAAAAACTCGAAAAGGATCTGATGGCTTTCCTGACAGAGAGGAATCTTCATCCGGAAATGGTTGAGGTCAGGAGATTGCTTTACACCTTTCCTCCAGAACCTTCGAGCCAGCCGGGGCTCGAGTCTCTCAACTTCGAATCTCTGGGAGAAATTTCAGTCATGACCCTTGAATTGAACTTCAGGGAAGATAAAGATATAGAAATCGCCGGAAGCGCTCTTGAGCAGCTGGCTTCAGAAAGAAAAGCAGGCCAAAATACTGAGACCCTGGCCTACCCCGGATGCGGTCAGCTTGAGTTCATACTCAGGACACCTTCGAAACTGAGGAGAGCGCTTATCCCGAGACCGGGTTCCAGCCGGAGGCTTTTAACTCCAGGCTTCAAGGAAATTCCGCGGATGCCGGAGAAGCCGGTAGAATTCGACCTGACAGAAATATTGACTGTCCGCGGCCTTTATGTTGACCGCAACAGCGACGGTATTGTTGACGGCCTTGAAACTTCCATCATCATTCCGGAGAATTTCAGGCATCCGGCCCTCTCCTTACTGACAACCAGGCTTGTGCTCGACACCGCTGGCAACTCTTTTCCTCTGGTTTATATTGATAAAGAAATCGAAAAGCCTGAGACCCTGCTGGCTCCGATCTACATCGGAGAGAACTCTGCCGTCCAGAGCCTGATAAAAAGCGGCAGGCTGAAAATTCCTGAACTGAAACCAGGTCAGGGTTTGCTCAGGACCATCCCTTCGCCTGGAGGCCGTTCTGATTCTCTTTTTCTTACAGCCTCTTCCCCGGAGTCGCTGGCTGCCACCATCAAATATTTCAGCCAGCGGTTTCCCTACCTGACCGAGTTCAAAAAGGGAGAACCGGAAATTTCCAGCGTAAAGGAAGAGATAGAAAAATTTCTTGAAGGCCGAAACGGTGCGGCTGAAGCCTTCTTTTTTGACAGGCTGATGGAAGAGTTGAAAAAACTTAACCGGCGGCAGCCGGAAAGTCTGGAAATAAACCTGGTGCTGCCCGATGACAATGCGTCTTTTGCCGCGCTGGTCGAGTCGACCCTGAAAAAAGAACTGCCCTCGACCGAAATCAAAATCAGCGTCAGCTCGCTGCGTCAGCCGGTCCCGGTTCTGAGCGGAAAGGGCGAATGGTCCTGGGAAGGAGATGATATAGTCAACCTCATCAGGCAGAAGCTGGAAACCATAGACTCTGAAGAAGCGGTCACCATAAGCGTGGGCGTCAGCGAATCTCCATCCGTCCGTGAAAAAATAAAACGGCAGATTGAAAGACTGGTTGAGGATAAAAAACTCAAAGCCCGAATTGAGGTTCTCTCGGCCTACAAACCCGGTTTCTTCTGGCTGACTGAAAACATTCTTCCGCAGCTTAAGAATAAACCGGTCAGCCGACTTCTGATCAAATTCTCCGAGGTTGAGGATTCTCCGGAAAAACAGGCGAAAAGATTTTACAGCGACCCGCACCGCTGGCTGCAGGAACTCTATCCGGTAGATGAAATTTTAGCCGCGAATCTGAACCTGCCGGTGGAAAGCATCATGTTTGAAAAGAAGCCAGCTGGAGGCGAAATTTACGAAGTGGAAGCTTTTGATAGTTCGGGCAGATCTATTCTTAAAAGTCATTTTTCTCCCCGCACTCGAGAGATTCCATTCATCAAATTTCTCCCGGGCTGGGGACAGGTGACGGTGACCACCGGCTGGTGCCGTATCAGTCAGGGAAATAAGGTTCTTCTTGATACCGAGGTAAAGACCGACCTGGAAAAATTCTGGGACTATTACCAGGAGGAGATTCTCCAGCCGCTTTACGAGTTCGTCCTCAAAAAGACCTCTTTCGAACCGACCTTCTCGAAGCAGCCATATTTTAGGAGGCTGTCGGTAGAGCTGTGGCTGAGTGAACCTGATTATCGTCTTGGTCTGGACGAGGAAATAATCAGTTCGCTTGAATCTCTCCACGATGAAATCTATTTTGACACGCTCGATTTCCTCAGGTCTATAACCGGCTGGTCGGAGGAAGACCTGAATCTGCCGGCCGACGCTTCCCGTTCTTCCGCTCCAGGGAACGTCACTCCGATCATTCATCCTTCCAGCGAAGGGAAAGCCCCGAGAGTCATTTTTTCTCTCGAAGATTTTCCGGCCAGAAAACCGGTGATGACCCTGCGCTGGAAAATTCCCGGACAGCCACCGGCTCAGAAATCCTGGGAATTCAACAGCATTAAACCTAAAAAACTGCGGCTGGATGAACTTCTTTTTGATTCCATCAACGACAGGCTGAATTCGGCCGGAATCTGGATTCAGCTGGAAAAAGAGGCAGACTGCAGGCAGCTGGCTTCATTGCTCGAAGTCTATCAGCAACTCCGGCAGAAAAACATAAACCGTCAGTATTTCTCCTTTCCAGGAGTGGATAATCTGAAAATAAAAATTCAATATCAGGATCTGTCGCTGGAGAAAAACATAAGCGTAACTCCAGAAGAAAAAACACTTCCCCGGGCGAAAAGTGAGAAAGCCACTCTTAAAATCCCTGATGACAGAATAATAGGCCCGGAAGAATGTCTCCTTATAACCGAAAGCCTCAGCCGCTATCCTGAAATCAGAAGCTACATAGCCGGTCATTCATACGAAGGCCGGCCGGTGCCCGTGCTGGAAATCTACCTCCCGCGGGGCCGCTATGTCTCGATTCCCAGGCTGATCACCCACAAACCGGTGCTTCATCTTACAGCCAGGCAGCACGCCAACGAGGTGTCTTCAACCAACTATTCGCTTCTCTTCGCTGAACTTCTGGTCTCAGACAGCCGCGCCCGGGAATGGCTGAAAAAGTTCTCAGTGGTGATTCAACCGATGGAAAATCCGGACGGCGCTGCCCTGGCGCTGGAACTATGGAAGAACGAACCGTTTCACTGTCTCCATGCTGGAAGGTATAGTTCTCCTGGAGTGGATATAGGTTATCAGGTTGGCCTGTCCCGACCGCTTCTTCCTGAAGCCCGGGTAAGGAGCAGAATTAACCGTGAATGGGTCCCGGACCTCTATCTGAATCTCCACGGTTACCCTTCGCACGAGTGGGTCCAGATATTCTCGGGATACACGCCGTATCTTTTCCGCGATTACTGGATACCAAAAGGCTGGTTCACTTATTATCGCCAGCTCAGCCTGAATATTTACCGTCCTTACCGGGAAGCGGCCGAAGAGCTGAAAAAGATTCTGATCGAAGAAATGAACGCTTCTCCGGAAATAAAGGAGTCCAACTCCAGGTTTTATTCGAGATACGACCGGTGGGCCAGACGCTGGTCGCCCTTTGTGGCACCGCTGGAAATTTACGACGGATTGAATATTTTCGCGAGGAGACAGTCCCCCAGCGAAAATCGCCTGAACCAGAGGAGCCAGATGACGCTGGTGGAACAGACGCCTGAAGTGATGGACGAAACGGCTGTCGGACCGTGGCTGGAATTTCTCTGCCGGCAGGGACTTACCTACCTTCGGGCTCATGCCCGCTATTTATCCGGATTAAACTTTGACCGCGATGTGATTGAGGAGGAAGTCCAGAACAGGATAAGGATTGAATTCCACAGAAGACGCCCCGGGAGTTTCAAACAGTAAAACCGCCTTCAGAACTTATACCCAACCAGCGCCAGAAAATTTTTGTTTCTCAGATCGGCCTCGGGCTCGGTGACCACCGATTTAAGGCCATGACTGTAACGGGCTTCAAGAATAATCGCTCCGGGTTTCACCGGGAAAGAGAGGCCGGCTCCAGCATTCAGCAAGAAGTCCATCCCCCTCAGATTATCAACCTCGACTGTCTCTTCCAGGTCGTCCAGAGTCACTTTGAGTCTGGCTTTAAGATTGAAAGCTGCTGAAAGACCGGCATAAAAATATATTTCAGGCATCAGGTTACGCCTGAGATAATATCTGGCCAGGACCGGTATTTCCAGATAATCGAGAATGTACTTCTCGCTGTATTCCAGACCATCGGAATTAAGACGGTAGGTGGAACCCTTCCTTAAAAAATTGAGCTCTGCCTGAAGAGACAGACGGCCGATGATAAAACGTTCTAAAGAGACCCCGGCTCCCCAGCCTGCCTGCCATTTCTGTTCAAAAGTGTCCTGCCCGAAAACTGTCGCCTGCCCGAACCCGAGTTTCACACCCGGGATAAAGGGCCTGGCTGCCTGCAGGCTGAGGCTGATCACCGGAAGCAGCAGCAGAAAAACTGAAATTCTCAGATGAAACCTTGCAAATTTCATCTCAGGGAAACCTCTTGGATAATTATACAAAAAGCAACTAACGGAATAAAATCAGCTGATATCAGGAGCGGGATTCACCCGGGCTTCGCCCGGTTTTTCATTCGTAAATAACATAGCGATTTCCACCCTGCTCTTTTGCCCGGTACATCGCTGTGTCAGCCCTCGACACAATGATTTCCATATCTTCCTGCCCGTTGATCATGGAGATGCCAATGCTCAGGTACAGGTTGAATGATTTATCGGGCGAATCCGGAATGACAAAACTGCACTGTGAGACCGCCTCCAGGAGTCTGCTGGCGATGATTTCTGCTTCTCTTCTGCCAACTCCGTCCAGGATCACCGCAAATTCATCCCCTCCCAGACGTATCAGGCGATCGCTCGAACGAAGCTGCTTTTGAATGATCTTGCCCAGTCTGATTAACAGATTGTCTCCTATCTGATGGCCAAAATTATCGTTAACCAGCTTGAAATTGTCGAGGTCGATAAAAAAAAGAGCGCTGGATTTGCCTTCCCGGCTTTCCTGAATCAGCCTGGGGAGGATGACCTCTAACATCCTTCGGTTGGGCAGTCCGGTCAGCGGGTCGTGAAGCGCCTGAAAAGCCAGCTGCTCCTCATAATTTTTACGTTCTGTGATGTCGTAGCAGGAACCGATGAGTCCGCCGAACCGGCCCTCCATATCCTGAAACGGTCTTCCCACACACAGCATCCAGCGATACTGGCCGTCACGGTGTCTGAGGCGGAATTCAACTTCAAACGGTTCCATCCTTTTAAGAGCTCTTTCAAAAATAGCTGTGAATCTTTCCCGGTCCTCTTCCGGAAGAAGCTCAACCCAGCCCCTTCCTTTTTCTTCGTTCAGCGACCTTCCGGTAAAATTCAGCCAGGCGCGGTTAAAGTAGTCAAACTGACCGTCTGTACGGGCTCTCCAGATCATCGCCGGGAACTCTTCGAACAGGGTGAGATAAAAGTCATGAGCTTTTTTAATGGTCTTCTCCGCTTCGACGATGGTGGTGATGTCATTCATAATGACCAGAGTGCTGCGGTGGTTTTCAAAAGGATCCAGGATTTTTTTGATCCGGACCTGAAGCACAACCCGCCCTCTTGCGGATTCAATTTCCCTCGTGAAAATAGTTTCAGGAGCTGACCCTGAAACCAGTTCCTGAAGAGGTTTAGTCAGCCAGTCGAACACTCTGGAGACCGGCACCTTCATTCCGTAGAACATATCACCAAAGCCAGGATGGGGAAAATATTCAAAACAGGCATCATTATAGTCTTCTATGTTGTTATCGAGGTCAAGCAAAAGGGCGGGCGCGGGAACCGAATTGAATATAATCTTGAACTTATCTTCTTCTCTCGACCAATCCGGGGTTTTAGATCTGGTGTTGCTGGCAGACCCGGAGGGCTGGCTGAAAATGTTTTTAAATCTTTCCCCCTCGTTATCCCAGTACATAATTTTACGCCCTGG
Source organism: Candidatus Saccharicenans sp. (assembly GCA_030018265.1). Lineage (GTDB taxonomy): Bacteria > Acidobacteriota > Aminicenantia > Aminicenantales > Saccharicenantaceae > Saccharicenans. Next base: position 18,531 of record JASEFX010000017.1, read on the forward strand.
CTGCTATTAAAATAAGAAAAGATTGCCCTGCTGACAATCACCTTCGGAGGTGAATTTTAAGGTCAAAACTCACCCCCGGGCCGGTAACCAAACCATTTGTTTCTTCATCCGTATAATTTTTATATAATTGTTAAAAAGGAGGCTGGTATGAAAAACAAAAAGTTACTCATGGCTGCCCTGACCCTATTTTTAATGGCGATTCTTACTCTGTCGGCGAGTGCTCAGACGGAAAAAGAAATCTTAGAAAACATGATAAAAGCTATGGGTGGAAGAGAGGCTCTAGCCGCCGTAAAAGACATGAGGGGCACCGGCACCATCGAAATCATTCAATTCGGGATGACCGCTCCTTTCACCTATTACCAGAAAGAACCCAACAAATACCGGATGGAATTTGAAGTGATGGGCATGAGTGTGGTCCAGACCTATGACGGAGAAAAAGGGATGTGGATAAATCCCCAGACAGGAGAGATAAGCGAACTTCCGCCTGATCAGGCCAGACAGATAGCCAAACAGTCCTGGGGAAATGACATTTTTCTCAACCCTGATAAACACGGCGTGACCCACACCTACAAAGGCAAAGAAGAGGTAAACGGAAAATCCTGCCATGTTCTTGAACAGAAATTCCCTGATGGCGACCGGATCATTTACTACCTGGATTCCAGCAATTATCTCATCTACAAAACACGAACTACAGCCACCAGCCCGACCGGCGGAGAACTGGAAGTAGAGATGGTCTTCTCAGATTACAGAAAAATCAACAGGGTGGTGACCGCTTTTTCCTGGACGATGTTTCAGGGCGGCGCAGAATACGCCAGATTTACTTTGAATGAAGTGGTTTACAACACCGGACTGGATGATTCTCTCTTCGTCCTGAAATAACCCTGAAAAATCTTTAAGGAAGGAAAGGAAAAACTGGATGAGGGTTATTTACCCTCATCCAGTTCATCTTTTTTCATCAGACCGGCCATCAGGCGGGCTTCGGCAACAACCTTATCTTCAACCAATGCCTCTCCATAAAAATAATAAAAGCCCGCTTTCTGCTTCAGAAGCCGAACTGAAAGCTTCAATTGATCGCCCGGCACCACCGGTTTCTTGAACCTGGCTTCTTCCACCTTGCTCAACACCAGAAAGACACTTTCCGGGTCCGGCAGCGAATGATAAAGAAGAATTCCCCCGGCCTGAGCCAGAGCTTCAATGATCAACACTCCGGGCATCAGTTTTACCCGGGGAAAATGGCCGGTAAAGAACGGTTCGTTGTAGGTAACGTTTTTAAGGGCGAGGATACTCTCACCCGGTTTCAGTTCCAGGACTCTGTCCACCAGAAGAAAAGGGAACCTGTGGGGCAACCACTTTTCGATCTGTTCACTTCTCATGGCTTTTTATTTATTTAGCCGGAGCCTTGCTGGCATCGTACCTTTTGATAACTTCCTGGGTCAGGTCTACCGCAGGCGAAAAATAAAGCACTCCAGCCTCCCTCAGGTCCAGGATAAGGTCGAGCCCTTTCTCCTGTCCGAGTTTGTTGATGATCGGCATGACCTCGCTCTGAATCCTCATATAAAGCCTCTGGGTTAGCTCCTGCATATCTCTCTGGGCATCTTCAGCCATTCTCTGTCTCTCTGTTCTTTTTCGGTCAAGGTCAGCGCTTAGAGAAAGGATGGCTTCCTGAGTCATGGTAAGCTGCTGGGTGCTGAGCCGGCTTTCCAGCTGACGGATCTGATCATCGAGTTTGGCCAGGTCCTGCTGGATCTTGCGATTTTTTTCTTCCAGCTGGGCAATAGCTTTTTTGCCCTCAGCCGACTTTTCCAGAATTTCCTGGGAATTAATTACCCCGATCTTAATAGTTTGCTGAGCGCGAGCCATCAGACTGAAGCCAAGCATCACGGTGACCAGAAGAATAACGATGGTCCATCTTCTGTTCATATCTCAATTCCTCCTTTTAATTATTGAGTGCTAATTTTACACTTTTCACTGCAAAATATAAAGACTTGATTCCTCAGAAAGTGGTGCCGACCGCGAAGCGGAAGGCGAAGTTGGAATCATCAGCATATATCTTTCTGTTATTATAGGCGAATATCAGACGGAACGGCACTCTCAGGGCCGGAACGAACACTCTGAACTCCAGTCCGGCCGAGCTGTACATATTCTTTGGAGAGAACTTATCTCCTTTGAGCAGCGCATTTCCCACATCATAGAAGAAAATTCCGTAGAGAGGACCGCCCAGCGGGATGATGTATTCAGCATTGATCACCAGGGATTTCACTCCGCCAATCAGGAAATTCCTTTCGTCACGAGGACCGACGGTGAAATATTCATAACCGCGGATAGATTGCTCACCGCCCAAAAAGAACCTTTCCCAGTAAGGAACCTCCTGGTTTCTGAGTGGATTTATAAACTGATATTCCACATGAAAACCTAAAACATGGTTGGAAAATAAAGGCTGGTAGCGGGCAAATTCAAAAGCCGGGCGGTAAAGATGGACATCGCCTCCGAGAAATGTTCCGGCATAGCGGAAAGAGACTCTGTACATCGTCCCTCTGCTCGGAGTCAGAGGGCTATCTATGGTCGAACTGTAAAGAATCGGTTCTACCGCGCTCACAAAATATTTTCCCGGATAGAAGTAAGGATTGTAGAAATACACATTGCCCTGTTCATCTTCATAGGTGGGCACCTCCAGGATCTGTCTCTGGAAGGTGTAATTAAGGTTGAACCTCAGATAGCCGTAAACTCTGGTGCCGTACATCAGGCGGATACCCTTTGCCTGTTGATTGTAAAGATAAGGGATGTTATCCTTCCGGTCGAACACGTTGAAACCCAGAGTCATCGGTTTGTCAAAAACGTAGGGCTGACTCATCCCGAAACTGTAATTCTTAACCCTCTTTCCGTGCTGAAGCGTCAGGTCGAGAGTTTCTCCGCCACCGAGAAAATTCACCGTCGAATAGGTGAAAGCGACAAAGGTTCCCTCATATCCGCTGTATCCGGCAGTAAACTGGATGTTGTTCCGCTGCAACTCTCTTACCGTCAGGTTGACATCTATCTGACTAGGATTCTCCGGGTCAGGTTTGATATCAGGCTCTTTTTCCACGTCGACCAGACCGAGCTGTTTCAGGCGCAGAATGCTGTCCTTGAAGACGGCCAGGCTGAACCGGTCTCCCTCGCGCAGCAGAAATTCTCTCCTTAAAACTCTGTCCTTGGTGAAAGTATTACCCTTAAACTCAAGCCTCCGCAGATAGGCAACCTCACCCTCATTTACGTTGAAGGTGACGTTAACCACTTTATTTTTTGGGTCAAGGTTTTCCACCGGAATTATCTGGGCATAAAGAAAGGCAAAATTCCGGTAACTCTCTCCCATCGACTCGACTGTTTTTTCCCGCTTCTTTGAGCTGTAAATTTCTCCCGGTTGCAGCTTTACCAGGCTCTGCAGGTATCTGGAGGTAAAGAATTTATTGCCCTCTATCTTTATCTCCCCGGTGCGGTAAACATGGCCCGGCTCGACCGGAATTATTATCCTCATCATCTTTTGCTTGCTGAAAAGAGCGTTCCTCCGGGTTATCTCCTCAAACCGGGGTTCGCCGACTGTAGCTTCCATGTAACCGTATTCCTGGAGCTTCTTTTTGATCTGAGCCAGGTTTTCCTCGATCTTACTCTTCTTGAACACGTCCTTATTGGCAATCATGTTGAACAGGCTGTGCTGACGGTTCTCTTTCATCGCTTCTATAAGAAAGCTATCCGGGATCTTCGTCCGACCGACAAACACCACCTCACCCACCCTTAACCTGGACCCTTCTTCGATCCTGAAAACCAGGTCAACCTCGTTGTTGGGTCTGCTGACCAGCTGGGCTTCTATGCGTTCGGCCTGCAGTCCCTTATCTTCCAGAAGTTCCTTGATAATTCTCCTGGCTTTCTGAACGCGGTAAGGATTGTAATAGGAGTGAGGGGCAATGTATTCGTCTTTTTCCTTGAGCTTGCTTACGATATCGCTTTCTTTTACTTTCTTACCGGTCCTGAAGACAACACTCTTAATCACCGGATTTTCTTCGACATAGATTTTGACGATTTTGCCGCGGACCCCATTCTCCTCTTCAATCCTGAGGTTGGCAAAAAATCCGGTCGACCAGAGAACCTTAAAATCTCTTTTCAGAAGGGCTTCGTTATAGTAATCACCCTCCCGCGAAGACAGGTAATAAATTATGGTTTCACGGGAGATGCGGTCGTTGCCGTATACTTCAATCCTCTCAATAATTTCCTGAGCGGCAAGAGTACCGACCAGGCTCAGGATAAAACAAACTGAAAAAAGTACAGGGGCTAAACGTCTTTGTTTTCTCATGGACATAACTTTATATCATATATGGCGTCTGTTTTCAAAGAGTCCGGGAACATGATGTTATTATCCGCACCTGACCGGGTTTCATTAATTTATTAACCTGTGAGAACTTCAAAAAGTTTCATCTGCCCGGCCTCAAGAAGATAAACTTTATGGCAGAACCGAGCGATTTTTTCGTTATGGGTAGCGATGATCGAGGAGAGTCCCCTCTTACGGTGTATTTCCACGATCAGGTTGATGATCATCTCGCCCGTTTTCCAGTCGAGATTGCCGGTGGGTTCATCAGCCAGAAGCAGGACCGGCCGGGTTACCAGCGCCCGGGCCACAGCCACCCGTTGCTGTTCGCCGCCAGAGAGTTCGGCCGGACGAGCTCCGGACCGATGTCTAATCCCAACCTCTTCCAGCGCCCTGTAAGCCAGTTCCATGGCCTCCTCTCGATTTTTGCCACCGATAAGTAACGGAATGGCCACATTCTCCAGCGCCGAAAATTCGGGAAGCAGATGGTAAAACTGAAAAACAAAACCTATATGTCTGTTTCTGAGAAGCGCAACTTCCTCAGGGGTTTTCGCGGCCAGGTCCTGGCCAAAAAGAAAAACCCGGCCCTCGCTCGGTCGGTCAAGGCCGCCGACAATATTCAGGAAGGTGGTTTTGCCCACTCCGGAAACCCCCATGATGGCCACCAGCTCTCCTGGTTTCAGCTGGAAATCGATTCCCTCAAAGATTTTCAGTCGTCCGCCGTCCGGCAATGGATAAGCTTTGCTGAGCTTTTCAGCTCTCAGTATAGGCCCCTCAGCCAGGCCTTCCATTTTTAATGGGTCGTTCATTGCCTGCCTCATTCGTATTTTAGAGCCTGAACCGGGTCAATTTTAGCTGCCCGGCGCGAAGGAAAGATGGTGGAAACGAAAGTAATGGCCAGGGTCACAGCGACAATCAGAGCCATATCCAGCGGCTTCGGATGAAAAGGAACGTAGGAAATTTGATAGATATCCACGGGAACTTTGATCAGCTTAAAAACATTCGCCAGCCAGCACCAGAGGAGCCCGAGTGCCATTCCCAGGGCGGTGCCGATTACCCCGATCAGCGCTCCCTGCAGAAAGAAAATCTTTCTGATGCTGGCCGCCGTCGCTCCGAGAGCCATGAGCACACCGATATCCCGGGTTTTTTCCATGACCATCAGCACCAGACTGGCCACAATGTTCAGAGCCGCCACCAGAACGATCAGCGAAATCGTCAGGAAAAGGAGCGTCTTTTCCAGTTTGAGCGCGGAAAAAAGAGAACGGTTGAGTTCCATCCAGGTGGTCACATAAATACCGGTGCCGCCTGTCCGGTAAATCTTTTCGGCCACCCGTTCAGCCTTAAAAATGTCTTTTATCCTGACCTGAAGGTAAGAAACCATTCCGGGAAGGTTGAACAGCTTCTGAGCCACCGGCATAGAAATAAGCGCGGTGGAAGAGTCAAACTCATAGAGCCCCGACCGGAAAACTCCGCTTACCCTGAAGGTTTTCGTCCGTGGCAGCAGACCGACCGGCGTCAGGCGGGCGACCGGGATTATGACTTCAACCTGATCCCCTGCGCCCACTCCGAGGCTGGCCGCCAGGTCCCTTCCGAGCATTATTTCTTCATGACCTTCCTCAGCCGGCAGACGCCCGGCTTCAAGGTTTTTCAACCAGAGCGCAACCTCGACTTCTTCCTGGAAATTCAAACCCTTCAGAATCGCACCGGAACTTCTGCCCGGACTCAGAACCAGCACCGTGTTGTAAATCACCGGGGTGACCGATTCCACCCCTGGCAATTGACGGATGTCCGCGGCGAGTTTTTCGAAATCTCTCAGCCCTTCTCCCCCGAGGCTGGAAACCATTAGATGGGAGGTGGCGCCGAGAATTTTATCCTGAACGTCTTCCTGAAAACCGGTAATCAACGACAGAGCGATCACCAGCGCCATCACTCCGATGGTGACTCCGAGAATCGAGACAAAGGTAATTACCGAAATAAATGCCTGTTTTCTGCGGGCAGTCAGATATCGCCGGGCCAGAAAAAGTTCAAACTTCATCGCGCTTTCACTCTGCCAGTAACTCCATCTCCCTCATCACCGGGGCTTGAGAAGCGGAAAGAGGATGACCTCCCTGATCGATTGCCTGTTGGCTAAAATCATCGTCAACCGGTCAATTCCGATACCCTCGCCTCCGGTCGGCGGAAGTCCGTATTCCAGAGCTTCCACATAATCAAGGTCAACCAGGTGTGATTCCTCATCGCCGGTTTTCCTCATCGCCGCCTGTTCTTCAAAACGCTGGCGCTGTTCGAAAGGATCGGTCAGCTCGGAAAAAGCGTTGGCTATTTCCATGCCGGCAATCACCAGCTCAAACCGACAGGCTTCATCCCGGTTGCTCGGGTCGGCTTTGGCCAGCGGAGAGATTTCCCGCGGTGGATTTATGATAAAAGTCGGTTGAACAATCCTGTCCTTCACCAGTTTATCAAAGATAACGTCAAGCGCTTTAGCGTAGGTGGTGGGTTTTTTATCAGGGGTGAGCGTCCCGGCAAACTCAATCAGACCTTTCGGGTCGTCAAAGCGCGAAGGGGCCAGACCGCTGAATTCTTTTACGGCGTCAATAAATCTCAGCCTCTTCCACGGCCTCTTAAAAGAAATTATATGTTCGCCGTAAGGACACTCCTCTTTTCCGTGAATTTCTCGCACCAGATATAAAAACAGCTCCTCTGTCAGGTCCATCAGCTGATGGTAGTCTATGTAAGCCTGATAGAACTCGAGCATGGTAAATTCGGGATTATGCTGGGAATCCACCCCCTCGTTGCGGAAGTTGCGGTTGATTTCATAAACCTTTTCCAGTCCGCCGACCACCAGCCTTTTCAGGTAAAGCTCGGGAGCAATCCGGAGATAGAGATCTATTCCGAGAGCATTGTGAAAAGTTTTGAAGGGTCTGGCCAGAGCTCCTCCCGGAATTACCTGCATCATCGGGGTTTCCACTTCCATAAAACCGCGTTCGTCAAAAAACTTCCTGATAAGGCCGATGACCTGGCTTCTTATCCTGAAAGTTTCGGAAGTTTCAGGGTTCATAATCAGGTCAAGATAACGTTTGCGATAGCGAAGCTCAACATCCTGAAGTCCATGCCATTTCTCAGGAAGCGGATGGAAAGATTTTGCCAGCAGACTGAACTTTTCTGCCAGCACCGTCAGTTCATCAGTCTTCGTCCGGAAAAGCCTGCCATCAACCAGAATGACATCACCGATGTCGAACAGGTCAAAAAGTTCATAATTTTCAGGGCCAACCACATCCTGCCTGAGGTAAACCTGAAGGCGCGAGCGGCAGTTGGCGATATGGAAAAAGGTGGCCCGTCCCATTTTTCTTATGGTCATTATCCGTCCGGGAACTTTAACCCGGTATACCTTCGCCTCGAGTTCTTCCCGGCTGAGACCGGAAAAATCCCTGACCACCTCATAAACCGAATGAGTGATCTCAGCCCGATGCGGGAAAACTTCTATTCCTTTTTCCTGAAGCTTTTTCCACTTCTCGAGCCTTACCAGCTCCTGGTCGCTCAATTCTTCCTGAACGAGTTTTAATTCACGATTATTTCTGTTTTGCTGCTCGCTCATGGTATCACCTCGCGAAAATAAAGAGCTATAAGGGCGAGTCCGGATTCAACCCGGAGGATTCTCTCCCTGGAGCCGGCGGCGAACACCGTCAAGAACGCCGTTGACGAAATGGGCCGCCTCCTCACCGGAATACTTTTTAGCAATCTCAATCGCTTCATCTATGATGATTGGCGGATCAAGATTCTTTTCAAAAAGCATCTCAAAAACCGCCAGCCGCAGAATGTTGCGGTCAACTATGGCCATCCTTTCCAGCTTCCAGTTTCTGGACACCTGCTGGATTAAGCTGTCAATCTCAGCCTGATGATCCTGAATACCCTTTACCAGCCATTCGGAATATTCCCTAGTCTCTGCCGGAACAGTCTGTCTTGACCAGTAATCCTGCAAAATTACCGATAGTTCATCACCGGTGATTTCCTTCTGGAAAAGGATCTGCAGGGCGCACTCTCTCGCTTTTCTTCTTTTTCCCATTATCTGAAATCTCTTCTTGTACCGGTCAGAGTTTAGAGTCCCGCAGAAGGTTCAGCGTTTCCACCAGAGCCATCGCCGCCTCATAGCCTTTGTTGCCTGCTTTGGTCCCGGCTCTTTCGATACCCTGCTCGATCGTTTCCACGGTCAGAATACCGTAAGCCACCGGGATTCCGTCTTCCAGAGCCACCTGGGCCAGTCCTTTGGTGACCTCGGCGCTGAGATAGTCAAAGTGGGGAGTATCTCCGCGGATGAGAACTCCCAGGCAAAGAATACCGTCCACCTGTTTTTTCCGGGCGATTTTTCTGGCCACCTGAGGAATTTCAAAAGCTCCGGGCACCTTGTACACGGAAATGTTAGCCTCATCGGCCCCCAGCTTTTTCAGAGCCTCAAGAGCCCCGTCGAGCAGATGGCTGGAAATAAACTGGTTGAAACGGCTGAGGACGATGCCTATTCTGAAACCCTTCGCCTGAAGTTTGCCTTCATAAACGTTCATCCTTCACTCCTTTGGCCGATCAAATCGGTCGCTTTTCATAAATCCGGTATTTTTTGTATATTCTACCACCGATCGAAGTCGTAAATCTATTGATGGCTTCATTGTCTTCAAGCTGCCAGGAGGTTTCAGCCCACTGATAGCCTTTAGCTTTCGCCCTTCTCTCCAGCTCATCATACAGCAGATAGGCGAGCCCGGTGTGCTGAACCTGCGGCAGGACTCCGAAAACTGTAGCCCTCATCCCCTTTATTCTCTTCCTGTTAAAAAGAAGCTTGAATATTCCAAAGGGAAAAAGTCGCCCGTTTAAATCTTTGATTATTTCATTATAATTGGGCAGCCCCAAAGCAAAGCCCACTTCCCGTCCTTCATGCAGCGCAAAAATCACCAGCTCAGGATCGGCAAAAGCCTTCAACCTGCGGGCCATAAAATCCATTTCTTTTTCCGTCCAGGGAACAAAACCCCAGTTTTTTGACCATGCCTGATTGTAAATGTAGGCAATCTTCCTGGTTTCTTCATAAACCTTTTTCATATTAACCGTGCGCAAACTGAAACTGGTCGACTGCCTTACTTTTTCTATTACAGCCTGAACCTTTTCCATCGTCTCATGATCCCTGGTCATAAGGAAAGCATAAAGGTCCTTGGCTTTGGTGAGTCCGGATTTTTCCATCAGCTCGTTGTAGTAAGGCGGGTTGTAGGGCATCATGATGACCGGCGGTCGGTCAAAACCTTCCAGCAGAAAGGCGCATTCGTCGTTCATCGAGAGGTTCATGGGCCCTCGCAGAGTATCCATACCACGCTCTTTTCCCCAGGCCGCCACCGTTTCGAGAAGCGCGCGGGCCACTTCCGGGTCGTTAACGCTCTCGTAAAGCCCGAAGAACACCACTTTTTCCCGGTGATATTCGTTGTGGCGGTGGTCAATGATGGCGGCAATCCGGCCGACCTTTTCCTCTCCTTCCCTCGCGAGAAATAGTTCCATTTCAGCATGCTCAAAAAACGGGTTTTTCCGGCGGTTGAGCTTTTCCTTCATCTCGATCAAAAGGGGCGGAACCCAGTTCGGGTCGTTTTCGTAAATTTTCCAGGGAAAAAGCAAAAAGGCCTTAAAATCCTTATTATTCCTTACCTGGGAGACCTCAATTTGTGCCATTTTTGTTCGCTTCTTTTTTTTGTAAATTTTAACAGAAGTCGTCTCTTTTTTCAGCAATATTTTTTAATTAGCCTTCATTTGCCAGCGCGGGCTGAAAAGTGATAAAAGAATATAAGGAGAAATAAAATGAAAGAAGCAAAAACATTCAGGGAACTTAAACCGGAAGAACTTTACTGGCGCTGTCCCCTCGAAGCCATCCCTTACAACTCCACGGAGGAATGTCCGGCCTGCGAGGACATCATCGGTCAGGACCGGGCGCTGAAGTCGCTCAAAACCGGTCTGGAAATCAGGAGCCGGGGCTATAACATTTTCATCACCGGTATGGTCGGAACAGGTCGCACCACCACCATCAAAAAATTTCTGGAAAAAATACGGACCACCTCGGAAACACCGGACGACCTGCTGTATGTCAACAATTTCAGCAAACCTGACGAACCGCTTCTCCTGAGTCTTCCTGCTGGAAATGGCCGGATTCTGGCCGAAGGTATGGATAAGCTGATCGAAATGCTCAGAACCAACATTCCCGAGCTTCTGAAAAGCCAGTACTTCCAGGAGCGAAAACAGGAGATTCTCGAAGCCCAGCAGCGCAAACAGAGAGAAATCCTGCAGAAATTTGAAGAACTGGTGGCCGCAGAAGGTTTTACCGTCATCCAGGTTCCGATGGGAATATTCACCAGACCGGACCTGATCCCGTTGATTGACGGTCAGCCCACTCCGTTCCAGAAACTGGAGGCCCTGGTGAGAGAGGAAAAAATGCCCAGAGCCCGGCTGGAAGAACTGAAAAAGAAATACGAAAAGCTCACGGAAAAGCTGGAAAAATTGATATCCACCCTTAAAGAAATAGACGAAGAAACCAGAGGACTTCTGAAAAATATCGAGACTGAAGCCTGCACCCCGCTGATCAAGGGCGCGCTGAACGACCTGAGGCAGAAGCTGCCGCATCCTTCGGTCGGACGCTATCTGGACCAGGTGGAAAAGAGTCTTATCGATAACCTGGAATTGTTCAAGGCGGCACCAGGGGAAGAAGCGGAAAGGGACGGACTGGACCCCTATCTTCCCTACCGGGTGAATCTTCTGGTCGACAATTCGGAAACCAGGGGCGCCCCGGTGATCATGGAAATCTCCCCCACCTATCCGAACCTGTTCGGCACGATAGAATTTTCCTACAGTAGATTCGGTGTGGCTCAGACTGACTTCACCAAGATAAAGGCCGGTTCATTCATCAAAGCCAACGGCGGTTACCTGGTGCTTAACGCCCTTGACGTTCTCAGAGAACCCGGGGTCTGGACCACCCTGCTGCGCACCCTCCGCTACCAGATTTTTGAAATTCAGAACCCCATTTCTCTTTTCATTTTCTCCACCGCACGCCTGAAGCCGGAACCGATAAAATGTCAGGTGAAAGTGATAATGATCGGAGACGACTATCTCTACAACCTGCTGTATTTCTACGACGAGGATTTTAAGAAGATCTTCAAAATCAAAGTCGAATTTGACTCCGAGATGGAAAAAAATTCCAGCACGATCAACGATTATGTGCGTTTCATCCGGAAGATCTGCGATGAGGACGGTCTGCGTCCGGTTGACCGGGAAGGCATCGCGGCCATCGTCGAGTTCGGAGTAAGACAGGCTGGCAGGCAGAAAAAACTCTCCACCCGTTTCCACCTGATCGCCGACATCATTCGCGAAGCCGATTACTGGGCAAAAACCGGCGGCCGTGAGTTCATTTCGAGAGAAGACGTAAGAAAAGCCATCGAAGAAAGGGCGGAAAGAGTCAACCTGATAGAAAGAAAAATTCAGGAAATGATAGAAGAAGGAACGATTCTCATTTCCACCGATGGCCGGGAAGTCGGACAGGTTAACGGTCTGGCCGTTTACGACACCGGCGAGCTGACTTTCGGCAAACCAACCAGGATAACCGCCAGAACTTCGACCGGCCGGGCCGGGGTGATAAACATCGAACGGGAAGCCGAGCTCAGCGGCCGCACTCACAACAAAGCCGTGCTTATCCTGGCTGGATATCTGAGGGGCAAATACGCTCAGGACAAACCTTTTGCGCTCTCAGCCAGCCTGGCTTTCGAACAATCGTATTCCTGGGTCGACGGCGACAGCGCCTCGGCGGCTGAAGTTTACGCCATTCTCTCTAGCCTTTCCGGTCTGCCGCTCAGGCAGGACATCGCGGTGACCGGCTCGATCAACCAGCGGGGAGAAATTCAGCCGATCGGAGCGGTCAACGAAAAGATCGAGGGCTTCTTCCGGGTTTGCAGGGCTCGCGGGCTCACCGGAACTCAGGGAGTGATCATACCCCGCCAGAACGTTAAGAACCTTATGCTTCACGAAGACGTGGTCAGGGCGGTGGCTGAGGGGAAATTTCACATCTACCCGATAAAAACCGTGGACGAAGGAATGGAAATACTGACCGGAGTGAAGGCTGGAGAAAGGCTTGAGGACGGTTCTTACGAAGAAGGAACGGTTAATTATCTGGTCGATACCGGAATAAGAAGATTGGCCGTCGCCTGGCAGAAATTTGAAGCCGAAACTGAAACCAGAGGTGGGGAAAAAGAACCGTCTGAAAAAGGGCAGGAACCCGGATGATACTGGCTTAAGCAAGTTAGATTCAGGAACGAACTGCTAGCGGTTATTTGCTGAAAAGAACTTTATTTTAAGAGACCTGTACACTCCCTTAGATTTTCAATCTCTTCCAGGGTGAGATATCGCCAGAATCCGCGGCGAAGTCCCTTTACGGTCAGACCGGCATAACAGACGCGGCGGACTTTTTTCACCTTTAAACCCAGAGATAACATCATTCTGCGAACATCATATTTTCGCCACTCATGAAGTTTCAGGGTAAAAAGAGAGCGCTCTCTGTTCCGGTAAACCAGCCGTACTTCCTCCGGGACAATCCGGCGTCCATCGACAAAGGCGCCTTTTTCCAGCTTCTGAAGCTCCTCATCCTCCAGATAACCTTTAACCCTGATTTCGTAAACTTTTTTTACCTCATAACGGGGATGGGTAAGACGATGAGTCAGCTCGCCGTCGTTGGTGAAAAGAAGCAACCCCTCGGTTTCAGAATCCATATGGCCAACCGGATAAATTCTGACCGGAAGACGCGGCAGCAGCTCGAATACGCTTCTGTACTTACCCGCGCTCTTTTGAGCCACCCGGTAACCTTCAGGCTTATTAAGAATGAGGTAAACTTTCTCCTGAGACAGCCTTACCGGACGGTCATCCACCTCCACCCGGTCTTTATTTTCGTCAACCTTAACTCCGAGCTGCGTAACCACCTGGCCGTTGACCTTAACCCTCCCCTGCTCGATCAGACGATCAGCTTCGCGGCGGGAGGCCACTCCAGCCATCGATAGAAGTTTGTTAAGTCTTATAATGGCTTTTTCTCCTTCCGAAAGGATGATTTGTTATAATTTTACCAGATTTTGAAGCCAGAGATTAGAGAACCAGGAAATTTCTTTTTAATTAAAAAATCTCCGGGCGTCACGCCTTCCCGCCGAACCTCAGGCTTAATCGCTGGAATCTTCCTGCTGATAGAACCCTGGCTTGGCCAGAATCTCCATGATTCTCAGGTCAAAGAAATTCTGGGCGTTAACAGGCTTCAGCAGAATGGCTGTATCCGCTCCTTTTTCCGTTCCACCTATGGCTATGCATGGTTCCCCGGTTCTGATGAGACCGGCATCGGCGGCCATCAGGCTGACCTCAATCGCCACCTTCACCCCTTCGCCGAAAGTTCTCAAAGCATAAGCTATGATTTCATCCAGCTGATAGCTGCCGAGCTTTTTCCGTACCGCCCGATTTACGCCCCCTAAAGCGTGCTGACAGGTAAGGACTTTCACCCCCAGCTGTTCGAGTCTGGCTCTAACCTCATCAGACATCTCCTGATAGTTCGGACGGTAAAACCCGGTGGAGTGGGTCACCGCCACCAGCCGGCAGCCACGGAAAATCGAAGCCGCCTTCAGCGCGGTTTCGCCAGAAGCCGAGGCCACCACCACCTGTTTGATTTTAAGCTCTTCAGCCCTCAGCGCAGCCCTTTTCAGGGTGGCTTCGGTATTTTCGGCTCCCGGCCGGTCAAAGTAAAGGCAGGGAACACTCTGTCCTTCAGCTTTAAGGTCAAACTCGCACATCAGACGTACCTCCGCCTGAACTGATTTTAATTATTTTTAATTATCCGCCAGGCTTTCTCCGGGGTCAAGGACAGATGGACCGGAATTTACTTTTGCCAGCCGTGACAGATAAGACAGATACTTTTTGACCATCCAGGTTCAATGCCCGGAAACCACCACCCTTCACCCGGATGAACCTGGCGTTTATCATTTCGTATAAAATAATGTAAACTTAATCGTTGAAGAAAATGAAAAGAAGCATTCTTTACTTCCGCGAATCGCTCGATATGGCCCTGGATTCTCTCTGGCATAATAAACTTCGCACCTTTCTCACCCTGCTTGGCGTGATCATCGGCGTGCTGACCATCATCGCCGTAGTTTCCGTAATTCAGGGACTTAACAACTATGTTTACACAAAAATGTCCTTTTACGGTGCCAACGATTTTTCTGTTTCGAAATTCTCGCCGTTCATCACCACCCTGAAAGAATACCAGGAGCAGATGAAACGGAAAGATTTAATCCTGGAAGACATGAGAATCCTGCGGCAGCTCTGTAGTTCCTGCGAACTGGTCGGGGCCTCGGTCAACACCTCCAGAACAGTAAAGTACGGCAGTCGCACCATCAAGGATGTTTCGATCCGCGGGGTCACAGCGGTCGACCATCTGATCGGCTCGGTGCTGGAACTGGAAAGAGGACGCTATTTTACCCAGGATGATGAGGACCGCTCGCGCTTTGTCTGTATCATCGGAGCAGACGTGGCCGAAAACCTCTTTCCCGGTGTTGACCCACTCGGTCGCTGGATAAAAATCGGCAACCAGAATTTCGAAGTCATCGGGCTGGGCAAAAAAAAGGGGAAACTTCTGGGCTTCAGCCAGGACAACTACGCCTGGATTCCGATTACCACCTTCCTGAAGATTTTCGGAAGCCGGCAGACGATAAACATTAACGTGCATACCTCATCCCAGGAAGCGATGGCCCGGGCGATGGAAGAGGTAAGAACGATTTTAAGGTCCATCCGCAAGAGAACCTTCAACCAGCCTGACGATTTTGCTTTCGTTACCTCTGACACTTTCATTCAGTTTTACAAATCGGTGACTTCCGGAATTTATTTCGCCATGATTGCCATTTCGGCCATCGCCCTGCTGGTCGGTGGAATAGTGATCATGAACATAATGCTGGTGTCGGTGACCGAAAGAACAAAGGAAATCGGGATCAAAATGGCTGTCGGCGCCAGACGTCGTGATGTTCTGTTTCAATTTCTGATCGAATCCGCGATCATTTCAGGAGTCGGGGGGTTCATCGGTATAATCCTTGGTTACCTCATCGCGGCGATCATCACCGCCACTACCTCCCTGCCTTCTAAGGTGGACCCGGTATCGATACTGGTGGCTCTGGTCATGTCGACCATGGTCGGACTTTTCTTCGGCATATATCCTGCAAACCGGGCCGCCAGGCTGAACCCGGTCGAAGCGCTGAGGTCAGAACAATGAAAGCCAGAACCGGTCTTTTTCTGGAAACCTTCAGGATGGCCATGGAATCCATCCGCGCCCACAAGATGCGCTCGTTTCTGACCACGCTGGGAATAGTCATCGGGGTTATGACCGTCATCGCGATGGTCTCGGTGATACAGGGGCTTAACAGAAGTATCGCCGGAGAAATAGAAAAAATAGGAAGCAGCCTGATCATCGTTCAGAAACACGAACCGGTGAGAATGGGCACTCTGTCAGAAGAGGAGCGACAGAGAAAAAACCTCTCAATCGAAGACGCCGAAGCCATCATCAACGAATGTCCGCTGGTCGGAGCTTTAACCATCCAGCTGACACCGGATCTGATGAAACTTCCCGAAGTTAAATACCAGAATCAGAAAAGCGAAAACGCGGTGATTTTCGGCACGGATGAAAATTTCTTCCGCGTTTACTCGATTTACCTGCCAAAGGAAGGCCGCGGTTTCACCCCGGCTGACATCAAACATAAAGCCCGCGTCTGCCTGCTCGGCGCGGAAGTGGTGGAAGCTCTCTTCCCGCACTCCAGAGCGGTCGGCAAAGAAATACGCATCGGAGGAGAAACTTTTACCGTGATCGGAATTCTGAGCCGGCGGGGACAGATGTTCGGTCAGAGCCAGGACAACATCGTCATCATTCCCTACACCAGCCTTATGAAATATTTTCCTTACGACATGAGCTCACTTCAGTTCACGCTCATTCCGAAAGACCCGGCGAAGGTGGATGAAACTATAGAACAGGTAACCAATCTGCTGCGAGTCAGGAGAAAGGTCCCTCCATCCAGACCTAACGATTTTTCGATATATACCCAGGAAACCCTGCTCAACCTTTACAACCAGATCACCGGCGCGGCTTACATAGTGATGATTGTCATCTCTTCGATCGGACTTCTGGTCGGCGGCATCGGGGTGATGAACATCATGCTGGTGGCGGTCAGGGAAAGAACCAGAGAGATCGGAATTCGCAAAGCGATAGGAGCCAGACCGGCGGACATCATCAAGCAGTTCCTGCTGGAAGCGGTGGTGTTGACCGGTTTTGGAGGGTTGATCGGAATACTTGGCGGGTTTTCCGTAGCGCTGGTCATCAGAGCGGCCACGCCTCTGCCCGCAGCTATTTCCTGGTGGTCGGTTTTTCTGGGAATTTTTGTCTCCACGGCGGTAGGCCTGTTTTTCGGTATCTTCCCGGCACAAAAAGCTGCCCGGATGGACCCGGTAGTGTGTCTTCGTTACGAGTGATTCAGCTGCCTGACACTTTTCTTTCAAAAAATTCGACCGCGGTTTTAACCGCTTCCTGAGCTCTATCTTTTTCCGGGCTCACCAGCTCAACCAGCGTCGAGCTCCCCCCGCCCTTAAGCGGCATTTTCGCCTGAAGAACAGGCATTACCTCTCTGACATCAACCTTCAGAGCATCAGCCGAAGCCAGCACCAGATGAAACCCCCCTTCACGGTCAGCCGCCAGGGCGGCCATAACATCCGCCTGGTGAACAAGATTCAACGCCAGAAACTTTATTTCTTCCGGCGATTTATCCTTGAAATAGCCAGAAATAATACGGGAGCGATTTTGAGCGAGAATCTCTCTGGCTTCGTAAAAAGAGAGTTTTTCCTCCAGCTTTTTGACTCTTTTTTTCAGATTCCTGAGCTCGTTCAGGTTTTTCTCAGCGCAGGCGAACGTCTCCGATTCTTCCGCTGAAAACAGGCGCGCGGTCGCCTGGAGCCAGCGCCGGCGATTTTCAAACTCCCTGAGCGCCCGGAAGCCGCAGACAAAGGAAAAACGAACGTTCCCGCGAATTTTTTCCTGTCTGAGAATTTTAATCAGCCCGACCTCGCCGGTTCTCCGGCAGTGGGTGCCGCCGCAGGCCGAATAGTCAAAACCGTCCACCTCGACCACCCGGATCATTCCTGATTTTTTCGGCAGTTTCCGCAGAGGAATAGAGTCGGTTTCCTCCTCTGACAGGAAATAACTTTTCACTTCAAGGTCGGAAAAAACGATGCGGTTGGCCAGCTCTTCCACCTCCTGCAGAACCTCATCTTTTATCGAGGGAATCCCTATTTCCACGGTTGATTCTGCCTGACCGAGATGGAAAGAAAGGGTCTCTCCCCTGACCAGTTCGTAAAAGGCCTGAGAAAGAATGTGCTGTCCGGTATGCTGCTGCATATGGTCAAACCGTCTCTCCCAGTCAATCTTTCCGTATACCTCGTCGTCCGGAAGTTCCCTTTCCAGAAAATGCAGGATACATCCATTCTCCTCTTCCACTCTTATTACCCTGACTTCATTCAACCAGCCGAGGTCATGCGGCTGACCGCCGGACTCAGGATAAAAAGCAGTCCGGTCTAAAACCACCACGGGGAAACCTTCCCTAATCTTCCGCTCGACCACCCTGGCCTTAAATTCCTGAAGGTAGGCATCTTCAAAATAAAGTGGCCGGGTTTCGCCTTCCGAATTATTTATCGTCATTTTTCATCTCCGTTCAGAATATTTTTCTTTAATATACCACAGGAATACATTGCAGGTGGGACGCTTCAGGTTTTAACACCGGTTACCCGCAAAATTCTCTCAGCGGTCTTGAAATGGAGCTTGGCCACTTTTTCCAGGACCTCCGGTCCGTATTGCCGGATAAGTTTCACCCCGGCTTCCTCCACCAGCGGCGAAGCCCCTTTGGGAAGCTCAATTCCGTATTCCTCAGAAAGGTCTTTTAATTTGTACAGAAAGTGAGCCCGGGCCAGGATCGAAGCCGCAGCCACCGCCAGGTCCTCTTCGGCTTTTGTTTTCTGAACCAGCCTGATGTTTTTGCCCTTTTTCATCAGAGCTTCACGCACGAAACGTTCATCTCCAAACTGGTCGGTCAGGGCTTCGGCACAGTTAACCTTCTCTAAGATATTTTCAATCGCCCGGGCGTGCCCCCAGGCTAAAAGCCGGTTGAGGTTGCGCAGATTTCTGTAAAGCGCGTTGTAACGTTCAGGACCTATGGAGACGACAGAACTCACATATCCCTGTCTCAGACTCCGGGCTATTTCCAGCACCCGGTTGTCGGAAAGCTTCTTCGAATCGCGGACACCGAGTTCCTGAAGAACAGGCTCCTGGCCGGCCGGCAGAAAAAATCCGGCCACCACCAGCGGACCGAAAAAATCTCCCTTCCCGGACTCGTCGGTCCCGATATGACCCTTTTCTGGCGGTATCAATTCCTGCTGAATCATGTTCTCCGGTTCTTTCCTGATAAATCATTCACAGCTTTTCTATTTTACTTCAATCGACGGGGAGGCTGAACTGCCAGCAGAAACAAAATTACTGGATCAATTTTTATCAAAAAACCTGTAATTCCGGTAATTTCTCAACACTGGAGATTTTTCAGATAATTATCGATGGCCAGGGCCGCTCTTCGACCATCTCCCATCGCCAGGATGACCGTCGCTCCTCCCCTAACAGCGTCGCCGCCGGCATAAACGCCATCCAGAGAAGTAGCCATCGTCCGGTAATCCACCTCGACATTGCCCCAGCGGCCGAGTTTCAAACCAGAAAGCTGTTTTATCAGCAGGGGATTCGGACTCTGACCGATGGCCACCACCGCCAGGTCAACCTCCACTTCAAACTCAGAGCCAGGGATCGGCACCGGTCTCGGCCTTCCTGATGAGTCAGGCTCTCCCAGAGCCAGCCTCTGGAGAACCATCCCGGCCAGTCTTCCCCGCCCGTCGTCTATGAACCTTACCGGCACCACCAGAAAATTGAATTTTACTCCCTCTTCTTCCGCGTGTTTGATTTCCTCCGCCCGGGCCGGCATTTCTGCCCTTGTCCGGCGGTAAAAAATCCCGGCGATTTGGGCGCCAAGCCGGACTGCAGTTCTGACGGCGTCCATCGCCACATTACCGCCTCCGATCACCGCCACCCGGCGCCCGCGGGGAACCGGCGTGTCATAATCAGGGAAGGCATAACCTTTCATCAGGTTTACCCGGGTCAGATATTCGTTGGCAGAATAAACTCCGGTTAGATTTTCTCCGGGAACATTCATAAAAGAGGGCAGCCCGGCTCCGGTACCCAGGAAAAAAGACCTGTATCCAGCTTCCCTGAGATCATCCAGTGAGGCAGTCTTTCCGACAATGAAATTTGCCCTGATTTCTACCCCGAGCGACCTGACATAGTTTATCTCGGCCTGAAGAATTTCCCTGGGCAGGCGAAACTCCGGAATCCCGTAAGCCAGAACTCCACCCGGAAGATGCAGCGCTTCAAAAATGGTTACCCGGTATCCCAGCCGGGCAAGGTCTGAAGCCGCGGTCAACCCTGCAGGTCCCGAACCTATCACAGCTATTTTCTCGCCGCCAGCACAAACTTCATTCACCTGTCTTTCCTGGAAATTGCGGTCTTCGCGCAGGCAGAGATAATCCGCGACAAACCTTTCTAGATTTCCGATGGCCACAGGCGGTTTTCCGGCCCGGCCCAGGTTGCAGTTTTTCTCGCACTGGACCTCCTGCGGACAGACTCGCCCGCAGATGGCCGGAAGGCTGTTTGTCTCCCTTATCTTTTCCAGCGCTTTCTCCAGCTCTCCGACCTCAATATATTTTATGAAGGTTGGAATATCGATGGCGACCGGGCATCCGGAGACGCAACCGGGGTTACCGCAATCAAGGCAGCGTCTGGCTTCAGCCATGGCAAGCTCGAAAGAATAACCGAGATTTACTTCCCGGAAATTTTTTATTCTTTCTTCTGGCGGCTGTTCGGGCATCGGCTGCCTCTCAATGGTAAGCCTCTTCTGCACCGAAAGCTGGCGCCGGAGGGCTTTTCTCCACTCCTTCTCCCTTTCCGCCTGCCACCTGGCCGCCAGCCCAGGTTCGATTTTCTCGCCCTTTTTCATCTCCGCTCACCCCGCTTTATCCAGAATTCGCTCTCCACTCTAGCCAGTGCTTTTTCTTCTTCGCGCAAAAAAGCTTTCCGGCGATCGAAATACTCAACCCAGTCGAGTTCTCTTCCGTCAAACCAGGGTCCGTCGACGCAGGCAAAAAACGTCCGGCCGCCGACAGAAACCCGGCAGGCGCCGCACATTCCGGTTCCGTCAACCATGATCGGGTTAAGGTTCACCATGGTTTTAAGCCCGAGGCGGGCGCCGGCTTCAGAGATCCTGAAAAGAAGATAGCTGCAGCCGATAACCAGAATTGCGGAAATCTCTGCCTGCTCACGTTTTATCCTCGCCATCAACCCGCCAAGTTCTTCTCCCGCTTCCAGGCAGTCCTGCCGGAAAAACTCCACAAATCCATCGGAATATCTCTTGATTCTTTCCACCCAGTAAAGAAAAGCCGGGCTCCTGGCTTCAGCTAAAAAAATTACCCGGTTGCCTCTTTCTTTAAGTTCTCTGGCCAGCGGATAAAGTCCGCCGATTCCATAACAACCTCCGACCAGAAGGACGGTTCCAGAAACCGGCAAATCCGGCGAACGGCCGAGCGGACCGGCCACACCCTCCACCAGATCTCCTTCCCGCAGGCTGGCAAGCTTTCTGGTGCTTGCGCCCAGATTAAGAAAAACTACCTCAACCGTTCCTCTTTCCCGGTCCCAGTCAGCGACGTTCAACGGAATTCTTTCTCCCCGGCTGTCAGGAATGACCATCAAAAACTGTCCGGCTCTGGCCGAAACGGCCACCTCCGGCGCTTCCAGCACCAGCCGGTAAACATTCGGGACGAGCCTTTCGGAAACCAGCACCCTGTTCATTGTTTAACCTTAATCGTAGCGCTAATACTTCCTTGATTGTATAGTTTCACCTTAACCGAATCATCAAGAATGGGGAAAATCACCCCGCATCCGGGAAAGAGCTCCGGACTTAACCTGACTTCCAGCTCGAGCCTGCAGTCCCCAGTTTCGAGAAAAACCTTCTGCCCTTCCTCAAACCCGAGAGAACGAGCCTGAGCTTCATTCAGCCAGAGCCAGTCAGGATCGCTGATTGCCCGGAAACTCTCCATCTCACGAGCAAAACTCACCCCGGAATAAACGTCGAGGTTGCGACCGACGATAATCGTAATACTGCCAGAATCGGTAGCCGGGAAACCACCTTTTTCCGGCTCTTCCGCCGCCGGCGGAAACGGCAGATAGGAAGCGGTAAATTCTTTTTCCGTCATTTCTTCTTTTAAGTAAAATTCCGGATGGGATGCGGTCTCGCTCAACCTGACCGGGATTCTCTCTGCCAGATTGTTTAATATTTCCTCATTCGTCATATTCCTCTGCCTTAATTCCTGTTTGCCGGAATCAATTTTCTTAAACCTTCCTGTCGCATCTACAACCAGGGTATTTTCCTCGATAAACGTGGCTGATGGTAGATAGACGTCAGCGAGCCCGACTTCTGCTGTCTGAAATGGTTTCTGCACCACCAGAAATTCCGGCTTTCTCCTCAGCGCAAGATCTCCAAGAACATAGAGGAATTTAATCTTTCCCGCCTCTATCATCCGGTCAATTTCTTCCAGGCTTTCCAGCACTCTTAACTTAAATTTCTTTTTAAGCCTTTCGGCCAGAAAGCCACCGGCTGCTGCCTGAACCGGCAAAAGCCTGGCTTCAAGTTTTAAGGCGAGATTCCAGAGAGCGGTTAAATTTTCTCCCGCGGCCGGCTGACGGAGGAACCTTTCTCCAAAAAGAAAGAGCGACGGACTGGAAGAGAGAAGCAGGTCGGCGGCCTTTTTTACTTTTTCCGGCTGAAGACCAGCTTCCCTGACCGCCCGGTCAACAGAAATTTCTTTGAGCCTTTCTAAAAATTCAGGATAACCGCGATAAAAACTCAGCCCGGGCGCCGCCGTCAGCACCGTCCTGGTTATCGCCAGAAGCGCCAGGGCTTTTTTCTCCGGATGACATTTAAGATAAACGTCAGCCGTCCGGGCTGATCGGTTGAGCCCGGAATCCAGCACCAGCAATCTGGCTCCGCTGTTCAGGGATTTCTTAATCTCCAGCCAGAGGGTCAGACCTTCCGAAAGAATATCCAGATCAACCAGGAAGAAGCTCTGAAACTTCGGCAACTCTTCCAGGTTGAGCCGGCGAACGATGCTTATTCCCAGCCGCTCTTCTAAATCAGACAGCTTTCCATAAAAATCTCCGGGAGCCAGGTAAAAAAGATTTTTCACTCCGAGAGCTTCAGCCAGCGAATAAAAAGCCAGAAGGCTTCGAGCCGCGGCCAGGCCGGCAGAAACAAAAGCTATCTCTTCTGGCTTATACTTTCTGATTGCCTCAACCACAGCCGCCAGCGCCCGTTCCCGGGAAGAGTGGCTCTGCCGGCCGTTCTGCCGGAGGAGAGGGCTGGATGGTGGAAGCCGCCGGTTGAATACTTCCCTAAAGCCAAAACGTCCACGGGCGCAGGCCGCCCCGGGGGAAGCTGGCTTTATCCTTCTTATCGAGCCATCTTCGTAGAATTCCGCTCGAAGCTCACAGGCCGAGCTGCATAGCTGACATATGAATGATTGTTCATATATTGAGTCTGCGGCAGCGGGGTAAACTCCCCTTTCGCTGAAGGCCGCCACCGGACAGACATCAAGGCAGGCGCCGCAGAAGCTGCATCCGGATTCCCGCAAACCGCGGTGGAAGAAGGTGTCAACAGCGATATTTTCTCCCCGTCCGGAAAAGGTCAGAACGTTTTCTCCCCGGAGCTCGGCGCAAGCTCTAAGGCATCTTCCGCAGGTAATGCAGAGATTCGGGTTGTGAATTATAAAGGGGTCGGATAACCACAGCTGGCGGTTTCTGTCTTTATAATCATAGGGAATTCTTTTTATCTTCAAATACTCAACCACTTTCTGCAGCTCGCAGTCTCCGTCGCGCGGGCAGAAAACGCAGCCGCCAGTCTCCAGGGCTCTGGCCATGGTCACTTTAAGTTCCTTACAGACGTTCTTTTCCTGGCAGGCAAGACAGAAATAAGGATGTTCGCTCAGTATCAGTTCCAGGATAGCTCTTCTGAGTTCTTCCAGCTCGGGTGAACTGGTGATTATCTCCAGGCCTTCTTCCACCTTAACCTGACAGGCGGGCAAAGGCTGCGGTTTACCGTAAATCTCCACCAGACATAACCGGCAGGCAGTCCGGACCGGAAGTCCTTCCAGATAGCAGAGCGCCGGGATATAAATTCCGTTCTTTCTGGCGCACTCCAGCACGGTCATCCCGGGCTTCGCTTCCAACATCCGGTTGTTGATTTTAATCCTGACTTTATCCACCGAACTCATCAACCTCACTCACCCTGGACTTTAACTTTTTTCCGGGGAATCTTCCTCACCGCTGAAAACATGTCCTGACAGACAGAGTAACAGACTCCGCAACCGGTGCAGATATTCACATCAATCTTCAGGTAACCATCTTCCATCTCCACGATGCCATCCGCCGGGCAGGATTCCAGGCAGAGCCGGCAGAGAGCGCATTTAGAGCTGTCTATCTCGTAGGAGACAAGTGCCCGGCATACCCCCGCCGGACATTCGTTTTCGATCAGATGTTTTTCAAGTTCTTCCCTGAAATACCGGAGAGCGCTCAGAACAGGATTGGGCGCGGTGCGGCCGAGACCGCAGAGCGAAGCTTCCTTCATCGTCCGGCCGATCCTTTCCAGCAGGTTCAGGTCTTCTATATCGCCACGACCATCCACCATCTTTTCCAGTATGTCCACCATTCTGGCCGTCCCGAGCCGGCAGGGAGCGCACTGACCGCATGACTCATCCCGGGCGAATTTCAGATAATAAAGAGCCAGGTCAACGATGCAGGTGGAATCGTCGATGACGATCAACCCGCCGGAGCCCATTATCGTTCCCGCTTGCTGCAGGCTTTCGTAGTCAATCGGCAGGTCAAAGCGGGAAGCCGGCAGAAGACCGCCGGAAGGTCCGCCCGTCTGAACCGCTTTTATTATTTTCCCGCTGGCCGGGCCGCCGCCGATTTCCTCCACCACCTCGCTCATCCTGATTCCAAGAGGAACTTCCACCAGACCGGTCCGTCGAACCTGACCCACGAGCGAAAAAATCTTTGTCCCACGGCCGGTTGGACTTCCCACCCTGGCAAACCAGGCCGGGCCTTCTTTGATGATCGGGGGAATGTTCGCCCAGGTTTCCACATTGTTGATCACTGTCGGCCGTCCCCACAACCCCTTAACCACCGGGAATGGCGGTCTCTGGCGGGGAAAAGGCCTTCTTCCTTCGATGGAGGCAATCAGGGCGGTCTCCTCGCCGCAGACAAAAGCGCCGGCGCCTCTGACCAGTTCGAGCTGAAAAGAAAAACCGCTGCCGAGAATGTTCTCGCCGAGCAAGCCCGCCTCCCTGGCTGAAATCAGCGCTTTTTCCATCCTTTCGATCGCCAGCGGATATTCTTCTCTTACATAGACAAAACCTCTGGTTGCGCCGACGGCGTAACCGCCGATGATCATCCCTTCCACTATGCTGAAGGGGTTGCTTTCCATAAGTCCTCGATCCATGTAAGCGCCTGGATCCCCTTCGTCTCCGTTGCAGATAAGATACTTTTCCTCCCCCGGCGCTTCTCTGGCCAGCCGCCACTTCAACCCGGTGGGGAACCCGGCTCCTCCGCGTCCTCTGAGACCGGAAGCCAGAACGAGATTTACTACTTCTTCAGGAGATATTTCAAAAAGCGCTTTCTCCAGCGCCCGGAAGCCATCATGTTGAACATAACCATCAAGACTCTCAGGGTCGAGGGTAAAATGCCTGTCAAGGAGGCGTCGAACCTGCTTCTTAAGAAAAGGAAGATCCTCCAGGTAAGGAAATATTTTCCCGTCAGCATCTTCGGAATAAACCAGCCCGGGAACAATTTTCCCGCCGATGAGGGTATCTTCCACCACCCGAGGAACTTTTTCCGGAGTGAGATTCGGGTAGAAGATTTTCTCGGGGAAAATTACTGCGTCCGGCTCAAACTGACAGAAACCATGGCAGCCGGTCACCCGAAGCTCGACGGAATCTTCAAGCCCGCGCTTTTCTATCTCACGCTCGAAAGCCTCAATCACTTCCACCGCGCCGGCCGCCCGACCGCAGCTGGCAGCGGAAACGCTCACCAGATGTCTTTTCCGGCTCGAGGAGAGAAGATGTTCACGGTAGTTTCTAAGATCAGGAAGCGAGCGGAACCTTCTTTTATTCATCGTTTCTGGTCTGTAGTTTTCCTGCAATTTCCGACAGCTGATCAGCTCTGACCCGGCCGAAATACTTTCCGTTGACCACCACCACCGGAGCCAGCGCGCAGCAACCGAGGCAGCTAACCGTCTTCAAACTCACCCCTTTTTCCGGCTTTTCCTGACCTGACTTCATTCCCAGAAGCCTGGTCAATTCCTCCACCAGCCGGGATGAACCGCGCAGATGGCAGGCCGTGCCCTGACAGACTGTTATCTCATTTTTAGAGCCCGGCTCTGTTCTGAAAGCCGAATAAAAAGTCACCAGACCATAGATCTCGGACACCGGAACGGCAAAATATTCCGCCGCCATCCTCTGAGCTTCTTCCGTCACCCAGCCAGTTTCCCGCTGCACCCGATGCAGGAAAAGCATCAGGTATCTTTTCTCTGGCGGCAGGACACTCAGAAGAGCTCTGACTTTTTCTCTTTCCTCTTCCTTATCTTTCATGGCTGAGAAAATCCATATGGTTAAAGACAATTTTTCCGTCGACCATAGTCAGCAAAACTTTTGCCTTCATTATTTCCGCCTGAGGTATCCGGAAAATATCGCGGTCGAGCACCACCAGGTCGGCCAGCCGTCCGGGCTCGAGCGTGCCTTTTTCCTTCTCAGAAAATTCAGCCAGAGCGGCATTGATGGTATAAGCCTTTACCGCCTGCTCGACAGAAATTTTTTCTTCCGGTATCCACCCTTCAGGATTTCTGCCGTCAAGAGTCTCTCGGGTGACGGCGGCATAAATTCCGGCCAGAGGGCTGAGAGGGGCTACCGTCCAGTCAGAACCGAAAACAAGAATTGCTCCGGCCTTCTGAAGCGAATTGAAGGCGTAAGTGGTCCTGGCTCTTTCCGCACCTATTTTTTTCTCCGCCCAGCAGCCATCGTCTATCGCATGGTAGGGTTGAACGGAAGCCAGAATCTTCAGCCGCCCGAATCGCTCTATGTCGCTCTTTCTCAGGTGCTGACAGTGTTCGATCCGCCAGCGCCGGTCCCGGGAAGGATTTTCAGAAATTATTTTCTCCATAATCTCAAGGATGATGGCGTTAGCCCTGTCTCCGATGGCGTGGATGGCCACCTGAAGATCGGCCTGATCAGCCTGACGCAGTCTCTTTTCCATGATGCCTTCCGGAAACATATGGGAAGCCAGCAACCCGTAAGCCTGCGGATTGTCTGAATACGGCTCAAAGAAAAGAGCGGTGCTCGAACCGAGAGAACCGTCGACAAAACCTTTCAGCCCGGCCAGCCGCAGAAAAGGATGACCGAAACCGGATTTAATCTTAAGACGCAGAAAATTCTCAATCTCCGTAATCGGGAAATAAACATACAGCCTGGCCGTCAACTCTCCAGCACGCAGAAGCTCCTGATAAATTTCAAAACTCGAGGCATCCGACATATCATGAATGGAGGTGACTCCATTTGCGGCCGCTTCCCGGAGAGCTGCCCTGACCGCCTCTTTCTTTTCTGCCAGCGAAGGTTCAGGAATTACCCGGTAAACCAGGTCGGCCGCAGCGTCTTTCAAAATCCCCGTTGGCTCGCCGGTGACCGGATCCCTGACTATTTCTCCGCCAGGAGGCGAAGGAGTCTTGCGGTCTATTCCGGCCAGCCTAAGGGCCAGGCTGTTTACCAGCACCATGTGCCCGTCAAAGCGGTTGACGCAGACCGGATGTTCCGGGGTTACCGGGTCTATCCAGTCCCTGGAAGGGAGAACGGGCGGGGAGAACTGTTCATGATCCCAGTCACCGTTAAGAATCCAGGAGCCCGGCGGAAGTTCTTTCGCTCTGGCCTCAATCCGGCTGACAAACTCTTCCCGGCTCCGGCAATCGCGAAGTTTGACCGAGCGCAGGGCCAGACCACCGTTCAGAAAATGAGTGTGACCGTCGATAAATCCCGGCAGCACTCTTCTTCCTTCCAGATCTATGAACCTGGTTTCCGGACCTGCCAGTTTTTTAATCTCATCGTTACGACCCGATTTGATTATTCTGTTCTGGACTATCGCCACAGCCTCCAATTCAGGAGACGAAGACGAACCAGTCCAGATTTTTCCGTTTATCAGGATTAATTCTGCCATTTTTCCTCCGGATTGACTGCAGGCGGTGAAAACAAGAATTCCGCCTGTTATTATTAAAGCGATGAAAAGGAATTTTTTTATGGTCCTTAATTTCAGATGCTTTTCTCCTTTAACTTCAACTTTAATTTTATCATCTGCCTTTCCAGACGATGTCATCTTACGCACTTAGTAACATCATATCTCTTAACCAGGTTGTTTTCATCCTCTTCCTTCAGCCTCAGGCTGGACCTTGAGCTCGACTGCCGACAGGTCTTCCGGAATAAAAAGGCGGCCCGAGTAATTTTTTCTGATTTCCGCTTCAATTTCAGAGACGCTGAAACCGAGGTCGCTGAAAAAATGGCAGGGAATGAGAAATTTAATTCCCGATTTTTCTGCCGCCTCTCCCAGCTCCAGGGAATGGCTGTGCATGGTTTTCAGAAACGGCATGACTTCAAAATAGCGAGCAGGAGTGCTGCAATCATGGATCAGAAAACCTGTTCCGCCGGCCATTTCCAGCAGCGGCTGATGGACCGGCGTGTCTCCGGAATAAATTATCTTCCCTTCGGGTGTCTCCAGCCGGAAAGCGAGTGAAGAGGAATGATGCGGCACCGCCATCCCGGTAACGCTGATTTCTGGAAACAGCTCGACGGTCTTCCCGGATTCCAGAGGAAAAGGCTGCAGCCGGAACCTGATCTTCTCCTTTCTTAACCCGAATAAATCCAGAAGCCGCAGGCAGAATTCCACCGTCTCCGCCGACCCGACCAGGGGAATGGTTTTAGCCTCGAGCATCAGGCTGTGGACCAGAGCCGGCAGACCGTAAACATGGTCAGCATGAACATGGCTTATGAAAACAGCGGTAAGTTCTTCCGGCCGGTAACCGGTACTTAATATCTTGCGGGTGAGAGAGCCAGGAGAATCAAAAAGGAAAAGCTGCCCGACAGTTTCCACCAGAAAACTGGTGTTGTCGCGCGAAGCAGTCGGCACTGCCCCGCCGGTTCCAAGAAAAGTTATCTTCATAATTTTCCTCAGGAAATTTAGAAAGACTTTTTATAAAAAATTTTTTCGAATAAATCAACCTGACAGAAAAACCCGGGGCAAGAAATTTCGGTGAAATTAACCTCAATAAAAACAAGGCTAATGAAAGACAGCGCTTCATTATCTGCCGGGAGTGAAGTAAGACCCTGTTGCGGTGAAATCCAGAACAGAAAAATTTAGGCAAAGTCAGACAGCGAGTTTCCCGGCGATTGTTCCCGTAAATGATTTTTCAGACAGAATGAAATTGACAGCCTGAGTGGCCTGAGGTAAATTTTAGCCTTGTTTTTCAATAAATTTTTCAAGCCAGGATAAAATGGAAACCAGAAAACTCCGGGTATCTTCCCCCGGCCGAATTTGCCTTTTCGGAGAACATCAGGATTACCTTGACCTGGATGTTATGGCCGCTGCCATCAGCCTCAGGTTCCAGGTGGAAGGCAAACCCCGTCCTGACCGCAAATTTCGCCTGAACCTGCCTGATACCGGAGAACAGGAAGAGTTCATTCCGGAAGGCGAGCTCCCCTACTTAAAGCCGAGACATTATTTGAGGAGCGCGGTGAATTTGATTCTCCGCCTGGGAGGCCGTTTTCCCCACGGCTGGGAGGTAGATATGCACGGCGAGATACCCATCAACGCCGGAACCTCAAGTTCCTCAGCTATGGTGGTGGCCTGGATGGGGTTTCTGCTCGAAGTTAGCGGACAGCAGAAACTCGCGGCTGATCCGGAAAAAGTGGCCGAGCTCGCCCACCGGGCTGAAGTTCTGGAATTTCGTGAACCCGGGGGGAAAATGGACCATTACACTTCAGCCCTCGGCGGCACCCTCTGGATACAATTTTCCGGTGGGCTCAAGATAACCAGGCTGAGTTCACCCCCGGGAACGTTTGTCCTCGGCGATTCCCTGGAAAAAAAGGACACGACCGGGACTCTGGGTTCGGTGAGGGAAAGGGTGACCGCCGGGATCAGGATACTCCGCGAGGAAAACCCGGAGGTTGACCTGAAAACCATCACCGAGGCTGAATTCCTGCAACTCAGCCGGAAACTGCCTCCGGAAATAAGAAACCCGCTTCACGGCGCCATTCTCAACCGTGACCTGACAAAAGAGGGGCTGAGAATTTTTCAGGCTGAAACCTTTGATCAGGAAGAATTCGGCCGGCTGCTGAACGAACATCAGAAGGTTCTCAGGGAGCTTGTGGGTATTTCCACTCCAAAGATTGACCGGATGCTCCGGGCAGCTCTGGAGCAAGGAGCGCTCGGCGGTAAAATCAACGGTTCGGGCGGCGGCGGCTGCATGTTCGTCTATGCCCCTGTGAATCCAGAAAAAGTCGCCCGGGCCATCGAAGAATGCGGAGGCCGACCTTACCTTGTCAGGATCGATTCAGGACTGCGGATGGAACAATTCTCCTGAGCCCGTTAAATAGACAAATCATTAATTTTTTGTAAAATATTTATTGAAATAGCTGGTTTTTACTCAATTTGATTCTTAGCAGCGGAGATTTTTATCAGAAAGTGAGGAGGACAGATGATTGAAGCCACCAGAATAAGAAAAGGAATGATCATAAAACATGAAGGCCAGCTCTACCGGGTCCTTGATTATCAGCTCATCACACCGGGTCGCTGGAAAGCCATGGTGCAGACAAAACTGAGAAACCTGAAAGATGGTACCCAGACAGAATATCGCTTCCGTTCGGAAGAAAAAGTGGAACAGGCCTACCTGGAAGAAGTCGAAGTCGTTTATCTGTACCGGAGCGGAGACGAATTCTATTTTATGAACCTCCAGACCTATGAACAGATCAAGCTCGACCTGGAGGCCATCGGCGAAGGTGTAAATTACCTGCTTCCAGACATGACTCTGACCATTGAATTTTACGAAGGCCAGCCGGTCGGAATACATCTGCCGAACACGGTTGATCTCAAGGTCATAGAAACCGAACCGGTGTTGAAAGGAGCTACCCAGACAGCCACCACGAAGCCGGCAAAACTGGAGACCGGTCTGGTCATTCAGGTGCCACAATTCATAAAGGAAGGCGACGTCATCCGGGTGGATACCCGCGAGGAAAAATACCTGGAAAGAGTCAAAACCGGATAAAGCAGCAATCCATCGCCATCGGCGACTTCAAGCGGTGATTTATCTATAGCAAATTTTAATTTTTCTACAGGAAAATTTGCCTGCTCAGAACAACCAGCCGCCTCTCTTAAACCCGGATAGCTTCCTGTGGTAAAAGCCCAAAATCCCGGCTAAAACCGGTGCTGGTAAATCCCAACATTGCCAAAGCTGTCCTTAACTCTGAACACCAGCAGATTGTCCGAACCGGCAGGAACTTTAACTGTGAAGCGGAAGCTTTCACTGCGAGAATCACAGATACCGTCCACCGGAAAAACCACCTGCCAGTCTCCGGGTTTTATCAGATATTTAACCTCTTCGATGTAGGAATAAGAATCTTCAGCCAGAAAACTTACCTCAAGGCCGTCGCGCACCGCGGTCGCCTGAAAATTTTTTACCTGCGGAGGAGCATTATCTATCACCAGCGGCGGACTGACCTTTTCGGTTTTCTTTTCAGTTCCCGAAGGATTTGAGGGCAGGTCGGAAGCCTCCATCTTCAACCAGTAAGTACCATCCGGAAAATTTCTGGTGTCAAAAGAAAAGATTTTGCCGCTGGTTTTTTCCCGCAAAAGCCGCCAGACATTATCGCCCTCTCTTTGAACATAAACATTAAAAAT
>JASEFX010000018.1:0-47099 GCA_030018265.1 Candidatus Saccharicenans sp.
CGGCAGGCTGAATCTTTTTTGTATTTCCAGTCTAATCAGACGACTCTCGTAGTCGCTGACTCCTGTGATGGTCTTCCTCTCCCGCCATAACTCACTGATTGTTTTTTCTCTGACCCTCTTCGCCCCGGAAAAATCTTTTCTTAAAATTTTTAACTGAAGCTTCTGCCTTCCTCTCTGAAATTCACTGAATTTGAAACTTTCCGGGCGGTCGGGTTGAAAACTGTACAGACGCCCTCCATCGACCATAATCCAGCCATCCCCGTAAACAGGCTGAAACTGAAGCCAGGCTTTTTCTGCCAGGATAACCTCTAACTCGCCTTCTTCCCCTCTCTGGCAGATGAACACATTCCACCAGAAGCCTTCTTTATCTTTTGTTTCTACAAAAATGACCTTGCCCGGTAGCCATTCCAGAAAACTTCCAGGTTCAATTTCAAGCGTCGGCCGGTTTAAGACAGAATCGATCATGGTCTGGAGCCAGCGGTAATTGGATACAGGCGTAAGCCAGAGAGTGAAAAAACTGCAGATGAGAAACAAAACAAATCCAGAAAAAAGAACCGGTCGCAGAATCCGTAGAGGCGAAATCCCCAGCAATCTTAGCGCTTCGGCTTCCCCGTCTCCCGCCAGCCGGCCAAGTCCCCCGAGAACTCCGGCCATGAAAGCCAGCGGAATCGCCAGGGAAAAAACCGAAGGCAGAAGATAAAGGAGAAGTCTGGCGGCTGTTCCTGCTGAGACCCGGGCCGTGAAGACAATTTCAGCCAGGTAAAAAAACTCGTTCAACAGAATGACCAGAAAAATAAAGCCAAGCGAGAGGAGAAAAGCCAGAATTATTTCCCGGAGTAGATAGCGGTCAAGAATCTTCATCGAAATCAGCCGCTCTGGCTAATATAACACAGAGAGGCTTCTGGCTTCAAAATAGAAAGGCCGCTTCCGGTTCTCCCGGAAGCGGCCTTTTCTTTCCGGCGTTATTTCCCGCGATCAATACATGTCAGCCGGCGGTGTGTGGGTATGTTTCTTTTCCTCTTCCGGAAGCTCGGTGACGCATCCTTCGGTGGTCAGCATCAGACCGGAAATGCTGGCAGCGTTCTGGAGGGCGGTGCGAACAACTTTGGTCGGGTCAATGATTCCGGCTTTGATCATATCTTCATAGGTTTCAGTAAGAGCGTTGAACCCGAAGTCTTTATCCATTTCCCGGACTTTTTCCACCACAATCGAGCCCTCAAAGCCAGCATTCTCAGCGATCTGCCGCAGAGGCTCTTCCAGAGCGCGGCGTACAATCTGAACGCCAACCTGCACGTCACCGTCAAGGTTCAGTTTGTCCAGAGCTTTCTGGCAGCGCAGCAGAGCGACTCCGCCACCAGGAACGATACCTTCTTCGACCGCCGCCTTGGTAGCGTGCATGGCGTCCTCAACTCTGGCCTTCTTTTCCTTAAGCTCGGTTTCGGTAGCCGCGCCAACTTTAATCACGGCCACACCGCCGACCAGCTTGGCCAGTCTTTCCTGAAGTTTCTCGCGGTCGTAGTCGGAAGTGGTTTCCTCGATCTGAGTGCGAATCTGTTTGATTCTGGCTTTAATCTCGCTTTCTTTACCTTTGCCGCCAACGATGGTGGTGTTGTCTTTGTCCACGACGACCTTGGCCGCTTCGCCCAGCCAGTCAACCGTGACGTTTTCCAGCTTCACTCCGATATCTTCAGTGATAACTTTGCCGCCGGTCAGGATGGCAATGTCCTCGAGCATGGCTTTCCGTCTGTCGCCGAATCCAGGGGCTTTAACAGCGCAGCACATCAGGGTGCCTTTGAGTTTGTTGACCACCAGGGTGGCCAGGGCTTCGCCTTCGACTTCTTCGGCCACTACCAGCAGAGCCCGACCCATTCTGGCCACGCTTTCCAGCAGTGGCAGAAATTCTCTCAGGTTGGATATCTTCTTCTCATGCAGAAGAATCAGCGGATTTTCCAGGGCGCATTCCATCCTTTCCGGGTCGGTTATGAAATAGGGAGAAAGATAGCCGCGGTCGAACTGCATACCTTCAACGAATTCCAGAGTGGTCTCGAGCCCCTTGGCCTCTTCCACCGTGATCACGCCGTCCTTGCCGACTTTTTCCATAGCCTGGGCGATGATTTTGCCGATGGATTCATCATTGTTGGCAGAAATGGCGCCAACCTGAGCGATCATGTCTCCGGTGACTTCCCGGCTCATGCTCCGGAGCTCTTTGACCACTTCTTCCACCGCCCGGTCAATTCCTTTCTTGATCAGGTTGGGATTCCGGCCGGCTGTCACATGTTTAATGCCTTCAGAATAGATTATCTGGGCTAGAACTGTAGCCGTGGTGGTGCCGTCACCGGCCACATCTGAAGTCTTCGAAGCTACTTCCTTCACCAGCTGAGCGCCCATATTCTCCCAGGGATCCTTCAGCTCTATCTCTTTGGCCACAGTAACGCCATCCTTCGTGCTGGTAGGAGAACCGAATTTCTTGTCTATGATGACGTTCTTGCCACGAGGACCGAGGGTGGCTTTCACCACGTTGCTCAGAATGTTAACACCCCTTAAAAGAGCCTGTCTGGCTTCATCTCCAAGAATTATTTGCTTGGCCATGGTTTACCTCCTTTCTCGATTATCTTGTTATAATCGCCAGAATCTCATCCTCGCGGACGATCACGTGCTCTTCACCGTCTATGGTAACTTCAGTGCCGCTGTATTTGCCGATGAGCACCCGATCGCCCTTCTTAACCGTCGGGGGGATCACCTTGCCATCATCCGTCACCCGACCCTTGCCAACCTCGATTACCTCAGCCTCCTGAGGTTTTTCCTTGGCGGTGTCCGGGATGATGATGCTACCCCTTTTCACTTCCTGTTCTTCAATCCTTTTCAGGAGCACCCGGTCATACAATGGTTGAACCTTCATGTTGAAACCTCCTTTTTTTAATTTAGCAGTCTAATTTTTTGAGTGCTAATTATAAAATATGACAAAAACTTTGTCAATATTATTGCCTTTGAAAATTTAGCAGTCTTAGATGGGGAGTGCTACTTTTTCCGCTTTATCTTCAATGTTTTAAAGCGGTTGTGGAGGGTATTCCGATGGACGCCCAGCGCCCGGGCCATCTTCGTGATGTTTGAATTATATTTGGAGGCAGCTGTCTCTATGTAAATTTTTTCAAATTCTTCCAGAGCTTCCGTTAAATGAATTTCCTTTTCCACCATGTCGTGAATCACGGAAACCAGCTTCTGATGAATCGTCAATTCCTCATATTTTTTCGTCATAAGTTCCCCCCTTGCCTTCAAACTTTTTCAGGTTTTCCATAAAATTCTTTTTCAAGTTATCAGGGATCAGAACCACCAGAGTCTTCGAAACCTGGAGAACAACCGGCGCCAGCCGGGAACCGATAATCGCCTCGCGCTGGAAGTTGAAGCTGAGCATGGCAAAAACTATCACCGCTCCGATCAGCGCGCCTTTCAGGAGTCCTAAAAAACCTCCCAGGAGATGGTTGGCCAGGCTCAGCGTCCCTTTCATAAGCTTGCTGAGCACAAACCCCAGCAGCCAGCCGGCCAGGAGGACGGCGAAAAATATTAAAAGAAAGCTGAGCCCGTTTCTCCAGAAATCTGACTCCACCCGGCCGTAAAGCTTCCAGGAAAGCCAGGGATAATGCCTGGCGGCTAAAATAACTCCAGCCACCACCGCCAGCAGGCCTATTAATTGCCTGATAAGTCCTTTAACCAGTCCGATAATGAAAGCAACCAGTAGTATAATCAGTATAAGATAATCCAGCCAGTTGAGGTGAGACAGCATCAGCGCCTTCTTTCCTTTAACTTTTCCACAATAGAATAATCTCCATGTCTTATCAAGCCAAATTTTACTCCTGGTTTTATTCGCCCGTGGAAATCAGAGCCGGCGGTGGCTACCAGATCCAGCTCTTCCGCCAGAGATTTGTAATATTCGGTTTCGCCCGGGCCATGGTAAGAAGTATAGACTTCCAGTCCCTGAAGTCCGAGCACCTTAAGCCTCAGCAAATCATCCCTGGTGGTCCTTTGAAAATAGGCCCCGGGATGAGATAGCACCGGAACACCCCCGGTGAGAGGCGCCAGATGCAGAACTTCTTCCAGAGAGATGTGCTTTTTGGGAACGTAAGCCAGCCCGCCCTCAGCAAAAAAATCCTGATAAAAAACGTACGGAGCGAGCGTTTGCCCTTCGGCGTAATACTTGCTTAAATGCGGATTCCGCCGGCTCTCGGGTTTATCCAGAACTATCTGGGCAATCTTGACTCCGAGCGGTGGTTTGCAACCGGATTTCTCCCAGACCTCCTCCCAGTCAACATCAATCCCGTTCTCCCGCAAACGGATAACCCGGCTGCGAGCTTCATCCAGACGGGTTCCTTCCATCCTTGAAATTATGTAATGGACAGCCTCGCTTTCATAATCCACAAAAGGCAGCATAAGATGAAATTCGCGGGAATCGAAAAGAGTGGTTATCTCGATGCTCGGGATGACCTCGACTCCGGCGCGGCGCCCGGCCTCTATGGCTTCAGGATAAGCGCTGACGGTGTCATGGTCGGCTATGGCAATCGCCCGGAATCCTTCTTCTCTGGCCATCCGGGCAAGCTCTTCAGGTGAATAATCCCCATCGCAGCTGAAATAAGAATGGAGGTGAAGGTCAACCAGTCCGTCTCTCATGTTCAGACCGTTCTGAAAAAGATTCAGGGCAAATCGTTCTTTCCAGTCAGAAGCTGATATATCTCCAGATATCTTTTCGACGTTTGTTCGATGATTTCATCCGGAAGAGCCGGCGGCGGGGGAGTCTTTCTGTCCCAGCCGGTGCTGATCAGGTAATCGCGGACAAATTGTTTATCAAGGCTCGGCTGGGATTTGCCCGGCTGATAACTGGCCAGCGGCCAGAAACGGGATGAATCAGGCGTGAACAGCTCATCAATCAGAATCAGTTCACCATTCTCATCAAGACCGAATTCAAACTTGGTGTCGGCAATGATGATCCCCCGGGAAATAGCATAAAGGCTGGCCCTCTGGTAGAGTTCCAGGCTTATTTTTCTGATTTTCTCCGCCAGCTCAGAGCCGGTAATGTTCTCCATCTCTTTGAAGGTAATATTCTCATCGTGCCCCACCTCAGCTTTTGTCGAAGGAGTGAAAATGGGCTCTTCCAGCCGGGAGGATTCCTGAAGGCCCTTCGGCAGTTTGATCCCGCAGACCTTTCCGGTCTCCTGGTATTCCTTCCAGGCAGAACCCGAGATATATCCTCTGACCACACATTCAACCGGAAGCACCCGCGCCTTTTTTACAAGCATCGAACGTTTCTCCAGAATGTCCGCATAAGGCTGCAGTTCAGCGGGAAAATCTTTGACCTCGGTCGAAATCATATGATTCGGACAGATCAAAGAGGTGTAATCAAACCAGAATCTGGATATCTGGGTGAGAACCTTTCCCTTATGGGAAATCAGAGAAGGAAGCACAAAATCAAAGGCCGAGATCCGGTCGGTAGCCACGATGAGCAACCTGTCTCCAAGGTCAAAAACATTTCTTACCTTGCCTTTTTTGAACACCGGAATTCCCGGTATTTCCAACTCGCCCACAGGTCTGTCTTTTTCTTCCATAACCCTACTCCTCCCGGAAAAACAATAAAAAAGCAACAAAATTAATTATAAATTTATTTGACTTAATATTAAATAAAACCTTGAATTAAATCAACCGGCCCCTTATGCCTGCAAAATTAATCAATCTGCTGTTAGTCTGGCGCTCCCGGCGGTAAGAATGAAGGTCCGGCTGGCAGAAGGTACAGAGATCAATTTCATGAATATTCTCAGCCCTCAGACCGAGCTGGTTGATCAGCAAAGAACGGTTAGCTTCCCTCAGGTCGAGATAAAACTTTCCCGGCCGGTCAGCCGGGGATAAAATCTTTCCTGAATCAAAAACGGCACGAGTGAAAATCTCCGCAACCTCCGGGCCCACCTGGTAGCAATTCCTTTCGATGCAGGGGCCAAAAGCGGCCAGCAGATTTTCCGGACGGCTGCGGAATTTTTTCACCATCAGATCAACCGTCACCGCCAGGATTTTCTGAGCGGTACTGCGCCAGCCGCAGTGAACCGCAGCCACCGCCCGGTTTTCGGCATCCACCAGAAAAACCGGGAGGCAATCAGCCGTCCTGATTATCAACATCAGGCCCGTCGCCGAGGTTACCAGACCGTCACCGGCCAGCTGGCGGAGAGGTTTCTCATAAAGGCAGAAAACGCGGCTTGAATGAAGTTGCTTCAGGACAACCGGATGAAAAGAACTGAATTCCCGTTCATCAGCCAGACTTTCCAGCCCGAAGCCGGCCAGTCCGAAACCATGAACCAGCCAGGGAATTTTATCCAGTTCGGGAACTGTCAGGAACTTTGAGTTTTTTATCATTTTTCTTTTTTAATTTTCCTTCTTTTATAATCGAGAGAAAAGTTTTTATCAAGCCCCGCCCCCGAAGTGCTCAGTCCGAAATGCTGGCTAATCCATCAATTTTTTTTTAATATTTAAGGTCCGCTTATCCCTGACACCTTTGCCCGAAGCCCTCAACACACTGGCCCCACTGGAATTATGTTTCTTAACATCATTTCGTTCAAAACTCAAAATTCAGCTTTTACTCTCTCCACTTTTTCAGCTTCGGTCATCTCAACAGGAAAGGCGAAACTTCTCTTAACCGGCCGGCAAAAAATTTATAAAATGTGTTTATGAACGCAGTCAGAATGGAGCAAATGATGAAAATATTAACGGCGCTTTTTCTGATACTATCTGTGATTTTTTGTTCTGTTTTCGGTGGCCAGCAGACTCGTCCCCGCGTCCGGGAATTCGGGTTGAAGATAGGTGTGCTTGAGCCCGGTCCGCTTAATTCTATCACCGATGTGCCGGGCGTCAGAGTGGGCCAGGTGACGCTGATTGAGGGAGACAGAATACGAACCGGAGTCACCGCCATCCTTCCACATCCGGGTAACATTTTCCAGGAAAAGGTTCCGGCCGGGATTTATGTAGCCAACGGATTCGGAAAACTTACCGGTTATACCCAGGTGGACGAGCTGGGTACACTTGAAACTCCGATCATTCTGACCAACACCCTGAGCGTGCCTGAGGCGGCCGCAGCCGTGATCGAGTATATTCTTTCTCTTCCGGGAAACGAACAGGTCTCTTCTGTCAATCCGGTTGTGGGAGAAACCAACGACGGCTGGCTGAATGACATCAGGGCCAGGGCAGTAAAAAAGGAGCATGTGCTCGAAGCTATCCGTTCAGCCCGCGAGGGACCGGT
The DNA here is from genome assembly GCA_030018265.1 of Candidatus Saccharicenans sp. GTDB lineage: Bacteria > Acidobacteriota > Aminicenantia > Aminicenantales > Saccharicenantaceae > Saccharicenans. The sequence continues at coordinate 7,271 of JASEFX010000018.1, forward strand.
CGAAGAGGGGTCGGTCGGAGCCGGGGCCGGCACCACCTGCTTCAGCTTTAAAGGCGGCATAGGCACCTCTTCCCGCAAACTCCCGCCCGAGCGAGGCGGCTGGACCGTCGGCGTGCTGGTTCAGACGAATTTCGGTGGAGTGCTCCAGATAAAAGGCCTGCTGATTGAAGAATTGCTAAAAAAAGAAAAAGCTGAAAGTTCAAACCTCACACCCCCGGGAGAAGGAGGATCCTGCCTTATTGTGGTGGCTACCGACGCACCGCTTGACAGCCGAAACCTGAAGAGATTGGCCAAAAGAGCGCTCCTCGGAATTCCGAGAACAGGCGGATATTATTCCAACGGCAGCGGCGATTATGCCATCGCTTTTTCCACCGCGCCTGGAGTACGTGTTCCACACAGGGAAAAAAGCCTGACGATGAAGGTGGAAATAGTCAGGAATGAAGCCATGTCGGCGCTTTTTCAGGCGGCCGCGGAAGCTTCCGAAGAAGCCATCCTGAACTCTATGTTTAAAGCCACTACCATGATTGGAAAAGACGGACACCGGGCAGAAGCTCTGCCGCTGGACAGATTGAAAATACTGCTTGAGAGATTCAGAAATGAAAATGAATAATAGAAGAAAAAAAACCAGAATCGTCGGCATCCTTGGAGGCATGGGACCTGAAGCCACCGCCCGTTTTTTCGAGCTGATCGTAAAAAATACTGAAGCTAAGGTTGACCAGGAACATCTGCGAATCATCGTCTGCAACTGGCCGCAGATTCCCGACAGGACCAGAGCCATCCTTTATGGTGCAGAAAATCCCGTGCCGCTGATGTTAGAAGGTCTGAGAATTCTGGAAAAAGCAGGAGTGGAGATAGCAGCCATCCCATGTATGACCGCCCATTATTTTCTGCCTCAGCTTAAGAAAAAAGCCCGCCTGAAGCTTCTCGACCTTATCACGGAAACCGCTGGCTGGACCGCTGCCAGTTTTCCGGAGGTAAAAGCTATCGGCCTGCTGGCAACCGAAGGCACGGTAGCCACAGAGATTTTCCAGAAAGCCTTCCGGCGACAGAAAATCGAAATCCTGACTCCTTCCGCCGGAAGCCAGCGAAAAATTATGGAAGCCATCTACGGGGAAAAAGGAATAAAAGCTGGCTTTTCCGGGTCGGTAGCTGCTCGCCTCCTGCGGGAAGCTGCTCTCGAACTGATTCAGGCCGGCGCCGGAGCCATCATCGCCGGATGCACCGAAATCCCCCTGGCCCTGAAACAGAAACATCTTCCTGTGCCGCTCATAGACCCGGTGCTCATAGGAGCCAGAGCTCTGGTTAAGAAGGCCGGCGCGGTGGTTCGCCCGCAGCCAGTAGCTTGACAAAACAGCCACAATCAAGTATAAAATCCACTGACTTTCCAGAAGATTGGAGGTGAAATTAAGTGGCTTTTGTAATCGTGGAAGAAGGCGAAAGTCTGGAATCAGCACTCAAGCGTTTCAAAAGGAAAGTACAGCAGGAAGGAATAATCAAGGAAATTAAGAAGCATTCTGTCTACCTCAAGCCCGGTGAGAGACGCCGTCTGAAAGAAGCTCAGGCCAGAAAAAGAATGCGCCGCCGCCTGAAGAGAGAACGCGAGCTCGAATACTGAACTCCATAAGGAAAGTCGTTAGCTTTCTTTTCTAAAAGCAAAATCTGATAAAGAGTTCCGGGGTTGAACCATTCAAAAAAGCCTGAATGGCTTAAAGCCAGGTTGCCCTCAAGGGATACCTATTTCCAGGTAGCCAGAATTTTAGAGTCCAGGTGTTTGAACACCATCTGTCAGAGCGCTCGCTGCCCGAATATTGGCGAATGCTGGGAAAGGAGAACGGCTACCTTCCTGATTCTCGGAAACGTTTGTACCAGAAGTTGCGGATTCTGCGCCGTGCCGAAGGGACGGCCGCTCCCTCCCGATGAGCATGAACCAGAAGCTGTGGTGGAAGCCATCAGGCAGATGGGGTTGCGTTATGCGGTGATCACTTCGGTCACCAGAGATGACCTTCCTGACGGCGGAGCCGGTTATTTTGCCCGAACCATCCACTTGATCAAGGAAAACCTTCCGGGAACACTGGTGGAAGTGTTGATCCCGGATTTTGGCGGGAGCGAAGAAGCGCTGCTGCAGGTTCTCGAAGCCGGACCGGATGTGCTCAACCATAACTTAGAAACCACGCTGGAAATCTACCCGAGAATAAACAGGCCGGGCGCCCATTACTTTCGATCGCTCGAGCTTTTAAGAAAAGCCGCAGGATACGGAGCGATCACCAAATCGGGGTTGATGCTTGGCCTGGGAGAAACTCCGGAGAGCCTGAAGAAGACCATGCAGGACCTGAGAGAAACGGGATGCCGGCTGCTGACTCTCGGCCAGTATCTGCAGGCCGGACGCGACCGCGTACCGGTAGAACGATATTATTCTCCTGAAGAATTTTCTGTCTGGCGCGACTACGCCCTGAGTCTGGGTTTCGATGAGGTGGTGTCCGGTCCACTCGTCCGCAGTTCCTACCAGGCTGAAAACCTTTACTTCTCCAGCCATCGATTCAGGAGTCAAACCTGATGCGCTACCTGATTTTTTCTGACATCCACGGAAATCTTGAGGCACTGGAGGCGGTTCTGGAACATGCCAGCCGCCGAAAAGTCGATCATTACATCTTTCTCGGCGACCTGGTGGGTTATGGAGCCTCTCCCAATGAAGTCATCGAAAAAGTCTTCTCTCTCAAACGAGTGATAATGGTTCGCGGAAATCACGATAAAGCTGTCTGCGGTCTCGACTCGATACAGACCTTTAATCCGATAGCCGCCGAAGCCATAAAATGGACCAGAAAAAACGTCAGCAAAAAGAACCTGAGACTTCTGTCAAACTTGCCCAAAGGCCCGCTGGTTCCACATGATCATCTGACCATCTGTCACGGAGCACCTTTTGATGAGGACTATTACATTTTCGGCGAGTTTGACGCGGTGGAAGCCTTTGGTTATTTCGACAGCCAGATCTGTTTTTTCGGCCACACCCACTTTCCTTACCTGTACCAGGAAAAAGACAGAACGGTGGAGGGAACCTTCATCGAAGAATTTCCTTTTGAAATCAGACTGGAAAAAGAAGCCAGATACCTGATCAACCCGGGTTCGGTCGGACAGCCTCGCGACCGCAACCCCAGAGCTTCTTACGCCATATACGACTCAACCAGGCGCACTCTGAAATTTTATCGGGTGGAATACAACATAAAAGAAAGCCAGAAAAAGATCCTTGCCGCCAGCTTACCCCCTTCTCTGGCAGAAAGGCTCGAACTCGGGATTTAACCTTAAAAGACTAAACTTTAACGCGGGGATTGGCGTAGCAATAAAGACAGGCGTTCGGACAGCTCTGTAAATAACTTCCTATGTCTATCGACGCCGTGCAACCGCAATCTTTTCTCTGGCTGCGGTCCTTTGAGGTGGAGGCCTTTTCTCCTCCAGGATGAAGTTGACTCAACCGGGCGCCGTCGATGCAGGCAGAAGCCCTGACACCCGGAAGCGCGGCTATTTCCGCCTGGCTGCAACTCCAGAGCTCAAGGCCATAGCGCCCGGCTGTTTCCACCAGTCTGGCCACCGCCTGTTTTTTTCCTTCGTAAGGGGGGTCATAAAACTCCAGACCGGCTTTTCTCGCCCTGGACACAGCTTTTCTGTACCACTGAGTGAAACTGAACCTTACCGTTTTTATCCCATAACTGCTTATAAATATGGCCAGTTCAGGGAAAAAATCCAGATTGCTTCTGAGGTTACTTCCCTCACGCCAGAAAACCACCGGGTCAAAACGCACCGAGATTCTTTCAGCCCGCCCGGCCAGCTTCAGAAGCTCCGGAATCTGGGCGAGCGCCTCCGCCGGAGCAGGCGCCAGTTTTTCTATAAAAGTTCCGCCAAGGCCGGTGATGGTGAAATGAAAATAAACCTGCTGATAATCAGCGAGAAGAGTCTTCAACCCGAAGCGATTTTCCAGAAGCGGTTTGAAATTTTTCGACCAGAGAACCAGCGTATGAACCTTTCCGGGCGACAGGTCTACCGATATTATTTTTCTTTTTCCATGATGGAAAAAATCTGCCTGCCTTTTTTTCAGAGCATCGGCCAGCCATTCAGGATAAAAAGCCACCAGATCAGTTCGGCGCGAGGCGCTGATGACTTTTTTCATCTCCATATGTCCGGTCATCATGAATTACTTATTCATTTTATTATAAATGCGGCCACTATGAGTTTCACTCATTCCGGCCAAAAATCTAAGCCCCGGGAAGAATGATGCTCTATGACTTCAATGATCGACTTTATAATCTCCATTCGCGGCAGATCTCTGAAAATCCTGCCTGACCGAAAATCTGCCTGCCAGCTTAAAACTCATAATTTAACTGAAAACTTTTGAACATTATGGAAAAACATGAGGAAAATGGTTCAAATGAGGTGGTGAAACCCCGCTCAAACTTCAGAGTCAGGAGACTCTTCCTCTTCATCCCGGAAGAGCCGGTCACCGAGGGTTTCTCCTGTGAAGAAATAGAAGAGGAAGAAATAAAAGAAAGCTAAAATCAAAAGATAAATCAGAAGCCCGCTGCTGGCCACATTGAACAATTTGAAGATGGTGGTTTCCATCGACCTGGCCACCATCCAGACAGAAATCAGCCAGAACATCACCAGAAAAAGCAGATCAAATATTTTTGCCTTAACAAAGCTCCTGAAGCTCAGCGGCGGCAGTGTTCTTTCTTTCTCTATGGCACGATCTCTTGCAGGTGTAGAGATCTCAACTCGAGATGTGGTGCTGGAACCGGTGTAAATCCTGGCTGTTCCTGATTCTTCCTCCAGCCCTTCCTCGAGTTCGATTTCCAGCTCGCCGCTCATTTCTTCCTCCGGCGCCTGTTCTATCGGCTCGCTCAGAATAACGCTTTCAGGAATGCCGATCGTCGGACTGGCACCACGTGTCTCTTCCTCAAGCAATTCTTCAGTTTCTGTCTCAAGCTTTTCTTCCAGCTTAATCTCTCCTGTCTCTACCTCTCCGGGGAGAAGTTCGGTTGAAACGGATTCCATTTCTTTGATCCAGGGCGGAACTGTTCCCGTTTCTTCCGTGGTTTTTCCCGCCGGTCTGGCTCTCTCCTTGATAATTTCTTTTTCCTTTTCTTCCAGCACCCGGAAAAATTCATCCACTTCGCGACGGCCAATCTCGGTGGTCGCTCCGATTTTGTCCAGCTCGGCCGACTCAAAGGTAAGAGGAAGTTCCGGCTCGGTTCCTTCAGCCCTGACCTCTTCGCTTCTGGTATCAGCTCTTTTTCTGCCAACTCCGAGTTCTTCCATCATCCTGGTAACCGGACCTGGACCGGCGGCTTTCCGGGTTTCCCCGCTTTTCTTTTTATCTTCCTTAAGCAAGTCTTCTACCATCCGGGTAACCAGTCCGGGAGCCTGAGAAACTTCCTTTTCCCCGGGCTGCTCTTCTTTTTCCAGGATTTCCTTCTTTATTTTTTCAACCAGAAATTCTTCTTCGCCAGTGGATAAATTCCTCTCTTTTTCCACAGAAATTGACTTTCCAGGTTTTTTCTTCGGAACAAAAACTTCCTCTTCCCGGGAAATTTCAGTGTCAGCCTCCCCTCTCACGGAAGGCGGCTCCAGAAAGCTTTTTGTTTCAGCGATTTCTACAGGTGTGGTAATCTGATCCTCGTCTATCAGGATAACTTCACCGGGCTTTTCCTCTCCTTCCTCTTCCACTTCCTCAACTTCATCAAATATCTCTTCCGTTCTGTCCCCTGCTTCTTCAAACACAATTTCGGTTTCATCCCTTTGCCTGTCATCCTCTATGATTCTGTCACCCGGGATTTCTTCTTCTATTTCTTCATCCTCAGGAAAAAGAAGCTGGGTGCCACAGTTTTTGCAATAAGGGTCCCGGTCGCTGATGAGCGCCCGGCAGTATGGACAGCGTTTAATTCCCATAACTTTATCGTCAGCCTATTTATAAATCTAATCTGTCTGCCTGTCAAATAAATTTTTTTGTCGCCCGGGCCGGCAACATTGATAATAAGAATGACCGGCTTTAATCATACGCCCTGAGGCATTAGATATTTTAAGACGTCTGGAAAAAAACAACCGTAGCCTTTTTAACACATCATAAGGCTTTACATAGATTAAGCACCTGTTAGAAAAACGGGTTGACAGCTCGTCACGTTTATATAAAATTATTTCTGTGGGTGGGCGATTAACTCAGTGGCAGAGTGCTACCTTCACACGGTAGAAGTCAGAGGTTCAAATCCTCTATCGCCCACCATTTTTTATTCCGCAAGGAAGGGGATTTCAAAAACTCTGGTGGCCAATAAAAGAAAATCAAGGCAGAAAAACGGCTACGCAAGCACAAAATTCAATTTATTGGATGGATATTCAATAAATTGAATAATAGCGCGGCTTCTTTTGGACCGTTATCTTATAATATATTGATAATAAAACAATTATAAAGGGGCGGCAACTGGCACGATAATTGCTATATATAATAGCAATGTTAGTGTATAAATTTGAAAACAGGGAGGTGAGAGTCAGAAAAGAGGCAATGTTTTTTAAAAGGGTTATCGGCCGGGATGGACTTAAAAATTACCATCCCAGGGTGAGGGGTTTAGAATGCATTCGAAAGGAGAATTTATTCGAATGAGGAACAAAATACTAATTGTTCTTTTGCTCGTGTTACTGGCTGGTGGAATTGCTTTTGCACAGATTAACCCCGAAGGTAAGATTACCGGTAAGGTCAGCGATGACCAGGGTAATCCCCTTCCGGGTGTTACCGTAGAAGCCACCAGCCCTAAACTGGTTGGAAAAGCCGCTACCGTAACAGATGCCACCGGAACTTACAGGTTGCTGGCTCTTCCTTCCGGTACTTATGAACTTACTTTCTCATTGCCCGGTTTCAAGACTCTGGTCAGAAAAGACATCGTTCTTCAGCTTGGCCAGACTATCGTGGTCAATGTGACGATGGAACCGGCCGCCATCGAGGAACAGATAACTGTCGTCGGGCAGAGCCCTCTGATCGACGTTAAAAGCACGGTTAAGGGCACAACCCTGACGAAAGAAACCTTCCTGACACTGCCCCGTGGCCGTAACTTCGAATCGCTGGTGACCACCGTTCCTGGCGTTTCCAGCGAAGGCCGGGCCGGAGGACTTTCGGTTGACGGCGCCACCGGCACTGAAAATATGTGGTACGTTGACGGCACGAACGTCACCGAAATCCACGTCGGAACCAGAGCTCAGAACGTCGTCCTCGAGCTGGTCGATGAGGTGAAGGTAACCGCTTCCGGTTACAACGCCGAGTTTGGTGGCTCTATGGGCGGCGTGGTCAACGTCATCACCCGTTCCGGCGGCAACACCTTCCACGGCGACATTCTCGGCTTCTATGAAAACAACAAGCTTTATATGCAGGGTAAGTCCAGAGACTATCTCCGGCAGGATCCATACGACCCCACCACACTTCACTACGAATATGTCAATAACGACGACCTTTTCTTTAACGGCGGAAAAGACAGAGACAGAACCTACAGAATAGAAGGTGTTTTCAGCCTTGGTGGTTATATTATAAAAGACAGACTGTGGTTCTTCGCTTCTTTCAACCCGATATACAGTCAGACCACTGCGCTGCGTGACTTCAACCAGAGACAGGGACCCTTCTATAGCTTCGTACAGTGGTACAGGTACGATAACGCCTCCATCAAGCTGACCGCCGCTCCGATGAGCGGGCTCAGAATTTCCGCCAGCTTCGTGAATAACTTCTATCGCTACAAGGGCTCCATTCCCAGCATCAATGGAACCGGTAATCCTGAAACTCCATATTATAAGGACGGCTATGACTACCCGAACTTTTCAACCGCCTTTACCGCTGACTACACCGGATTCAGCAACCTGTTGATATCGTTGAGAGCTGGCTGGCACAGACAGGACATCACCAACCAGGGAATTAAACCGCCGGCTGGACCAACCTACTACTTCAACTATTCCAACTACATTTATCAGCCCCTGTATGAGGAAATGGGAAGAACCGACCTGCTGCACTATGCCGGCTGGTCCAGTGCCGCGACCTGGTTGAACCTCAAACACGAGCTGAGAGAAAAAGTCAGCTCCAATCTTGACGTTACTTACTATATGTCGCTCGCTGGCGAGCATGCCTGGAAGGCTGGAGCTCAGTTCATCTGGCTGCATGAAAACTACGGTTACACTCCCGATGCCCCTCGTGTAAACCTCTATTGGAACCGTTCCTCTACTTTCGGCCGCGGCGACTACGGTTACTACATTATCAGACACGGATACAGATCATATCCTTACGGCTGGGCCTGGAACATTCACAGCAACAACTGGGCTTTCTACATCCAGGATTCCTGGACGATCGCCAACAGACTCACCTTGAACTTTGGTGTCAGAACCGAATCTGAATACATTCCTTCCTTCGACCCGGCTTACAACGTAAAACCGATCCAGTTTGGCTTTGGCGAGAAGATTGCTCCGCGCTTCGGTCTTGTGTATGACGTCTTTGGCGATTCCAGCCTTAAACTCTTCGGCAGCTTTGGCATTTACTACGACGTTATGAAGCTCTATCTGGCGGAAGGCGCATTCGGCGGCTTCAAGTGGAAAAACAGCTACTTCGCTCTGAATGAGCTCGACTGGACGCTCATCGCCGCCAACTTCATCAATACTGGAAACTTCGAAGACCTGGCTGACCAGGCTCCCGGCAACAACCAATATCTCGGGACGATCGACTTCCGTCATCCTTCTTTCGACGCGGTCGACCCAAGCATGAAGCCGGTTTCCCAGATGGAAATCAGCTTCGGCGCCGAAAAGAAACTCATGGAAAACGTGTCTTTCTCCGCACGCGCCGTTTACAAGCACCTGATCAGAACCATCGAAGATATCGGCGCCTATGTGGAAGTTGAACCCGGAGTGTTTGCTGAAGTTTACATGTTCGCCAACCCGGGCTACGGCTGGGCCAGACCGGTCTCCAAAGGCGGAGTTATTTCTGACGAGTACTGGCCAATGCCGAAAGCGAAGAGAGACTACTACGGTCTCAACCTGGCTCTGGAAAAGAGATTCAGCAACAACTGGCAGGGCGGAATCAACTACACGCTGAGCCGCGTCGTCGGTAACTACGGCGGTCTCTCCAGCTCCGACGAAGAAGGCCGCAATTCTCCGAACGTCGAAAGATACTTCGACTACTGGTTTATGACCTACAAGGCTGACGGCTCGCCGCTCGATGGACCGCTTCCACACGACAGAACCCACTACATCAAGGCCTACGGTTCCTACGTGTTCCCGTTCGGTCTTACTGTCGGTGTCACCGCCTATGCCAGAAGCGGTTATCCGCTGAGCACCAGGATCAACCTTTGCAACACCTATATGTGGCCGAATGGATACGGAGACCTGGGCCGTCTGCCCTGGAACGTCTGGGCTGACGTCTATCTTGAATATACCCTGCGCTTTGCCGGAAAGTACGGTGTCGGCATCAACCTCCAGATCAACAACGTCACCAACACCAAGTCGATAACTGCCAGGGTTTATGACCTTAACAGAGTCGGCGGACGTTACTATGTCTATGAACCAGGCACCAATGTGCTGCGCGATTTCGAAACCGACATGCTCAACGGCACCTTCAAAGACTACTGGTATGAATACTTCTCCAACAGAAACCTCGACCTCGACGGCAACCCGAGTACCGTTTCCAACCCGCTCGACCCGCATCCTGCTTTCCTGTGGTGGAGCTCCAGATTCGGAAGCTGGTCGGCCAGACTCGGTTTCAAGTTCACCTTCTAAGCTGAGCTAAAGCGAGAGTTCAAGCCCGTCCCCGCCGGAAGGCGGGGGCGGGCTTTTTATTTTGCTGCCTCTTATTTTCCCCTCCTTTAATCCCTCCATTATTATCTGGCGCATATCACCTGCATCGATAAAAGCTGATTCCCATCTTTATCCACCTGCCACCGAAAAACCAGCATATACCGCTGTCAATACTGCTGTCATTTAGCTTAATGCAGATTTATTCGACATCGGAAATTCTGGTTTTTGCCTCTATGCTTGCCGGACAGAAGATTAAATTTTCAGCCCGGTCAGTCCCGGGAAAATATTTCTGGCCATAAAACGAACATATCTGGCAGAAACCTTGCTGGCAAAAAAACAAAAATATCTGCTTTCGCCCTATCTCAGCGATTGAACATTATCGATTCCTGAAGGTTGAATTGAGCTTCCTCAGTCTGTTTATCAAAGCATGCGCGTATGAAAGAAGCGTTAAGAGCGCAGAAACCTCTCCTCTTCAAGTAATCGACGCTGCCTGCAACAAGGGAATCAATCTCCGGAAAGCTTTTTTTCCAGACGCTCGAGCTCGCGGCGGGCAGCTTCTACGGCCTCTTTCCTGTCGCCACTGGAATTCTCAAGATAAAGCCTGAAATACTCTATCGCCTCTTTTATTCTTCCAGCTTTTTCGCAGGCCACAGCCAGGTTAAAATAACCCGACCTGGTGGGCATTATGGCCACCGCCTGCTTCAGGTAAAAAATTGCTTGATCATGATCTCCCAGGTAAGAATAAGCCAGACCGGCAAACTGGTAAAGGCTCTGATCATTCGGATAATCTTCGATAAGTTTCTTGTAAATCTCAATCGCTTCCTGGAGCCGGCCGGCAGAAGCCAGACTGGCTGCAAGACTGGCCCTGAGGGTTTTGCTTTCCGGCTCGACTTCCAGAGCTCTCCGGTAAAGGTCCCAGGCTTCTTTCTTCCGGCCGGCGGCATCGAGTATGCCGGCGCTTACCGTAAGAGCATCGACATTGCGCGGGTTAACAGACAATACTTTTTCCATCGTTTTCAACGCCAGCAAAAATTTCCCGCTGAAGGCATAGGTGTGCCCGAGTCTGACCAGAAGAATTTCAGAATCGGGCAGCCTCTGAAGCCCGCGATTTAAGATTTCTACCGCTTCATCCATTCTGTTCTGCCTGGCAAGAATCAGAGCCAGATTAACATAGCTGGCCGGAGAGTCGGGAGTCTCGTCCAGGATTTTTCTGTAAGCTTCCTCTGCCAGCTCATACTTTTCCTGATATTCATAAGCCTGAGCTTCCTGCACCAGCTTCAGCAGGTCGATTTTCTCCTTCGGATCAGGATAGGACGCCGGTTCCTTAGCCGGAGCCAGATTCAAATAACCAAGAGAACGAAGGCGCTCGAGGTCTTCAGGTCGTCTCGTCTGACTTGCTGAATAACCGCCAGAGCCAAGGATGAGTTCCTCCAGTCTCTGTTTCAATCTGCTGGCGATCTCCTGATTTAAAGCATAAAGGTTGACTCTTTCTCCGGGATCCTTTCGCAGGTCAAAAAGCTCTGGCAGGGGCGATTGAATCAGCTTCCAGCGTTCAGAAATAATCCCCACCAGTTCCGACCAGCCAAAATTTTCTCTTGGATAGAAAGTTTCAAGATAAACTTCACGGTCTTCTTTCGCCTTTTTTCGGAAATAATTTTCCAGACTTTGACCCTGAAGCTTCAAACTTTCAACTGACTCACCCAGCCAGGATAACACTGTCGGAGCAATGTCAGTCAGACGAACCCTGGCCTCAATTGAGACCGGTCTCGTAAAAACTTTTCTCCCCCAGAAAATCAGCGGAACTCTCACCGTTTCTTCGTAAAGGAAGACCCCGTGTCCAAGCTCCACCCGTTCACCGAGCCCTTCCCCATGATCCCCGGCCACGATGATTACAGTTCGGTCTGCTATTCCTTTCTCTTCCAGAAGCTGCAGTATTTTCCCCACATAAACATCCATATAAGCAATTTCTCCGTCATAAGGACGGTCGGCAAATTCCTGTTTGAAAGGCTCAGGCGGGTCGTAGGGAAGGTGCGGGTCATAATAGTGAAGCCAGCAGAAGAATTTATTCCGGTGATTATTTTCCAGCCAGCGGGCAAAACGGGCATAGGTGTCTGCTGCCCGTCGTTCTGAATTCATCGTCTTAAAAGGCAGATCAGGCTGATAGTCATCGTCATAGACTTCAAACCCTCGGTCAAGCCCGAAGCGGGAGTCGACTGAAAAAGAAGAGACAAAGGCGGCAGTCCGGTATCCTTTATCCTTTAGAATTTCAGCAATTGTTTTCACACCCTCAGGGAGATAATGCCCGTTATTTCTAACACTGTGGACGAATGGCTCCAGCCCGGTCAGAATGGTGGCGTGAGAAGGAAGTGTCAGAGGCGCTGAACAATACGCATTCCTGAAAAGCACGCCTTCAGCCGCCAGCCGGTCGATATTCGGAGTTCTGGCCGCTCTATATCCATAACAGCCGAGATGATCAGCCCGGGTGGTGTCCAGAGTAATGAGAAGGATATTTGAGACAGGAATATTCTCCGGATAATACCCGCCCCTTTCGCTTAAAATAAAAATAAAATACCATACCCCGATCAGAACCCCTACCAGCAGTAGAATGCTCGCCGCTACCAGTCCGGGATTAACTTTCTTCTTGTCTTCAGTCGCTTTTTCATCCGCCCCGGTAGCGGAAATATTCTTGCACCCCGGTAATTTTCTTTCTCCTTCCGTTTTAAGAGCTCTTTTTTTCTTTTTCTTTCCCATTGTTTCACCCGGCTGGCAGACCGTTTTTCAAAATACAGGTATCTTTCACTGCATCCCGACAAATCTCTTTTCTTAATAAACTCTAAATTTTCCCGCCGAACTCAGTCCGCGGTCTCCGGTAGCCGGTTTTAAGCCGCTTGCTGATTTACTTCTTTATCGCCTGCAGTATCTGCTGTACAACAGATACCCGGGGGGAGTCCTGAGGTTCCAGCGTCAGGAACTTTTCAAAGTGTTCAATAGCAGCCGGTATATCGTTTTTGTTAAGAGAGACATAACCAAGTTTCAGGTAGGGGTCAGGCCAGCTCGATTTGATGCTGGCTGCCATCTTGAAGTATCTTTCAGCCTCATCCAGCCGCTGATTGCTGAAGAAAATCTCACCAACGTTGAAAGCCACCACTTCATCCTCCGGAGCTGTATCCACCGATAACTTGAAATACTTTGTGGCCTCTTCGAGATTATCCTGGTTAAGATAAACCAGGCCAATGGCGGCATAGGCTTTGGCCGTCATGGTAATCCCCTTGGATTTATCTTCTTTCGCTTTTTCAATAACCTGATTGTATATCTCCAGCGCCCTGTCGTATTCCTTCTTCTCCCGGTAGCAGTCTCCAATATTCAGCAAAATCTGGTAAGCTGATGGATTTATTTCGTAGAACTGCTGGTACATGGCCAGAGCCGTATCGTATTTGCCCTCATTGAAGAAGGCGTTACCCTGGTCGAGAAGTTCCAGCGAAGCCTGATCCTCAATTATGGACATGCCGCCTCCCCGCGCTCGCTGTACCTTGATAATCACCCGGGGATTCTTCTCGAGCTGGCTGACAGTAACTTCCTGTGTTACCGGAGCAAATCCTTCGGCTGAGACCACGATGCTCCAGCGGCCTGAACCAAGTCCGATAAACGACCACTCACCTTTTTTATTGGTGGTGGTCTCCAGCTTCAAGCCGCCGCCAGCATCCTGAATATAGGTCATGATCACTCTGGCTCCTACCACCGGTTTATCATTTTCATCAAGCACCAGCCCGCCCAGCCGGCCAACGCCTCTACCGGCCTGAGCCAGCAGAAGAGTCTGGCTGACCAGAAACATCAGAATCAGAACTGGAAGAAAATAATTGCGTCTGGCTTTCATCATAACCTCCAAATGATTTCTTTCAATTCAATCTACTCTCAGTGTTTTCTATTTCCTTTTTTCTTTCAGGGCCTTAACCCTCGCTTTAATGCTTTCCTGGTTGGGTTCGATCTGAAGAGACCTTTCCCAGGCATATAGAGCCTCGTCCATATCTCCAAGTTGATAATAGCACTCCCCGATGGAATTGAGAATATTTACGTTGGTGCCAAAATGGCTCAGATATTGTTTGTAATAATCTATGGCCCTGGCATACTGCTTCAAAGCCTGGAAGGATTCTCCGGTTATTTCCAGGAAATCATAATTGCCTCGCTCTACAAAAGGCAGGGCGGTGTTCAGAACTTCCTGATACCTCTCTTCAAAAAACAACAGACGACAATAATCCAGAGCGACGGCTGGATTTTCGGGGTCTCTTCTTATGGCTGCTTCGAGATGTTTACGGGCCCGGGGAATATCTTTTTTCTTCCAGTATTGAAGGCCCAGGGCATGCTGAACAACAGCCGAACTGTCGCCATCGATCGGTTGCGTCATCACCCAGGAGCGAGGAAGCTCGGTCACAAAGCTTATGAAAAAGTTCTTTTTTTCGCTCAACAGCACGTTCCCGTTTCCATCCAGCAGATTGACCTTTAAAACATAATGCGCCGGGATCCAGCCCTCGAGTGATATTTCTTCGTAGAAGAGATTACCCTCTGCGTACTCTGATAATTTTTTGCTGAAATTTTTTACTTCCTCGCCACTTTCCCTGGAGACCACATAATTAACGGAGCCGCTTTTCCTTAACTCCGGCGTTATCCCCCAGACCTGGAAAAAGGCGTAAAGCCTGTCTCCCTGCACAAAATCATTCCTTGGCGTCGGATAGAACTGCAGGTCGTTCAGACAGAAAGCCTTATTCTGACCGCGGTACTGCAGAGTCCGCGAGAGACGGGGAGCCAGCACCACCGGGCTCATAGCCAGCTGCTTTTCTGGAATGTTCAGGGTAGTTTCAACTGAGGTAAATTCCTTCGAGATAAAATTTTTCCACAAAATGCTGAGGCGGTATCTTCCAGGTATTATGGGAAAAACATCCTGGAAGCTCATCTGCCGGTTCCTGATGTTAACCACCTGATCACCCCTGAGGTTCAAGGGGATCCGGCGGTTAAACTGATACACAGGCTGATTATCCAGATCAGTAACTATGCCGTTTATCTCAACCGTCGTCTGATAATTATTATCATTCCTTTCCAGCGATAACTTCTTTGGCTCAATCAGGTAGTGCACGTAATAGATCCCGGCCCGCGATTGATAGACGCTCACCAGCGCGTCGCTGTCTATATAATTGGTTGAATATTCAACTTCAATGATATCCTGGTAACGGAGGAGTTTGTCAGCGTAAGTCGGGCTGACCTTGAAAGTCGGCGCCGCCGGAATCTTTTGATTAAGAAGTATGTCTGAAGAAATCGACGGCGTCATATCGACCAGCGGCTCCCCCTCAATCAAACTGAGAGAAACTTTGGCCACATGAGGCTCAATGGACATCAGCTTCTTGAAAGCCTGCGTGTAGTCAGTCATATCCCCGCTGTAATGGGGCATCAATTTCATCGGGCCGTCTTTTATCGGAGAGTATAGTTTGTATTCGCCGACACCGTCCGGTTTATAAAAAACTACCGAGAAGGCGTTGGGAAGACCGTATTCAGCCATGCCCTGGTAAAACCAGATTACTGTCGGATACAGGTCATACTGGTTTTCGTATTTTTCTATGTAATAGGGTTCGCCCAGCATGATGTAAATTTTCCCCATGTCAGTCCGCCAGCCAGGTTCGGGCGATTCCTTGCCAAAGTGTTGGTTGGCGTATTTAATGCGCCGGTAATGTTCTTCTTTGAATTCATTTTCCGGGGTGTTCGGGTTCGGATCCCGCTGTTTCCAGAAGGCCTCTATGAAAATATCGCGCTGGCGGTCATTCTCAAGTTTCAGAAAAACTTCCTTTTCTTTCTGTGAAATAATGTAGACCACTTCTTCTTCCAGCCACCTGCGGTACTTTTCAGGAAGCGCTTTGATAAGCTCCTTCTCTGACCTGGGTTTCGCCTGCCTGGAATCGCCTTTTGATTGCCCGGCTGCTCCTGCCATCAAAAGAACCATCAGGAGCGCGAAGGTTAGAAGGCCGCAAACTATCCGACCGGGATGTTTTTTCATTTTTTCTCCACTTTACTCGCTGGAAATCTATTCTATAATATATACCCCTGTCCTTCAAGGACAGATGCAGACAATTTGCTTGACAAAAAAAGAGAGGCGGCTTATTTAATATAAGGATTTATGAAATAAGTTTCTTCTCTCCCTCGGTTCAGAACTAAGGGGCGAGAATCCCAGGGGTCTCATGGCTAAAAAAATTAAAAAAGAAAAGACTATTTCTAAAAAGAAACAGACGAGAAAACAGGTGGAGAAGTCTGAATTTATGACTCCAGAACAGACCCTCCCGCCTGAGATTTTCAACCCCGAACTCGACCCGCTTTTCCTCAAAACAACCCTCGAGCCTGAAATTCAGCAAACTAACCAGCTGAAAAGTATTTCCGATGATTTTGATGAATTTGAACTGAAAGCAATACTCCCCAGAACAGCTAAAGCCGAGGCGGCTCAGGAAGCTGAAGTTCTAGAATCAGATCACGACCCGATTAAAATCTACTTCCGCGAAATGGGCAAAATTTCTCTGCTTTCCCAGAAGGAGGAAATAGATCTTGCCCGCCATATGGAAAGAGGCAAGAAAATTCAGCTCCGGGCTCTTCTGAAAACCAGACTGGCAGTCGAACATATCCTCTCTTTGAGACAGCTGGCTGAAACCGAGCCGGAAAAATTTCTCCGCTTTTTCGACGAAACCGAAGATTTTGAGGACGATGCCGCCAGAAAAAAGGTTAAGAGCCTGAGCCAGACGCTCGAAAAGTTTGCCCGCCTTTCAGAAAAGCTGGCTGATTTAAAACCAACCCAGAAGAATTTCTTTGCCCGCGGCCGGCTGATCATAAAAATGTACCGGATTCTTGAAGAACTTCACCTGTCACCGGAAAAACTCGCGCCGACCATAAACCGCCTGCGAGAGATTTTACAGGCGATGAATGACCTGGAGGAGAAAAAGGAAGAAATTCAGCTCCGCCTGCAGAAGACCAAAAACAAAGCAGCGGTAGAAGTCCTGAAGCAAAAGTTGAACAAATACCGGGCTGAAGAAAAAGCCCTGCGTCAGGAATGTGGTCTTGAAGCCAGCGAACTGCGCCGTGTTCTCCTGGATGTCAACCGGGGAGAAAAGATTCAAAAGCATGCGGAAAACAAGCTCATCGAAGCCAACCTCAGACTGGTCGTCTCGATAGCCAAAAATTATGTCAACCGCGGCCTGAGCCTTTCCGACCTCATCCAGGAAGGAAATCTCGGGCTGATGCGCGCGGTGCAGAAGTTTGATTACCACCGCGGTTTCAAATTTTCCACTTACGCCACCTGGTGGATAAAACAATCGATCACCAGGGCGATTGCCGACCAGGCCCGGACGATCAGAATTCCGGTTCATATGGTGGAAACCATTAACCGTCTGAAAAAAATCCATCAGGAACTGGTGCAAAAAACCGGACGCGAGCCGACCGTCCAGGAAATAGCCGAAGCTGCCCGTATGCCAGTGCAGAAGGTGACAAAGATTCTCCAGGACAGCCAGGATTTGCTCTCGCTCGATTCACCGATAGGTGACGACGAGGAAAGCTTCCTTAAAGATTTTGTCCGGGATGTTTACAGCCCCTCGCCGGCTGACATAGTTATCAGGGCCAACCTTAAAGAACAGATAACCAGAGCCCTCAATTCCCTGACCGAAAGAGAAGCTACGGTGATAAAAATGAGGTTCGGCATCGGTGACGGGCAGGAACATACACTGGAGGAAATTGGCCAGAAGCTGAAGGTCACCAGAGAAAGGGTCCGGCAGATTGAAACCAAAGCGCTGCGCAAGCTGGCCGAATCAACCCTGCGGGACAAACTGAAATCGTTTTCAGACAGCGGCACAGAGCAGCCAGGAAGTTCTACCCGCTCCTGAAACCGCTTGAGGCTCACCCCTTATCTTCCAGCCTCAATCCCATTTTCTTTAGCGCTTCGTCGCCCCGCGATTGTGAAGGTGCTTCTCCCGGAAGGTAGAGCAGTACTCCCCCTTTGATCGGCCTGATTTCAATCTTTTTCTCTTCAGCCAGTCGGTTGGTTGCCTGAACCGGGTCCTGGTTGAAGTATTTCTTGAAAGCTTCATTGAAGCCGCTGTAAACCGAATGAATCCCCTTGAAATCGCCCACTCTCAGGGATTTGATCGCCAGATGGACAAACTCTTCCACTGTCAATTTATCTTTCCTGCCCGGGTTGAAATTCTTCTCAGCCATCAAATCCTCCTTTCTGCTATAAAGGACGCTCAGCGCCTGTTTTTTTCTCAATTTTCCAGCGGCCAAACATTCCTGTATAATCTACTTTATTTTTTTGAGGAGAAACCGGGAATGAACCTGAAACTCATCGTGAACATAGCCGGCTGGTCAGGCGCTCTCATGCTTCTCTTAGCCTACTTTCTGGTTTCTACCCGAAAACTCGCCGGCGATTCTCTTGCCTACCAGCTGCTGAATTTACTCGGGAGCGCCCTGCTTTTGCTGAACGCTTATCACTTTGGAGCCTTTCCCTCGGTCGGAGTTAATTCCGTCTGGATTATCATCGCCATTTTGACGATAATAAAATCTCAAACAAGAAACCAGAGGGAGGGGTAGATGGAAAAAAGTTTGCTGGTATGCACCGGAAGCCCCAGAGCCGGGAGCAACAGCCGGATTCTGGCGCTGGAAGCGGCCAGAGGTGCCCGGGAAGCCGGCGCTCTGGTCGAGGTGGTCAACCTGTCGCGTCTGCGGATCAACCCCTGCCGGGCCTGCGCCCGATGCCGGGAACGAGGTCCGGGAAGATGCGTGCAGAAGGACGACATGAAGAATCTTTATCCTTTAATTAAAGAAGCAGGGGCCATATTGCTGGCGCATCCGGTTTACTGGTTTACGATCAACGCCCAGACGAAACTTTTTATCGACCGCTGGTATGCTTTCGGTCAGGATGAATATGCCTGTTTCCGGGAGAAAAAAATTGGCCTGATACTCACCTATGCTGACTGCGACGTCTTTTCCTCCGGCGGAGTTAACGCCCTCCGAGCCTATCAGGATATTTTTGCCTACCTCGGGGCCAGGATTGCAGGAACTCTGTATTGTACAGTTTCCGGAGAGGACGAAGTGCGCAAAAGAACCAACCTGTTGAAACAGGCCCGTCAGCTCGGGATCGAACTGGTATCATGAACTTGTTTCCCCATGATGAAATGTCTTTTACAGACCGAAATCATGGCAAAAAATTTTCAATTTTCATGGTCTGAACACGACTAAAATGTGGAAGGGAGGATTTTATCGGGAGGCATTTATCCATGTTTCCTCATCGACCTGGCCTGAAACGGATTTATTTTTTATTTTTGTTTTTATTTTCCCCTCTGCTTGCCATAAATTCGTATGCTTTAAGGGCTTTTCCTGATGAGCGCAACTCAGGTCAGATTGACAAAGAAGCCCTGAAGAAAGCCCAGGAAAACAAGGTCGTGCAGGCGATCCGTCTGACCGAAAACCTTGTTCTTGACGGATATCTTAACGAAGAAATCTACAAACACCCTTCCTGCGAGGATTTTATTCAGACCGATCCGGTTGACGGAGCCCCGGCCAGCGAAAAAACACGGGTGTGGGTTTTTTACGACAGCTCGAATCTCTATGTGGCTGCTTACTGCCACGATTCAAACCCGAAGGGAATCATCGGCCAGCTCGGAAGGCGCGACTATTCAGTCGATTCCGACTGGTTCATTTTCTGTATCGACCCATACTTTGACCGGCGGAGCGGTTACGCCTTCTGGGTAAATCCGGCCGGCTCGATGATTGACAGGGTGCTTTACAACGACATCAGCGAAGATAAAAGCTGGGATGGGGTCTGGGAAGCCAGATCCAGGATTGTGGCTGACGGCTGGACGGTGGAAATGAAGATTCCCCTCAACCAGCTGCGCTTCCCCGCCAGTGAAAAACAGGTCTGGGGAGTAAACTTCCAGAGAATAATTAAAAGAAAGAACGAAAAAGTCTCGTTTGCCTGGGTGCCGAAGGAAGACAATGCCTTTGTCTCCCGATTCGCCCGCCTGGAAGGTCTGGAGAAAATAAAGCCGGGACGGCGGATCGAAGCTTTTCCTTATACGGTCGGGCAGGCCCGTTTCAGTCCCGCAGAACCGGGAAATCCTTTTGAAACTGGACACAAATACAGGGGAAATGCCGGACTCGACCTTAAAGCCGGGCTGAAGAGCAATCTCACGCTTGACACCACCTTTAACCCTGACTTCGGCCAGGTGGAAGTTGACCCGGCGGTTATCAACCTCACCGCTTACGAAACCTATTATGAAGAAAAACGACCGTTCTTCATCGAGGGGGCTACGATTTTCAATAACTTCGGGCGCGGCGGCATTTACATAAACGCCGATATGAACTGGCCGAAACCGCGTCTTTTTTACAGTCGGAGGATAGGGCGGGAGCCTCAGGGCTATCCCCAGCACGACGGTTATGTCAGCCTTCCTGACCGCTCGACCATCATCGGGGCTTTCAAGCTGACGGGAAAACAAGGGTCAGGCTGGAACATAGGAGTCATCAACGCGGTTACCGCCAGAGAGTATGCCACGGTTGATGACCTCAGCGCTCGCTACCGTGATGAAGTGGCTCCTTTCACTTATTACGGCGTGTTTCGCGGCCAGAAAGAACTGAATCAGGGCCGACAGGGCTTCGGGTTCCTGCTCACAACGGTAATCAGGGATCTGAGGGAAGAGAGTTTGAGGTCTCTGCTGGCTCGAGAAGCTTTCTGCCTGGCTTTTGACGGCTGGGCTTTCCTGAACAAAAAAAGAGACTGGGTGCTGGGCGGCTGGCTCGGAGGAACTGTTCTCCGGGGAAGCGAAGAAGCTATATATCGCATTCAGCGCTCTTCCATCCATTACTTTCAGCGTCCGGACGCCAGCCATGTTAGCCTGGACCCGGAGGCCACCAGCCTTTCCGGCTTTGGAGGGAAGATCAGTCTGGCCAAGCAACAGGGGCATACCATTGTCTATCTTTCCACCGGGGTCCTCAGCCCGGGATTTGACCCTAATGACGCCGGCTATCAGAGAAGCATCTCAGACAGAATAAATTTTCAGGGTTACCTCGGCTACATGTGGACAAAACCGGGCAGGGTTTTCCAGCAGGCGCTACTGATAGGTGGAGTTGAAAGGAATTACGATTTTGGCTGGAATAAAACATTCGAAGGCTGGATGGTAGACCTGCAGGGTGTTTTCCGCAACTGGTGGACAGCCGACATTGCTTTCACCTATTACCCGAAGATATTCAGCAACACTTTGACTCGAGGCGGGCCGCTCGCCCTGATTCCGGAGGGATATCTGGCCCAGGCGACGCTGGAAACAGACTCCCGCAAGACATTTGTGTTTTACGGCTCGGCTTACTATGGAGAAACTAAAAGAAAGCAGGAACAATGGGAGCTCAGCCTGGGAGTGCGCTGGAAACCCAGACCTGACTTTAACCTTTCGTTTGGACCATCTGTCGGAAAAGATTGTAACGAAACCCAGTGGTTGACCTCGGTAGCCGACCCGCTGATGGTGGAAACTTTCGGGCGCCGTTACATCTTCGGCCGGATCGACCAGACCATAGTGGCTTCTGAATTGCGCCTGAACTGGATCTTCACCCCTAGACTCAGCCTTCAGGTTTATCTCCAGCCATACATCGGTGTCGGCAAATACGACCGCTTCAAGCAGTTGAACCTTCCCCGGTCGTACGACTATCTGATATTCGGCGAGAACGGGTCCACTATTGAATATCAGAACGGCTTCTACCGGCTCGACCCTGATGGCGCCGGACCGGCACCGACAATTACCATCTATAACCCGGATTTCAATTATAAGTCTCTCCGTGGTACGGTCGTTCTCCGCTGGGAGTACAGGCTCGGGTCGCTTATCTATTTAGTGTGGACTCAGAATCGAGCTGATTATAAAAACCCGGGAGATTTTTCCCTCGGACGTGATCTCGGGGATCTGTTCACCGCTCCAGGCGATAATGTATTTCTGATCAAGTTTACCTACAGATTTAACCTCTGACGGTCTCTTCTCAGGAACTGCCCCAGATCGTCCTCTACCCAGTAATCTATTTATCCTGATAAAATTTCCATTTCCAACAAACCAGGGATTTCCTTGCCTTACACCAACCGGCACCTCTCTCCTTAACTTCTCGCCGGAATGACAGGTGTTGAATTTCAAGCCTTAATAAAGGAAACATTCCGGGGAAGGTACTTTTTCAGCCGTTGACAGAACCGAAAACAGTCCTATCATTATTGGCTAAATTTTCGATGAGCATGTGATATGCCCCGGTTGACTGTAGGCTTGCTGTTAATTTCCAGCATCTTTATGACCTTCGCCTGGTATGGGCATTTGAAGTACAAGCACCCGCCGCTCTGGCAGGCGGTCATCTTCAGCTGGATGATCGCCTTCCTCGAATACTGTTTTCAGGTGCCGGCTAACCGCATCGGTTACGGCCGGTTGAATGCCGCCCAGCTAAAAACCATTCAGGAAATCGTCACTCTTACCGTCTTTTCCTTTTTCTCCGTCCTTTATCTGAAAGAACACTTCCGCTGGAATTATCTGGTGGGATTTTTCTTTTTAATCCTGGCAGTTTATTTTATCTTCAAGGGCTGAAGCGTCTGGACGCTTTCACCACTCAGATCCAGGAATCTGGCGATAGTACTGCACTATGTACTTTTCCTGCACCTCGTAAGACCAGTGCACGTCGCGGATAAATCGGGCCGCCCCTTCTCTGTCTCCCTGACGGAGATACTCGATCAGCCGGGCATGTTCGCCGGTCGAAGCCTGTTCCCACTCCTTCACAAAACCCGCCGGGCGCGGGAAATCATATAACCTCTTTTTCAGATTGTTGACGATCTTCATCAGTTTTTCATTGCCGCTGGCCTGGAGATAGACGTTGTGAAAAGCCAGATTTTTCTCGTAATAAAGGTCAAAATTGTCAGCTTCGATCGCCTCTTTCATCTCCCGGTTTAGCTGCTCCATATAATCAAAATCCCGCGACTGCAACTTATCATAAGCTTTAATTATCGCGATGCTTTCGAGAGCTCCGATTATTTCGTAGTAATTTCTGATATCTCTGGCGGTCAGGGTGTTTACCACCACCTTCCGGCGCGGCAGGATGGTAACAAAATCTTCCGTTTCCAGCTGCAGCAGAGCATCACGAAGAGGAGTGCGGCTTACCCCGAGCTTCCTGGAAGTTTCTTCAAGATCTATGACTGACCCGGGCAGAAGCTCTCCCCGGCGCATCTGTTCTCTGAGGAAATCATAAACCTGCTCCTTTAACGACTTAATGTTCAGGACCGGTTTCCGCTCGTTCATTCCTCACCAACCTCCTTAAAAATCGATCAACTCTGATAATAATCTACATTTTCCGCGGTTATGATATCAATCTGGGTCATTATCTGGTGGTTGACTTCCTCTCCGAGAACCACCCGACGGAATAGAGTATAGATGCCCTCATAGCCCTGACGCTCGGATTGCTGGCTGATCAAAAAATCTATCACCCCCGCTTTCAGGAGCGAGATGTTTCTGGCAATCGGGTCGTAACCAATCAGCACAATCTTTCTTCCCCGGGAATTCCTCTCCCACCATTCAGCTACCTTGTGGGTCATCGCGTTGGAGACAAATATCCCGGCCAGCTCAGGATGCCGGCGGTAAAAAGGCCCGAGACATCTGGCTGTCAATTCAGGCGTCCAGCGGCTGTCTATTTCCACCGTCTCCAGGTCGAAACCTGACCAGCCCTCGCTGCCTTTGAAAAATCCTTCAATCCTGGCCGCAATGTGATAATCTTCCGGCTGCACCTTAACCACGGCCACCAGGCCATTTTTACAGGGCACTGTCCTTCTCATCAACCGGCTGGCCAGCAGCCCGCTCTGAAACGCATCCTGTCCGATAAAACATAAAGGCTTGATCCCGGGAAGGTAGGAATCAAAAAAGACCAGCGGCAGCTCAGGTGGAAGAGCCGCTATCACCTCACCGAAACTTTCAGGTAGAATCGGAGCAGCCAGCAGCCCGTCCGGTTCGCTGGCCAGAGCCCGGCGCCCTGCATTCAGAACCGATTTGTGGTTATAGCGGTCAAAAAAGAAAAAATTAACCTGAACTTTGTGCGACTGAAGCTCCTGCTGCGCTCTCTGAATTCCCCGGTACGGAAGCTTCCAGTAGCCGCTGTCCTGCTCCGGCCGGGGCATCAGCACGCCGAAAGTAAACGTCCGGCCGAGCTTCAGATGCTTGGCAAAAATATTTGTCCGGTAATTGAGCTGCTGCAGAACCCTGCGCACCTTTTTCTCAGTGTCAGGATGGACACGACCGCGGTTGTGCAGAACCCGGTCGACCGTGCCGATAGAAACTCCGGCTTTTCTGGCGATATCCTTAAGAGTTACTATGCTGGTCCTCTTCAATTTGAAATTTCCAGAGAGAATTTTTATCAAATTTGCCCGGAAAATACAATATCCAGAGAAAGGAAAGTCAGCCGGATACCGGGCCGGTCTTTCAACCCGCCTTCAGGAGAAAAAAAGACATCCTGTTCGATAACCAGACCGCGCTCTTGTTTCCGGAATTTCTGGCGAGCAGGCTTTCAATAACCGAGTCCTTTTTTCAATCGGTCGTACTCCTGCCAGATTTCATAAGGCGTATGGCGGCCAAACTGTTTCAGGAACTTCTTGATGTCAGCCAGCTCCTCTTCCCATTCGCCGGGATCGATCCGGAAAAGCTCATCTAGATTCTCATCCGGCAGATTTAACCCCCTGAGGTCCAGGTCTTTCTTTTCAGGAATGAGACCGAGCGGAGTTTCCTTCGCTCCCACCCGGCCGTTTATTCTTTCTATGATCCACTTGAGAATTCTTATGTTCTCGCCGAACCCCGGCCACAGGAATTCTCCTTTCTCATTACGCCGGAAGGCGTTGATCGAATAGATGCGCGGCGGGTGGCTCATCAACCGGCCCATGTTTATCCAGTGTCGAAAATAATCGCCCATGTTATAGCCGCAGAATGGCAGCATGGCCATCGGGTCCCGCCGTAGCACGCCAACTTTTCCAGCCGCGGCTGCCGTCGTTTCCGAGCCCATCCTGGCTCCCATAAATACGCCATGCTCCCAGTTGAAGGCTTCGACCACCAGAGGAATTAATTTCGAACGACGGCCACCGAACAGAATGGCTGAGATCGGCACTCCCATCGGATTGTCGTATTCCGGCGAAAGAGTCGGGCAATTGTAGATTGAAACGGTGAACCTCGAATTCGGATGAGCTGCCGGCGTTCCCTGCCCGGGCTTCCAGGGATGCCCCTGCCAGTCAAGCATGTTTTCCGGCACCGGACCGTCGAGCCCCTCCCACCAGGGCGACATCGTATCGAGGTCGAGCCCGACATTGGTAAACAGCGTCGGATAAAAGTTAGAGTTCTTCAGCGTCCGGATCATATTCGGGTTGCTTTTCATGGAAGTTCCCGGAGCCACGCCGAAGAAACCGGATTCGGGATTTATCGCATACAGACGCCCGTCAGGTCCGATGTTCAACCAGGCGATATCGTCTCCGATTGTCCAGACGCGATACTCAGGCAGAGCCGATTCCAGCATGGCGAAATTGGTCTTGCCGCAGGCCGAAGGAAAAGCCCCGGCAATGTAAGTAACATTTCCGTGATGGTCCTCAACCCCGATAATCATCATATGTTCGGCCAGCCAGCCGTACTTACGGCCCATCCAGGAAGCGATTCTCAGAGAAAAACATTTTTTTCCAAGAAGAGCGTTCCCTCCGTATCCCGAGCCGACACTCCACACCAGATTCTCTTCCGGAAAATGCATGATGAGCCTACGGTCGGGGCTGAAATCGCCGACTGTGTGAATCCCTTTGACGAAATTTTCAGAATTGCCGATTTTTTCCAGGACATGCTTCCCCAGCCTGGTCATGATGCGCATGCTGACCGCCACATAGGAAATATCGGTTATCTGAACGCAGGCTTTGGCGTAGGGAGAGTCCGGATGTCCCATCATGTAAGGCAGAACGTACATGGTTCTGCCGCGCATCGCCCCGCGCGAAAGCGCCGTCAACTTTTTCCTGGCCTCCTCCGGATGCATCCAGTTGTTGTTCGGGCCAGTGGTTTCCCGGTCTGAATGGCAGACGAACGTTAGATGCTCGGTGCGGGCCACATCGGTCGGATGGCTACGGTGGAGGTAAGCCTTCGGCCAGAGTTTCTGGTTAAGTTCGATGAAGACGTCATGATCCTCGAGTTTTTCTTCACGGAGTCCCGTTTCGATAATACGCCGGGCTTCTCCTTCGGAACCGTCGCACCAGTAGATATTTTTTGGCTGAAGAAGTTCAGCCTGTTTTTCCACCCATTTTTCAACTGCCGTCGCCATGGATTTTCCCTGGAAGGAATTTATTCTGAAGCTTTCTAATAGCACAGCCAGCCAGGTTTGTCAAAAGAAAGCGCTTTCGCCTGAAAGTTTCCCACCAGGCTGGAAAATAGCGGCCTGAAGATAACCGGCCTTTTTTCCAGACCTTCCGCCGCCTGCCAGGTTATTGTTACAGCTCAATCTCGTTTTTTTCCTTGCCCGGGATCAGGAGCCGATGCTAAAATTTTTTGCCAGGAGGACACCATGAAGAAAAAACCGACCGGAATTATACTTATTTCTGTTTTTATCGCCGGGTTGCTTATTTACCCCTCCAGCTTCAGCTTCTGTCAGGAAATCACTAAGATAAAACTTCCTCCACCGCAACTTGAAGGCGGCAAACCGTTGATGGAATGCTTGAAAAACAGACAGAGCCAGAGAGAGTTCAGTCCGGAGAGTCTGCCCCTTCAGGTGCTTTCCAATCTACTCTGGGCTGCTTACGGAATAAACCGGCCCGAATCCGGGAAGAGGACAGCCCCATCAGCCGTCAACTGGCAGAATATCGACCTTTACGTGGCGACCGCCGACGGGCTGTTTCTGTATGAAGCCAAGGACCATTCGCTGATCCAGATACTCAAAGAAGACATCCGGGCGCTGACCGGCACGCAGGATTTTGTCAGAGTGGCTCCGGTGAATCTGGTCTACGTCGGAGATTACGCTCGAATTCCCCGCGGAACTGATGAGGATAAAAGGTTCTATTCGGGAGCTCATGCTGCTTTCATCGCCCAGAATGTCTATCTTTTCTGCGCTTCAGAAAGCCTTGCCACGGTTGTCCGGGCGTCGATCAACAGGGAGGAACTGGCAAAGGCCATGAAGCTCCGGCCGGAGCAGAAAATCATGCTGGCCCAGACGGTGGGCTATCCTAAAAAATAAACAACATTTTTTCAAAACCCTGAGCGGCTGGCATCCTGAATAAAAAAACCTATTCTTTTTTGAGCAGCCAGACGGCCATTTCCCAGGGACCTCGATTCGCCCAGACGGCATAGGGAACAAGGAACAGCGTTTGCTTCCTGATTTCATTGCCTTTATCGTCGACCACCAGTCCATTTCCGGTTATTACTGTAACTCCGCCCAGCAGATCGCTCCTGAACCACTGTTGAAAATGTGTGCCCGGAGTAACCGCCAGGTTGAGTGCGGTTCCGCCGTTATCTCTTCCTTCGGCGCAGAAAACTATCGGGCCCCTCTCGATAGCGACGCGGCCTCTGTTATCCACCACCTGAGGATGAGCTTTTACCCTTCTTATCGACATCGGGAAAATGATCTCTATCACATCTCCTCTGACCCATTTTCTTTTGATTCTCAGATAACCGCGTTCGATTTTTACCGGATAAACCTTCCGGTTCACTCTGACGGAAATTTCCCTGGTTGAACTGTCTTGATACCGATAAAGGTCTGAAGGAACAGGCTGCCCCTGAGCCCAGCCGGGAATTCTGACGCAGAGAACAAACTCTCTCACTCTGGCCGGGTTAACTCCAATCTTAACCTGCCCCATCCAGGGATATTTTGTCTCCTGGATGATTTCCAGCCGGGTTTTTTTGTAATCGAATTGAGCGGTTGAACTGACAAAAAGGTTTATAAAAACTTCATCTTCCGAATAAGCATAAATATACTGCGGAAAAGTCGCCAGAAAACGAGCGGCGTTAGCCGGACAGCAGGCCACCTCAAACCAGCTGCTGCGCTCGTACTTTCCCCGGGAAGCCAGCGGGTTCTGGTAGAAAAACCGGTCGCCAGAAAGCCCGACGCCCGAGAGCAATCCGTTGTAAATAATCCTTTCGAGGATATCAATATACCGGCCGTCTCCTTCTAACTGGAACAGCCTCTGGTTCCAGAAAGCATTCCCGACCGCGGCGCAGGTTTCGGCATAAGCTTTCTCATTCGGCAGTTCATAATCCCGTCCGAAAGCCTCATATTCGCCAACCGAACCTATACCACCCGTAATGTACATTTTTTTCCCGACAACATTCTCCCAGAGTTTCTGGCTCACCCGGGCATATTCCGGAAACCCTCCATGCGCAGCCACGTCCAGCATCCCGCAGTACATGTAGGTAGCGCGGACAGCATGGCCTGCAGCTTCTGTTTGCTCCAGAACCGGCAGGTGGTTCTGCAGATACTCTTCTGAATTGTAGATGTGGAAGGGAGAGGTCTTCGGGTAGACCTCGCCTCCGTGATAATATCCCCTTTCATCTAAGAAAAACTTTGCCAGCTTGAGATATTCTTCGTTGCCGGTAACCCGGTACAGCTTCACCAGACCGATTTCCACTTCCTGATGACCGGGAAACCCCCGGCGCTTGCCGGGACCGAAGGTGCGCACGAGCAGGTCGGCGCTTTTCAGGGCCACCCCGAGAAGATTCTTCTCGCCGGTAGCCTGGTAACAGGCAACCGCTGCCTCAAAAAGATGACCGAGGTTGTAAAGCTCGTGGCTGACCCTCAGGTTTGACCATCTCTCCTTTCCTGAGCCGGGAGCAGGATTCTTCGGGTCGATCGTCCTGGCGGTGAAAAGATAACCGTCGGGTTCCTGGGCCCTGGCTATTATCGACACCAGGTCGTCTATCTGCTTTTTCAGGGCCGGGTCCGGGTTGGTTTTCAGGGTGCAGGCAGCCGCCTCTATCGCTTTATAAACATCAGAATCGTTGTATCTCTTTCCGGTATGTTTTCCCTTTTTAAGTCCGGCGGCGATACGGAAATTGTCCACCCGACCGGTCTCCTCGTTCATGCGGAAAAGGTAGGGAATGGTCACCAGCCGGTTGGTATTCATCCGGGGCGCCCAGAATTCATCGTTCACCCGGACTTCCCAGTAGTTCACCGGTTTTATCGGATAATCTTTCGCCGGTTTTTCAGGCTGCGGGTAAACCAATCCCGCCAGGGCTGTCAGAAAAAAGCCAATCGCTAATAAGCAGGCAGCCTTCCTCATTTTTTCCCTCTCCCAGCGATTTTATCACATCATCAACTTAAATTAACACGGTCGAGTAAAAGCTTTAAGAAACCCACAATTCCTACTATTATAGTAGGATTTATTCATTTCAGCACGTAGACGGTAACGCTCAGCGGCGGAAGCGTCAGTTTTTCCGGATGGAAGCTCTCATCCACCGTGAAGATTTCCACTTCCGACTTTTTGCCAGGAACGTTGCAGGCCTTCTCATGCGGGCCGGTTATCCTGAAGATTTTCTCCACCCGGTTGAGCTTAAAACCGTTTATTTTCAGAGACAGGTTCTGTCTTTCGCCGGTCGGATTCACCACAGCCAGAGTCAAAGTCCTGCCGTCAGCTTTCCAGGCAGCCATCAGATCGAGCGGTTCTGGTTGACCGGTAATCCTCACCGGGACCGTGCCGAATTCGTTGCGGTAGAGCTTTAAGACCAGCCCGGTGGTGTCAAAAACAGCTTCAGTCTTTGAGGTTTTTATCGCTCCGATGACATTAACCGTCTGGGCATAATTCGCCATGTAAATAATGTCTGCCTGACGGTAATACTCGTGCAGGCCAGCCGCAATTCCCAGAGCATCCTTCAGAAAGTATTGTGTTCCGAGCTCTCCGTAAATGTAAGGTCCATACCAGTAATTCCACTCATCCAGAGCTATCCTGATATCTTTGCCCCTTAGCTGCGGGATCGTCCGCCGGTACTGACGATGAGCTTCGGCAATCCTTCTTATAGCTCGCGGAACCTGGTAGACGTGGCTGAGCAACCCCGGTCTTTCCTGCACATAAAAATGCTCGCTGATGAGGTCCATGTGATCTGCGCAGGCTTCTAACATCCCGCGGCTCCATTCGCCGACCGCTCCGACTGCAATGATGACAATATTCGGGTCGCGAGCTTTCATCGCCTCAACAAAACGGTTGTGCCTTTTCACGTAGTCTTTAAGCGGCATATGCCCGAGCTGCCAGTCGCCGTACATTTCGTTGCCCACTGACCAGAACCGGCAGTTAAAAGGCCCGGGGTGGCCGTTCTGCGCCCGCCACTGTCCCATCGGCGTGTCGGGAGCGCCGTTGACATACTCGACCTCCTCAGCCGCCAGCGTCTCGTTTCCCTGACCGCTGTTCACCGCGATGTATGGTTCCGCCCCGACCAGACGGCAGAAGGTCATAAACTCATGTATGCCAACATCGTTATGCTCTATTCCCTGCCAGGCAGGGTTCTTGCGCGGCGGACGCCGGTCGGGATCGCCTATTCCGTCTTTCCAGTTATAGCCAGAAACAAAATTTCCTCCGGGCCAGCGATAAACTGGGGCATTAAGTTCCCGGAGAAGCTTTATCACCTCCGGTCGGAAGCCTTCGAGATTATCGGCCGGCATAAGAGAAACAGCCGCCACCCGGAAGGCTTCTCTCCCGCGGCTAACAATTTCCAGACGGCCGTTATCAGTGCTCGCCCCGGCAGTAAAGTTGAAATAATATTTCCTGTAATCGGGGCTGATCTCATCAATCCTGAAAACCTCTCTGGAAGATTCGCCCTCGCCCCAGACGAGCCTGACCTCTACCGGAAGCACTCCCGGATCACCGGCGATGACCACCCGACCGGTGTATTTCCTCCCGGACTGCAGCGCGATTTCTGCCTGGTAGATTCCGCCCTCTGTGCCGTCTCCTCTGAGCCTAATTTCAGGAACCGGAACACCGGCATAAACCAGAAGAGGATTCATATGAAGAGAATGCGGCTTTCCGGCCACCTTCCAGGGCGACTCGGCTGATCCGACCGGGAGATAAAATTTCCGGTCCTCGAGCATCTCCGCCCAGATGCCCTGATAGATGCAGCGTCCGAGATGTTCGATAAACTGGCCGTAAATGTATTCAGAAACGGGTGTCAGCTTTCTATCGGCCTGAATTGTGGCCTCCGGCTTCAAAGTCCGGCCTGAAATGTACTCCAGAGTGAGGTCGTCAAACCAGGCTTTCCCGGCAACCCGACCCCAGCCCCCAAAAAGGCAGTTCACCTGCAACGCATCGTTAAGCTCTGTGTCGATGATCATCTCGAGTTTTGTCCAGTCATTAGTTCCGGTGAGGGCTCTCGTCTGATATTTCTCCAGTCCATGGATGTTAAAAAGAACCCCTTTTCCGCCGAGTGACTGGACATTTTCTGTTTTCACCCAGCCGGTCAGCTTATACCTGGAAAACGGTCTGACCCTGACCACGGTAGACCAGGAAGCGTCCGCCCCTTTTTCTGAAACAAGCTGAACGCTGTAGTTTCCTGATCTGGCCACTGAACTTATCTGGAAATCCGCTTTTCCACTGTAAGTTACTGTCCTCCAGCCTTCCGGACGGTTGGTCTTTATGTTTTCGAACGAAGGATTCTGGATTACTTGCTGCTGCTCAGCCTGAAGAGCCAGGACGGCAAACAGAAGGATAAAAGAAAAAAGCCCCGGCTTCGCCAGAGCCGCCTGCCGTATGCCCCAAATAAGCCGGGAAGTACGTTTTATTGTTCCCTCTGATTGACGCATTCCTTTATTCATAATCTCCTCCCGAAAATCATATGAAAAAGTCTATTTTTGCCCCTGACTTAAATTGCCCTCAAGCAACCGGCTATCTCCTGCTGGCAGAAATCTTCGGCAAATGCCCGGGCAAAATCAAATTCCACTTTCTGCTTATAATCCGCTCCCGCCGTTAAATCCTGATTATCCCGCCACCGACGCTTCCGCAAAGTCGCTCGATCGCTTTGCCATCCTGGCAATTAAATCTCTCTACCTGCCAGCCAGCTGAACTTCCTTTGTGCGCCTGCTCCCTTATGCCGGGAATTTTTAAGCTTTTACTTCCGGCTGAAATCAACCGTTTATTTCACCTGCCATTCCTGAATGCCGGCGGAGAACTTTTCCCGGCATTTAAGCTCAATCTTCAAACCGGTGGTCACCACCGGTTGAAATCTGATCACATTGTATCTGTCTTTCTCGGTGCCGTAGGGATTAAGATTCTTAACCGGCACCCACTCCGCACCTTTTCTGTAATAAAGCTTCCAGAATTCAGGCACCCGGCACTCGCCCACGCCGGTGTCGTCAAACCAGTAGACGGCAACTTCAGAAATGCGAACCGGAGATGGAAATTCATAGCTAACCCATTCGGTGGTTCCTTTCTTCGGCCACCAGTGCAGATATCCGACTGAATGGTCATTCGAATCTGAAGGTTCGTACTGGTCGTTTATAAACCTGACTCCCTTAGCCCCTTCTGAAGCCTCAACTTTTGCCTTCGAGGCGAGCGATGGTTCTGGAGTCGGTCTGACCTTAGCTTCTTCTCTGGGCATCCAGACAGCCATTTCCCCGCGACCGCGATGAGCCCAGGCGTAATAAGGAATCAGGACTATTTCCTTACCCTCACTGACAGTTTTCCCCTGCACCTTTCTGTAGGCTTTACCCTGAGCCTTCACCACCACCAGGCCCCCGAGAAGGTGTTCGCGGTATTCAGAGGTCAGAGAAGCGCCATCGGGAAGGAGGAGGTTGGAAACCTGCCCTCCGTTATCAGGCCATTCCGCGCAATAGACGATTGGCCCTCTTTCCACCGCCACCAGACCTTCATCGTCCTTCACCTTTTCATGAGCAAGAACCCGCCTGGGCTCGAGCGGCAGATTGATTTCAATCAGATCGCCCGCCTTCCATTTCCGGGTGATCGGGAGAAATCCTTTCTCCAGAGTCAGAGGAATTTCTTCACCGTTCACCCTGACCGCGGGCTTTGTTTCCGGCCTCTCAGCATAATAATAAAGGTCGGAAGGTATCGGCTGGCCGAGAGCCCAGCCCGGAATCCGCAGCATGACGGTAAAATCCTCAGCCTTTTCCGGGTTTATCCTGATTTTGATTTCGCCTTCCCAGGGATAGTCTGTCTCCTGCTCGAGGTCCACTCTGATATCGTCGACCTTGACCCGGCCCTGGCTCCGGGCAAAAAGGTTTATGTACAGCCGGTCATCTTCTGTGGCGTAAACATACTGTCCTAACTGCGGCAGGAAACGGATAATATTAGGCGGACAGCAGGCGCAGCTGAACCAGGGGCTTCTTTCATGCTGGCCGAACGAGGCCAGAGGATTCGCATAGAAGAACCGGTCTCCACTCAGCGCTATCCCGGAGAGAAAGCCGTTGTAAATAATCCGCTCGAACACATCCAGGTATTTAGCATCGCCGTGAAGCAGGAACATCCGGTAATTCCAGAAGGCGTTGGCGATCGAGGCGCAGGTTTCAGCATAGGCAGAAGCATTCGGCAGATGGTAGGCCGGACCGAAGCCTTCCCAGGCGCCGGTCGAACCTATACCTCCGGTGATATAAATTTTTCTGAAAACCACATCCTGCCAGAGATTATCGAGCGCCTGCACTAGAGTCTGATCGCCGCTGAGCGCGGCCACATCGGCCATGCCGGAATACATATAAGCCGCCCTGACCGCATGTCCGACCGCTTCCTTCTGTTCCCGCACCGGCAGATGGTCCTGAGAATAGAAACCATAAAGTTCATGTCCCTGCTTGTTGCCACGCTGATCCAGAAAGAACTGAGCCAGCTCCAGATATTTTCTTTTGCCGGTCAACCGGTAAAGTTTTACCAGGCCGATTTCAATTTCCTGGTGACCTGGCGGAAGCATTTCCTTTCCCGGACCAAACTCTCTGACGATGAGATCAGCGTTTTTCAGAGCGACCTGGAGCAGGTTTTTTTTGCCGGTCGCCCGGTAGTGGGCCACGGCCGCTTCATACAGATGGCCGGCATTGTACAGTTCATGAGCATCGCGTTCTCTTTCCCACCTTTTATCCGTTACCCATTCTTCCAGAGGAATCTTCCCGCCTTTATTTTTTATGGTTCTGGCTGTGTACAGATAGCCATCTTTTTCCTGGGCGGCAGCAATTTTAGAAATCAGCTGGTCGAGATATTTATCGAGCTCCGGGTCATAGTTGAGCATAAGCTGATAGGAAGCTCCCTCGATCAACTTAAAAACATCGGAATCATCAAAAGGATATCGAGAGCAGAAATCGCCCTCAGCCAGACCGGCAGCAATCTCAAAGTTTTTGATCCGGCCGGTTTCCTCGCTCTGCCTGAAAGAATGGGGAATGGTCACCAGACCGTTAGTTTCTATGCGTTTGCTCCAGAATCCATCAGAAAATTTAACATCCGTCAGGTTGACTGTTTTTATGGAATAATCCTTTTTCTCACCGGCACAGCCTGAAAACAGGATGCCGGAGATTACCAGAAAGACAGGAATAACCAGCAGGTTTCTCCAGGATTTTTTACTCATACTTACCTCCATTGTTTTATTCAATTTCTTGTACTCCTATGATAGCCTATTTTACTGTTAAACCGGGAAACCTTTTAATCATCTCTATCAGGCTTAATTCCTCCTTGAATCGGCTGGCGCTCCCCGGCTTCATTCTCCTGCGGTCATCAGCACCACCGACCGTGGTCCGATTTCCCAGCTTATTCTTTTGCTGATCAGAGCTGTCTGCTCATATTGCTTCCCGTCCACTTCCAGAACGACCCTGTAATAACCCGGGTTGACCGGAGCTTCACGCGGCCTGGCCCCTGCTCTTCTCATGTTCCAGGCAGCGCGGTTCAACCCGGCCCGGCCTTCTGCTCGCAGCTCCTGCAATAAATTTCCCGCGCGGTCAAAAACACTGATTTTTATTTTTTCCTTCGCCTCGCTCCTTAAATAATAATAAATCGCCACTTCATCGGGTTCGTTGGGAGTAAAGAGATGGCTGTCGCCGGTGAGATGATAATTGCCGAAGACCGGATACTGTTTCTGGATAGCCGGTCTGATGGTGAAAAGGTAAACCCCGGCTTCTGCCAGCAATAAATTAAGTTCGCGCAGCGGCCAGATATTGGTAATCCAGATTCCCCGCCCGTAGGTGCCGGCGACCAGATCTCCTTCGCGGGGATGGATTACCAGATCCGTCACCTTAACCCGTGGCATATTATTCTGGAAGGGCAGCCATTCTTTACCGCCATTCAAGGAAACAAAAAGACCGTTATCAGTGCCGGCAAACAGCAGTTCGGGATTTTTTTGATCCTGAATAACCACGTTGACGGGAGAATCGGGCAGCCCTTTGGAAATCGATAGCCAGGTGCGCCCGTAATCGGTTGTCTTGAAAACATACGGTTTGAAATCATCGTTTCTGAATCCGCTTTTGGCCACAAAGGCTGTGCCGGCTTCATGCGGGGAGGCAAAAACCCGGCTGACCCAGAGAGGTGCGGGCGCACCAGCTTTAGCCAGAGCTGCCGTGCAATCTGTCCAGGTGACACCGCCATCGGTGGTTACCTGAACTTTGCCGTCGTCTGTTCCGACCCAGATTACTCCGGGCTTGCGGGGCGATTCGGAAATGGTGGTTATCGTGCAGAAAGTTATGTTTCCCGCTCCTCCCTGCTTGCTTCTGTCATTTGTCGTCAGGTCGGGACTTATTTCTTCCCAGCTATCCCCGCGGTCGAGCGAGCGGAGCAACATCTGAGCACCGATGTAGACAATCGAGCTGTTATGCGGGGAAAGATGGATCGGGGGAGTCCAGTTGAATCTGTATGGTTCCATCCCTTCAGCGCGTGCCGGCTGAATTCTTTTTCTCGTTCCTGTTTTCTGGTCGAGACGATAAAAATCGCCAAATTCGCGGCAGTTATAAACCCATCGGCTGTCTGTCGGATCAACCACGTTGTACATGCCGTCGCCGCCGCCCACTGCCACCCAGTCGATCAGGTTGACCGCCCCGGACCAGGAATTGGAAGGTCCTTTCCAGGAATCGTGGTCCTGAAGCCCGGCATAGACGTTGTATGGCTCTTCCATATCCACACCGAGCGCGTAGACTTCCCCGAGCGGCAGATTGTAGAAATGATGACAGGTTTTGCCGCCATCGTATGAGATATAAACACCGCCGTCGCTGCCAAAAAGTATTCTCTTCGGATTTTGAGGGTCTATCCAGAGGGTCCTAACATCTCCAAAGGCTGAGCGGAAGAGAGTTCGCGGCGGCCAGTCAGCATCGCGCCAGGTATGGCCGCCATCGACTGAACTCGCCAGGGTGACGCCGGTTATGTAAACCACCCGGTCGTTTTCCGGGTCGACGTAAATCTGATTAAAAGAATAAGGGGCTTTGCTGGCCAGCGGCTCCTTCCCGGTGTTAACCTTAACCCAGGTCTGGCCGGCATCATCCGTGCGGTAAACTTCACCCACAGAGACCGGATGAGCCTGACGTCCAGCGCGGCGGGCGGCAGCTTTTTCTTCCTCCGTCGGCTGCCGGAAGTTTTCCACCACCGCGTAAAGAATGTTCGGATTTTTCCGGAAAATATTTATTCCTATCCGGCCGATATAACCTGAAGGCAACCCGCCGGAAAGTCTCTTCCAGGTTTTCCCTCCATCTGTGGTTTTGTAGATGCCGCTTTCCGGACCTCCAGCTTCAAAATGCCAGGGAAGCCGGACCTTATCATAGGCAGCTGCGTAGAGAACATCCGGATTTGAAGGATCCATCACCAGGTCTATCACTCCAACTCTTTCATTGATGTAGAAAACCTTTTTCCAGGATTTTCCGCCATCTTCAGTCCTGAACACTCCTCGCTCGGTATTCGGGGTGAAAAGATGGCCCATGGCGGCGACGTAGACGGTATCCGGATTTTTTGGATGGATGATTATTTTCGCTATATGATGAGAATCCCGGAGTCCGAGATTCTGCCAGGTGCGGCCGCCATCGGTGGACTTGTAAACACCGTCGCCGCTTTGAGAGCTGCGGGCGCAGTAAGCTTCTCCTGTTCCCACCCAGATAATCTCAGGGTTCGATGGAGCTACAGCCATGGCTCCGATCGAAAGATGACTCTGGGCATCGAAAATCGGCTCAAAGGTGATGCCGTTGTTGACGGTTTTCCAGACCCCGCCGTTTCTGGTGCCAACATAAAACGTGTACATGTGAGCTTCCGGAGGAAAATCAGGCACGGCAAAGCAAGTGACCCAGGAGCCGGCCCGGAACGGTCCGATATTTCTGAACTGGAAAAGCCTTAAATCGCTCTGATTCAATCGAACCTGCGCCGGCAGGTCAGTCAGGAATAAAATCGTGACTGTTAAAAATACAAAAGAAAATAACCCGAAATTATATTTCCTGATAGAAGGCATCCAGGCCATTAGCTTATTCCTTAATAATTTTTTTATTGGCTTTACTTACCGATTTGTTTTCAAACCGAACTCAGAACGCCGGATGCCTGGAGCCAGACGATTCTTTCTCATTATACCAACCATCGATTCATAAAATAAACCGCCATTATCTGCGCCTTTTCGCCGTCCAGTAAACCATATTCTCTCCGGTCAACTTTCCGTCTGAAATTTCCTGGATAAAAAATTGTTAACGTTAACGCATTATTTTTATATAATAGTTCGGAAAATGATGTCAACAAATTTTTGCCAGTCGGAAAAATCAGTCAGCCGGACGGCGGCGGTTCCCGGAACTGCGGCCACACATCTGCTGGCGGACAAATATGCGATTGAAGCTTTTGCGCATCAGGCAGCGCGGCCAATTCTCCTGAAGCCCGCACGAAATCCGGACAGAGAAAAATCTATTTCTAAAAAGCCCGCCGGCTGGATTAAAATGAGAAATCTGGAGGAGGCATTATAAATGAAGAAAACACGCAGAGCATACAGTCTCGGACTTGATTTTGGGACAAATTCAGTCAGAGCGCTGGTGGTGGATACCGCCAGCGGAGAAGAACTGAGCACAGCCGTGGTAAATTATCCTTCAGGCGAGGCCGGCATACTTCTCGACCCGAAGGACCCCAACCTGGCCCGGCAGAACCCGGCTGATTATCTTGAATCGATGGTCAGGGTAGTAAAAAAGGTTCTGCGCCTGGCCCGAAAAGTCAGAAAAAGTTTTTCGGCCGAACAGATCATAGGTATAGGGATTGACACCACCGGTTCCACCCCGATGCCGGTTGACAGAAATGGCCTGCCGCTCGCCTTTCATGATGAGTTCAAGAATAATCTCAATGCCCAGGCCTGGTTGTGGAAGGATCATACCTCATTTGCCGAAGCCCGGGAAATCACCGAACTGGCGGCCAGGGAACATCCGGAATACTTAGCCAGGTGCGGCGGCGTTTATTCATCCGAGTGGTTTTTCAGCAAGATTCTTCACTGTCTCCGGGTCGACCCGAAAGTTTTTGAGGCGGCCTACACCTGGGTGGAATGCGTCGACTTTCTCCCGGCCATTCTGACTGGCACCTTAGCCCCGGAGAAAATAAAAAGAAGCCGCTGTGCTGCCGGTCACAAAGCGATGTTCAACGAACAGTGGGGAGGACTCCCGGCCAGGGACTTCCTGAGTAAACTTGACCCGCGGCTGGGGGAATTGAGGGACAGGCTGTATGAGACCACCTACACCTCTGACCAGCCAGCCGGTTATCTGACCAGATCCTGGGCTAAAATGCTCGGATTGAAACCGGGAATTCCGGTGGCTGTGGGAGCCTTTGACGCTCATCTCGGGGCGGTTGGAGCCGGTGTAGCGCCCGGAAAATTTGTCAAGATTATCGGCACCAGCACCTGCGACATCTGCGTCTGGCCTAACGACCGACCGCTGGCTGACATTCCGGGCCTCTGCGGAATTGTCGACGGCTCGGTGCTCCCGGGCTATTTCGGGCTGGAAGCCGGGCAATCGGCCGTCGGAGACATCTTCAACTGGTTTGTGAATTACATCCAGCCCGGTGGTCCAGAACACGGCAGTCATCAGGCGCTCACAGAAAAAGCAGCCGCGCTTCTTCCCGGAGAGTCTGGCCTTCTGGCGCTCGACTGGAACAACGGGAATCGGACGATTCTGGTAGACCAGAGGTTGACCGGACTGCTTCTTGGACAGACGCTTCACACCCGGCCTGAGGAAATATATCTGGCACTGATTGAAAGCACCGCTTTTGGGGCACTGACGATAATCAAACGTTTTCGGGAATACGGAGTTGAAATAAACGAAATCATCAACTGCGGTGGAATCGCCGAGAAAAACCTGCTGGTGATGCAGATTTACGCAGACGTTTTTGGCATGGAGATGAAGATTGCGCGTTCCTCTCAGACCTGCGCTCTCGGCGCGGCCATAGCCGGCGCGGTAGTCGCTGGAAAAAACGCCGGAGGGTATGATTGTTTTGAAGAAGCCCAGGCAGCCATGTGCGGCGTCAAACCGGTCAGTTTCAAGCCGCGCCCGGACCGCCATCAGGTTTATCAGGAACTTTACCGTCTTTACCGGGAACTGCACGACGCTTTCGGTACGAGAGAGTGGCAGGGCAACCTCTACCATCTGATGAAGGAACTGCTGGATATCCGCGATCGGCAGCTGGCCAGAGCCAGAGAACTGGCGGCAGCCTCAGCCAGAACGGTAAGAACCAGAAAGAAAAAATAAATCGGAGAATGAATGACGTTAATGTTTGAACCCGAACGCAAAAAAATGAAGGCAGTTGAGCCAGGATAAAAAAAATTAAGGAAAGCACCATGTATGAAGAACTTAAACAACGGGTGTGGCAGGCCAACCTCAAACTGGTCGAATGCGGCCTGGTTATTCTGACCTTCGGAAACGTGAGCGAGGTCGACCGGGAAAAAGGCGTGATGGCCATAAAACCGAGCGGTCTTCCTTATGACCGGATGAAACCGGAAGACATGGTGGTGCTCGACCTTGAAGGCCGCCAGCTTGAGGGAAAGCTGAGGCCCTCTTCAGATACTCTCACCCATCTTCACCTGTACCGGCATTTCCCGCAGATTGGCGGCATCGCCCATGCCCA
>JASEFX010000018.1:47198-49005 GCA_030018265.1 Candidatus Saccharicenans sp.
ACCCATCTTCACCTGTACCGGCATTTCCCGCAGATTGGCGGCATCGCCCATGCCCACAGCGAATTTGCCACCGCCTTCGCTCAGGCCGCGGTGGAAATTCCCTGTCTCGGAACCACCCATGCGGATTTCTGTCCGGGACCTGTGCCCATAACCCGGACGATGACTGAAAACGAAGTTACTTCCGATTATGAGCTCAACACCGGAAAGGTAATCGTGGAAAGGTTTGAGCAACTCGACCCGGCAGCTTACCCGGCTTGCCTGGTTTCAGGGCATGGTCCTTTTGCCTGGGGCAAATCCGGGCTGGAAGCGGTGGAAAATCTACTGCTTCTGGAAACAATAGCCAGAATGGCTGTCCTCACGCTGCAGATTAATTCCGGAGCGACCGAGCTCGAACCCTATCTGATGAGAAAACATTTTGAAAGAAAACACGGCCCGAGGGCCTATTACGGACAGAAAAAGGAGGAATAACAACATGGAAAACATCAAAAACATCCCCGGAGTAAAAATCGGACTTATTGCCGTCAGCCGTGACTGTTTTCCTATAGAACTCTCAAAAAAAAGAAGAATCGCTGTATCGGCCGAGTGTCAGAAACTCAACCTGCCGGTAGTCGAGCTGGAAACCATCATCGAGAATGAAAACGACGTGCTGAAAGCTCTCGAGGAAATAAAGAAAAAAGAAATCAATTCGCTGGCCATCTTTCTCGGAAATTTTGGACCTGAAGGACCGACCACCATATTAGCTCAGCGTTTCAAGGGCCCGGTGATGCTGGCAGCAGCAGCCGAAGAGACCGCTTCCGACCTTTACCAGGGACGCGGAGACGCCTACTGCGGATTGCTGAACGCATCTTACAACATCGGGCTTCGGCAGCTTAACGTTCATATCCCGGAATATCCGGTCGGAACTGCTCCGCAGGTAGCCCGGATGATCGAAGAGTTTGTTCCAGTGGCCAGGACCTGGCTCGGGTTAAAAAACCTGAAGATATTTAGCTTCGGACCGCGACCGCAGGATTTTTATGCCTGTAACGCCCCGATCAAACCTCTTTTCGACCTGGGTGTCGAAGTGATGGAAAACTCCGAACTTGACCTCTACGATATTTTTCTTAAGGCGGCCGGCTCGCCCGAGATTAAAGAAGTGGCCGCCGACATGGCCAAGGAGCTCGGCGCCGGCAATAATTACCCCGAGCTGCTGGATAAACTTGCCCGGTACGAAGTGGCCCTGCTCAAATTCATGGAAAAAAACCTTGGCGCCTCTAAGTACGGAGTTTTCGCCAATAAATGCTGGCCGGCGTTTGAAAGCTATTTTGGCTTTGTTCCCTGCTTCGTCAACGCCCGGCTGGCTGCCAGGGGAATTCCAGTAGCCTGCGAGGTGGATATCTACGGAGCTCTGAGCGAATATCTTCTAACCTGCGCCACCGAACTTCCCGCCACCCTGCTTGATATTAACAACACCGTGCCCGAAGATATGTACGAAAAAAACAGGGAGAAAATCGGTGACTACAAACAGACTGACCTTTTCATGGGCTTCCATTGCGGCAACACTGCTTCCTGTTGCCTGCTTTCGCCGGCGATGAAATACCAGCTGATCATGCACCGGCTGATGGAGCCCGGGAAACAACCGGAAATCACCCGCGGCACCCTCGAGGGAAGAATAAGGCCGGGAGAAGTCACCATCTTCCGCCTGCAGGGAACAGCTGACGCCAAATTGCGTTCATACATAGCCCAGGGAGAAGTGCTCGACGTTGAACCGCAATCTTTCGGCAGCATCGGCGTTTTCGGTATAAGAGAAATGGGCCGTTTTTACCGCCAT
>JASEFX010000019.1 GCA_030018265.1 Candidatus Saccharicenans sp.
TCGGAATTGACCTGCCGAAAGAATTGACTGAGGGGAAGAAAATCAAGCTCTGTCTGGATGGGGTGATCGTCCGGCTGGAAAAAAAAGACGGGAAGAAGAAAAAAACTGGAGTGGCTGTTAAATTCAACAGGAATTTTCACTTCCAGGTTGAGGATTGATTACCTTCTGCAGGGAATAAATTGCTGGTCGTAGCTCTCACCGGGGGCATCGCCACCGGAAAATCGATCGTTGCTCAGATTCTCAGCCAGAAGGGGTGTTATGTTCAGAATGCCGACCTGCTGGCGCATCAGCTGATGGCACCCGGAGGAAAAATCTGGGAAGAACTCATCAGACACTACGGGAAAGAAATTCTCAAGGAAAATGAAGAAATAGACCGGAAGAAACTCGGAGAAATCATCTTCCGGGATAAGTTAGAGCGGGACTATCTGAATCGCCTGACCCATCCCCTGATCATGGAAAAAATCAAACAGACAGTGGAAGAACTGGAAAAAGCTGGAAAATTTGAGATATACATCACAGAAGCAGCGCTGGTCATCGAGTCAGGTTATTACAGCTTTTACGATCGAATCATCCTTACTTACTGTAAACCGGAATTGCAGATCGACCGGCTTATGGAGAGAGACAGAATCTCACGGGAACAGGCGCTGGCCAGGATAAGAGCGCAGGGTTCAAATGAAGAAAAAATACGCTTTGCCCATTATTTGATAGATACCTCGGGCACCCTCAAAGAGACGATAGACCGGACGGAAAGCGTTTATTTCAACCTCTGGCAGGACGCCTGCTTGAAAAAAGCCGGGCTTCTGCGCTGATGGCTGCAAGGCTTTTATACAAGGGATTTGTGCTTTAATCTGGGAAATTAAAAAACGTCAGGCTAAAAACAGACTATGCCTGCTCTATCGACTGCTGCTTCAACTGTTTTTTGAAATCCTGACCAGGGCGAAATTTTACCCGCCAGCCGCCGGAAATTGGAATCTGCCGGTTACGTCTTATATCTCTTCCGAATCCGGATTTTTTCGGAACAACCCGGAAACTGCCAAAACCTCTGATTTCAACTTTTTCTCCAGCCAGCAGGGCTTTTTTTATGGCATCCAGGATGGTCTCCACCATCAGGACCGCTTTGGTTCGATTGAAATTTGCTTTTTTCTCAAGCAACTCAGCCAGGTCATTCTTGATCATCGCTCATCTCCTGCTTCTCGTCTGCCGGATAAAATTTAGATTAAAATTAGTTTATAAAAGAGAAATTGTCAAGCGCAGGAAACTCTTTTAATAAATTGACTAATCAGTGGCAAGTTCATATAATGAATTTACCGTGAAGAAAATTTCAGCTGTTTTATTATGCCTGTTTTTCTTTCTGACCGCAGGTATCACTCTGCACGCTCATATTCTGACGGTAACCATCAACTCCCCCATTCATCCGGTAAGCGCAGAAATCATCCTTAAAGCTCTGGAAAAAGCCAGAATCGAACAGGCATCGCTTGTAATCATCAAACTTAACACCCCGGGCGGACTTGATTCCTCGATGCGGGCGATAATCGAAGGCATCGTCAACTCGCCTGTTCCGGTGGCCGCTTATGTCAGTCCATCGGGAGCCCGGGCGGCTTCAGCCGGCTTTTTTATCGGTATTGCCTGCGACATCTTCGCCATGGCTCCGGGCACCAGCACCGGCGCTGCCCATCCCGTAAGCATCGGAACCGGCGGGGAAGGCCAGCCGAGCAAGACGATGGAAGAAAAAGTCACTCATGACGCCGCCGCCTACATCCGCACTCTGGCCGAGAAAAGAGGGCGCAACCTGAAGATGGCCGAGGATGCCGTCAGACTGAGCCTGAGTTACACCGAACAGGAAGCTCTTCGCGGGAAAATTATCGACCTGGTGGCTAATTCTGAAGCCGAGCTGATTCAGGCCCTGGACGGGCGGACAATAAAAAGATTCGACGGCCGAAAGGAGCAACTTAAACTATCCGGCCAGGAAATAATAGAAATCCCGCTCACCTTCAGACAGAAATTACTCATGACCATCGCCGACCCGAACCTGGCTTACATTCTTCTGATGATCGGCCTGCTCGGACTCTACTTCGAGTTCGCCAACCCCGGCGCCATTCTTCCCGGGGTGATCGGAGGCATCAGTCTGCTTCTGGCTCTTTTTTCGTTTCAGATTCTCCCGGTGAATTATGTTGGACTGCTGCTCATAATTCTCGGCACGGTGATGTTTATCCTGGAAGTTAAAGTACACAGCTATGGAGCTTTAACCATGGGAGGAATTGCTTCTCTGCTTCTGGGTTCAATAATGCTGATTAAATCACCGATTCCGGAACTCAGACCGAGCCTCAGGTTTATCATCCCGGTGGCTCTGGGAGTGTCGCTTATTTTCATCTTCCTGGTTTATCTGGTGGTCAGAGCGCATACCAGAAAATCGGTAACCGGAAAAGAAGGTATGCTGGGAGAAAGAGGAAAAGTTTTACTCTGGTCCGGCCAGGAAGGCAAAGTTTTCGTTCACGGCGAAATATGGCGGGCAGTTTCCGATCAACCTCTGGAACGCGGCGATCAGGTCGAGGTCACAGAAATCAAAGATAATCTGACTCTTAAGGTTAAAAAAATATAGGGGGCAGGACAACCTGTCCAGAAAGGAGGCATGAAAATGATTACTTTTCCAGTTATCGTGGCCGCGATAGTAATTCTGTATTTGCTGAACTGCATAAAGATACTGAAAGAATATGAAAGAGGAGTTATCTTCCGTCTTGGTCGTGTTTTATCCAAACCAAAGGGACCCGGCCTGATTTTCGTTTTTGCCCCGATCGACCGCATGGTGCGCATCAGCCTGAGGCTGATTGTTATGGACATCCCTCCCCAGGATGTAATCACCAAGGACAATGTGTCGGTGAAGGTGAACGCCGTTCTTTATTTCAGGGTTATGGATCCTCTCAAGGTCGTGCTGGAGGTTCAGGATTATCTTTATGCCACATCCCAGCTTTCCCAGACCACCCTGAGAAGCGTTCTCGGCCAGGTGGAACTTGACGAATTGCTTTCAGAAAGAGAAAAACTGAACACCCAGCTTCAGGAGATTATAGACCAGCATACAGATCCCTGGGGAGTTAAAG
This sequence comes from Candidatus Saccharicenans sp., assembly GCA_030018265.1. Classification (GTDB taxonomy): domain Bacteria; phylum Acidobacteriota; class Aminicenantia; order Aminicenantales; family Saccharicenantaceae; genus Saccharicenans. The sequence continues at coordinate 3,096 of JASEFX010000019.1, forward strand.
TTCAGCTGGTGGAGATAAAGCATATCGACCTGCCCGAAACCATGATCCGGGCTATCGCCCGTCAGGCTGAAGCTGAAAGAGAAAGAAGAGCCAAGATCATTCATGCTGACGGAGAATTTCAATCTGCCACAAAACTGGCCCAGGCAGCCGAAATCATCTCCCAGAATCCTCAGACCATCATGCTTCGTTTCCTGGGAACTCTGACCGAAATCGCCACAGAGAAGAATTCAACCATAGTCTTCCCGTTGCCGCTGGAAATCCTGCGGGCTTTTTCGCCCGATAAACCGAAGGAAAAGTAAAAACTTCCATGGTAAAGAGCTATAGAGAAATAACCGTTTCCTCAACCATTCTGGTGGTGATCATCCTGGTCATAATTGGCCTGGGAGCGGTGATTTTTTTCCTCGGAGTCCAGGTGGGGAAAAAAGAAGCGGACCTGATGATGAAAAACCTGATCGCTCAGAAAGTCGAAGAAGAGGTCAAAGCCCCTCCCCCGGTTCCGGTGGTCGAGGAAAAAGCGACGTCATCAGCTGCAGCCACGCAGACAGCTGAGCCGGCTTCTGGCACGGTCAGCCAGCCATCCGGCAGTTCCGCTGAAGAGATAAAAACTCAGAGGGTCGACCGGAGCGTCTCTCCGAAACCTTCAGCGGAATCCGGGTCGCCGGTAACCTCTGCGCCGGCCACCACTTCCTCCCGGGCAACGACCACGACCCCGGCAGTAACTTCTTCGCCCCCGAAACCATCCGAGGCTACCAGAACTTCCGGGAATTATTACATTCAGGTCGGTGCCTTCAACGACCGCCCCACGGCCAGGCTTGAAGCCGAAAAATACCGCAAACAGGGCTACAATGCGGTGGTGAAGGATCCCTTTGAAAGTAATAAGAGACCGCTTTACCGGGTATGGGTGGGCGGTTACAGAACAAGGGAGGAAGCCCAGAAGGCTCTGGCCGATCTGGTGAAAAAGATGCCGCGAAACCCTGGCTTTTTCATCGTTCATGAATAAGCCGGATAGATTCGAACAAAGATTCTCGCCGGGCGAAATTGAAAGCAAGATTTTTTGAGCCAGAAATCTTGACAGCTCCGGTTTTCTCCTCTATCTTCCTTCTGTCAGGAGGATGAAAAGTGAAAGAAATCGGTTGGTTGGAACAGCTGGCAGAAAGCCGGGAAAAAGCTAACAGTCTTTTCCAGAAACTGGAAGAAGTCAGAGGTTTTCTTTGACCTGGAAGCAAAAACAGCTGAACTTCAAAAGATAAATTCTCAACTTGAGAGTCCTGAAGTCTGGAACGACCAGAAAAAGTTCCAGACGCTTCAGACGAGGAAAAAACAATTAGAGAAGGATCTGCAGTTTTACCGTAATCTGAACAATTATCGGGAAGAAATAGAAGTCCTCCTGGAACTGGCAGAGGAAGGGGAAAATGTGCTGGCTGACCTGAGCGGGGCCCTGAAATCCTTTGAGCAGGAGCTTCTCGAAGCTGAGCTCAGGGCGCTGTTTTTCGAGGAAGACGATCCGCGAAACGCCATACTGACCATCCACCCGGGCGCCGGTGGAACCGAATCCCAGGATTGGGCCCAGATGCTCTTCCGCATGTACCTCAGGTTTGCCGAGCGAAAAGGATTTAAGACTGAAGTGATTGACTTCCAGCCTGGTGAAGAAGCCGGCTTGAAAAGCGCTACCATCAGGATTGAAGGAGACTACGCCTTCGGGCTGCTGAGCCAGGAATCGGGCGTTCACCGGCTGGTAAGAATTTCTCCTTTCGACGCCAACAAACGCCGTCACACTTCCTTTGCCGCTGTTTTTGTCTATCCGGAAATTGACGAAGACATCGAAATAGAAATCAACCCGGAAGACCTGAGAATAGATACTTACCGGGCTTCAGGAAAGGGCGGTCAGCATGTGAACCGGACAGATTCCGCTGTCCGCATCACCCACATCCCCACCGGAATTGTCGTTCAGTGTCAGAACGAACGTTCGCAGCATCAGAACAAAGCCCGGGCGATGAAATTGCTGAAAGCAAGACTTTATGAACTGGAGAAAAAAAAGAAGCTGGAAAAGATCGAGAAGCTTGAAGATATGAAATCGGAGATTGCCTGGGGAAACCAGATACGTTCTTACGTTCTCCATCCTTACAAGATGGTTAAAGACCTGAGAACCAGAGTGGAAACTGGAGATGTTGACCGGGTTCTCGACGGAGACCTGGACGATTTTATCAGAGCTTCTTTGCTGCTCAGGAAAAAGCAGGCTCTGGAAGCCGCCCGTGAATCGCGGGAAGAATCATAAGCCACGGGGTTACAAACAATAAAGCTTTGATAGAATTCTCTCCAATCTTTTAATTTCTTTTTTCTTTTTTTCCCGCCTTCTTTTTTCTTTTCTTTTTATTCTTCTTCACCAACTCCCAGAGACAATCAAGCTCTTCCAGCGTGGATTCATCGAGCGAGAGCCCCTGTTTCTTCAGTTCCTTTTCAAGTTCCCGAAAACGCTGATGAAATTTACTGCAGGCTTTCCTGAGGATGATTTCAGGGTTCAGGCCGAGAAGACGCGAGAAATTAACCAGGGAGAAAAACAGGTCACCCAGTTCTTCCTCCATCTCATCACTTTTTCCTGTTTTCAGAGAATTTTCCAGCTCGCCCAGCTCCTCCCTGACTTTTTCCAGACAGGAAGAAGCATCCGGCCAGTCGAAGCCGTGAGCCGCTGCCCTCTGTCCCAGCAAAAAGGCGTAAAGAAGCGCCGGGGCTGAGCCGGGAAGACCATCCAGCGCTGACTCCCGGCCTTTTTCCCTGAGTTTATTTCTCTGCCAGTTATCTTTAACTTCTTCAGCGCTCATCCTTTTCTTCAGTCCAAAGACATGAGGATGTCGGTCAACCATTTTCCGGTTGATTCCCTCAAGAACATCAGAAATTGAAAATTTGCCTTCTTCCTCAAAAAACCTGCTGAGGAAAACCACTTCCATGAGCACATCGCCCAGTTCCTCACAGGCTGCTCGATCATCCTCTGAGCTCAAAGCCTCAACCGCTTCATAAACCTCTTCCAGAAAATAATTTATTATCTCCTGCCTGGTTCTGGCCCGATCCCAGGGACAACCGTCGGGAGAACGCAGCCTGGCGATGATTTCAACCAGTTGCTGAAATCTTCTTCCGGCTTGGCCTGAACTTCTCACTTTACCTCCTCCGCTTGAATTTTAGCAGCAGACGGGATATTATTAAAACTCGAATTAAGCAGGGAAATTAACTCAAAGTCAACATTATTTCAACTGCCGCCAGCTAATCTCAGTGACAGGATAAAATGATGAATGATCAGAGCAAAAACCGGCCAGACAGCGGGTCCGGAGAATTTTTGCCACCTCTCGATTTCAGTTCGATCGTATTCCCTATTTACACCCAGGCTCTGGTAAAGCTGGGCCTGCTGGAAGATCCCCAGTCCGGAAAACTGGAAACCAATCTCGAATACGCTAAAAGGTTGATCGATATCCTGGACCTTCTCCGTGACCGGACTAAAGGAAATCTGGAGGAAGAAGAGGAGAAATTTCTGGAAGCCGTCCTCTCTCAGCTTAAACTTCATTACCTGAAGAAAATCGACGCCATCAAGCTCTGAAACCGATGAAAATTTTCCGCCGTCTGTCCTCCCGGGTGAAAACTGTCAGCAAGAATTCGGTCCTGACTATAGGCATCTTTGACGGCTGTCATCTCGGCCATCAAAAAATCCTGCAAAAACTCATCTGGAGAAGTCGCCATCTGGGGGTGCCCGCCGGCTTGATGACCTTTCATCCTCATCCTGAACGGATTCTCAACCATAGAGAAATTAAACTGATCCAGACAATGCAGCAGAAACTCGAATACATGAAACAGGCCGGGCTCGACTACTGCCTTATCCTGCCGTTGAATAAAAAGCTGGCCGGGCTGAGCGGTGAAGAATTCGTCCGGAAATACCTTAAGGAAAAACTCGGAATCAGCGAGGTGGTGGTCGGAGAAAATTTCCGCTTCGGCCATAACCAGAGCTGCGGAATAAAAGAGCTGCGCAGATCAGGCCGGCAGCACGGCATAAAAGTAACCGCTGTAAAATCGGTCATCTGGCGTCGACAGCCCGTCAGTTCAAGTTTCATCCGCCATCTTCTGGAAAAAGGCCAGGTAGACCGGGCAGCCAGACTTCTCGGCCGGCCCTATGAAATCGCCGGACAGGTAGTCAGAGGTAAAGGCTTCGGTCGTCGTCTGGGTTTTCCGACAATCAACCTGAAAACCGCAAATGAAATTTTGCCCTCCGGAGTTTATGCCGGTCTGGCCGCAGTCGGAAACAGGGTTTACACGGCCGCCATCAACATCGGCTTCCGCCCCACTTTCGGAGGAAAATCTCCTTCTGTGGAAGCTCATCTGCTTAACTTCCAGGGCAGTCTTTACGGACGTAAGGTAATTTTGAAGCTCTATCACCGACTGCGTGACGAGAAGAAATTTTCCGACACAGGAGCATTGAAGAACCAGATTGCTTCTGATGTGGAAAAGGTTCGAAAATATTTTCTTCAGGCACGATGCCACGAGACGACAGCTTGACTTTTTTCCTGTTTTGTCCAAATATAGTTTTTTCAATAAATAAACTGTGAGGTAGCCGATGAAGGACAAAATCAAAGCCCGAGTCATGGACAACGGAAAAATCCGCAGGACACTGCTGAGAATGGCCACCGAAATCGCCGAAAGAAATCGAGACCTGAACAATGTGGTTCTTATTGGCATCAAGACCAGAGGAATTTACCTCGGCCAGAGAATCGCTGAAATTCTCAAGCAGACCGAAGGAGTCGAGCTGCCAGTTTACTCCCTGGATATCACCCCTTACCGCGACGACCTGAAGGCTGCAGAGAGAAAAAAGAACGCTGCAAATTCATTTAAGGCTAACCTGGATGAGCGGGACGTTATCATCATAGACGACGTTCTGTTCACCGGCCGTACCATACGGGCAGCCATGGAAGCCATATTTGACCTGGGACGTCCACGAACGATACAGCTGGCGGTGCTTATAGACCGGGGCCATCGGGAGCTTCCCATCCACCCTGATTACGCTGGTCGGGTGCTTCCCACCGCCAGAAGGGAGCGGGTCGAGGTTCGTCTGAAGGAAATCGACGGACTGGATGAGGTCCTGATAACCGAACCACAGGTTAACCTGAAATCATAAATTTTAAGCAGGAATTAAGATCTTCAGAAGCAGGAGAATAACTTGAAACTGCTTCTTAAAAAAGGAAGGGTTCTCGACCCCGGGGAAAAGATTGACGGAATTTTTGACCTTCTTCTGGTTGATGGTCAGATTGCGGCCATCCACCCGGATCTCAGCATGGAAGCAGACCTGGTAATAGAGGCTGCCGGGTTGATCATCGCCCCCGGTTTTATCGACCTCCATGTTCACCTTCGACAGCCCGGATTCGAGCACAAAGAAACAATTGCCAGCGGAAGCCGGGCAGCGGCCAGAGGCGGTTTTACCACCATCTGCTGCATGCCGAACACCAACCCGCCCGTCGACTCCGTCGAAACGCTCAACCTGATAAAAAATAAGATCCACCAGGAGGCTGCTGTCAACGTTCTGCCTGTAGCAGCGGTCAGCATCGGACAGAAAGGCGAGGAGCTGGCTCCCCTGGAACAGCTGGCGGAGGCTGGCGCAGCCGCCTTTTCCGACGACGGTCAACCCGTATCGAACAGCTTCCTGATGAAAAGGGCGATGGCCGGAGCGGCCTCTCTGGGAAAACTTCTGATAGACCACTGCGAGGAAAAATCTCTGGCCAGCGGTGGAGTCATCAACGAAGGTCGCATCTCCCGTGAACTTAATGTTCCCGGAATACCCGCAGCGGCGGAAGAAATAATGGTAGCCCGGGATATAATTCTTGCCCGGAATACCGGCCACCCGGTGCATCTGGCGCATCTGAGCACTGCCGGTTCAGTTGAATTTCTGGCCTGGGCAAAATCGGTCGGAGCCCCCGTCTCAGCCGAGGTGACGCCCCATCACCTGCTCCTAACCGAAGAAGACCTTCTGCAATACGGTCCGGTATGCAAAGTGAACCCGCCGCTGAGGACCGAAGCAGACCGACAGGCACTGATCAGGGCATTAAGAGATGGGTTGATAGATGCTATCGCCACAGACCATGCCCCGCATGCGGACGATGAAAAAAATCAGGGACTGGAAAAGGCTCCTTTCGGCATTAACGGGCTGGAAACTGCTGTCCCCTCACTTTTGGACAGGCTGGTAATACGCGGGGAACTTCCCCTGGCCAGGTTAATCGAGGCGTTATCGACGATTCCAGCCAGATTGCTCGGGCTGGAAAATAAAGGGCGCATCAAACCTGGAGCGGACGCTGACCTGACACTGCTTTCTCTCGAGCGGAGAACATTCATCAGCCGTGAGAACCTGCAATCAAAAAGTCATAACACGCCGTTTCTCAATACAGAATTTCAGGGTGCGGTGGTTATGACTATAGTGAAGGGGATGATAGTTTACCCCTTTGAGAAACAACCATAAGCTGAGCATGGTCGATAACGGAAGATGAGCGCTCTGAGCAACATTGAAAAAAAACTCGGATATCAATTTCAGAATACCGAACTTCTGCAGCAGGCCTTAACCCACAGTTCCTACGCCTACGAACATCTTGATGAAAAAATTAAAGACAACGAAGTGCTGGAATTTCTGGGCGACTCAGTGGTCGGGCTGGCCCTGGCCGATTACCTGCACGAAACTTATCCCTCCCTGGGTGAAGGACAGCTTTCCAAGCTCAAGTCCACTCTGGCCTCAACCAGCTCCCTTTCCCTTCTTGCCAGAAAACTGGGGCTTGACCGGGCAATCCGGCTGGGAAAGGGCGAAGAAAAAAACCAGGGACGTCAGAAGAAAAGCATTCTGGCCGGGACGATGGAAGCGGTCATCGGCGCCATCTACATAGAATCCGGATTTGAAACCGCCCGGCAGGTATTACAAAGATTGATAAAAAAACACTTCAAAAAGTTGCCCAGAGATAATTTTCTGATCAACAATTTCAAATCGGCGCTTCAGGAATATTGCAGTCAGCACGAGCTGCCGGGGCCTGTTTACCGGACGATTACTGAAAGCGGTCCGGCTCATGAAAAGGTTTTCACCGTCGAGGTTTTAAGCGGAGATAAAGTGCTGGCGCGCGGACAGGGACTGTCAAAAAAGAGCGCCGAGCAGAAAGCTGCCCGAAAAGCTCTAAAAAAGCTTTTGAAAAAGAAGCTGCAGGATTTCAGCGAGGAAGCCTTTATCCTGGAGACGGATAAACCTGAAATCAGTTAAACCTTCCTGAGAGCTATTTGCTCATCAGAATCGCCAGAAATTTGAGCGAGGGCACGTTTTCGAAGATGATTTTGATCACAGCCATCAGGGGCACCGAAAGAAACATTCCGGCTATCCCCCACAGCCAGCCCCAGAAAATAAGGGAAAAAATTACCAGAAGCGGGCTCAGGTCCAGAGTTCTTCCCATAAGCTTCGGGTCGAGAAAATTACCGATTGTTGTTTGAACCAGTGCCAGAAGAATCAATATCCACACCGGCACCAGTGAATTCCCGAACTGAACAAAAGCCACCAGCACCGCCAGAATGGTGGCCAGAATCGAGCCAATGGAAGGGATGTAATTCAAAATAAAAGTGATAACCCCGAGCAGAAGAGCGAAATCCACACCGAACAGAGCCAGAATCATCGCGGCCAGCGCCCCCGTCAGCAGACTGGTCACTGTTTTGACCGCCAGATATTTCTGAATCTGACGGTTGATCGAAGCCACCAGTCTGTTCACATAAACTGCCTTTTCTCCGGAAAAAGCCAGAGCCAGCTTTCTCTCAAACTTTTCCCGACCGGCCAGTATGAACAGCACAAAGACAAAAACCAGAAAGAGGTTTCCCAGGAAGGTCAGAAATGAACCCAGGGTGCCGAGTAGCAGGCCGGTTATTTTTTCTAGATTAAGCTGGGAGATGATCGTCGGAACATCTACCCGGAAAGGAAGATGTGCCAGCCACCCGGAAAATTCTGATATCAGAGAATTCAATTGCTGGCTGTACCTCGGGAGTTCGGAAGCAAAATATTTACCGCTGGAGTAAATCAGCAATCCCAGAAGATAGATCACGGAAAAGGTCAGCACCAGAATCAACACGTTGGCCAGTATTTTAGGTACCTTCTTTCTGATCATCCAGTCGAGAACGGGAGAGACCGCGTAGGAAATGAACATAGCCACCAGAAAAGGGAGAAGAACCGGGCGGGCGATTTTCAGGATTATGCCAGTAACAAAAAGCACAATTATGATGAGAGAAATTCTGGTAATCCTGGATTCCGACATCTTTTATGTTTTACCTACTTCTGAGCAGACAGCGCCTGCCCGAGCTTTTCCAGATTATTGAGAACAAGCGGAAGCAAATTCTCCGGGACCCGGCTGAAACCAAAAAGGTACCTGCCGCTCTGAGAGAGCAGGACATGCTGACCGTAAGCGTTTTTCTGGTGATAGCGCTTTCCTTCCCTGACAAGGGGATATTTTTCACGCGAATAAAACTCAACAAGTTTTTTCAAACTCGAATCGGCTTCCGCCGGTGAATTGCAGTCTATGATGAATCCTTCATACTCAACCCCATCCTGCCGGTAATAGACCACGTATCCGCGGCTGAGGAAATCAAAACCCATAAAATTCTTCTTGATGAATTTTTCCGAATTCTTAACCCGACCTTCGGGCGGGAAGGCGCTGAACAATGGCGGCAGGCTGCCCTTATCGCTTATTTTCGCCTGAACTTCGCGAGCAAACATCTGCAGATATTCCGGCGTCTGTTCCCAGCCTTCAAAACAGATTAACTTCACATAGTACCGCCCGGAAACAAAATTCAGGACCTCTTCCTCAAGATAACCGGCATAACCGATGTTGACTTCCGGACTTTCCGGATACCTTTCGGAGCTAAAAATGCCGAAGGCATTGAGCGCCTCACCCATATCATATATCTCCAGGGTGACAGTCGTTTCGCTTCCTTTCTTCTGATAGTGGGCTACGATGAGTTCCCGGAAGTCATAACTGAGATAGGCTTCCGAAGCCCCGTTGATGTACTCAAAAAGAGTTCCCGGAGAATACAGTGCGGGTTCATCCAGGAATTCCCAGCCCTCGATTTTCGGCAGAAGCGATTTCAACGACAGCGCCTGGCCTGAATCTGCGGCCATCATGCTTGCTGGCAGCAATATCAGCAGGAGATATATCATGAAAACACCGGATGCTTTTCTATCCATATTCTCCTCCATGCTTAAACCAATATACCTGTTCCTGGTTTTTATTTCAACAACATTACGACAGTCGCTTGACATCTCCGGGGCCAGGGGTAATCTTAAATCAGAGGACGATGAAAAAATCAAGAGTGGTAATCATCAATTGCCGAAGAATTCTTCCAGATCCCGTCCGGCCGGACCCGGAAATCATCCTGGCTATGTTAAAAAAAGGACTATCTCTTCTGGCGGGTGTTTCTTCCGCCGGGGAGGCTCTTTCTCACTGGTTCAGACACGGTGAAGCCATCGGGATAAAAATCAACACTATCGCAGGAAAGGCTCTCAGCACCGCTCCTGAAGTCTCCCGGACGCTTGGCCTCTGGCTGGGCAGCACCGTCACCTCTGTAGAGAAAATCATCATCTGGGACAGAAGCGACGAAGAGCTCAGACAGGCCGGATACAGAATATCAACTTCCGGCGGGAGTCTTAAAATTTTCGGTACCGACAACCGTCGGGCAGGTTACCAGAACCAGCCGGTTTCCCTCCGCCATATAGGAAGCCTCTTTTCCAGGATACAGGCAGAGCTGATTGAAGCCAGCATCAGCCTGGCTATTCTCAAAGATCACGGGCTGGCCGGCATAACCGCAGGCCTGAAGAATTATTTTGGAGCCATTCACAACCCGAACAAATATCACGACTCGGGTTGCGACCCCTACGTGGCTGAACTGTTCGAAACAGAAGCCATCAGAAATAAACATCGTCTGACCATCCTTGACGCCATCCGTGTTCAATATCACCGGGGCCCTTCCTACCATCCCCGATGGCTGGCCGTGTGCCAGAAACTTATCTTCAGCAGCGACCCGGTGGCCGCCGACACCGTCGGCTGGCAGTTGATCGAAGAACTCAGAGCGCGGAAAGGGCTCCCCTCACTGAAAGAAGAAAACAGAGAGCCGCTGTACCTGCGAACGGCTGAAAAACTCGGGCTGGGAAAGTCCAGTATGCAGGATATCGAAGTGATTGAAGAAGAGATATAATTATTATGGAAGGGAAATAATGGAGAGGCGAGATTTTCTTAAAATCACCATTTCCGGCTGCGCTCTAGGTCTGCTTTCAGGGTATCCCGGTTTTCCCGGATATTCGCGCTCGCCTCTTGCACCAGCCAGTCTTTCCCGTGAAGAAGCGAGATATTACCAAAAGCTCCCCGACCGGGAAATAAGATGCGACCTGTGCCCCAGGTTCTGCCAGCTGGGTGACCGGGAAAGAGGATTTTGCGGGGTGAGAGAGAATCAGGGCGGTAAATATTACACTCTGGTCTACGGCCAAGTGGCCAGCTTAAACGTCGACCCGATAGAAAAAAAGCCCTTCTTTCACTTTCTCCCGGGTTCTGAAGCTTTTTCTCTGGCTACTGCCGGCTGCAACCTCAATTGTAAATTCTGCCAGAACTGGGAAATTTCCCAGATGCGTCCGGAACAGGTAAAAAACATCTATCTCCCGCCTGAATCAGTGGTGGCCACGTGCGAAAGGTACAACTGTCCGGTAATCGCTTACACCTACACCGAACCGGTTATTTTCTTTGAATACATGTACGATTGCAGTTTGCTGGCGAGAAAAAAGGGCATCAGAAACGTGGTGGTAACCGCTGGCTACATAAACCCGCAGCCGCTTTCAGACCTCTGCCGGGTGGTGGATGCTATCAAGGTGGACCTTAAAGCCTTCAACCAGAATTTTTACCATGAATACGTTCGCGGCCAGCTCCAGCCGGTGCTCGAGGCAATCAAGCAGATCGCCCGCTCAAAAATCTGGCTGGAAATAGTATATCTGGTAATACCTACCCTCAACGACCGATCTGAAGAAATAAAAGAGATGTGTCGTTACCTCAAGAATGAAATAGGTCCTGATTACCCGATTCATTTTTCCCGCTTCCACCCGATGTATCTTCTGAAGAACCTCCCCCCTACTCCTGTCTCCACGCTGGAAAAGCTGAGGGAGATAGCTCTGAATGAAGGCTTGCGCTATGTATACATCGGCAATGTTCCCGGGCATCCAGGAGAAAACACCTACTGTCCGGGATGCGGCAGGGTGATTATAGAAAGATATGGCTACGCCATCAGAAAAAAAGAGATGAACGGAAACAAATGTCGATTCTGCGGTCGGGAAATTGCCGGGGTCTGGAGCTGAGAATATATTTCTGGCCTTTTCTTCTCGGCTTTCTGGCCACCGCCTTTCAAATCGTCATCCTTAGAGAATTTGAAGTTCGCTTTCACAGCAACGAACTGGTCTACGGCCTGGTGCTTTCTTTCTGGTTGCTGGGCGGAGGACTCGGCAGCTGGCTGGGAGAAAAAAAACATATAAAAAATTTAACCCCGGCTGCCTGCTACACGATGGTCATATTGATCGCGGCTGTTGTTCTGCTCTATCTCAGATTTTCCAAATTTTTTCAGGCCACAATTCCCGCTGAAACTACAGGACCCGGACCGCTCTTACTGGCGGCAGTGCTGATAGCGCTCCTGTTGAGCCTTCCCCTGGGTTCACTTTTTGTTTTCAACGTTTTCTGGAAAGAGGGGGATCTTCTGACGGTTTATCAGCTGGAATCTCTCGGCTCGGCTGTCGGCTGTCTCAGTGTTTATCTGATTCTGTCTCCAAATTTTTCCAGCTGGCAGGCAGTGGCATTGATAACGCTGCTGGCGGGAGCTGGCATAAGTCTGAGCCTGAAGAAAAAAATGATTTATCTCGGATTGATCCTGGCCCTCTCGGCCGTCTTCTGGTTCGGGGATGAGCCAGCGGAAAAAATTTACTGGAAGCCCTACTCTCTGGCAGAATTCAGGGATTCCCCTTACACCAGAATCCAGATAATTCGTCAGCAGGAGCAAACTTCTTTCTATGCAAACAGCTCGATTTTGTTCAACTTCCCGGACCCGGCCGCAGCTGAAGAAGCTGTTCACTTTGCCCTGCTGCAGAGACCGGAAGCCAGAGAAGCATTAATAATTGGAGGGGGACTTAACGGATCTATAGCTCAGGCCTTAAAATATGCTAATCTCAGGGTGGATTATGTCGAGCTGGACCCGGTGCTGGTCCGCCTGGCCAGAAGCACTCTCCCGCTGGAACTTATCGGGATAAACGACCCCAGGGTGACTGTTCACCTGACCGATGGGCGCCGCTTACTCAAACAGGTGGGGAAGACCTACGAGGTTATCATTTGCAACCCGGGAGAGCCGGCCACCGCCAGGGCGAACCGTTTTTACACTTTTGAATTCTTTGAGCTTGTGCGAAAAAAACTTTCTCCAGGAGGAGTTTTCTCTTTTTTGCTTCCTTCATCCGAGAATTACCTATCGCCGCAAAGAAGTCTGCTGCTGGCTTCCATTTACAGCTCTCTAAAATCAGTATTTCCCCTGGTTGAAGTTGTTCCTGGAGAAAACAACGTTTTCTTAGCCTCTGACGGACCGGTGGACATTTCGGTCGAAAGTTTGACTGAAATGATCAATCGCTACCGGCTGGAAACCATTTTTTTCAGACCGGAATTGCTCAGGAGCCGGCTGCATCCCCTGAAACGGGAATACTTGAAATCGAGTCTGGAGATTCCGGCCGCTACGCCAGTAAATTCAGACCGGCATCCGATCAGTTATTATTACCAGATTCTTCTCTGGAGCCAGCAATTTCAGGGCAATTCTGCCAGGTGGCTGGCATCTTTCACCCGTCTAGATCGCCGGTGGCTTTTTGACCTGCCACTTATCATTTTTCTGGCAGTTCTCGCCATCATGTTTCTGCACAGAAAAATGTCACCGGGTGTATTTCTGCTGCCGGTGATGCTGATGGGTTTCACCACGATAGTGGCAGAAATAGCTCTGATACTGGACTTTCAGAGCCAGCAGGGACTCATTTACAGTCAGCTATCTCTTCTTTTTGCCATGTTTATGGCCGGTCTTTTTCTCGGCTCCACTCTCGCCCGAAGACTGCCTTCTTTCTCCCGGCTGAAACAGCTGCTGGCGATTCAGGCAGGTTTTATCGTACTTCTGGCCGCCCCGCTGCTTTTCCGGACGCCAGCCAGCAGTCTGTTCTACTTCGTCTTCCTTCTGGTTCTCGGCTGTCTGGGAGGGATGCTGTTTGTAATTGGCAATTATCTGTACCTTCTGCACAAAAAACGTTACGGCCTGGGATATGCTCTCGACCTGTTCGGTTCATTTTTTGGCGCGCTGCTGGCAGCCACGCTGTTCATACCGCATCTGGGTTTGAACATGCTCTATACTTTCCTGCTCCTTTTGAATTCGATGTGCCTTATTTTTATTTTTATGAGAGTCAGTTGTACGAAATAAATGTCAGTGCAACTTTCTCTTCCTCCACAGTTTTCTATATAATAAATAGTCCTTTTTTTAGGAGAAAATAATCTGTCGATGAAAAACATTAGAGCAATCCTCCGACTGGAAGGCCTCCGGTCGAAATGGAGGCAGACCGACCACGCTCAACTCCTGTTTAAAATATTAAGCTTGAGCCTGGCCGTTCTGCTCCACCTGGCTCTAATTCTCTACTTAAAACAGGCAAGCATTTACATAAAAATCCTGCCTTTTTTTAAAGAACCTGAAGCAATCATCGCCACCTATCCGGAATCAAAGCTGCCGCCTGCATTTCCCGAAGTTATAAAAGAGCCTCCAGCGCAGGAAGAGGCTGTTGAACCAGAAAAGGCGGGAATTACGGCCGGCGCGAGCGCCACCGGGAGACCCGGTAGACCGGGAGCTGGCGGCAGTCAGACTGAAACCGGGAGCGCCACGGGAACCCGGGTTCCGGCAGTTCCTTTTGACCTTGAAGCCTACCTGCGTGGGAAAGAAGTTTCGACCTCATCCGGCGTAAGAATAAATCTTTCCCGCATAAAACAGGTCCCGAGCAAATACCATTTCAGCCTGAAGCTGCCGGTAAGAACCGAACCTGAAGCTGGAGAAACCGTTCAAGCTGCTCCATCTCTTAAGAGTGAAGTTTATGAATATGCTTCGCCCCGCGGCTATCTGCAACCCGGACGTGGGCTGCGATTTTCTGAAACCGGGAAACCCCGCCCGGGAATTCCCGGCACGGTGAGCCCGGAAACCACCTCCGGCTATCGCTACACGATTAAACCCTGGGCAGAAAAAGTGGTTAATCTCATCCAGGCCCGATGGATTCTCCCCCAGCTTTCATCGATGCCGAAAAACAAAAGCCTTACCCTTATTCTCGTGGTCGACCGCGATGGCCAGCTGCAGTCGCTGGAAATTGCCAGTTCCACCACCAGCGAAATTCTTGACCAGGCCGCAGTCAACGCAGTTCGTCAGTGTTTGCCGTTTCCGCCCCTGCCGGAAGATTTTCCTGGAAAGAGCCTGGAGTTCTATCTGGTGTTTACCTATCATGACTGAAAAAATAGCGAAAATTCTTCTGTTATTTTTGCTCGGACTGAGTCTTGCAGCCCCTCTTCAGGCCGACTGGAAATCAGAAATAAACGATCTCCTGAAACAGAAAGACTTCATCTCTGCTCTGGGTCTGTTAGAAAAGACACTTCCGGCTCTGGAACAAATTGAACGCCAGGAAGCGATGGCTCTTTTACCTTTTCTATATTTCAAAAATAATCTTCCCGATGAAGAGAAAAAAGCTCTGATCGATTATTTTGAAGAAAATGGCGATTCCACCCCGCTTCTCTCTTTCCTCGACCACAGTGTTTTCGACCAGGTACTCGCCTACTGGGGACGCTGGCGAAACGAATTCCCGCTGCTCAAGAACATCAATTTTCTCGTGCCTGCCTCAGCTGAAGAGCGCGCCATTCCTGAAGTTTTGCGGCTGGGTTTTCAGCTGACGGCCGACGCTTATTACAAGATTCAGCTCGAAGGCAACCCGCTTGAAGGCGGACTCTGGACAAAAGGTGAGCACCAGGTGGCCTTGCCTCTTCCTTTCTATTTTGACCAGCCTTATTCCCTTAACCTGGACATATTTCTAAAAACCAGCAGCATCACCATAAAAAAGAGAATTGTGCTCGAGTTTCAGATAGACAAAAAAAACATCAGCGCGCAGGAACTTCTGGTACAGAGACAGGAAGCTCCTCCGATAAAAAACATCGAAGGTGAGCTCGCCTTTTACATCGGACAGACACTGATCTACAGGTCAACCAAGTATCTGCAAAAACAGATTCCGGTTAAAGTGGTCATCCCTCCTCCCAGCCCTCACGGAACCAAGCCTTACATGGCACCGGATAAAGATCAACCATATTTCAGAGGCGTTTCCCTGCTGGACGCCATACCCGCGATCATCGGCGCCATCAAGGACTGGAGGAAAAAACCGCCTGAAAAAGCACCCTCAACTTTCCTCAGGAAGCCCGAACTGAATTTTACCTTCTCCAGCCTGGAAAAACAGGAAACGAGGACCGAGGTGACCATAAAAATAAGAGAGAAAAGAGCTGAACCTCTTCCTTACTGAATTCCAGGACAGAACAAAACAGTTGACATCTTTTCGCATTTAATTGAGAATAAAATAAAAATGTCAGCCGATAAGGAAAAGGTAATGCTTGAAATCTACCCTGAGGAAAAACGCCTCTGCCTCAGGTTTTCCATCCCGGGAGCCACCGTCTCCTACCGCCGGGAAAGATGGCTCGGCCAGAAGAAAGAGTTTGACGAAGAATTCTGCCCCCTTCAGAACATAAGCCGGGGAGGCGTCTGCTTCCTGTGCCGCATCAATCTGAAACCCGGCACCGAGCTGACCATGCAGATTGCCATTCCAGGAGACCGCTCTCCCTTAAACCAGCTGGGCGAAGTCCGCTGGTCTGTCCCCAGCGAGAATGAAACCTATCCTTACAGAGCGGGCGTGCAATTCCATCCTTACGGAACTGGCAAAGGGCAGAATTATCCCGGTAATCTGGTAAAGATCATCTCTCTGGAATATAAATTTGCCGAAATTAAGACTGGCGAACCGGTGGGAGAAGACCAGACAGACGCCTACGAAATTAAGGACTGAAGAGTACCGGAGATTATCTCGAATATTGCGGTCAGCGTTTCTCGCTTTCCGCCACCACCTGAGTGTAATCTGCCACCATTGAAGTCAGATGCAAAATCTGGGCTAAAAGAGCCAGCCGGTTATTCCTGAGTTTCCGGTCTTCTGCCATCACCAGAACCTTCTCAAAGAAATTGTTGAGCGGGGTCCGCAGGCGAAAAATCATCTTCTGAGCAGAAGAAAAGTCGTTATGGGCCAGCATTTTCTGAAGATTGTTGCTTATGATCTTAACTGCCGAATAAAGTTCCTTTTCTTCTTTTTCCCGGAAAAGCGCCGGGTTCAATCTGGCTCTGACCGGCTCTTTCAGAATATTTCTCACTCTTTTGACCATGAGGATAAACGGTTCAAAATCCGGACTCTCTTTCAGTTCGTTCAGAGCTTTCAGCCGGGCTTCTGTCCGGGTCAGGTATTCAATCCCTGAAGCCAGAGCCGCGTTGATCAGGTCATACCGATAACCCTGCTTTTCAAACATGAACCGGAGCCGACCTTCAAAAAATTCCATAAGACTGTTTTTCAACTCATCTTCCGGAACCGTCAGCCGGTCAGAAAGAAGAGAGATGGCTTTATCCATAAGTCGCGGCAGTGAGAGCTGTAGCTTTTTCTCCAGAATAATCCGGCAGACACCGAGCGCCTGACGACGGAGACCGAAAGGATCGCTGGAACCGCTGATGCTGATTCCAACTCCCATCACCCCGACCACCGTATCCATTTTGTCAGCCAGCGAGAGAACCGCTCCTGCCATTGAGGTCGGGACTGGATCATCAGCTCCGGCCGGGAGATAATGCTCATAAATCGCTCTGGAGACTGTCTCTGACCAGCCCTGGGCCCGGGCATAAAGACCTCCCATTTTCCCCTGAAGTTCCGGAAATTCTCTGACCATCTCGGTCAGCAGGTCCGCCTTGCAGAGTCTGGCCGCTTCCACCAGCTCCTTTTTTTCCTTTTTCATTTCCAGGCGGTCAGCCAGGTAGGCCACGAGCTTCTGCAGCCTGGCCGTTTTATCGCTGTAACTGCCGAGCTTCTCCTGAAAAATAACCTTTTTCAGCCCGGCCGCGCGTTCATTCAGGTTAATCTTCAGGTCATTATTCCAGAAGAATTTAGCATCTTCCAGCCTGGCCTTCAAAACTCTCTCATTTCCTGCGGCTATGTAATTTTTTGGATCTGAGGGCGCATCGGCGATACCGAGAAAATACGGCAGCTGTTTCTGCCCCCTGACCACAGAGAAGAGTTTCTGGCCTTCCCTCATGGCTGTGGCCAGAACCTCCAGCGGAAGTTCAAGGTAACTTTCAGGAAAGCTTCCCATCACCACCAGCGGACATTCAACGTTCCATAATAATCTTTCCATCAGCGCTTCATCCGGATAAACTTCAGCTTTAAGTCCCTGCAATTTTTCCTGGAATTGCTTTAGAATCAACTGCTTTCTTTCCTCCGGTTCGACCACCACCAGATGTTCGCGGAGCAGAGCTTTATATTCCTCAAAGCTTCTTACTTCAAACTCAACCGGATCATGGATGAAATGACCGCGGGTACGATTTCCCGACTTGATGCCAATAAACTCCAGAATAACCACCCGACCGTCGCAAACGCAGAGAATATTCTTTATCGGTCGGGAAAAGCGAAAACTCTTCTCTCCCCAGCGCATGCTCTTCGGGAAACTCAGTGAACTGATTATTCCAGGGAACACTTCAGCAATTATTTCTTCTGCCGGACGTCCCTTCTTCAAGCGCTTGAACCCGAGATACTCTCCGCGAGGAGTCTGAACCACCTCGAGTTTCTCCACCGGAATTCCCTGGGAACGGGCAAAACCCAGAGCTGCCGGACTGTAACTGCCGTCGGGCTTTATGGCCACCTGCTTCGGCGGCCCGACCACCAGCTCCTCCTCATCAGGCTGGCTGGCCTCCATATCAGCCACCACCACCAGCCGGCGGCAGGTGCCCAGGGTTCTCAGGTGATGAAGGCGAATCCTGGCCGCCTCCAGCTCTTCAGAGAATTTTTCGCGGAGCTGCTCCAGCGCGCTCCGGACATGAGAAGAAGGCAGCTCTTCCGTCATGATTTCCAGCAGGAACTCCATCAGCTCTCTCCTTCTCTGGCTACGAATTTCCTGGCCACCTGATTCACCAGGGCCCTGATCTGTCCTATCATTTTCACTCTTTCGGTCACGCTGATCGCTCCCCGGGCATCAAGAAGATTGAAATAATGAGAACATTTCAGACACTGGTCGTAGGCCGGGAGCAGCAGGTCGAGCTCAATCAGACGCCTGGCTTCCTTTTCGCTGGCGCCAAACGCCTGGAAAAGCATTTCCACGTCTGCCTGTTCAAAATTGTATATAGAGAATTCTTTTTCATCCTGATAACGCAGGTCCCGGTAGGTTACCTCAGGCGACCATTTCAGGTCGTAGATGTTGTCCTTTTGTTCGAGAAACATCTCCAGCCTTTCCAGTCCGTAGGTGATCTCCACCGACACCGGTGAAAGCTCCAGTCCCCCGGCCTGCTGAAAATAAGTAAACTGCGTTATTTCCAGTCCGTCGAGCATTACCTGCCAGCCAACTCCCCAGGCTCCGATGGTTGGAGATTCCCAGTCATCCTCGTCGAACCTCAGGTCATGTTCCCTGAGGTTTATCCCGAGCGAGCTCAGGCTTTCCAGATAAATTTTCTGGATATCGTCGGGAGAAGGCTTGATGATCACCTGAAACTGAAAATGTTTCTGCACCCGGTGAGGATTTTCTCCATAACGCCCGTCTGTCGGACGGCGCGAGGGCTGAACGTAAGCCACTCTCCAGGGACGCCGGCCCAGAACCCGGAAAAAGGTGTCCGGCGTCATCGTCCCGGCTCCCACCTCCAGGTCATAGGTTGGAGCCAGATAGCAGCCCTGCCGGGCCCAGAAATCGTACAACCTCAAAAAAAGATCCTGCATCGTCATCTCAATCTTTCCTTCCTCTGCCGCTTCAGTCTGTTTAATTCAGACGTAACTTAAATCCGCGCTTATTTTTTCTCCCACCTCAGCACCGGATTCCTGGCCGCCTGAACTTCATCCAGCCGCCTGACGTAGGTAATATGGGGCGCCGTCCGCAACAGCTCGGGATTCTCCCGCGCTTCGCGGTCGATGGCTTTCATGGCTTCTATGAACAGGTCCAGGTCCCGGCGGCTTTCGGTCTCGGTCGGTTCTATCATCAGAGCTCCATGAACAATCAACGGGAAGGACATCGTCGGCGGATGCAGTCCGTAATCAAGCAACCTCTTGCAGATGTCCAGGTTGGTTATGCCGAACTCCTTCTGGTATTTATCTGAAAACACGCACTCATGGAGGGTCGGAGCGTCATACTTCAGATGATAGATTCCTTCCAGACTCTTCCGGATGTAGTTGGAGTTGAGAACAGCGATTTCAGTCATTTCCCGCAAACCGGCCGGTCCGAGAGTCAGTATGTAGGCGAGCGCTTTGAGCATTACCTGAAAATGGCCGTAAAAGCTCTTTACCCTGCCTATCGACTGAGGACGGTTATAGTTGAGATAATATCTGCCGTCCTTCTCCTCTATCACCGGAACCGGAAGATAAGGCTCGAGTATTTTTTTCACGGCCACCGGTCCCGAGCCAGGGCCTCCTCCCCCGTGAGGAGTGGAAAATGTTTTGTGCAGGTTCAGGTGAAGCACATCAACCTTCATATCTCCGGGCCTGGTTATTCCAGCCAGAGCGTTAAGGTTAGCTCCGTCCATGTAAACAAACCCGCCCTTTGCATGGACGATATCGGCAATCCGGCAGATGTCGGATTCAAAAACTCCCAGGGTGTTCGGGTTGGTGACCATCAGCGCGGCCACCTCTTCGGTCATCTCCTTCTCCAGCTCTTCGAGAGAAATTGTCCCGCGTTCGTTCGACTTGATCTCCTTCACCACATACCCGCAAATATGAGCCGAGGAGGGATTGGTCCCGTGGGCGGAATCGGGAATCAGAACATATTTTCTCGGGTTGCCATGCGCCTGATGATAGGCCCTGATGAGCATCATTCCGGTCAGCTCTCCATGAGCCCCGGCCGCCGGCTGCAGGGTCACCGCGTCCATCCCGGTAATCTCGCACAGCAACCTTTCAAGAGTCTTCATCAGCTCCAGATTTCCCTGAACCAGACTTTCTGGCGCCAGCGGATGGATGTCGATCAGGCTTCCGAGAGAGGCCACCTTCTCGTTAATTTTCGGGTTGTACTTCATCGTGCAGGAACCGAGCGGATAAAAACCAAAGTCAACGCAGTAATTCATCTGCGACAATCTGGTGAAATGCCGGGTGACTTCCGTCTCGGAAACTTCAGGAAAACCATCGATGTCCTCCCTCAGAGGCAATCCTTCCAGAGCCCGCGGATTTTCCGGAACATCGAGCGGTGGAAGACGAAAAGCCGTTTTCCCGGGCGAACTTATTTCAAATATGAGCGGCTCGCGAATCACGTTGATCATCTGAGCACCTCCTCCAGCACCCGGGCAAAATGGTCAATCTTTTCCCGGCTGTGCTTTTCGGTGACGGTTATCAGAGCGCAGTTATCAAGTCCGGGATAAAACTTTCCGAGAGACAGCCCGCCGAGTATTCCCCTTTCTTCGAGTTTGCGGCTGATGGTTTCCCACTCAGCCGGGAATTCCAGGACAAACTCATTAAACACCGGCCCGGTAAATTTTCGTTTGACCCCGGGAATAGAGGTCAGTTTTTCCAGAGCGTAAGCTGCTTTCTGAAGATTGATCCAGGCGAGTTTTTTCAACCCCTGGCGTCCGAGAGTCTCCAGATATATGGTGGCCCTGAGGGCGCAGTGAGCCTGGTTGGTGCAGATGTTGGAAGTGGCTTTTTCCCGGCGGATGTGCTGCTCCCTGGTCGATAACGTCAGAACAAAACCCCGGCGTCCCTCAGCATCCACGGTCTGACCGGCGATTCTTCCCGGCATCTGTCTGACAAATTCCTTTCTGCAGGCCATGAACCCAAGATAGGGCCCGCCGAAGCTCAGCGGCAGACCGAAAGACTGAGCTTCTCCGGTGACAATATCAGCTCCAAGCTTTCCGGGAGCCTCGAGCAGCCCGAGAGAAAGAGGCTCGGATATGACCACCGCCAGCATCGCCTGATGAGCATGAGCTATTTCACCCAGAGATTTCAGGTCCTCCACCACGCCAAAATAATTCGGTGACTGACATAGAAGCACCGAAGTCTGCGAGTTGAGAGCCGCTTCCAGTCCGGCCCGATCAATTCGACCACTCCGGTCATAGGGAATTTCCACCACTTCCAGGTCGAGATTCCTGGTGTAAGTATAAATAACCTGACGATATTCCGGGTTAAGGTTCGAGGCCACCAGCAGCCTTCTTCCACCCTTCACCCTGCTGGCCATCAGCACCGCCTCGGCGGCTCCGGTGGCTCCGTCGTAAAGAGAAGCGTTAGCTATGTCCAGTCCGGTAAGCTGGCAGATAAGCGTCTGAAATTCAAAAATCACCTGAAGAGTTCCCTGGCTCACTTCCGGCTGATAGGGTGTGTACGGGGTTACAAACTCGCCCCGGGAACTGAGATAATCCACCACCGCTGGAATAAAATGGTCGTAAGCTCCGCCGCCCAGAAAAGACAGATACTGACCGTAAAGGTTCTTCTCTCCTTTTTCCTGGAAATACTGAAGCACTTCAGGTTCGGAGAGAGGACCGGGAAGGTTCAATAATTCTTTCAACCTGATATTTTCCGGGATGCAGCAGAAAAGTTCCTCTATCGACCCGACACCTATCCGCTCGAGCATTTCTTTTCTGTCTTTTTCGCTGATCGGAATATAACTCATTTTTCTTTACCCCCGCGCTTGATTAAAAAATCTCCGGTGGCCGGACGCGAAATTCAGTGCTCGAGACCTTCGAGATATTTTTCATATTCTGCGGCTTTCATCAGGTTGTTCAGTTCATCTTTATCTTTGATTTTTAACCGGACCAGCCATCCCTGGCCGTAGGGATCCCTGTTGATCAGGTCCGGCGTTTGCGCCAGCTCGGAATTTACCTCGATAACTTCTCCGGACACCGGCGAATAAATGTCAGAAACAGATTTCACCGATTCCACGCTGCCCAGCGTCTGATGAGCCTCCAGAGTTTTCCCCACCTGCGGCAGGTCGACGTAAATGATATCCCCCAGCTGTTTCTGAGCGAAATCTGTGATTCCAACCACCGCCTCTTCCCCTTCCAGACGCAGCCATTCATGATCTTTCGTATAAAAAAGATTTTCAGGATACATAAGTTCCTCCTTTCTGAAAATTTATTAAGAGGCCATTACTTCTTCTCTCTTTTATAGAAAGGCGTCGGAACAACCTTAGCTTTGAGCCTCCGGTCTCTGATGCCAACTTCAAATTCTGTGCCGATTTCCGTATATTCAATCGGCAGATAGACGAGCCCGATGGCTTTTTTAACGTAAGGACCAAACGTGCCCGAGCACACTTCCGACACCTGGCGGTCGTCAACGAAAACCGGATAGTGCGGTCTGGCGATGCCCTTGTCCACCATCTCAAACCCGACGAGTTTTCTCTTCAATCCTTCCTGAAGCTGTTTTTCGAGAGCAGCTTTGCCCAGAAAATCGCCCTTCTGGAACTTGACGATCCATTTAAGGTCGGCTTCGAGCACTGTGGTCTTTTCGCTGATATCGTTTCCGTACAGCATCAGCTTGGCTTCAAGACGAAGAGTGTCACGAGCGCCCAGACCAACCGGAAGAAGCCCTCGGGGAGTTCCTTCTTCTATTATCGCCTTCCAGATGACATCAGGATTCTCGGACAGGGTATAAATTTCAAAACCATCCTCTCCGGTGTAACCAGTCCTCGAGACCAGACAATCTATCCCGGCCACCTTTCCGCAGGCAAAGGTAAAAGACTTCATCTGTTTAAGGTCGATATCGGTGAGTGGCTGGAGAATTTCTTCAGCCAGCGGGCCCTGGAGAGCCAGCTGCGAATATTGATCGCTGAGGTTAGCCACGAACACTTTAAAACGAGCCGACTGTTCCTTTACCCAGTCATAATCTTTCTCGGTGTTGGCGGCGTTGACCACCAGCAGGTACCTGTCAGGCTTTGACAGGCAGTAAACCAGCATGTCATCGACAAATGTCCCTTCCGGAGTGGTCAGGGCGGTATATTGCACCTGACCGGGAGCCAGCCTGCCGGCATCGTTCGGTGTTAAATACTGCACGCAATCGAGAGCTTCCGGCCCTTCGACGATTATTTCGCCCATATGGCTGACATCGAACAATCCGGCTCTGGTTCTGACTGCCAGATGTTCTTCCACAATTCCTCTGTACTCCAGCGGCATTTCAAAACCGGCAAACTCAACCATCCTGGCTCCTGATTTATTATGAACGGCATTAAGGCGAGTCTTTTTCATCGGAGTTCCTTTCAATTTATTAAATTAAAAACCAGCTTAAATTTGTATCACAAACCGCGTCCCCCTTTCAAGTGTCAGCCTGTCTTGTTAGCCCGGTCATTTTTGTTATAATTACTATCACCATGCTTAAAACGAAAAAAGAGCTGAGACAGAAGATCGCTGCCCGGTTGAGCCAGGAGTTCCCTTTATCGATATCCGAGATTGAACTCACGCCGACTCCTGACCAGAAACTGGGCGACCTGGCGCTGTCGATTGCTTTCCCTCTGGCCAGGAAGCTTAAAACCAGCCCTAGAGCCATAGCGGAGCGAGCGGTAGAACTGCTGGCAGGAATCGAGGGCATAGAACGGGTTGAGGTAGCCGGCGCAGGTTACATCAACCTCTATCTCGACCGGAAAAAATTTTTCCTGGAAAAGCTGGCCAGCCCGACAAAAACCGGCCTCGCTCCGGAAGAGAAAAAAATCATCGTCGAACATACCAACATCAACCCGAACAAAGCGGCCCACGTCGGTCACCTGAGAAATGCCTGTCTCGGGGACACTCTGGTTAGATGTTTAAAGTACAGGGGCGAAAACGTCGAGGTCCAGAACTACATCGACGATACCGGAGTCCAGGTGGTCGATGTGGTCTTTGGACTGATGGAACTGGAAAAAAAGTCGCTGGCCGACCTCAACCGAATCGAAGGAAAATTTGATTATTACTGCTGGGATCTTTACACCAGAGTATCCCGTTATCTGGCGGAAAATGAGGAAGCCAGAAATCGGAAAGCCATCATCCTGAAAAAAATAGAGCACGGAGAATCGCCCGAAGCTGATTATGCCTACAATGTCTCCCGGCGAATACTTCGAGCGCACCTGGCCACGATGAAAAGGCTGAACATCAGCTATGATGTTCTTCCCTGCGAAAGCAGCATTATGCGCTTAAAATTCTGGGAAAAGGCCTTTAGCCGGCTGAAAGAAAGCGGAGCTATCTACTTCCAGACCGAGGGTGAGAATGCCGGCTGCTGGGTGATGAAACTGGAGGAAGAAAGAGGAGAAAGGGAAAAAATAATCGTCCGCTCGGACGGCACCGTCACCTATGTGGGTAAAGACATAGCCTATCAGATGTGGAAGTTCGGTCTCCTCGGCCAGGATTTTTACTATGAACCTTTTATCGAGGAAGACGGCCGTCCGGTATGGATTTCCACCTTCACTCCGACCCCTTATGACGTTCATTTTGGGTCCGGAAGCAAAGTTTACAACGTCATAGACGTGCGGCAATCCTATCTGCAGAAGGTGGTGGTTCAGGCTCTAAAGTCGCTCGGCTATCTGGAACAGGCGGAAAGGTCGATTCACTTTTCCTACGAAATGGTGGCCCTCTCTCCGGAAAGCGTGGCTGAAATCAACGTTGACCTGTCAGAGGAAGACAGAGAAAAGAGCTTCCTCGAAGTCTCCGGCCGGAAAGGAGTCGGCATCAAAGCGGATGACCTTCTGGACCGGCTGGAAGAAAAGGCGCTGGAAGAGGTCAACAGAAGAAACCCGGACCTCTCGCTGGAGATCAGGGGGAAAATCGCTCGCCAGATTGCTGCCGCCGCCGTTCGCTATTTTATGCTTAAATACGCTCGCAATTCTCTGATCGTTTTTGATTTCAAAGAGGCGCTCAATTTTGAAGGGGAAACAGGACCTTACCTCCAGTATACCGCCGTCCGGTTGCGCAGCATTTTCCGGAAATTCCAGGAGCGTTCTGGCATTTCCTGCGTCGAATTCATCAGGCATGCGCAACCGGAAAAAATCGACCTGAGCCGGCTGACGGAAGAAGAGGCACGGGATTTCTGGGAGCTGGTGGTTCTGGCGAGTTCTCTGGATGAAGAAGTGGCGCGGGCTATCAACACTCTCGAATTCGCCGGTCTGGCCAAATTCACCTTTAATTTGTGCCAGAAATTCAACAGTTATTATCACCATTACCCTATCCTGGCCGAAAAAGATGCAGAACTTCAGACACTCAGGTTGATGACCATCTTTTTCGTGCATGAAGTTCTCTGTCAGGCGCTGGACCTGATGGGTATACAGGTTCCTGAAAAAATGTAACCATTTTAATTTTAGCGCCATTATAAATTATTTAGTAATTCTGGATTAAGTTCAGGAAGGAGGTGGGCCGATGATCGAGATTGAACAACTTACGAAGAAATACGGAGAGCTGGTGGCCATCAGGGACCTGAGCTTCAAAGTGGAAGAAGGACGGATCTGGGGACTGCTCGGTCCGAACGCCGCCGGCAAGACCACGACGATGAGAATCCTTACCGGATATCTGCCGGCCACCGCCGGAAGAGCTTTTGTCGCCGGGTATGACGTATTTGAACAGACCGACCAGGTGAAGAAGTCTATCGGCTATCTTCCGGAAAACGTTCCGCTTTACACGGAAATGACCGTCGAATCCTATCTGGGATTTGTGGCCGAGCTGAAAAAAGTCCCGCGTCACAGGAAAAAAGCTGCCGTCGACAGGGCGATCGAGATTGCCGGTCTGCAATCAGTAAGAAAAAGGCTGATCAAGAATATCTCCCGCGGTTACAAACAGAGGACTGGAATAGCCCAGGCCCTGATTCACAACCCGAAAGTGATCATCCTGGATGAACCCACGATCGGGCTGGACCCGGCCCAGATAAAGGAAATCAGAGACCTCATTAAATCCCTGAAGGGCGAGCATACGGTAATGCTCTCGACTCACATACTGGCTGAGGTCAAAGAAGTCTGCGACGGGGTGGTGATCATCAACGAAGGACGGTTGATGGCTTCCGGTTCTCTGGAAGAACTGGCCAGAAGCTTCAGCGAGAATGACGGTGTTTACCTGAAGCTGGATCGGGTTGACCGGGAAGTACTCGGAGTTTTCCAGCAGCTGCCGGGTCTGAAATCAGCTTCTGTAGAGGGCTCGGAAATAAAGCTGGAATGGCCGTGGGGGCAGGATTTAAGAACCCGTGTTCTTAAACTCTGTCTGGAGAAAAATCTGGAGATAAAAGAAATGCGCTCCCTGGCCATGAATATTGAAGAGCTTTATCTGAGAATCGTTTCAGGAGGTATGGAACAATGAAAGCCGTCTGGTCGATTGCCAAAAAAGAGCTGATGACCTACTTCACCTCCCCCATCGCCTACACTGTTATAGCCATCTTCGTCCTCCTTTCCGGGTTCTTCTATTACAGCCTTGTCTGGTGGTTCAACACCCAGGCGATGCAGATGGCCAGAAATCCATATTATTTTCAGCAGATAAACATAAATCAGATGGTTTTTGCGCCGCTTTTTCACAACCTGAGCATTGTGCTGCTGTTAATGCTGCCTCTGGTCTCGATGAGACTGTTCTCAGAGGAAAAAAAGCTGGGCACGGAAGAACTGCTGTTCACTTCACCCGTTTCTGTGACCCAGATTATCATGGGCAAATACCTAGCTTCGCTGATAGTCCTTTTTACCATGCTTTTTCTCAGCGCCGTGCCCACCTTTTTCGCATTCGTCTACGGCAACCCCGAACTCGCCCCCTATCTTCTGGGATACCTCGGGCTTTTCCTTCTGGGAGCAGCCTTCCTCGGACTCGGAGTTTTCTGGTCAGCCCTGACCGAAAACCAGATTGTCTCTGCGGTTCTGACCTTCGGCACATTGCTCCTTTTCTGGGTGATAAGCTGGGCAGCCTATTCAGTTCGGGGTTTCTGGCATGATGTTCTTAACTACCTGTCGTTCTTCGAGCATTTTGACGGAATGACCAAGGGCGTTCTGGACACCACTGACCTGGTCTATTATCTGAGCTTTGCCTTTTTTGGCCTGTTTCTCACTCATTCGGTCATCCAATTCCGGCGCTGGAGGTGAAAACATGAACTGGCTAAAAAATAAATTGAATTACCTCAGCCTGTTTCTGCTGGCCGTGGCCGTGGTCATGGTCAGTATCTGGCCACAGTACCGGACAGCAGCCTTAATCATCGGAGCGGTCGGAGTGGTCTCCATCATCATCTACCTGGTGCTTAATCTTCAGGAACTGAAGCAGGGGCTGAAGCGACGCTCTTTCATCTATTCCAGCAACCTGATTCTGATCATCGTTCTTGTTCTGGCCATCCTGGCCGTGTTGAATTTCTTCCTGGCCAGACATCATTACCGGGTGGACTTTACCGCGGCCAGAATTCACAGCCTCTCCGACCAGTCGATCAGCGTGGCCAGAAATCTCAAGCAGGAAGTCCACATCAAAGCTTTCTTCCGCGACAGCAACGTCAGCCGTCAGACTATGGAAAACCTGCTGAAGAACTACGCCTACCATTCTTCAAAAATCAAATACGAATTCATAGACCCCGATAAAAATCCCGGCCTGGTGAAAAAATACGATATCACCCAGGATGGGACGACTGTGTTCGAATGTGGTGACAAGGAAAATCGCATCACCACCACATCGGAAGAAGACGTGACCAACGCTCTGATCAAGGTGACCAGAGCCTCGAAGAAGGTCATTTATTTCCTGGAAGGTCATGGAGAAAATTCCATAGAAGAGACCGGCGACCCGGGTTACAGCACGGCTAAAAACGAACTGGAAAAGATCGGCTACGAAGTGAAAAAATTAAGCCTGGCTCTCTCGGAAAATTTTCCGCGTGATTGCGCTCTTCTGGTCATTCCCGGTCCCAGGAAAGCTCTCCTTCCGAACGAACTGGAGACGATCAAGAAATATCTTGAAAACGGCGGACGGGTGCTGTTCATGGTGGACCCGGAAACCTCTTCCGGACTCGAAACATTCCTGGCCGAATATGGAGTTAAGCTTGAAAACGACCTGGTGGTTGACCCGGTGTCTCGTCTTCTCGGCGGCGATTACTTTATGCCGGTCATCACCGAATATCAGAGTCATGAAATCACCAGAAATTTCCGTTATGCCACTTTCTTCCCCCTGGCCAGGTCAGTGGAAGTTTCTGACACCAGACCGGAAGGGATAACACTCACCAGCTTAGCCAGAACCAGCCAGAATTCCTGGGCGGAAAAAGAACTTGATAAAAACGAAGTAACCTTTAACCCTAAGGTTGACCGCCAGGGACCGATTTCGCTGGTGGTGGCTGGAAGCAAAAAAGTGGAAAAGAAAGAAGAAGCCGCCGAACGGCAGGAAGAAAAAACTGAAGAAAACGAAAAAACTGCAGTGAAAAAACCGGAAAAAGACAAAAGAGAAAGCGATTCTAACTCTGATGTCGGCACCACAGGCGAGATGCGTCTGACCGTTTTCGGAGATTCCGATTTTATAACCAACAGATATTACAATCTTTCGGGTAACGGCAATTTCTTCCTGAACGTGGTCAACTGGCTGACAGAAGAAGCCGACCTTATTTCGATTCAGCCGAGAACCAGCGCTCCCAGAACGATCAACCTGACGCCCAGTCAGGGACGCTTTCTGATGTTTCTGTCGATAATTTTCCTGCCGCTGGCCGTGTTGCTTACCGGCCTGGTCATCTGGCTCAGGAGGAGGTCGCTATGAAACCCAGAACCACTCTGGCGCTTCTGGCCATTTTCATCCTGCTGCTGGCCACAGTCATCCTGGTGGAACATCGCTCGGAAAAAGCTAAGGAAAAGAAGGAATCGGCTGAAAAACTCACCGACTTCAAAGCGGCTGAGGTGGAAAAAATAAGTTTGAAAAACGAAAACGGGCAGATTACCATCCGCCGGGATGAACAGGGACACTGGCAGATAATCGAACCGCTCGAGGCGGAAGCAGACGATTACGAAGCCAGCAGTCTGGCTGAAAATTTTGCCAGCCTGCGGTTCGACCGGGTGGTGGAAGAGAACGCCTCAGACCCCGGGGTTTACGAAATTCCGAAAAAAGAAGTCAGCCTGTGGATCAAAGGCAAGAATGAACCGGTGATCATTCAGCTCGGCATGGAAAACCCGCTCGACGGCAGCCTCTACGCCAGAAGGGCTGACCGCCCGCAGGTGGTTCTGCTCCCCTCTTACCTCAAATACTCTCTGGACAAAAAACTTTTTGACCTGAGGAAGAAAGATATCCTGAAATTCGACACGGCGAAGGTTCAGTCAATCGAGCTGCGGGCGAAAGAGGTCAGCTGGAAGGCACGCAGAACAGAGGAAGGATGGGAATTCAGCCAGCCGCTGAAAGCACTGGCTTCGAGATACCGGATTGACAATCTGCTCGACAGTCTCTCCGGACTGCGGGCAAAAGAATTTCTGGCGGAGCAGAAGGACCAGGAAAAATTGAAGGTTTACGGACTCGACCGCCCTGAATTTAAGGTTATTCTGGGACTTCCGGAAAGCCAGGAACTGATTTTCTTCATCAACCAGAAAGACGGGAAAGTAGCCGCTACCAGTTCTCTGTCCAGCAAGATAATAGAAGTCGAAAGCCAGATCATAACTGACCTGAACAGGAAGATTGATGAACTCAGGGAAAAGAAGGTGGCTCTGTTCAATTCCTGGGAGGCGGTGGCGGTCAGCATAAAAAAGGCTGACCTCAGTCTGGAAGCGATTAAAGAAAAGATTAAGGAAAAAGGACGTGAACAGGAAAAATGGTTTTTAATCATGTCCGAAGGAAAAAAGGAACAGGCAGATGAATCCCGGATTGAATCTTTCCTGAGAAAACTCGAATACCTGGAGGCCAGCGAATTTATAGATAATCCGGGGAATCTCAGTGAATATGGACTGGATAAAGCCGGGGTGGAAATCATCATCAGGGTTAAATCCGCCGAGAAAAACGAAAGGGAAATCCGCCTGCTTGTGGGGAAAGAAAATACAGAAAAGCACCAAGTGGTCATCAAAAATCAGGATCTTACCTACCTTTTCCTGACAGGTTCAGATTTTCTCAAGGATTTACCTGAGAAACCGGCGGACTGGAAAGCCGTCGAAACCGGGTCCGAAAAATAGAGCTTGCTGGATGTTAATCAGAAGATAAGACCTCTGCAAAAAAGAAGATAGACAGGAGGAACGAAAGGCAATTCTCCAAGGTCCGGACTTCAGTACAGGAGCTGCCTGGAGACAGATTCCCCGCCCCGCCTCTTTCTGGCGGTGATCCAGGTCCGGACGACAGGGCATTCTTTTCCTGTCTGACTTTTGAAACTGGAAAACTGAGTCCTCGTGGTTAACTTCCTGTTGAAATAAAAAAATTTTTTTGATAATTATTAAAAAAATGGAAGAGATTAAAGGTGGGAACGTAACCGCTCAGACTGAGGAATTATCCGTATCCCGTGTTTTTGAAGCCACGCGGGAAATTTCCCTGGCCCGGAGCACTGACGACCTGCTGGAACGTCTGCTCAAAAAAACAAACGAACTTCTCCTTCCAGAAGTGGCCGCTTTCCTGATGAGGGATATGGCTTCTCGCGACCTCAAATTCTCCCTGGTCGCCGGAGAAAAGTCTGAACAGCTGAAGGACAGGATTATCAGGCGAGGTGAAGGCGTCTGCGGGCTGGCCGCCGAAACCAGCCAGAATATCATCATTGCTGACTGCCGGAGAGACCCCAGGTTCAACCCGAAGGTAGACCACCTGCCGAACCTTGAAGTCTATACCATCATGGCTGTGCCGCTGAGAGTTCAGAAAAAAGTTTTTGGCCTCATCTGTCTGTTTAACAAAAAAAACGGGAAGCCGTTTACCCTGGATGAGTTCAAGCTGTTGCTTATTCTGGTGAATCTGACTGAAGTTCTGCTTGAACGAACGATTTTGCAAAAACACCTCAGCGAGCTGGAAGAATTCGACCCGCAGACCGAAGCCTACAACACCCGGGCTTTCGTCAATTATTTTCAGCGGGAGGTGGCCCGCTGCGAACGTTACGGCATAGACCTTTCGCTTTTAAGAGTGGCTATAGATT
Source organism: Candidatus Saccharicenans sp. (assembly GCA_030018265.1). Lineage (GTDB taxonomy): Bacteria > Acidobacteriota > Aminicenantia > Aminicenantales > Saccharicenantaceae > Saccharicenans. Next base: position 34,420 of record JASEFX010000019.1, read on the forward strand.
ATTATGAAAAAATAATTCAAACTTTCGGCCAGGACGCAGGAGAACGTGTTGTCAGCAATCTTTCCTTTATTCTGAGAAAAACCACACGCAAGGTTGACCTGGTGGCCAGAATCGGAGAATCGGAATTCATTATCATGCTGCCCAACACAGCCCGAGCCGGAGCCGAAAAACTGCGAGAACGCATAATGAAAATCCTGGAAAATCAGAACCTCAGGGCCACCGGAATACCCTACACTGTGAGCATAGATGTTTATTCAGAGAGCGGGGAGGCCGTCTCTTCCCTTTCGAAAATATCGGAAATAAATGCCTGTCTGGAACAGGTCAGCAGAAAACATCGGAAGAAAAAATATCCAGCGACGGGAGAGGAGCTGGAAGAAAACATTCTGAGCTCACTTTTCTCAGGTTCCAGGTAGATAGCTCAAAACATCTTGAGTCCTCCTCTTTTTTGTTTTAAAATTTTTTTTTTAATCAGAATCAAAGTCGTTCTGGGGGCGTGAGGAAAGATGGAAGTCATTTTTCAGTTTGCGCCTTACGGACAGGAATTCAACCCTCAACCTGAAACTCTCGTTCTCGACGTTGGGCTGAAAACTGTGCCCGGCATCATTGACCATCATCAGCCTGAAGCTGAGGCTGAGTGCGCGGCTTCGCTGGTGGTGAAACATCCGGAGCTGGTGCTCGAACATATTCCTGAATCCACCGGAAAACTTACCATCATCACCCACCGCCTGCCTGACTTCGACGCGATCAGCTCTATCTTTCTCAGCCTCAAGCTTCTGGAGCAAAGAAAAGTGGACCCGGCGATGAAAAAGGTCGCCGATTACGCCAGGCTGGTGGATTCGGCCACGATACCGAAGACCGTCGACCTGAGCTCCACTCCCTACGCCGTGCTCCGGGCATTGTTCGTAAACATCCAGAAGCCGGAAGAAGAAGCCAGCCAGGAAAGAGTTCAGGAAGGACTCAGAATGATCAAGCTGCTTTACGAACAGGCCATGATAGGCCGGGATCTGGTCGACTGCCGTCTGCTTTTTGAAGGCATCGACCGCTACGAGAAAGCCATGCACCGGGTGGAGGATGATTATTTCAGCTACCAGGAGGACCTGGAAAAAGCTGAAAAAATTCAGTTAACCCTGCCGCTCAGCCAGAAGAACGGAAGTCGTCTGGTGGATGGACTGATTGTGATAAATCCTAAGAGTTTTCTTCTGAAGGAATGGGCCCGGAGGGATGTTTTTAATTCTCCACTCGGACGGGGCTTCACCTTCCTTCTCAGTAATTTTGGAAACCGACGGTTCATCATTGGAGTGGACCCGGAGGCCGGAGTAAACCTCCGCGGTTTCGGCAGCCTGCTCAACCAGCTAGAGAAAGAAAAGAGAGAAAAACTTGGCCGGCCGGTTTCAGAGCGCTGGTACGAAGGAAATTGTCCATTCTTCGATTACCGCATCATCGACTCGCCACAGGACGGACCGGCTCTCAGTCATCGCGAGGTGCGGGAAGCGCTTTTTGAATTCAGCCGGCGGGTTAAAAATCAGAGCTGAAAAGAGACCATCACCCGGGTTTACCCGACAGATTATGGCTGCCGCGAAAGACCTTCGCCTTCAAATTTCTGATGATTCTTTGCGGGTAAAATATTTTATTTCCGGATGGAATTCATAACCCAGCTTCTGGAAAAGCTGGATGGAAGCCAGATTGACTTCTTCTATCAGAGCGGCGAACATTTTCAGCCCGGCCTTCTCCAGCTCTTCTTCAGCCAGGCGGACAAGCTTCTGACCCAGTCCCTGACGACGGAATGCCGGGTCCACCGCCAGCCGGTTGATCCAGCCCTTGCGGCCGTCGTGAGTTGCCAGCACCGTGCCGACGACGCGGCCTCCGGCTTCCGCCACCAGAAAAATCACCTGCGGCAGCTCGAGCTGCCGGCTGATTTCCTCACGGCTGTCCCGTCCCCGGGGTTTCAGCGGCAACCCGCATTGCTTCCAGAGTTCGATCACCCGATCATAATCATCGATTCTGAATTTTCTGAAATTAACTTCCATGGAAATCACTCATCTGAGAAAGACCGCCAGCAAAACCAGAGCGACCGAATAACCGAAAGTGGCCGCCAGGAAGCTGACCGCTTTCCCCGCATATTTTGATTTAACAAGACTAAAATTCATAGCCAGCCAGCCTGTGAAAACAGCGACGATGAGCAGCATCAGATACAATGTCTGAAACCAGCCGGGTTCAGATAGGAGGTCCACCCATTCCTTCTGCGACATCCCGAGGAGATAAAAAACTGCTGTCAGGAGATGAATAAGCCAGATTACAAAAAGAAAATCGGCCAGAGCCAGCCCGGAAAGAATCAGCATTTCTTTCCATCTGACCTGGCTGGAACGACCTGCGATTACACCGAGCATCAAGCCAGTTAAAACTGAAACTGTCAGCCAGCAAAAGATTACCCACGGTATTGCCAGCGCTGCCTGCCAGACAAAATAGTTGTCAGGGTCGAAAGGTAAGATAACTGGCACAGCCGGAAAATGACCGCAGGCAGCCTGGATAAAAGAAGTAAGGCTTAAAGCCAGGCTAATAAAAACCAGAAGTAAAAGAGTCTTCGTTAGCGGTTTTCTTTCCTTAAATTCAAGAAATAATTCTCGCTGCCGCCAGGGTTTTAAAAGAGCCCGCACAAAAAACCTGCCGGTCTCAGACATTTCACTTCCTCTCAGAGATCATCCCGGGAACAGATTTCTTGAAGCAAAAGCCGGGTCGCTGGTGAGATTGATGCCCAGTCGCCGCAGTCCAGTTTCATCTCCGGGCGTGGGCATATGAGTGAGATGCATCTCGCAACCTCTGAGCTCCTTCAATTTATCCATGGCCAGCTGAGTGGCCGGGCTGGCCGGGGCGGTGAGCGCCAGACAGGTAAGCACTTCGGTCAGGTCCAGGCTCAGCGCTTTTCCGCCAAAGATGTTCTGTTTGAGGTAAGCTGCCTGGGAGAGAGTGGCTGGAGAAAGCAGATGAATGTGTTCCGGAATTCCAGCCAGCAATTTTAGAGCGTTCAGCACAGCGCTCGAAGCTGCATGAAGCAACGGGGAGTTGTAGCCTTTGACCATCCGGCCATCCCTCAGTTCCAGAGCCGCGCCGACATAAATTCCGTTGTGGCCTTTTCCCTTTTCCTTGGCCTCAACTGCCGCCTGTCTGGCCAGCGGCACCACAGCCCTGTCTTCGGGTTTCAGGTTGAGTTCTTTCATCAACAGCTCAGCCCTTTCCAGCGTGCTCAGCTCGGTGAACCCGAGCACATATTCACATTGATAACGAAAATAACGTCTGATGATCTCCTGCCGGGCAGCTTCCTGAACCACTTCATCGTCGACTATTCCCCGGCTGACGACGTTAACCCCCATGTCGGTGGGAGATTTGTAGATGAAACCATCTCCGGCAATCCGGCTTAGAATCCTTTTCAACAGCGGGAAGGCTTCGACATCCCGGTTGTAATTTATGGCCCGCTGGTTATAGGCTTCAAGGTGAAAGGGGTCCACCATGTTGAAATCGCCCAGGTCGGCCGTGGCCGCTTCATAAGCCACGTTTACCGGATGCTTGAGCGGTAGATCCCAGATGGGAAAAGTTTCAAACTTGGCGTAGCCAGCTTTGATTCCCCTTTTGTGTTCATGATAAAGCTGCGAAAGACAGGTGGCCAGCTTGCCGCTTCCCGGGCCTGGACCGCTGACGATCACCAGAGGCCGGGTGGTTTCGATGAAGGAATTCGCTCCGTATCCTTCATCGCTGACGATCACCTCGACATCGGTCGGATACCCCCGGGTATAACTGTGGGTGTACACTCTTATCCCCTGGCGTTCGAGCTTGTTCTTGAAAACCCTGGCGGAAGCCTGTTCCTGATATCTGGTAATTACCACCGCCGTCACCTTCAGCCCGTACTCCCCGAGTTCGTCAATCAGCTTCAACGTATCAGCATCATAGGTAATGCCGAAATCAGCCCGCATTTTTCTTCTTTCGATGTCACCGGCGTAGATGCAGAGAATGATGTCGATGCTGTCGCGCAGTTCCTGCAGCAGTTTAATCTTGATGTTCGGGTCATAGCCCGGCAGCACTCTGGCCGCGTGAAAATCATTGATTATTTTGCCGCCAAATTCCAGATATAGTTTTTCAGGAAAGAGCTGGAGACGGCGATAAATCGCTTCTTTCTGCTCCTTTAAGTAAAACTGGCTGTCAAAACCTATTTTTTTATTCATGTCTGTATATGAGCTATTTCTCAGAGTGTTTTTCTATGAGTAAAAAATCAAAAAGCCCGTAATCCAGAACATTATACTCGCTTCCGGCCGGTTGTCCACCCTCAGGAGCCCGGCGGAACGCGTCAGGCCAGGCTCTTCCGGGTGGCGGGTTCAAATGATGGGGACCGAGAGTGTTTTTCAAAGTCCCGTAAATGACAAACCGGAGTTTGTTCTTCCCGGGTAACAGGCTATGAGTGATATCGACTCTATCTTCCTGGCTGAGAAAAAAACCGGCAGCCCTGCCGTTAACCAGAATTTCAGCCAGCGCTCCCTGCCAGCGTCCCGCCCCGAAGATAAAATTGTATTTTCCAATCTCCTGTTCCTCCACTGTAAGTTCCGCATCATACGCTACACGGTGTCCGTAGAAGATAAGCCCCTGACCCTTCCAGGAACCGGTTTTAAGCCTGGCGGACGGAACGACCAGAAAACCTTTTCTTTCAGGTTTGAGCGAAAAATCTCCAAGCACATAGACCGGTTCAAGTTCCGCCAGAAGGTTAAACGGACTGACTGTGAGTCTGACCACATTCAAACCATACCTAGCAACTCCATCCAGCCGGTAGAGACCGAAATTTCGGTCAAGCCAGTATTCACCGGGAATCGGTTCGAGCTGGCGGCCGTTGACCGAGACCCGGAAAATTTCGGGCCTTTCCACCACCAGCCGCAACGATTTTAAGTTCACTCCCGGCATTACCTGAAAATGATATTCAGCCGAAAAACCGCTGCCAGCAGGAAAACAATTCTTTGAAATTATCGTGTCCTGAAACTGAACGGCTGAATCCCATGGATTCCGTCCCCAGCCGTGAGCCTGGTAGGTTTTCTGCTGCGCCCGGTAAAAATAAAGATCCTCTTCCCGGCGGGAGCCGATCAGGAGGTCGCAGTAATCCAGAGTCAACACATTCGGGTCAAGTCTTTCCACTTCGGTCGGGGAAATCTTCAGAATTTCACCCGCCTGAATTTTTTCCTCGGATGAAGGCTTCAGGCGATTTTTTCCGCGCTGATAGATAGCCAGAAGCAGGCTTTCTCCGGGTTTAAGCGAAAATCTGACCACAGCTTTTCCCCTTTTTATTTCAGCCGGGTAAGGAAAAGCTTTGCCGGAAAAAGCATCCCACTTTTCCACCGACCTTCCCCGGAGAATGACCTGACCGGAGGCCGGCTGCTCAGCGCTGACGTTGGCCAGAAAAAGAAGCTGTCCGTCCTTAAACTGACGGCGATGATGAAAGATCATTCTCTCCACGGAAAGATTCCTGAATTCTATTTCTTTCGCGGCACCAGAGTGCTTTTTTATCAGCCCCGCCGTAAGCTGCTCTCCGGCCATTTTCCTGTATCCGCGCCAGGATGCAAGTTCTCCGGCCAGAGATGAGGGCCGGCCTCCCAGACGCAGCGAGTCAGCGGCCCAGGAAAGAACCTGCCCGCCATTTTTCAGAAAATCCTGGAGGTGGCTTGCGGTCCACTCCTCCAGGTTTTCGGTTCCGGGAGGAAGTATCACCAGCTCGTAGGCTCTTTCCCCCACCCTGAACTTTCTGTCTTCCACGCTTCCGTGTTCTCTTATGATAAACTCGCTTCCAAGGTCATATTCCACCTGAAGACTTTCGAGCTGATGAACAAAATCCTGGAAAGCCTGGCCAATTCTCGCGAAGTTTTCGTTCCTGAGCGCAGGCGAATAATACATCCAGGCGGAAGTGGTCGGCTCAATCACCAGGATTCTGTTCAGCTGCTGGCCGCAACTCATAGCCACTGACAGTCGTCCGAAATAATCGTTCATCAATCGATAGGCTGACCACCAGGGCTCATGGTAAGAAAAGGAAAGCGGATGGTCTCTTTTGCGGGCGCCGGCTATCGTGGAAAAACTGAGATGCTGGTTTAAGAAATTAACCCCGAGGGCATATTCCCAGTCGCCGATTCTTTTCTGGTCGAAGAAGCTCAAATCCCAGCCGCTGGCCCCGTAGGTTTCCGAAAGAGTGCGTTTCCGACCGAGTTGATTGGCCACGCTCCTGAGTTCCCGCACCACCCGGGCATTTCCGAATTGAGCGTGAACGTCAAAACTCCACTCGTTCATCAGGATATCGATGCCGGGCATCCGGGCATAGGCGCTGAGAGCCATGTTGTCAGGATTAACCCTGGGCACCGGCCAGTCGTGCTCCCAGTAATGACCGGTAAGCTGGAGGTTATTACGGGCGCAATAATCATAATACGGCCTGGCCCAGTTTTCGACAAAAAGCTCCAGGCAGGTAAGGTAAAAATCATGCCTCACCTGTTGAAAATCGCCTGTTTCTTCCAGAAGCGCCGGAAGTTCCGGAAGAAGCTCGTAACCGCGGCGCCGGCTGAACTCGGAGAAAATCGCCGGCGTGTAATTGACGGCCATCGACCCTCCGGCCGGAGCGATTTCCGCTTCGTCCTGAAAACTTCCCGGAATTGTTCGCCCGAATTCCTCGCCCGCCACTCTCTTATAAGCTTCGAGCGTGAGATGCAGAAAAACTTCAGTCACCCCCGGCCGCATCAGGTCAACGTAAGTGAAACCTCCGTACCAGGGAAAAGGTTCCTGACGGACAACCTCAAAAAGCCAGTAGCGGCCCTCCGGCCATCCTTTTTCCCCGGCCTTTACCCTGTCTGTTATGTCCAAAAACTTTTCCCCCTGCTGCTGGAGAAGACAGATCGGCTCCTTCACTCCAGCCAGGGAGGGAATTTTCTGAATCGTCGCTTTAAGACCGGAGCGCACAAACTCCGGTCTGGCCGCCGGCACCAGTCCGCCGGCAAAACCTGAAGGATAGGAATTCTCGTCATAAATCCAGACCTTAAGCCCGAGCTGACCTCCGATGGTGACCGCATACCTGAAAAGTCCGAGCCACTCTTCCGAAAGATAGGGTGTGATCAGCCCGGGCCTTGGATGGACAAAAACTCCGCCAGAACCCTTTTCTTTCAGGTCCTCAAGCTGGGTTTTTATTTTCTCCGGAGTCATCTCTTCGTTCCAGACCCAGAGCGGAGCCGGACGGAATTCAGCCGGCGGGTCTGAAAAAAGCTTGAAGGTATCATCAAGTTTATCCTCAACTGCAGACCGCTGCCAGCATCCGGCAAGTAGAAAAATTGAAAATAAAAGGAAAACAGCCACGCAACACGAAAAACGCCGGTTATCTGAAAAAAAGTTAAACCTCATCCTCTCACCTCATCCTGTTCTTTAAGCTCAATTTATAAAACCTCAACCTGCAGTGTCAATCTGACTTCTTCAGGCTATTCCCGATTATCCGTCGGCCGCACCTTTTCTCTTAAATGAAGATAGTCCGGAAGCCTGAAGACCCGGGCAGCGAGACCTTTTCCTTTTACCTGAAAAGCCTCTCCCTGAATCAGATTCAATAAGATCTTGACTTAACATCCGGCTGAAAGAATATAATCTAAAGGTGATGTTTATTTTTATATTCAGGGAGGGATAAACGATGAATTCCATCATGCCGCGAAAAGCGTGGTCGAAATTTTTTACTTTCCTGCTTTTGCTTGCCGCCATTCTCTTCCTGCCGGTCAGACCGCTTCCGGCTCAGGAAAAGGACAACCCGTTCTTTTCAGCTTACAACACGCCGTTTGAAGTTCCGCCCTTCGACAGGATTAAAAATGAACATTTCCTGCCGGCGATAAAGAAGGGCATAGAGCTGCACCAGGCAGAGATCGAAGCGATCGTCAATAATCCACAGCCACCGACTTTTGAAAACACCATCCTGGCTTTTGACCGCAGCGGAAAATTTCTGGAAAGAGTGCAGGCGGTGTTCGGTGTCCTTCAGAGTTCGCACACTTCGCCGGAACTTCAGAAAATTGCCGAACAGACCACCCCTCTGGTCAGCCAGCATCGTTCGAACATCTACCTGAATGAAAAGCTGTTTTCCAGGATTAAAGCGGTTTATGACCGGAAAGCTCGCCTGAAGCTTGGTCCGGAAGAAAAATTCCTTCTGGAAAAGATCTACCAGGATTTTGTCCGCGCCGGCGCGCTGCTCGGTCCGGAGGATAAAGAGAAGCTTCGCCGGATCAACAGCGAACTTTCGATGCTAACACTCAGGTTCGGTAACAACGTGCTTCAGGAAACCAACAGCTCCAGGCTGGTGATAGAAAATCCAAAACACCTGGCCGGACTCCCCCAAAACGTGATCGACAGCGCGGCCGAAACAGCCAGGAAGATGGGACTCGAGGGGAAATGGGTTTTTACCACTCAGGTTCCCAGCATGATCCCCTTTCTGACCTACGCCAGAAACCGCGAATTGCGTCAGCGACTGTATGAAGCCTATCTGAGCCGCGGCGACCGCTACAACGAATATGACAACAAGGAAATTATCAAAAAAATCATCGCGCTGCGCACCGAACGGGCCAGATTATTAGGCTATCCGACCTTTGCCCATTACACCATTGAGGTCAACATGGCCCGCACACCCGAAAGGGTGGAAGAATTCCTGATGGAACTCTGGCAGTATGCACTGAGGCGAGCCAGGGCAGAGCTGGCCGAGATGCAACAGATTGCCGATGAAGAAGGAGCCGGCATTAAAATCGCTCCCTGGGACTGGTGGTACTACGCGGAAAAATTGCGGCAGAGAAAGTACGACCTCAATGATGAAGAAGTCCGTCCGTATTTTTCCATCGACAACGTCCGGGACGGGATGTTCACCCTGGCCGGACTGCTTTACGGTCTGAAATTCGAAAAGTTGAACAACATCCCGGTTTATCATCCGGAAGTCGAAGTTTACGAGGTCAAGGAGAAAAACGGACAGCATGTGGGGCTCCTCTACCTCGACTTCTTCCCCAGGGCTACGAAAAGAAGCGGAGCCTGGTCCGGAGCCATCCGTCGCCAGAGCTATGACGAAAAAGGAAAAAGAATAGCTCCGCTGGCCACAATCAACTGCAACTTCACCCGTCCGACCGAGAAGCTACCGGCGCTGCTTTCGCTGACTGAAGTCGAGACCGCCTTCCACGAATTCGGACACGCCCTGGCCACTCTGCTGTCGAACGGCAAATACAACAATCGTTTCGTCCCGCGCGACGGAGTGGAACTTCCCTCCCAGATTATGGAAAACTGGGTTACCGAACCGGAATTCCTGAAAATGTACGCCAGGCATTACGCCACCGGCGAGGTTATTCCTGACTCGCTGATCACCCGGATCAGAAACAGCTCGCTATTCAATCAGGGATTTGCCTCAACTGAATACCTGGCCGCCGCACTCCTCGACCTCCACTGGCACAAAACCATTTTTGAAGAGGATTATGAAGTTAACGACTTCGAACGACAGGTTCTGAACAAACTCGGCCTGATCGAAGCGATCGCTCCCCGGTACCGCAGCACCTACTTCCAGCACATCTTCTCCGGCGGCTATGCGGCCGGCTACTACGTTTACATCTGGGCTGAGGTTCTCGACAGCGACGCTTTTGAAGCCTTCAAGGAGAGAGGCCTGTTCGACCAGCCCACGGCACTCAAATTCAGGAAGGAGATCCTGGAAAAGTACGGCTCGGCCGATTTCCTCACACAGTACATTAAATTCCGCGGCCGAGAGCCAAGAAAGGAACCTCTCCTCAGAAAAAGAGGGTTTATCGAGCAGTAAACGTCCGGGAGAGTATTGAGGAAATAAAAATTAAATGGCGGAGAGGGCGGGATTCGAACCCGCGGTACCAGCTTTCACTGGTACAATCGCTTAGCAGGCGACCCTGATCGACCACTCCAGCACCTCTCCGCGCCTGCGGGTGATGTTATTTTAACATGATTCCGACTGAAAAAAAACCCCCTTTTCCGGAGAAGCACCGCCTTCTGTGGTGAAAAAAAGAGTTTTCCTGCCGGAGTTGGATTCTGTACGGTTAAGCTTAGCGCGCAACCATCTCGCTTTAATCTTATTATAAAATAGCACCCGCTCAGAGAAAAACATAAACTAACCTCTTTCCCGCAGGACTGCCCTTCACCCTGGCTAACTTCAAAAACGCACTTCTCAGATGCGATTACCTGGCCGGGCTGCCCGCTATCACCTTTTCTTTATGAGCGCCTCTGGTGGTGTGAATCCGATAGCCTTCCTCTCCTGAAAGCCAGATCTGTGAGAGCACATAAACCGTAAAATACTCCGTGTAGGAAGGAGCAAAATCCCCGACCTCGTCAAACACCAGACGCGGTTCAGCCGCCGGCTGCTCGGGCGGAGTCATTTTTTCCTGTATGGTTAACTCGAGCTCCTTCCCGGTAGAAACCTGCCGCAGCACCAGTTTCCCGGACTGGTTAAAACCGAACCAGTATTCGCCAGCGGGAATTTTCTTGCCGGCAGCCCGGAATTCAAACGGCACCTTAAAAACGGCTGCGGATTTTTCGCCAGCCTGAAGCGCCGAGATGACGGACGGAAGCGCGACCAGCTCAACCGCCAGAAAAAGCGAAAGAAACCAGGCGATTTTCTTCATAGATA
>JASEFX010000001.1:0-217 GCA_030018265.1 Candidatus Saccharicenans sp.
TAAATCACGGACGATGATGGGATATCTTTCTCCCTTTGTGCCTGGCTGGGATTGTCACGGGCTGCCGATAGAGATCCGGGTTGACCAGCTCCTGGGCGAAAGGAAAAAACACCTGGCGGTTACCGATATCAGAGAAGAATGCCGGAAATACGCCCTCAAATACATTGATATTCAACGCGAAGAGTTCATCAGGCTCGGAGTTTTTGGCGACTGGAAG